>NZ_QZVS01000088.1 GCF_003602235.1 Cryobacterium melibiosiphilum
ACTCGACCCTGTCGTTGCGCGGTGGTACTTCGGCAGCCGGTCCGCTTCCAGCGCCCGATCCACCGTTCCCCGCGACACCCCGACGACTCTGCCGATCTCCCGTTTCGAGTGCTGCCCCGTTGAAAACAGCTGGCGTATCCTCGCCCAATCGTCCATATTGATCACCCTCCATAGTGGCTGGTGGCCCTATTTTCAAACGGCGATATTGGCCCTATTTTCGGTCGGCGTTAACACAGGTTCGTCCACTTCTTGGATCCGCCACGGAATCTGCCGATGACGAAGAACGCCGGCGTCTGGCGTGGGAAACGGCTCCGCCCGTATGGGGTCCCGCTTACGGACGGTTTGGTGAAGACCGCCGAGGTCACACGACCGGAAGGTATCCGGGCCTGTGCAGTCTCTCGGAAAATGGGCAGCAATTGGGCTTCACGTCAGCCTCGGACGTTCACGATCCCGGCCTGCGAACACGATTGGGGCTGATCCCGCGCAACACCAGAAGGGTCACCGAACCGGACAGGATCCAGGACCGTCTCCACCCAGCCTCTGTTCGGATCGCTGGCTATGTAGAACTCGCTCGTGGACCATTTTGTAAGCATGGCCTCCGCTGCAACTTGACGTTGGGCATCCTTCTCGGCCATCGACGTCAGATATTCGGATTCCCACGCGCACAGCCAGGTGTAGTGAGCGACGACGTTGCCAGCGCCTGATTGCATCATGCCCGCCGAGCTTGATCCCGAATCCAAGCCTTCTGGCACGCCAGTCGGATAGGCAGCCCCCGCAGGCAAAGGATCCTCCATCGCGTCGATCGCGGCCTGATACTCGAAGTACCCTGTGCCTGTGGTCACCCGGGCAGGACCTTGAGGAGTGTCGGTAACCACCGACGTCACCGTGCCGTCGACGCTGGCCTCTGGGGCAGGCGCGTCGCCAACGAGGCGCGGAACCAGCACGATGAGAAGTGTCGCCGCGGCACCTGCCGAGAGCATGAATACCAGGGTTCGGCGAGTAGGCCGCGATCGACCGCGTAATGACGATACTGACGAGGAGCCGTCAAGTTCTTGCCCAAGAATTTCGGCGGGCGATCCAAACCTCGAGAGCGACGCGGTCGCGTCCGCGTCCGGAGTGTCGACCTGGACCAGCTCGCGGAGATGGGCGCCGATCTCTTCCCGGAGTTCTGCCCGACGGGCCGTAGTGATCGACACGGCGGCCTCATCGAACTGCCGCAAGAACTGCGTCACAAACGGGTGATCTGCATCAGAAGTCATCGCGGTTCCCCTCTATCGTGATTCTTTGGAATAGTCGCCAGCAGCGACGTGACGGAGCCTGAGAATTTCTCCCAGTCCACGCTGCGACTCAGCCAACGCATTAGGGGATTCACTGCCGGAACGTTGTCGCTGTCCCATTCATGAGTGGATATGGGCAATGAGATTACGAAACCTCACCTCCAGATATGACGTTGCCGCCGGATGCCACAGCAGAGTATCAACGGTTCTCACGTGCGGAAGGAACCGCGGGGCTTTCGACCTCGTTTGGCACACGCCGGTCAAGAGACACTGCCGCGACCAAAGCTCCACAGGATACAGCGACGGCCGAGAGGCTGCCCGGCTGAATGAACACGCCCACAACGAACAGCAACATTGCCGCTATGTATCCGGCCGTGCGGAACCGAGGCCGCGACAAAAGCCCAGCAGTCAGGATGACGATAACGGCAGTGGCAAGCACGACCGTCACGGCGAGAAGAGGCTGAACCCAGTAATTGACACCGGGTGCCTGATCAAGAGGACGCGGGCTTGTCGCGTACCAGTTGGACCAGCTGAACATGGCAATGGGCAGGATTGAGATGCCTGCCATGAGCCGCGACTGCGTCCCCGCACGTTGCGGGTCGGCCGTGGCGACAGCGAGAGCGATCAGGAGAATCACGCCGTACACACCGTAGGTGGCCGCCCCAACGCCGATGTAGCCGATACCGTCCGCGCAATAGAACGAGCCGGGGTCGTCGCTGCCCATCTGGAGGAAACTGCATTGGAAGTGCAGGTCGTCACGTACCAGGGTCAGCAGGAAACCGCTCCCCGCCAGTACGGAGACGACGAAGCCGAGACTCAGACTCAGTATCGCGCTGCCCCTCGGACTCACGGCGTCCCGCTCATGAGGCCTTGCCCACTCCACTACGATTCATCCGCCCACCCTATTGTGCGGCTGGCATGACCTACAAAAGCACTGCGAATGCGCCCCCACTCGGAATCTGACGCTCTGAGGCGGGTGAGGTACACGGGGCCGGTCGTAGCTCGCAACCCGATCGCCCGTCTTTCAAGCTGACTCAGCTTTCGCGCACAGACGGATCCAGAACTCGTGGCGTCCCGTAGAGGGTTCTGCGACACAGCGTCGGCAAGCTCGGCCGCCGGCTGCTGTGCCTCTAAATCAATGCCGTTCGCCGTCCGGCTGTCGAAAGAGACCAGGAGTCTCTCAGCGCACTCCTCAGCCCACCTCGCGATGAGGCGTCGGTCAGCTTCGCTGAGTGATTGCGGGGGAAGGCGGGTCTTACTTGGTCGTGCGGCCTCGCCCCGGCCGTCTAAGACCGAACATAATCAGGATGATGCCAACGATGGCGAGGATGAGCCCAATGAAAAGCCACATCTTGCTGCCCGTCATGAAGCTTCCCGGGATCAGATTCATGCCCTGACCCGTCCAGATTCCACCAATGATCAGAGCCATCACGCCGACTGTGATCAACGTCATGCGTCCGATGCGACTAGTCATGTCTCCCAAAGTACTCTGACCGGGTCTATCGTCGTCCGGTAGAGGTCCGGCCTGGGGGACGCCTGAAGTAAGAATCGCGAGAGCTGTCGCCGTGAAGGCCGCCGTCGATCAGAATCCGTAGATCGTGGCGAGCTTTTCCGGCAGCAGCACTGGATGTGGAAGGTCGCGCAGACACTGACTGAAGCACCTCTTACTATTGACAGTCGATATATATCGATTGATAATCGATAGATGACCCTTGACAAACTTCGACCTTCGCCTGCATTGACCGTTGGGTCCTGGACGGCACTCGGCCTGCTGGCCGTCGTCATTCTTGTTGGCGGAATTCTCCTTTTTCCCGTTTCTGCATCCGTCGCTCGCGACAATCCTGAGTTTGCTGATCTGCGCACTCCACTGCTAGGGCTGGCCTTGGCCATCGTCGTCTGTGCAGAGACCGTGCTTGCCGTGACGGCGCTCTTGGTCGGGTATATCCTTCAGGACCGGATCTTCGATCGCGCCGCCGCACGAGCGGTCGACCTGCTGGTGCTGACGGTGCTCGTCGCGACGGTTCTGACAGCGGCTCTCCTGCCGTTCATTCCGGGCCCGCCGCCTTTGGCGCTCCTAATACTTGGGGGCGTCCTCGTCGGAATCGCGCTGACTCTCGTTCTCAGCGTTCTCCGGTCGCTGCTGCGCCGGGCGGTCCTCATGCGGGTCGAGCTCGACGAGGTCGTGTAGTGGCCGTACGGATCCTTGTCGATCGTCTGCTCGTGGAACGCGGCATGTCCGTCGGCGACTTCGCCGCAGCGATTGGCATCACCCCGGCAAACGTGGCGGTCCTCAAAAACGGGCGTGCTCGAGCCATCCGGTTTTCCACCCTCGATGCGATCTGCCGAGTCCTGCACTGCCAGCCCGGCGACATCCTGGCCTGGGATGACGAGAAGCCCGCCGCCTCGTGATTACGGAAGAGTCCCGTTCAGGGTTCCCCTGTGAACCCGGCGGCTGTCAGTTCTCAGTCGGCCTGCGGCCGTCTCTTTCAACGTGCGGCTTGACGCTCCTCGTGCGCAAGACCGCGGAAATAGCTGGTGAAGTAAAGGTAGCCTCCGCCGAACCCCACCATCGCGCCGATGGCGAGTAAACCGCCGCCCACACTGCGGGGCGCGACGCCGAACAGCAGATCGAGTGCGATCACGAACGCGCCAAGAGCCGCTAGGAAGAATCCCGTGGCTACTACTACCGGCCATAACGGCCGTCGTGCTGTCCGCGCCGGTCCGTCGTTTGCCATGGTCAAACCCTACTGGCGGACCAGCTCTCGACGGCAACCCACTCCGTGCAAACCCTCCAAGTGAAACCGAACCGTTCTGCAGTGAATCGAAAGTCCAGCGACGGATTCTGTATCAGTCAAGGTTGGTTATGAAACATCCAATCAGTGAAGAGGCGAATCGAGTTGCAAGGGTGGATGATGGTCACCGGCCTGCATGTATCCACGCCCAGGGTCACGAATCGATTCGGGAACGGGCGACTTTGGTAAGTGCTGCTAACGTCGAGGGCCTATGGGGCTCACACGAACGCGTCACCGCGACGTCATCGTCTTCATCACGATTGTGGGTTGCGCTCTCATCCTGGCGTATTTCGGACGGATCGCTTGGCTCTACATTGGCGCCACAGAGGGGGATGTGCCACCCGCCTCGTCGATCTCGCTCCCCGCGGGGAGCGAGATTTTAAGTGACACTTCCGTTTGTGCGTCAGGCGGTTGTTGGTCACTCTTTGAGGTGCGCCCGCCGGACGACTCGTCGCCGAGTCAGCTTGCTACGGAGCTCGGCACGACTCCACAAGCTCGCGTCTCAGGCTCCTTTCTAGACCCTCGAGCTATTCGGCTGTGTGCCGAGCCGAAGGGTGACTCGCTTCTCATCAGAGCTGACTATTGGTCGTCTGGATGCCTGCCGTGAGCGCATAGTTGCGCCGAGATCACAGGCGCCGACGGTCAACTCGATCAATGCCGGCTCCGTGAGCTTCAATTTCTGACTCCCGTCCGGCGTGTCTTCGGAGGGGTGCACTGCAAGGCCTGTCGCATCCGTCCCGTCGTCTGTGGCCTTTTCGGTTTCTTCTGGCCCGAGCTCGTGTTTCGCCCGCACGGATCCGGCACTCTCATTCATAATCGTTTTTCGGTTGCTGCGCCCCTGAGCCCGCAATGAAGCGAGTCCGTAGTACGTTCCAAAATGCCACCCAGCTGTTCAACGCCGGCTCGAAGAACTGGCGGCGGATTCTGTGCCCCCTGAAGGTTCGAGCCGAGAATCGTTCGGGGACCAGGCGGCAGCCTCTCACCACGACTGCCAGGGCGTCTGGCCAGCCCCGCAGGTCAGTCGCTTGTCCACATGCCATCGACGGTGTTCGCGTAAGACAGTTGTGCCACGTTATTGCTCCGGGCGTCGTCGTACTCGAGGACGACCCAGTCTGACTGATGGCCATCTGCGCCGAGTGTCTTGTTGAACTTCGCCGCAACGTCTCGGTCCGCGAACTTGTACACCGAAACCTCCTCTGATCGCAGCGCCTGGATGCAGCCGACCTTAGGACATACATCCTCTGTGACGTACGCCGCGTTGGTGACGGGAAGCCCCGGAAGGCTCTCAAACCCCGCCAACACCTCATCGATCGTCATCGCTGACCTTGGTTCAATTAGACCCTGGATACCGCCACGCAGCGGGTTGCCGCCGAACAGATAGAACACCGCCGCTATAGCGACCACCATGAGACCCGCGACAACCACGATGAGACGTTTAGACATGACCGCAGCTTATCCAGCACGCTTCACCGCAACCGCCGGCATTCAACGAATCGGGCGGGACTGCCCGAAGCCGATGTGTCGTCCCAGCCTTGGAATCAGCGTGATGCTCACCACAGGTGAGCGCTTCAGCTACGGCGGTGAGCTGCCCCACAAGGTCGCCATTGAGGGTTCCCCTATGACACAACTCCGGCGCATTCGACCGCCAGGTGGTTTGGCCTCAGATCTGCAGCGCTCGACGTCCCCTTTACGGTCACGTGGTGTTGCATGTCGCGCTGGCCGGTTGTGGCGAGTTCCACGGTTTGTCGAGGCGGGCCTGAATGGAGATCCGCTCACACGTGCTCGCAGGGCGATGCCGTCCAAGATGATGAAGAGCACGACGTGGCCTCTACAGCCCGCCCCTGGTTCAAAAGACCTTGTCGATGGACGATCACAGCGAGTCGTCACCGAAACTACCGACAATTCACAGATAAAGACGATATCGTACTGTTATTGCTTTGCGGCCTCATCTCCGCGCGCGACTCCATATTCCGCATCCTCAGGGCTGTGCAGCACACGACAGGACAAGGCACTGTGATCGACGCGAAGACTTTTGACTTTCTCCATGACATCACCGAAAACAACACCAAGGAGTGGTTCGAGGAAAACCGGGATGCCTACAACAACGTCCTTGCGAACCTCGCCGAGGTCTCCCAGGCTCTGATTACCGGGTTCGACAAGGAGGACGCAGGTTTCGCTGCTGCGAATCCCGACCCCCGGCGGACGATTTCTCGCATCCACCGGGATATGCGCTTCGCGAAACCGGGCAAACCTCGATTCAAGTCGGACTTCTTCCTCGCGTTCAAGGCCCCGGCGGCCGCCCCAGCCATCGCCGGGTACTACCTGCACGTCGAGCCAGGCAACGTGTACTCCGGTGGCGGTGCCTTCACTCCGCAGCGGCCGGAACTGACTCGCATCCGCAAGCGGATGGCCGGTTCCTACGAAAAGTGGCTTGCCGTCGTGGAGTCGGAACCGATGACACGCATGTTCCCGCACGGGTTGACCAGCCCGGGAAATTTGAAGATCGCGCCCCAGGGCTACGACCCTGACGACCCGGCGATCGAGTACCTGCGGATGAAGGGGTATTGCGCGAACCGGCCGATGACGATGGCACGCGTCGAGGAATCCGAGTCGATGTCCGACATCGTCGAGACGTTCAGCACAGTCCGTCCGCTGGTGGACTACCTGAATGAGGCCGCTCGGTGATCGTTCGGTCAATCCGATATCGTGGCCAACGATGACATTTCCTCCCCAGCCCGACCCGCCGCGGCGCGGTCGACCTCGCGCCGATCAAGTGGGAGAGGTCGAAAAGCGCATCCTTGACGCCGCGACCACCCTCATTCTCACCCAGGGATATGCGAAAACCACCGTCGACCAGGTCGCCGCCGCGGCCCGGACGGGAAAGACAACCCTGTACGGGCGGTTCCCGACCAAGCCGGACCTGTTCGCCGCTGTCATTCGCCGCTCCACCGCGGAATTCGCCCGCGCGGTCACGGTCGGTGAATCTGAGGGGTCCGCTGAGGAGCGTCTCGTGAAGGCCGGTCTCGAATTGGCTGATGTGACCCTGACCCGGTTCTGCATTGACCTGATGCTCGTCACTGCGGCCGAGTCCGACGCGTTCCCGGAACTAGCGGTCGAAGTCGGCCGCGTCGGGTTCAGTCAATGCGCCGCTGCGATCGCCGCATGCCTGGCCGAGATCACGACGTTAGGCACGCTCGAGGCGGCAACGCCGCTGGGGGAGCGATTCGTTCAGATGGCCCTGCATCCGTTGTATATGCGGGCATTCTACGGCGAAGACCTCGCCGGCCTCCGCGAGCAGGCCCGCATCGACGTCGCCCTCGTCGCCCGAATGTTCTTCGCCTCCCTCGTCACTGCCGCTGACCTGCTGCATGTTCCTTCCGGGGCTGACGCCTGACCACCACCCTCACCCGCAACAGCACGAGGAGCACCTGTGCAAACCGTTGTTGTTTCGACGCGGTCCGCTGCGGCAGATCCGGATGCGCCCCAACTGTTCGCCCGGTCCGCTCCGGAGTCCGTCCACGCCGGATTTCCCTCGCCCGCCACGGGCTACTACAACGGTCCTGTCGATTTGAACCGCCACTTGATGACGGATCCGACGGCGACATTCATCATTCGAGTCAGCGGCGACAGCATGATCGGCGCCGGCATCTGGGACGGTGACGAGGTCATCGTCGACCGGTCGATGAATGCCCGTGACGGGAGCGTCGTCGTCGCCATGGTCGACACCGAGCTCACGATCAAACGTCTCCGACTCGGTGTCGATGGCGCCGTGCGCCTGGTCCCGGAGAATGCGTCCTACCCGGAGATCGTGCTGGAGGAGATGAGCGAGCTGGTCATCTGGGGAGTTGTCACGAGGTGCCTGCACCGCCTGTAATGCCTCGGATCTTGCGCCGGCCCCTCGCCGCGGACGACCACCCACAGGCGCGAATCGGCCACCGTAACGGCCAACTAGTGCGGCCCCGATCTGCCAGCAGTCTCCCAGCCACAAACAGGACTACTTCGTACGATTAATGTTAGGCTCATTGTTATCGCCTGGTTCGTCGCGCTGTTGACGGCCGGTTCTTGTCGCTTCGTCGCGACCGTCCACCTCACTCATCGAGCTGCGGCCATCCTTGCGCCCGCAGTCTCTTCAACGTACCCGTCAGGAACCCCCATGTCCCAAATTCGTGTCGCACGCCTCGTCATTGCCGGGGAACCGCTCGTCCTCGGCGTCGCCGACAAGCCCACTCCCGGTCCGAACGATGTTCTGGTGAAAGTCGCTGCTGCGGGCCTTGTCCCGAACGCGTACAGCATCATCACCGCTGTCGGCGCCCCCGTCCCGACCTTGCCTGCGGTGTTCGGTCTTGACGTCTCCGGCGTCATCGAAGCCGTCGGCGAGAATGTCTTGATCCTCAAGGCCGGTGACCGGGTCTACGTCGATCCGCATATGACCTGCGGCACCTGCACCAGCTGCCGCCGGGGACGCGAGGACATCTGCCGCTACAACAGCCTCCGCGGCTACGTCGCCCTCACCCCCGAAGGTGGCGAACTGCTCAACCAGAACCCCCTCGGCGGTCTGTCCGAATACGTGATCGCCCCCGACACCCGCATCGCCAAGCTGCCCGACACCGTTGACCTGCGCACCGCTGCCCGGTTGGGCTACATCGGCACCTCCTACGCAGGGTTGAAGAAAGCGGGAGTCGGCGCGGGCAAGACGGTGCTGATCAACGGAGTCACCGGCACCCTCGGCCTCGCGGCCGTGGCGATCGCTCTCGGCATGGGCGCCACCACGATCCTCGGCATCGGCCGCAACCGCGACGTGATGCGCCGCATCGAGCAGCTCGCACCGGATCGGATCAGCACCCGCAGCTCCGAAGACAACATCGACCTCGTCGCCTGGGTCCAAGAATCCACCGGCGGAGACGGTGTCGACGCTCTCTTCGACTGCCTCGGCAACGGCGGCGACAGCAACAGCACCAACACGCTGCTGGCCGCCATCACTAAGGGGGGCCGTGCCGTCTTGGCCGCCGGTGGCGTCGACGGTCAGATCTCGCAGTCCTACTGGGACATCCTCACCCGCGATGTCGCCGTCGTCGGCTCACAGTGGTTCACTTCCACCGAGATCGACGAACTGATCACTTTGATCGGAGCCGGTGTCATCGACCTGTCCTTCCTGGAGCACCGCAGCTACCCCTTGGACGAAGTTAACGACGCGTTCGCGTTCGTTGGCGACCGACCCGGCGGCTTCGTCAACGTCGTCGTTCATCCCGGCGACACCGCCACCGACGTCTAACAGGGCAGGCGGTAATCCTGATGCACGACCAGGCAACCATCACGCGTGTGTACGAGGTCTTGAAGGACACTTACCCGACCTTTGACGAGGGTGACGACGAGTGGATGACCAGTGGGATGTCCGACACTCCTTTTCGGGTCATCGTCGCCACCGCCTTGTCGACGGTCACCCACTCCAAACGGGTAATCCGCGCCTGCACTGCGTTGTTTGCTGAAGTGTCCACGTTCGAAGGTATTCTCGCGCTCACCGACGATGAGCTGCGTGAACTCATTCGCCCGGTGGCCCACTACAACATGAAGACCCTCTCGTTGAAGAAGATGAGCCAGCAGATCATGGACCGCCACGATGGTCAGATTCCCAACACTCACGATGAGTTGATGGCGTTGGCCGGCATCGGGCGCAAATGCACCGACATCGTCATGACCACCCTCTTCGACGAATCCAGCGTCGCCGTCGACACCCATGTTCACCGCGCCGTCAACCGCCTCGGAATCGTGCACACCACGACCCACGTCGCTACCGCCGACGCCCTGAACCGCATCACGCCGTTTGAGTACAAACGTCACGCGCACGAATGGCTCATCCAGCACGGGGGCAAAGTCTGTGTCGCCGGGACACCCAAGTGCGGCGCCTGCCCGCTGACCGACTACTGCGATTACTTCCAAAAGACACGCCAGTCGGTCCACGGTGCAACAGCACAGCCCGAACTTCCCACGAAACCTAGGACAAAGAAATGACTGACATGAACGTCGCGCGCATGGTTGCCATCGGCAAGCCGCTGGAGGTGGGGACCGCTGAGATTCCAACCCCGGGCAAAAATGAGGTGCGGGTGAAGGTCGCGGCCTGTGGCCTGGTCCCGAACTCTTTCAACGTCGTCAACGGCTACACGCCGTTCGCGCTCCCCGACATGCCCTACATCTTCGGCCTCGACACCGCGGGCACCATCGATGCGTTGGGTGACGACGTCCTCAACCTCAAAGTCGGCGACCGCGTCTGGATCGATCCCGTCTTCGTCTGCGGGACATGCGAGACCTGCCGCAGCGGACGCGGTGTCTGCCCGTTCGCAACGATGCGCGGCTACATGGGTACCAGCCCGCAGTCGAAAGAGATCATCAACCAGTGGCGCGACGGCGGCTTTGCTGAATACACCCTTACTCCCGCCGACAAGATCGCCCTCCTCCCCGACACCCTGGACTACCTCACCGCTTCCCGCCTCGGCTACATCGGCACCTCCTACAACGGCCTGATGACGGCAGAGTTCACCCCGGGGCAGACCCTGCTCATCAACGGTGTCACCGGAACCCTCGGGATGGCCGCCGTCGCCATCGCCCTCGGCCTCGGCGCCACCAAAATTCTCGGCATCGGACGAAACAAAGACCGACTCGAAATCGTCAAGCAGCTCGCCCCCAGCCGCATCGAGATCCTCTCCACCCAAGACGACGTCAACCCCACCGACTGGGTACACGCCCACACCAACGGCGTCGGCGTCGATGTCTTCTACGACTGCCTGGGCGTGGGCGGCGACGCCAACAGCACCAACGACCTCATCAAGACCGTCAAGCCGTCCGGCCGGACCGCCCTGGCCGCAGGCGGCGCCGTCGGTGACATTACCCAGAGCTACTCGGAAGCGATGGCTCACAGCGCCCCCATCCTCGGAACCGGCTTTCCCACCCGCCCGCAGATGTACAACCTGCTCAAGCTCCTTGAAAGTGGCGTCGTCGATTTCTCCTTCCTCACTCACAAAACCTTCACCCTCGACGAGGTCAACGACGCACTCGAGTACGTCGGCGATCGTCCCGGCGGAAACATCACTGTGTCTGTTCTGCCCAACGGTCCCTTGGTTTAGTCCTACGACCTCCTGCTCGGAGTTAAGGCTGCGGGACAGCTGTTTCAGCTGTCCCGCAGAGGGTTCCCCTGCGACACAGCACCGGTGAACTCGGTCGCCGGGCGAGTCAGGCCCCAGATCTGTCGCGGTGGCCGTCCCACCTGCGGGATTGACGACGAGAGGCGATTTGGAGGTCAGGGACAGACAGGCGTGAACGTCCGTGAGTCGTTCGGCGCCGAGCACTTCAGAACAGCCGTGTCGCCTGAATCGATACTCCGCGCGAACAGGATCGAGGCGACAGTCAAGACCAACAAGACGAGGACAATGACGCTCTTTGCGATCGCTGGGCTCAGAAACCGGACGCCCTCTGGGTAGGCATCCTTCGATAGCTCGCGTCGAAGCGCGTTGGTGCCGACAAAGGCGAGCCCGGCTGTCCCACAGACTCCGAGAAGACCAAGCAGGAAGGTCCTCGTCACGCTGAAGCCGCCGCTGAAGCTGATTGCTCCGTACCCAGCGATTGCCATCAGCACGAGGACGACGTAGGACAGTCGGACGAGCCAACTTTCTGGTGACCGCACGAACGACATGAGGATCACGGCTGTCAGCGGTGCGAGCATCAACCCGCCGAAGAATACGGCGGGCATGACCCTGACGTCGGGACCTGGGCACGGGGCCACGAGAGCGCACGCCGTGGGTAAGTCTTGTGCCATCCAGAAGACCACCCAAGCGACGGCCACGATGGCCACCGCTGGAAGCACCACACCCAGACGGTTTCTCGTCTTTATGTCGGAAGGCATGTCATGAGTGTCCCATTGCCACGCGTGAATCACGGATACAGAAGCGTTCCGATGACTACTCGTTACCTGTCAGAGTTAACGCCATGGGTCTCGAATGACGTTCCTGTTGCGGGATCACTTATCGGGATTCGTATATCTCGCGTCGATATCCAAGGCGGAGGACGAGCACGATCAACAGGTCGTCATGAATCTCGTAAATGATGCGGTAGTCACCCGTTCGGACCCGCCATTCGCCAGAGCCTCCAACGAGTTGGATCGCCTTGGGTGGCCGCGGATCGTCTGCCAAGAGGTCGATAGCTGCTTGAACTCGACGTCGAACCTGCGGAGCGAACTTTCGCAGTTGGCGTTCAGCGGCCGGTGCGATCTCCACCGAGTACGTCATACGAGGCCGAGGTCTGTCTTCACCTGTTCCCAAGGAATCGGTTCGCTTTTCGTGCGACGCATCTCTTCACGGGATTCCTCAGCGGCACGAATATCGGCCATGTCTTCGGCCAATTCAATGAGACGCTCCAAATCGTCGACGTCGATAACAGCCGCAACTCGCCGCCCGCGGCGAGACAAGAAGACCGGCTCGTGCTCGTTGCGAGCCCGGTCGATGATCGATGCGAGCTGGTCGCGTGCATCAGAGACGCTGACGGGGACCGTGGATGACATGTTTCAAGCGTACATTCCACGCCCCAGATGTACAATAGATCCTCAAATGTACAAATGGCCTCTCGCGCAGGCTTCCCGTTGCCGGACCAGCCCGTCCGGCAACGAGACAGCGGTTATGGGACCCGTTCAATGGCCTGATTCGAACTGACCTTGAATGGTTCGGTAAACGGTCGACCGCGCGACGTTGAAGAGCTCCGTCAGTTCCGCGCTGGAGTGAAGGCCGGCAGTGTGGACTTCGATCAAGTGTTTCTGTTGCGCCGCAGACAGCTTGGGCTGCTACCGCGAAGCCGTCCTTTCGCCGTGGCCACCTGCATTCCCTCCCGCGTTCTGGCGCGAATCAGATCCGACTCGAATTCGGCGACCATCGCCCGGACGTTGAAGAGGAGGCGCCCGACCGGGTCGTTCGGATCATGCACCGCTCCGCCGATGCTGAGTTTGACGTCTTTGACCGTCAGCTCGTCGATGATGTCTTTCGCATCTCGGAGTGATCGTGCGAGTCTGTCGAGTTTGGCGACGACGAGGGTGTCTCCGGCACGGCAGGCGGCCAGCGCTTCGCGAAGCCCGGGTCGGGCCCGGTTCGTTCCGGTCAGACCGTGATCGGTGTAGATCAGTGACGATCTAACGCCCAGTCGTTCCAGGGCGTTTTGTTGGGCGTTGAGATCTTGTTCCTCTGTGGAAACGCGTGCGTATCCAATTAGGCATCCATCCATGGCGAAACCATCCCGCTGTGCTGTGAACGGGTCAATAACCGTCGCAGTGTGGGTCCGGCTTACGAACGCTGGTGGCTCGCTGTGATCGCCGAGCGGCGATGTTGGCCTCCGCGAGACGACAGGGTCGAGGTAGATAAGGTTCCCATTTGTATCGCCTTGAACCTTTCGGCCGCCGTCGCCACCAGGGTCGTTGACGCAACTCGGCCTGCGCGTGGGCGAGCAGGAGTTGAGTCTCGCGAAGAAGTTCTATCGACGTCTCTGGAATTTCTCGGGACGCATCCGTCGCCGCCTCTGCCTTCTCTGCCGCACGGCGGGGCAGGAGAAATTCGGTAAGAAGCGTTGCTGCGGCGCCGAGCAAGACGCCTGACAGCACCAGTAGGAATTGCGCCAGAGATCGCATCTCGGGAACGGTCCAACGGACGACGAAGCCGTAAGCGATTGCGGGGAGGCGAGCTATCCGCTGATCCAGGTTGTCAGCCACCCACGGACCCTCGGGACGAAGGGAGAATTGCACGACCGCGACCCTTCCGATGTCGTTTAAGGGGACAAAGATCGTTTGCTCGTCGGGGGGGGGTCTGCGATGCCGTTCTGCGGTTGAGTGGAGCCCTCGTGAGGGCACAGGCCAGACCCTCCCTCCTGCCGGAGGAGGGCAGGTGACGGGGTGGTGGGAGCAAGCGCTTACTTGACGGCTCTCCGAAATCCGCGCAGGATGCGTCCATGGGCGAGTCGCACGAGGAAATGCTTCGTCACTACGAGCCGGGCGGACTTCTGCCGCGAATCGTGGCGGGGTTGCAAGCTCTCGGCAAGGACCTGGACTCGGTCACGCACGAAGATCTCGCGCCGGCCGACGAGTTTCACTCCGCGGGACGTTCGGCCACGCGCGCATTGGTGGAGCTTGCAAAGATTCCGCCAGGATCGCGAGTGCTCGACGTGGGCAGCGGGTTGGGCGGCCCGGCGCGATACCTCGCCGCAACCTTGGGTTGCGACGTGACAGGCATCGATCTCTCGCCTGAATTCTGCGGGGTGGCCAACGCCCTTTCTCGGATGACGCGGTTGTCCGATCGCACCCGCTTTCAGGCGGGTGATGCCCTGGAGCTTCCGTTCGCCGCGTCCAGCTTCGACGTGGTGTGGACGATACAAATGCAGATGAACATCCGGGACAAGCGCCGCCTGTATTCCGGAGTCGCCCGAGTACTCAGGCTGGGCGGGCTGTTCGTCTGCCAGGAAATCTGCGCGGGGAACGGCGAGCCGATTGAGCTTCCGGTCCCATGGGCGAGCCGCCCCAACCAGAGCCATCTGGCCGATGCGGAATCCCTCCGCGGGTTGATCCGCGGTGCAGGTCTCCTGGAGCGTATCTGGCGCGACATTACCGCCGACATCGTGGCGGCGCGCAAGGCACAGCAGGCGAAGGCGCAAGCGTCGAGTGCGAGCGGCTCCAGCGCCCCTCCTCCGCTTGGAATGCATCTCGTGCTGGGAGAACAGGCAGTCGTCAAGATTAGTAACTCCGGGCGCAACACCGACGCCGGGCGCACGGTGTTCATCCAGGGCGTATTCGACAAGCCTGACTAGTGGTCCGATCCGCTGATCCCGCTGGAAAACTTTGTCGAGAGCACGGGCGCGGCGAATCTCCCTTGATCGTCCCCCTTTCAGGCACTGAGCGTGTGTTGAGCACCGGCACGCGAGATCCGACGCGCGCGGTCATAGAGGTGAGTAGAGTCCACCTCGCCCCTGCTACAGCGTAAGCGGCGACTGCATCGGGGGCTGAGTTCCCGGGCCGCTGGAGAGGTTAACGGCGTGCAGGTCGTCAGGCCTGGGGCTGAGCAACGCGAGCGATTGAAGCCATTGTGCTCTCGCACCGGTCGAGACCGTGCTCAGCCGCCGTTCTTCTTCTTGTTTTGTAGCTGCAGTCCGCCAGCAGGTCGGGTTTCGATGAGGAAGAGTTCCGTCGCTCGAACTAGGTCGGACAGTTTTGTGTAGCCCCAGTTTCGTGAGTCGAAGTCGGGCTGTTGCTTGCGCATTAGCTGGCCGACCGTGGCAAGGTTCGACCATCCGTCCTCTCCTGATGCGGTGGTGACACTTATCCGAAGCCCCGAGATGAGCTTCGTGTCGCTGCGCAGCTTCGGGGGCGAAACGCGCGTGAGCGCCGTAGCCGCACTCTCCCCTTCAGCCTCTTCGAGCACGTCGAGATAGGTGAATAGATCGCACGCATTGCGGAACGCGGCGGGCGTCTTCCGCTCTCCGAAGCCGTAGACGATAACGCCTTCCTCGCGGATACGGGACGCGAGACGCGTGAAGTCGCTGTCGGATGACACTATGCAGAATCCGCGGAAACGACGGGTGTATAGCAGGTCCATGGCATCGATGATGAGTGCACTGTCGGTAGCGTTCTTGCCGATCGTGTTCGCAAATTGCTGCATCGGCTGAATCACGTGCTCGCTCGCGACTGGCTTCCAACTGCCTAAGTTCGGCTTGGTCCAATCGCCGTAGACCCGCTTGACCGAGGCCGTGCCGAAACGTGCGACCTCGGCGAGAACTGCGCCGATCTTTGCAGGCGGCACGTTGTCAGCGTCGACAAGCACGGCAAGGAGATCATTCGGCTGCACCATGTGACAAGCATGGCAGGCAGCACCCAACAATTGGTCCCGCCCGCTCGGGGTTCCCTTTTCGGGCCTCGCGTCTTTTGAGCAGTCCGCCACTTCTGTAGCGAGGTGCGCCGGGCGGTGGACCAGCGCGTTCCGTGCGTCAAATTTGGGCACTGGCTGATGTCAGCCTGCCGTCGTACGCTGGCCAAATGACACCGAAGCTTGCGGCTTGCATCGCGGCGGGTAAGGCCCTCGACGCTGACGAGCGAGAGATCGCCGCGCTCGCTCTTCAGCAGGTCGATGAGTCAGACCAGACCGCGATTGACGATGCGTGGGAGCAGGTGGTCGGTCGGCGACTCGACGAACTTGTCAGCGGCAAGGTCGAGCCGGTCAGTGGCCGGGAGACCATCGCCATCGCAAGGGCACGATCGGACGCACGGCGCAAGTGACGCGGGACTGGAACGAGCATCCCGCCGCTCGTGACGAGTTCCTCGACGCCTACGAACGTTACTCCGCGTTCGAGGACGGCAGGCTCGGAGACGAATTCGCGGACGCAGCGGAAGCCGCGGCTGAATTCATCCTCCGATGGCCGGATGCGGCGGCGCCATTCCGAGGGCGGCGGCGCGAGCCCATGGTCCGCACATGGCACCTCGGTAAGTTTCCGTACAACGTGGTCTATGCCGTCCGAGAGGGCGACATATTCATGCTGGTCTACGCCCACGAGTCGCGTCGCCCGGCTTACTGGGTGCGTCGGCTCACCGACTAACCCCCGACCGAGAAGCTCTCATGCTCTCGAGGTGCCCCACCGCGGGCGTATGAGATCGCGAACCGCGACGGCCGTGCCCACATTTTGCCCAGCTTAGTGGGCGCTAGTCAGCGCCGAGCGGTAGAACGGTGGCTGTTCCCGCACATCGGGCAGCAGCGCCGTGGGCCGATCAAGCAGAGTCGCTATGGGCCTAGAACAACGCCTTGGCATTTCGGCGACGGGCGACATCGTCGATGACGAACTGCACGAAGTCCTCGTAGCGATTGTCGATGCCCTCGATTACGTCGGCAGTCAGTTCGCCTGGCCACGAGGTCTGCCGCGTCGGTCGGTCGCGCTCGAGGCCGGTGTCGGAGGTCGCGACCCAGTCGTGGAGGCGCAGGTGGGCATCCGCGAAGTCTCGGTGCCAGCCGAATGGAGCCGAACGGTGCTGGTGCAACAGCAGGTGTCCGGTTCCCTCGCATCGATCAAGGAAGGGCGCACTCGTCTGCAAGACTGTGCGGCACTGCCGAGCCCAGTTGCGCATCACAGCGGACCGGGCGCGGGTCCTCGAGGAACGAAGGTTGAAGCGGCTGCGTCAAGACGCGAGTGTAGCCTCGTCGATGAATCCGGTGGCGCGGGCACCGATCGTCGAGAGCTCCGTGGCGGCGCCAACCGAGTCGGCGTGCGAGTTGTCGAACCGATAGTCAACCGTGACAATTGTTCGACGTGGCGCCTGGCTTTCGCGCGGCGTGGATCCGTAGAACTCGCCCTCCTCTGTCGGCCGGTACACGTCGACGACCTCATCGTGGAGTACGAAGCGGACGTATGGCGTCGACTCACCGGACGGCGCGGGTGGGATCTGGTTGGGTTCGATGTTGTAATCGGCGATGGTGTCGACAGAAGGCGCCGTGCACTCGAACACCGAGATGTGGTTTTCCAGCACCACGGCGATGCATCGCTTATTCTCCAGCTTCGTTGTGCTCCATATCTGCAGAGGCCCATACGAGCCGTAGGAGACGAAGTCCGCGACGGTCAAGTCATACCTCACGGGGACTTCATCGTCCACAGGAATGGACGCCTTCCCGGGTTGGCCCTGCGGAGTGAGTTGTGCGACCGGTGTGGGCTGGTTCGACTCGTCGACACCGATGCCGATGGCTGCGGACAGCACCGCCACAGCGGTGATGACCCAGGGCAGCGATCGGCGACGGCGCCACCACGGTGCCGAGAGGGCTCCGTCTATCGGTCCATTGGTGATCGGCGCCCGCGCGGGGTCTTGCTCGGTGACTGCCCCTTCGTCAGGGTCATGCTTGGCGGACGCCCCGTTCACTGGCTGCGGGATCGATGTCGATGAAGGGCGCGACCCTTGGAGAGGCTTAGGGACCGGGAAGCCTTCCGAGACTGGGGCTGGGAGCGCTGCGGCGGTGTCGACGACGGGGACCCGCTCTCGACGTTGGGCGGCCTCTAGTTGGGAAAGTCGAGCCTGAGCGGCCGCATCGCCCGCGATGTCAGCATTCGGTCCGTACGCGCGTCGCTGCAGGCGCTGCAACTCGTCCGATTCCGCGAAGTCGGCCGACTCTCCCGGGGCATTCATGCCCCTGATTATCCACCCGGGCACGATGCCGGGAAAGGGGTGCCAGGACGAAGCATGACGTCGCCACGACGGGATTCAATGGCAGCGCTCCCCACCCAGTCGTCGGACCGGCTGGCGTTGAATTCAGAACACATTCGGAATTGACTCGATTCATGGCGTCGAAAGTACTCACCCCTGCAGAGCGACGCGTTGTGCAATCGTCGGAACTGTCCCGTAATTCTGCAGCCGTCTTCGCCGCCTGGCACGACCGTTTCCCTGGATCAAGATACTCAGCGTTCAGGACCAGAGAACCTGCGCCCAGGACACCATCAACACGGCTCGCGGTGCGTTCGTTGTGAATCAGCCGGGGCGGATACTCACTGAGATCAAGGCCTGGCAGAATACCGCGGAGGCTGTTGCTGCCGGCTGGGGACAGGAAGAACCGGATTGGCTTCGTGAACCTGTGGCGGTCAAGAAGCCCCGCGCCTAATGGCCCCGAAGAAAGGGCTCGTCACACGCCCTCTCAAATCATCAGAATTCGCCATCGAGCATGTGACGAGTCAAGCCGTGACTGGATGGCGCGACATCGTCGCTACCCAGAAAAGCTCAGCCGCAGACGCCTGGGACCGGCCCACCACGGCCCCGAACCAGTCGGACCCCGAATGCCACCAGCTCAAGGGCCAACTCGCAACTATTGTTCGTGACGGCGTCGAACACGATCAATGGCAGTACGAACTCTCTGAGGGTGCACGCATTTGGTTCTACATCGAGGGCAGAACAGTGAAGATCGTCAACGTGTTCACGAGGCACTCGAACCAAACCAAGTAGGCGTGAGCGATCGCTCGCGGCCTCGAGCTGTTTGCGATCTCGCCCGTTGAAGGCCCCCGCGTTGCCGCTGGAGAGCCACCCTGTGACCCGTTATTGCGACGTGTACCTGTTCCGCTCACCGTTCCCTTTCTGAGACGGCGCGTGGCCGGCCGCGGTGAGCCTCCAATCGCTAACTGTAAGACTGGGGTCAACCCAAGGATTTCCCGAACTGAGCCAGGATGCGCTGCACCGGTCCGTCTTAATCGGCGTTGAGCGGGTCCGAGGAATCGGCAGTGAATCTAGGCGCTCCGTGTAGGTTAGGGCAGAGTTTTCGTCATTCCTCGCCCTGCACCGCGGTCTTCCTGGACCACGCGGACGCGATCAGCGAGACTCCGCCGAGAAGGCTGCCCCAGGCAATTAGGTGGGCTACGAATCGGAGCGGTCCAGCTCAGCCGACGAGCGGCACGCGGTTTGTCTCACATCCTGACCGGCTTTCATCCGCAGATGTTGGTGATCGCCGGAATGCTGCAGGCATGTGCTGGTCGTGAATCGCAGTGCATTCTGGTGGTTGTATACAAGGCTGCGGATGCCGCCATGGCCGTATGTGATCTGGTCGGGATTCGTGCCTTCGATCATCGAAATACTCGACCCAGCGCACTGCCCGTCTGAAACGCGCTGATCCACAGCAAAAACTTGCGGATCGGAAACAGAGGCAATCCCACCACCCCGCGCCAACCGTGACGTCGAAGCCAAGAGGTCGTGATCGTGACGTGGGTACCACTTGTCGTGGCCGCCAACGTGAACTCTGTCAGGAGGCCAGTGCTTCGTGGAGAGTCCGGATACGCTACTCGCCACGCGACCCGATTCGGTCGGTCGGCCGCGACTGCTTCGATACTGCGGCGATGGAAGTTCGGCTTCACCTTCAGCGGCTTCCCATCCGGGAGACGAGTCCGTGCGTACCCCTGCCAGACCGTGCCCGGTGCCGCGTCCTGGCCGGAGTGATCGATGGAGCCGACACTCATCTCCCACTCGGGCACATGCGTGGGGTCCGCGAGGAACTCCCACACCCGCTCGACCGGTGCCGGAACGAACGAATCTGATGACCCGGAAACCCGTCCCTTCACTTTTGTTCCGGCAGGCGGGCTTTTCTCGCTCGGTGCGTCGGGCAGGTCAAGGTGTTTGAGCAGAGCGTCAGGTGTCGTGCCGAGTCGGTGAAGGATGCTGGCAATCAAACCGCTGGGCTCCTGCACGAGCTCGCGGAGCACGGCGGCGGCGTCGCCTTGCTTGCCTCGGCCGCCGGAGCGGGCAATAAGGTCGGATGCACGCTTGCTCAACTGATACCCGTGTGTCTCGTGCAACACGATCCGTCCGGGCTCGGGGAATGTTGTGTCAATGCCGAGCGCCACCAGTTGCGCTTCATGCTGTTCTTCGACGGCGCGACGGGCGACGTCAAGGTCGATGCCCATGCTGCGCAGTGAACGCCCAGCGGATTGTTCATTGATGACGAGGGCGAGGAACAGGTGCTCGATGTCCGCTTCGCGAAGCCCGAGTCGGGAGACTTCCTCCAGGGCCGCAAGGGAGAGCGACTGGCTAGTCCGGGCGAATCGAACGAACGTGCTCATGTGTTTCTCCTGGGGATGGGGATCGTGGGATCGACTCGTTTAGCGTGCTTTTTATGGACGGCCTGCCTCGTGACTCCGAGCGCGTCCGCGATGTCCTGCCACTTCAAACCCGCACGCAGCGCGGCCTCGACCTGCTGCAGCTCTAGGGTGTCCGCGAGCAGGCGCAGTGATGCCACTGCCCGCAGCCCGGCTCTCGGGTCGCTGGTGTCTGACGCCACCGCCGCGATCTCTGAAGACTCCATACGGTCAACCTACGTTGCTAAACCTGATTTTGTCAACCCAGGTTGCATCCGTCACCACGACCAGATCGTGCATCGGTAAGCGCTGGCGTTCGCGCGGCCACCTCCTCCGAAGAGGGACCGATCACGACGGAGAAGAGACCGCACAGGAAGCGAAGGTCCTAGCCACACTGTTTCGGTGGTATCGGCGCAATGCTAGGTGGGGACCGCTGGGCTATCAGCTCACTGACTGCGCCAAATTCCCGCTGAGGGTTCCTCCTACGACCCGCACTTGCCACCTCGTCCACCGTCGTGGTTCCGCTACTCGATCGTGGTGCTTCGCAGACACCTATAACCGATTTCTGCTGTTCACTCCGGAACAGGTGATCCGGCGGGCGGGCGGCTGGTTAGCGGTTAGTCGAGTTGACTGTCCCACGCCAACCGATGGCGATGCTCCAGCTTGCGAAGCCGACGGTCGCGAGTCCGGCGACCAGAGCAAGAACTCGCACAATGTCCCTGCTGGCGCCCGCATCAATGGCGGCGAGGACCAGTTCTGGATTGATCAGCTCACCCCGTCCAAGGAGCGTGGCGATGAGACTTATGAACAAGATAGCCAAGGTGGTGTTTACGATCGCCATACGGGTGGTCCACGGGCCGACGGTCAAGATCCTGACTGACAAAACTGCTCGTGCCGCTATCAAGGTGAACAGGCCACTTATCGCCCAGGGCCACAGATCGGGGTTGAGGATCGCGATTGGTTCGGCGTCCAGCCGCGCAAAGCCGATGAAGCTATCCCAGCACACTGCTACCGCCAAGAGAGTAAGGCCGGAGAGCGAGGCAATGGAGCTGGCGCGGTCGACATTGCTACGTGGATAATCTGGCAGGCGATCCACATTCCAGTGACCTCTGGTGGCGGCACCGAGGCGCTCCAGGACGGCGAAGACGACGGTCACCCAGAATGCGACATGCATCGCGGCGGAGAGGCCCGCGGTGATACCAGCGGCGATGATCTCACCGATGGAATCGTTCGAGAGGGATTCCACCAGGGCGGCACCGATGAAGGTGATCGGCGGAACTGTTGCGAGAAGGATCCCGAGTAGCCGCAGCCAGGTGAGGTAGTGCCGTGGGCCGATGAGGTGCAGTGGCCGGTCGGCGTAGCCGGCGGCGAGGATTGCGGGGTCGCCGAGCTCGGTCAACACTGCACGTTCGGCATCCGTTCGTTCTATGCCTTGTTCGACGCGCGCGTCGATTGCGTCAGCGATGGAGCCTTCGAGCTCGGCCCGAACGTCACTCTCCGACGCTGCGCCGAGGTTCTTCGTCGACGCGGCGATGTAGCGATGGGTGAGTGTGGTGGTCATTTCAGTTCTCCGATGCAGTGAGGGACGCGATCGCGGTGGAGAGCGATCGCCATTCGGCAGTGAGGGTCGTAGCGAGAGAGGTGCCGGCGTCGGACGTGCGATAGAACTTCCGTGGCCTGGCCTCATCGGTGTTCCATTCGCTAGTCAGGTAGCCCTGCTTTTCGAGCCGACGTAACAGCGGATAGAGCGTGTTGGCATCCGTGGTGAAACCGCGCTGAGCGAGCTCTTCGAGGAGCTTGTAGCCGTAGCCCGGGGTCTGAAGGATCTGCAAACAGCCAAGCACCACGGTTCCCCGGCGCACCTCCTGCAGATGGGTGTCGAGGGATACGCGATCGGTCATGCCACTAACGGTAGTGTGTGACACACACTATTGTCGATCATGCTCGCCAGCGATTTGCTGGTGCACCGTCCCCGTTAGGGTTCCCGGTGTGAGTTTCTCTTACGAGGGCTCAGACGCGACCGTTCGCGTTTTGGCGCTTGCGGGGAAGAACCTACGGCAGGGGCTGGTTCGAAGGCTTGTGTGCGGCATCATCCAGTTCCTCGCGAAGCCGGCGGCGCGCGCGGTGGTAGCGGCTGCGGATGGTTCCGCTGGGCGGTGAGAGGTGTTGGCTGACTTCCTTGAGGCTGAGGCCGTCCCAGTGCACCAGCCGGATGATCTCTTGATCCAGGGGGGAGATTGCTGTGCGATCTCATGCTGTGCGCGCAGTTGCGCCGACCAACCCGATGCCTGCGTGGCGAGGCTGGGTGCACCGGTCGGCGGAGTCGCAAAAGTCAACTCGTGACTGAGCCGTCCGGCAATCGCCATCGCGGCGCCTTTGTCAGTCATCGTGCACAGTGCTGGGCCGTCTATCCACTCGAGCAACATCGCTTGATTCGTGCTGTCGGTCTCCAGCAAAGTCACCGCTCCACGACCCGCGAACGCGGACAGCGCCGATGCTTCGGTATTCATTCCCCCCCCATCCTCTCGTCATCTGGTGCCCTCGCTCGCATCAGAACTTCGTGCGCACCGCGCCGGCCTCCGCGTGCCGAACTCGGTTGCTACGACGATGTCAACGCAACGACGCCCAGAAGTTGAATGCTTTCCCGATCATCGCCGTATTCGAGCATATGGAATACGAAATCGAGCCAGAGGGCGTGATCTATCCAGAGGGCGTGATCTATGCGACCGCCGCGCGACGCAACGTCAGCCCCTCGGGTTATTCCGCTTGCCGTGCGCTGCTAGGACGTGCTGGTGGAGGTGCATGCGATCACCCCGAGTGCGACCCGCAGTTCGTCCTTGGCACGTGAGTACCGTCCGCGCGCCGTCGGTGCGGGAATCCCGACTATCTGGGCGGCTTGAGCGAGGGTGAAGCCTTCCCAATGGACGAGCTGAACGATTTCGCGAAGTTCGGGGCTGAGTTGTGAGAGAGCGTCCCGCACGTCGCTGCCCTCGTCGGCTGCCGGCGCGGTCGGGGCCGACATGACGTGGGTTCGAATTTTTTCGGTCAGGGCGAGGCGACGTCGTTCACCACGGGAATGGTTGAGGAGGGTTCCCCGGGCGAGACCGAAGATCCACATCCGGGCACCTTCCGCGTCGTCGGGAAGGAGGTTCACCCGTCGCCAGGCGACCATCATGGTGTCGCCGAGGAGATCGGCGGCGTCGTCGGGCCCGACTCGGCGTTGCAAGTACCGCAGCACGTCTCCAGCGCATTGGTCGAGGACATTCGTCAGCTGTTTGGCTTTTTGGCGGGCGTTCACGGTGCGACGGTGGCGCACTGGACTTGCAGGTCGGAGACGACCACACCGGTTGTCGCTGACAATCGTGTCATGGCCATTTTCACAGCGACCAGGTTGGCGGCGGCGTAGGTGCCGTCATCCGTCTGGGGTACGGATCCGGGAGGTCGGTCTTCGATAGTGCCGTCATCGGTGACCACGACCAGAGAGTCGTTGCGGAGCTCCATTGCGACCTGTTCGATATCGGCGGGGTCAACCTCCAGAGCGCCCATCGATTCAACGAACGCGTCCCAGTTTCCGGCAGCGGCCTCGTGCTGGAGGGCGATGCGTCCCTCACAGGCTCGGCCGCTGGGAAGCACGAACGCGTAGACCATGTCAGGATTCTCAGCCCAGGGCAGCCACGCGAAGACGCCGGTAGCGGTGGCAGCGCCGGCCGTACCCGTCAAAGCGAGGGCGAGACCGAATCCGACGACCAGACTCGTGGTCCAGCGAGACGGAGCTTTAGTTGCGACTTCACGTGCCGCTGCCCGGTTCATCACCGCGAGGTCGCGCTGGACCTCGGCCGTGATCGTCACCGTCTCTGGTGATGAATGGCCGAGCATCACGTCGAGTGGGTCTGTTGCGTTCATGTGTGGCTCCAAGTCTGAAGGGTGCGTTACTACAGACATGTCCGGATGCACTCGAAACGATCACTCGGCACGAGGATCCCCGGACTGGGCATAACAAACTCCTCGCGCAGGGCGAGAATGCCACCGCCACCGCCACCGCTGCCGCTCCCGACCGAGGAACCGCCCGATGCAACGCATCAGTACAGAAACTACGCCACGTCGCTCGTCCACGCGTAATTTCCAACACCGGTGACGCGACGTCCAAAAGTCCGCAGGAGGTTCCCCACCCGAGCGCGGCGACGATTCCTTGTCTGCGCCGTGAGGCGTTCTGCGGCTTCCGCGTCGTAGCGACGGCCATCGCGTCCACGTGCTCGGCTAACGGGTCGTCATCCGCCGGGACGCGGGGGGCTGCCTGTTGCAGCCACGCCGCGACCTGCGGGTCGGGCTCAATCGTGTGCTCTTCGACGTCGTGGCTCATGGGTTTCTCCTCTACTGGAACGATCCTTCACCAACGTCATGTCCACTTGAGCACGAGACGTCCACCAAGTCTTCACGCGGTCAACAAGATCCGGCAGACGGTTCTGTCAGGCTGGGTTTCATGATTCGTCGACGAATCGCGACGGTGGCGACATCGAACGCCGACGACGCGGCATTCCGCGCTCTTGCCGACGTCACGGAGATCACTCAGCAGATTGACGATGTCCGTATCGTCGGTGGCCACATGGCCAGCTTGCTGCTCACCGCGTTCCCCGTGCCTGGGGCAATAGTGCGCAGAACCGGCATCCATTTCGCGGTTCGCGGGGCTTGTTCAGCTCTAGAAGGACGCTCGCGAACGCACTTCCATGGCTACGATTGTGGCGAGCACAGTGATTGAGAGCGCGTGATGACGTACAGCGTAATTCGAGTTCGCGCGACGCCTGGTGCCGCGCGCTCAGGGCGCACAGGTGGTGTGGTCGTGGTCGCTGGTATCGCGGTGGCCACGTGGATTTCTTTCGGCCGCCACCTCTTTGGGATCGGTGGCGACCTCACCATTATCTACGCGTCAACGCTGGGTGTGATTTTCGCCGCCCTGCTGGTGTTCACGGGGGTCGCGGTAGGACGCACGGCTCGTCGAGGGTTCGAAACTCGCGCGCTAACATACGTTTTTCTCCTTGCATCAGTCGTGAGCGGAATCTTGCTGGGACTTACGCTTCCCGATTCAACACCTCGCGGTTTGCAGACGATCATCAGCGGAAACACAGAGCCTGGGTTGGGCATCGCTATTGGTATCGCAAATCCCCTGGGCGTTGTCGGAATCGCGACCGCGATCATTGCGCTCGTGCTTTCGATTCGCGATTCGCGCGGGCGAATCACGCTTGTTGAGTCCTGGAGCGACGAGGATGACGGCGCCCTTGTCGACCCCGCGTAGCGGCAATTCGTTGCATCGCCGCCACTCCCGACAGAGCCACATCCAGCGCATCAGGTCGGAAACACCAGTGAGGAGACAGCCCGATGGGCTGGCACGATCAGACGGATGACGCCGGCAGTGCCCAGCTGAGCAACATCGTCGTGGAGGAACTTCGACCTGAGCATCCAGCTGTTCTGGCGGCCATGCGCCTCCGTGGTCTGAGCTGGGGCTGAAAACGCTCGTCTGCTACGTCGTCGAGTTACTCTTTCGCCGATCAGTCCGTCGGCCTAGGCTCATGACACGAACGTGACGAGCGCTCGGCTCATCGTCCACGACGACGGACTTGAACCGCGCACCTTTATTCACCGTTTATTGCGTCGAAACTGCGTGAGTCGGACCGAGATGCCACGCTGAAACAAAAGAGCACAGCAGAAAGTAAATCGTGATCAGAGCGAAATATCCCCAGAAAAATCGAGGCGTCACCGGAGTGGTTACTGGGCCGAATTTTGTGCAGCCACAAACCGTCGGTCCCGGGTTCGAGTCCCGGTCGCCCTATTTTATTTTTTGATCTGATCAGGGTTTCTTGTCTGCACCGAAAGGGCAAGACTTGATGCATCCATTGTTTATATACAAAATATCCCCTCCCTGCGGGCCTTCACAGAGGAGGTGCGCCACCCCGACGCGATCGCTGGGACCGGCCTCTGACGCGCATCCGTGGCTCGGGCTCAGCCTCCGGGCTCGCGCCGGCAGCGGTCAGGCGTGCTGCTCCGTCTTGGCCAGCTGGCGGGCGAGGTCTTCCGGCGACAGGTTGGCTTCGCGGAACGCATCCGTCAGCGGCAGCTGCAGGCGCAGATCGGTGCCGAGGCAGAGGGCCGCACTGCCGGATCGCAGCTTAAAGTCCAACACGTGGCCGCCGCCCGTGCGGTCGTCGGTAATGAAGTGCGCGTGGCAGCCTGGCACGCCGATACCCTGCTCGTAGAGCGGGGTGCGGAAGCCGACGATGGAACCGGTGACGTTGCGCAGCTCGACGATGGCGTCTTCGTCAGTCGCCTCCACCATGGGGCGGTATGGCTTCTGCTGCTTGACGACAGTGCGCATGCGGATCCACTCAAAATCCCCGTCGATGCGCAGCGCGTACATGTAGTTCTCGGATGCCGTCATGTGGTCGATGAAGTCGCTCGCCTCGGTGCGGAGCACGTTGGCGGGCAGCTCGCTCTCGATATGCGGCACGAAGTTGGTCACCACGGCATACGGCGTGTGCGCGCCCAGGTCGGCCTTGTTCACGCCGCCGTCGGCACGCAATTGGTAACAGGTGCCATTGAGGATGAGCATCTCGCCGTCAAGCCCGTTGAAGGTGCCGATGCCGAAGCTGCCGTGCTGGAGCAGGTCGCGCACCGTCATCTCGCCCTCATAAACGCCGTCGAGCAGGGCGCTCATCAGGCTGGTCTGGAAGATCTCGTGCCGGGATCCGGTGAACTCGGCTGCGGTTGTGTCGCTCATTGCAGTACGTCGCTTTCCAGATCAGCCATGAGCTCATCCCTGTTGTTGCGGTAGTCGACGCGCACGTCGATGACGCTCGGTCCGTCTTCGTTCATGGCCTGTGCCAGCACGCCGGCGAAATCGCCGAGGTGGGTGACCCGGTAGCCGTGGGCGCCGAACGATTCGGCGTATTGCACGGCGTCGTAGTCGCCGAGCTGCACGCCGGATGTGCGGCCGTACTTGCCCTGCTGCTGGAAACCGACCATGTCGTAGGTGCCGTCGTTGAAGATGATGTGGGTGAAGGTGGAACCCAGCCGCACCGCGGTCTCCAACTCCATCGCGGAGTAGAGGAAGCCGCCGTCGCCGGACACCGAGACCACCGGGGTGCCGGGGCGCACCAGGGACGCGGCGATCGCCCAGGGCAGGGCAACACCCAGGGTCTGCTGGCCGTTGGAAAATAGCAGGGTACGCGGGTGATAGGTGCGGAAGTGCCGGGCCATGTAAATGTAGTGCGAGCCCACATCGCAGAGCACGGTGGTGTCGTCGGGCAGCAGAGCCCGCATCATGAGGGTCAGCTCGGCCGGGTGCACACCCTCCAGCTCGTCGTGGTCTGGCAGCGGGTTGTCGGCCTCGGCCAGGCGGGCACGTTCGGTGGCCACGACGGCGGACGCCGACTCCGACAGGGTGAGGCCGTCGATCTGTCGGGCGAGCGCATCTATGGTCTCCGCCACGTCGCCACGCAGCTCCACCGTGGGCCGGTAGTAGTCATCGAGGTCCGCCGATAGCTCGTCGAGGTGGATGATGCGGCGCAGGTGGTCTTTGTTCCACTTGGACGGTTCGTACTCCACGAAGTCGTAGCCGATGGCCAGGATCAGGTCAGCCTTGTGCAGCAGCACGTCGCCGGGCTGGTTGCGGAACAGGCCCACCCGGCCGAGGTAGTGCTCCTCGAGTTCATGGGAGAGCACACCGGCGGCCTGGAAGGTTTCGACCACGGGCAGCTGCGCGGCGCCGAGCAGGCGGTGCAAGGCAGTGACGGCGCGGTCGGACCCGGAGCGGGCACCGGCGAGGATCACCGGGAGTCGCGCCTGCTTGAGCAGCTCGGCGGCACGGGTGATGCTCTCGGCCGGGGCGGCGCCCAACCGCGGCGCCCAGTGCACCGTCTTCATCGACACCGCGGTGGAGTCGGTGAGCACGTCGTAGGGCAGGACAACCGCGGCGGCGCCCTTGGGCTCCTCGGCGGCCTGGCGGAAGGCGTTGGCGATGGCCTCCGGCACGTTGTCGGCCATGCCTACCTCGCCTGCCGACTTGGTGACGGCCGAGAGCATGCCCACGGCATCCATCGCCTGGTGGGTGCGCTTGAGCCGGTCGCCGCGGGAGACCGCGCCGCAGATGGCCACCAGCGGGTCGCCCTCGGTGGTGGCGGTGAGCAGCCCGGTGGCGAGGTTTGACGTGCCGGGACCGCTGGTGACAAGCACGACGCCCGGTTCTCCGGTCAGGCGACCGACGGCGGCGGCCATGAAGGCGGCGTTCTGTTCGTGGCGCACCACGATCATCTGGGGACCGCCGTCGAGGAGGGCGTCGTAGACCGGGTCGATCTTGGCACCGGGGACGCCGAAGATCCACTTCACGCCGTAGGCCTCCAGGCATTCGACGACGCGGTCGGCCGCCCGGCGGGGCGAACCGAGGTCACCGAGACCGAAGGCGGCGGGCGTGCCCGCCGGGGCAGCGACGCTGCCGGATGCCTGCTGAGCGTTGGTGTCCAGTGCTGGTGTCGTCTGTGCCATGTGATGCCTCCCGAGTGCCGGTCGAGCCGGCGTCTGCACTAATCGTCCCTCCTTGACCGATAAGAAACAACGTCGATTGTGGATAGCAACGATCTGTCAATGAGATAATTAGCGGATGGACCTTCGCCAGCTTGAATTCTTCAGCGCCGTCGCCGGCGAGCTCAACTTCACCCGGGCTGCCGAACGGCTCACGATTGCCCAGTCCGCGGTCTCGGCAGGGGTGCGCTCACTCGAGAGTGAGCTCGGCGTGGAACTCTTCGACCGCAGCCGCCGGCAGATCCGATTGACCTCCACCGGCGAGCTGCTGCTGCCCAAGGTGCGAGAGGCCCTCGACGCGGTGAACGAGGTGCGCGATGTGGCCCAGCAGTCCACCCACGCCATCACCGGGTCCATCGTGATCGGTCTGATGACGTCGGTGACGCTCGTGAACTCGCCCCGGCTGCTCGGTCTCTTCCGCACCGGGCACCCCGGGGTGAGCGTGCGGTTGCGCGCGGCCCGGCGCGGGTCGGCCGACCTCGTGGACGAGCTGGCCAGCGGCGAACTCGACCTCGCCTTCCTGGCGCTGAGCGGGCCCGTCCCGGCGATGTTGTCGGTGATGCCGATCGCCTCCTCCCCGATGGTGCTGGTGGTGCCCGCCGGGCATCCGCTGGCCGCCGCCGCGGGCGTGGACCTTGCCGCGCTGGGCGACGAGGAGTTCATCGACCTGCCGCCTGGCTATGCGAGCCGGCAGATCGTGGACGACGCGTTCGCCGCCGCAGGGGTGGAGCGCCGGGTGATGATCGAGGTCTCCGACATCGGTACCGCCGCGGAGTATGTCACCAACGGCCTGGGCGTGGCCCTATTGCCCGAATTCGCCGCCCAGGCCGCCCTCAACGTGCGCCGCATCCCCGTGGGCACCGTGCCCGACTTCACCGTCTACCTCGCCGCGTCCCGCAAGCGGCGCGCGTCGGCCGCGGTGCAAGCGTTCGTCAACCTGGCGCTCTCCAGCGAGCAGCCCGACGGCCCCTCCCATCCCGCCCTGCGCGCGCCCTGACTGCTCCCGAAGCACGCGGAATGTCAAGCTGAGTGGAGTCACCTGGGTTCCGAAGTGACACGTCATCGGCTCGCTCGGTCCCGCGGTGGTGTGGCCGCGGATCCGTCGCGCTGGAGGTTCCCCTCGCGGGGAAACCACGGTGAGTGGCTTTCGCGTCACGGTCGAAATTCCTGGAATCCCCGGTGTTCGGCTCTCACCTCGGCGATGTCCCAGACCTCACGCTGGACACGTTCGGCAAGGTCATCCCCTTCGTTCATCCACACATCCCGCGCAGCGACACTCGGCCAGCCGGTGTCATGCCGGTACGTCGTATCCCACTCGTCGCCCCAGCGAAGTAGGTCTTCCCGAAGTGCATCGCTGAGCCCGAGATCCTCCGCGGAAACGTCACCGCTTTCGTCCCATAACGGCCATGGATGCGTGTAATCGGGATAGAACCGAATCGCCCGCAGAAGTCCGTCTCTTTTTAGAGCGGCCCGGCGAATTGCTCGTTCCGGAGTGCCGTATGCAGGCACCGGTAGTTCAACCTGCGTAACCGGATCGAGGACCCGCGAATCTTCGCTCACTCGCCAACAATAGGGCGCGGCCCGCTCTGATGGCTACAAGCCGCTGACACGGGACGCCTGCCGACCGTCATTTGCGGGGCCGAGGTTCTCCGCACTGCCACTGACGTCGGCGACCCCCACGTCCTCTTGGACACCGTGCGTCGCGACCTCGAAACCAAGACCGTCGATGAGTTCGTACGCGAATGGCGCGTTCTTGACTGAGACCCAGCACGCTGGGCGTCGGGTCACACTTCACGAGGTAGCTCTTTGGATCTGCCGCATCTGTGCAGCTTTTGCGATTGTCATGATCGATCTCACCGTCGATCAGTCGCTCGTGACCTCGCGCAAAAAGGCGACGTGCCCCTCGAAGGCGACCTGGCCGGCATCCGTCATCTCTGCCCAGGTCTTCGTGCGCCCACCGAGGGTGAGGCCTTTATGCAGGCGGACGTATCCGACCTGCTCCAGCTGCTTCAGGTGCTTGCTGAGGGTCGGGTCACTCACCTCGAGTGCGTCACGGATGACCGAGAAGTCGGTGGCGCCCAGCCGGGCGAGCATTCCGCAGATGCGGAGCCGAACGACCCCGTGGATGGTTTCGTCGAAGCGAGAAACGGCGCCGGACACCGTCAGTTCCCCTCCGCAACGTCGCGCGAGAGGGCTCGCTCCATCCGCATCCCGAAGAACACCGTCGTGCTTCCGGCCAGAATCGCCGCAGGCCACAGCGCCCATTCGACACCCAACCGGTCGTAGGCAATCACCCCGACCGCGATGATGACGGCCGCGATGAGGATCTGAATAATTCCAGGAACGCCCGCCCGTCGGGATGTCGCCCAGGGTTCTGCGTGATTGCGTGTTATCCACGGGCGGATCAGGCCGAGGCCCACGAACGCCAGGGCGCTCACGACGAAGCCCATCGCCTGCCAATTGCCGAGACCGAAGGACAGCGTCCACCCCGCGACGCTCACCCCGTGCAGCACGATCAACCACCAGGGAGCAGCCGCTCGCGCTCCCGACCACGCGCGATCACCGGCCAACGAGTCGAGCTGGGTCTGGGCGTCATCTCGGTTGATCGGTGCGGTCCCCTTGCTGTTTTCCATATCGGCAACCTTACACTTGCCATCTTGGAAAGACAACGACGGGAAGGCTGCATAGGATTCAGTCCTATCAAGGCTCGGAGGCCGATCATGCGGACCACACGACAGTTGAGCATCACCTTTCCCAACGAGATGGCCGACGCCTTGCGGGCACGAGTGCAATCGGGGGAGTACGCCAGCGAGAGCGAAGCCATTCGTGATGGTCTGCGAGTTCTGTTCGCCCGGGACCGGGCGGTCGAAGAGCGGCTGCGCACCGGAGTCGGCGAGGCGTGCGACGCGCTTGCCGCTGATTCCTCGCGTGCCGTCAACGCAGCCCACGTGCGCAATCGGCTCGCTGCGGAGCGTTCCGCCCACAAGGGAAAGTACCCGGTTGTCTTCACCCCAGAAGCCCAAAGAGGGTCTGCCATGACCGAGGATGAGAAAAGGACAGCCGCGGAGGATCTCGCGAAGCGACTGCGGCTGCTCTTCGACGTCGCGGTGGCCGAGTCGGGTAGCGAACCGACGTATACCCAGATCGCCGAGTTTCTGAAGCAACGCGGCACGAACCTCTCACGGTCACGCTGGACGTACATCGTGAACGGCCATCGATACGTGCAAGACGCTCCGCTGTTCGAGGGCCTCGCTGCCTACTTCGACGTCGTCGGGCTGATAGATCTCAAGCGATCACGACGGATTGTGCGCCGTGTTGCTCACGACGGATGCCGAGGACCTGATCGTGCACGCCCGCAGTGGTTCCGTCCATCGGCAGCAGTTCGTGCTGCAAGCACTGGCGCACATGATCCTCGGGCACGAGATCGACGATGATTCCGACGGTCCCGACTTCTTGCTGCCCGACATTCCCGCTGTCGTACTTCAGCGGCCTCGCGCCCATCGCGGCACAGCGCGCGCCCGATCAGCTCGATGATCTTGGCAAGCGTGGTATCGCTGTTCAGGGCCTCGGCGACCATCGACTCAAAATTCGTGCCTGAGTCGAGCACGAAGGTCGTGTCCTTGCCCTTCGCCATCCGGTTGAGGCGGGACAGCGTCCGCACGGCCGTCACCCCGCTGAGCTTCAGGTCAGGTGTGGCAGACCAGACAGCGCGCAAACCCATGACAGCGGCGGCCCGGCTCCTCTTCGGTGGCCTGATCCGCAAACTGCACGACAATCCGCTTGAACGGTCTCACGCTTGAGGATGTACCCATCGACGGCGTGAACCGGCAAATCGATGCGCTGAAGTCCTTGTTCCAGTAGCGGCTACGACAAATGCCCCAAGAGAATATCTCGCTGTCGGGCTGCGGTCCGGGCGTCGTCGTCAAGGGCAGCCGCGCGCTCGAGGAGGTCGGCGCGAAGTTCAGCACACATCTCAAGCTGAGGCGTTTGGCCGCGCGCGCACGGGAGGTAGCGCCGAATGGCCTCGGAGTTGAGCCCGGAGAGGTAGAGACCCTTGATCTGCGAGACGATCAGAGCGGCATCCTCGGCGTACTCGCGGTATCCGTTGCATCCCCGCTGCGGCACGAGGAGGCCTTGTTCCTCGTAGTAGCGCAACGCCCGTCGGCTAACGCCACTCTGATGGGACAGTTCGCCGATTCTCATGGCGTCACACCTTTCCGCTTGACCCTCACGTCAGTGTCACGCCTTACGGTGACGTCTATGAAGACTTCAACAACTCTCGAAGATGCGCATTCCATCCGCCGCATCGTCATCGTGCCGGGGTACGGCGCTACCGCAGTCTCGCACTGGTTCCCGTGGCTGCGTGATTCGCTTGCCGACTCTGGGATCGAGGCGATCGTGGTTGACCTGCCGACTCCGAACGATCCGCAGACGAGCGCGTGGGAGAGCGCGGTGCGATCCGCGCTCGGAACGCCGGATGCGAGCACCTGGGTCGTTACGCACTCGCTCGGTGGCATCACCGCGCTGCGCGTGCTTGCCGCCATTGCCGGCGAGTGGCGTCTGGGCGGGCTCGTGCTGGTATCGGGGTTCACCGGCCCCCTCGCAGCGCTGCCCCTGCTTGATGCATTTCTCACAGCGGATGTCCACGCGGAACTTCTCGTGCCGAACATCGGTGTGCGCGTGGTTATCCGCTCGGACAACGACGCGTTCGTCCCGCCGTCAGCATCGGAGCAGCTGGCGCACCGGCTCGACGCAGAAGTTGCCATTCAGCCGGGCGCAGGGCATTTCCTCGCCGACGGCGGCGTTACCGCCCTGCCACTCGTGTTGGACGTCCTTCGGCTTCAGCTCAGATAAGTTCCAGACGTTCCTGCTCGTACGCAGCGTGAAGCAGGCGGGTGAAGTCGTCGTCTGATGCCAACTGGCGTTCCCCGATCCGGGTGACTGCGATTCCTGGGGTCCAGGAATTCATCACGACGCCGGCGAGCTTGCCGAGTGATCTCTCGTGCCGGATGGGGCGGGTTGTCTGGGCGGCGCCGAGGATACTGAGTTGGCGCTGCAGGATCTGCATCGTCACGCCCTGGAGGATGTCCGCTTCGGGCCAGATCACGGTGGTTCCGTCCCAGAAGGCGAGGTTCCAAATCGTTCCCTCGGGGCAAGCGTCACATCGCGCGGGATTTTGCGCATCGGTGAGGTTTCGGCCCTGACCGGAGTCGTGCCGGCATCCGCCCCCCTGCCTTGTGGGCGGCGGTTCGGACGTCCGCTGCGGTCAGGCTGGTCGTTGCGCTCGGTTAGATGTCGCGCTGAAGCGAACGCTGCCGGGCTCTAGGCAGACGGTGTGTTCACCAAGCGGATGCGTTGCGGGCTGCTGCCCGGGATCCGTTCGATGATTCCCCGTGCCTCGAGGTCAACCTTCACGTAGGTGCAATAATTGCGCAGCCTGCCGTGGGGAAAAGCGGCGTGGGCACCCAGCTCGTTCTGAGTGGAGGCAACAAGGTCCTTGAGTAAGACGGTACCGTCCGAGCGGTCTGGGAGCGCGAGGACCGCGAGAATGTGCGCTCGCACAAGCTCGCACAAGCTCGTATTGTTCGAGGTCCATGGTCCAGCCATCCAGACCGCCGGGACGGGTCGAGTTGAATATCTCGACTCGACCACGCTCTCGGGCGAGGTCGTCGGCCAACCAGGCACTGGTCGGCACCGGTGCGGAGTGCGGGTCTGGGCTCATCGCACGGTCCTCGGTGTTTCTCTTGGCATCAGAGTCAGCGGGATCAGTGAAGGTGGCGTCCGGTGAGGGGTTCCCCGTCGGTCGGCATGTCGGCGGGAGGTCCCTCGTAGACGACGCGGCCGCCGTCGTGGCCGGCGCCGGGGCCGAGGTCGACCACCGGATTCGACCGTCGTGAGCCTTTGATCGGTGTCTGGTCGATGACGACAAGATCGGCGGTTCGTGGAATCGAGCCGAGGACGAGGGAACTGACCGAGGTCCGCCTGGGTCCACTGCGCGAGCGGCAGGTCCACGTCGAAGAAGCCGGAATCGGCGAAAATCTGCCAAAACAGCGACCCCACCGCAAAGTTCGGAAACGTGATGGCGCCGCCGGTCTCGGCCACTTCGTGGTAGCTCAAGCTCTGTGGACCTGACAGCGTGTACGCCTTTTCGATGTGCCCGGGATGGGTGAGGGTCGCCGCAGCGGCCCGGCCGACATCGCGGGCGTCGATGAACGCGGTCCGGGGCCGGCCGGCGGGGACAAAAATCTCGCCACGCTCACGGATCGGTCCGGCGTACGTTGTCGACAAGTTCTGCATGAAGGAGTGTAGGTGCGGTCATCGATCTGCGTGAGGATGAAGTCGGCCAGGTCGTCACGGCTGATCTGCGTGCTGGCGTTCACCCCGACCCATCCGACCCGGTACGAGCCCCTTCCCGGCTTGTCGGTGAGGCGCGGGCCGCGAACGACTGTCCAGTCCAGTCCGGAGGACTCAAGTACGGCTAGGTGACCCTTGGCATCGGCCAACACATGACCGGCGAGTGTCTTGAGTAAGAAGCGGATGACCGTGTCGGGCACACCGGGACGGTCGGAAGGCGCCGGGAGCCCTCCACCTGAAAGGGTTACGACGCGAGTCACACCGTGGCGCTCCATCGCCGCCACAATCAGCGCCGTTCCTTTGGTCTGCAACGTGTGAGGCGAGCCCTTCACCTGCCCGAAGAGGCTGAGCACAGCATCCGAGCCCCGCACCATTCGATCTACAGCTGCGTCGTCAAGGACGTCTCCCCGGATAACCGTGAGTCGCGGCGACGATGTCGTCAGCTTGCCAGGGTCCCGGACGAGCGCGCGTACCTCCAAGCCCGCATCGAGCGCGCGGATGAGAACGCGGCTGCCAGTTCTGCCTGTCGCCCCAAAGATGCTGATCACGGTCATGGAAATAATTTAGCGGCTAAATCTTTCAGATTTCGAGCTCGGACGCCCGCCGTGACCAGAGCATCCGCTTTCGACAATGCGCTGGAGAGCCCCAGGGCGTCGAGATGGTCACCGAGCTTTGAGGTGACACCTTCGGCGAATCCCCAGACTCTGGGCAGGTGATACCCGTACCCTCAAATGAGCAAGGGGAGTATTCCGACACGGTTGGCTCGTCATTACGGATGCAGGGCGCATCCCGGGCCGCCGGTTCTCGTTCGCGGGAATGGAAAAGACCTTGGCGCATAATCAACGTCAAGATTGGATCCCCTAGTGGACGTGTCCCTGCTCGTCTGGACCATCACTATCGTCGTCACGATAGCTTTCTTCGTATTCGAATTCTTCGCCCATGTGCGAGTGCCGCACGAGCCGTCGATCCGTGAGTCCGCCCGGTGGTCGGCCTTCTACATCGGCCTGGCATTGCTTTTCGGTGTCGGCATCGGCATCGTCTCCGGGTGGACCTTCGGCGGCGAGTACTTCGCCGGCTATCTGACCGAAAAGGCTCTCTCGATCGACAACCTTTTCGTGTTCTTGCTCGTCATGACGGCCTTCGCCGTCCCGCGTGCCTATCAGCAGAAGGTCTTGCTGATCGGCATCGCGCTCGCACTTGTCATGCGCGGAATATTCATCGCGGTCGGCGCGACCCTGATCGCGAACTTCTCGTGGATCTTCTACCTTTTCGGCGCACTGCTCCTGTTGCTGGCTTACCGCCAGGCCTTTACGCATGGCGAGTCGAACCCGGCCAATGGCCGTCTCATGGGGTTTGTCAGGCGTCACCTTTCCGTGACCGACGAGTATCACGGAGACAAACTCACGGTCATGAAAGACGGCCGCCGCTTCGTGACCCCCATGCTGCTCGTGCTTGTCGCGATAGCCTTTGTCGACCTGATCTTCGCGGTCGACTCGATCCCAGCGATCTTCGGCCTCACCGACGAGGCGTACATCGTCTTCACCGCGAATGCCTTCGCGCTGATGGGTCTGCGCCAACTGTACTTTCTCATCGGCGGCCTGTTGCAGCGCCTGATCTACTTGGCCCAGGGACTCGCAGTGATCCTGGCCTTCATCGGAGTGAAGCTCGTGTTGCACGCGCTTAAGGTGAACGAACTGCCGTTCATCAACGGTGGCCAGCCCGTGCCGTGGGCCTTCGACATCCCGATCTGGTTCTCGCTCGTATTCATCGGGACCACGGTTGCGGTGGCCACCGCCGCCAGCCTCCTTAAGACCAAAGGCCAGCGAGTCCCCGTCGCTGATGTCGTCACTGAGCCCGCCGCCGAGGTGAGCGACCGTTGAGCACTCAGCAGGTGCTTCGGAGGCCCTGTCAGCGATCCAGCTCGCATTCCTGAACCTGTGACTGGCGCCGACGGCTAGGACGCCGGATTGTGTTCGGGGTGCTCCAAGGCACGACATAGCGGATGCCGTGGAGCACGCCGACGCGCGGATCGCTTCGTTGGCTGTGTCCGCAGCGGCGACGGGATCCTGGAAAACAGGCATCTGTCCTCCTCAACGACTGAGCGGGCTGAGCGCTTCCTCGACCGCAGGGTTCTTGTGCATGGCGAACTGGGTCCGGTGCAATTCCTCGTACCGCCCACCGACCGCCAGCAGTTCCTCGTGCGTACCACGCTCCACGATCGAGCCGTCCTCAACCACGAGGATCAGGTCTGCGCTGCGGATGGTGGAGAGGCGGTGTGCGATCACCATCGCGGTCCGGCCCGCGAGCGCCTCGCTGAGCGCCGCCTGCACGGCGGCCTCTGACGTCGAGTCCAGCGCCGCCGTCGCCTCGTCGAGGATGACGACGCGCGGCTGGGCGAGCAGGAGCCTCGCGATGGTCATCCGCTGGCGCTCACCCCCGGACAGTCGGTAGCCACGCTCTCCCACCATGGTGTCCAGCTGGTCCGGCAGGGACCTGATGAGAGGCTCGAGCCGCGCACGGCGGACGGCGTCCCACACCTCGTCGTCGGACGCCTCCGGCCTCGCAAGGCGCAGATTGGAGAGGATGGTCTCGTGGAACAGGTGGCCGTCCTGTGTGACCATGCCCAGGGTGTGCCGCATGGAGGCGAAGGTGACATCGCGGACATCCGTGCCCGCGAGGCGCACGGCGCCGCTGTCGACGTCATAGAGGCGCGAGAGGAGCTGCGCAATCGTGGACTTTCCGGCGCCGGACGTGCCAACGAGGGCAACAGTCTGCCCCGGCTCGATCCTGAAGGACACGCCGTGCAGCACCTCCTCGCCGCCGCGGGTGTCCAGCGTGGCAACCTCCTCGAGAGAGGCGAGGGACACTTTGTCTGCGGACGGGTAGGCGAAGCGGACGTTGTCGAATTCGACGGCCACCTGGCCTAGGGGGACGGCGACGGCGTCGGGCTTCTCCTTGATGAGCGGGTCGAGGTCCAGCACTTCGAAGACGCGCTCGAAGCTGACCACCGCGCTCATGATCTCTACCCGTGCGTTTGCGAGGCCGGTCAGCGGCGCGTAGAGGCGGGTGAGGAGCAGCGCCAGGGTGACCACGTCACCAGTATTCAGCTGGCCGGCAAGTGCGAGGAAGCCGCCGAGCCCATACACGAGCGCGAGGGCGAGGGCGGAGACGAGCATCAGTGCGGTGAAGAAGACGAACTGCAGCATCGCGGCCCGGACCCCGATGTCGCGGACACGGGCGGCGCGCACGCGGAACTCCTCGGCCTCCTCGTCGGGCCGGCCGAACAGCTTGACGAGGGTGGCGCCGGGCGCCGAGAAGCGCTCGGTCATCTGTGTGCTCATGGCGGAGTTGTGGTCGGCGGCCTCGCGGCGCAGCGCGGCGAGGCGGCTGCCCATGCGGCGCGCGGGGACCAGGAAGATGGGGAGCATGATCACGGCGAGGACCGTCACGAGCCATGAGGTGCTGAGCATGACGATCAGGGTGAGGATCAGCGCCACGAGGTTCGTGACCACGCCGGAAAGCGTGCCGCTGAAGGCCTGCTGAGCTCCGATCACATCGTTGTTAAGGCGGCTCACGAGGGCGCCCGTGCGTGTGCGGGTGAAGAACGCGATCGGCATCTTCTGCACGTGGTTGAAGACGGCGGTGCGGAGGTCGAGGATCACGCCTTCGCCGATCCGCGCCGAGTACCAGCGCGTCACCAGGGACACTGCGGCGTCGGCCACGGCTACGAGGGCGATGACAACGGCGATCCACACGATGGTGGTGACCCCGCCCTGGGCGACGATGACGTCGACCACTTGGCCGGCGAGTACCGGTGTCGCGACCGCGAGGAAAGCTCCAACGACTGAGAGGGCGATGAAGATCAGCAGCTTGGACCGGTAGGGCACCGCAAACCTCATGATCCGTCGCACGGACTCACGGGAGAAGCCGTGCTTGCCCTCCCGGGCGCGAGAAATCTTGTGGAGCGAGCTCCAGGCCGCGCCTTCCATGCTCATTGTGGTTCCTTCCGTGGGCAAACGACCAGTTTAGATGGCGACCTGGGTTTTCATCCGCGTGGCAGAGTCATTTTCCGAGCCATCATGACCTGGTTGCAGCCGCAGGAGACACGCCCGTGGGGTGCCCCGCTTGCCAGGTGCGTGCGGCCGGTTACCAGCGGCGCGCAGACGAGGCGGAGATGATCTTGAGCAGCGCGACCCACATCGCGTCGGCGTTCTCGAGCTCCGTCTGGCTGAGCGGACCCGCGCCGAGCAGATGCAGCACGATCAGGCCCGCGGGGGTGGGTCCCAGCCGGTCCAGCGCCTCGCGGGGGCCGGCCTGGTCGGTGTGCTCTGGTTCATTCGGGCAGGTACGCACAAGAGATGGGCTGAAACGGCGACGGAATCTAGATTCGTAATCCGCTCGCGAGAAGGTTCCACGCTCAGCTCAGGTGAAATGATGCCAGGAACGCAGACTTCATCTCACTCCGGTTGTCCTCTCCGCCGGCCAAAGCGATGTGGAGGGATCCTGCATGGAAAGCAATGATGACGTCCATCGTCCCGGGCGCGGCGGACGAGATAGTGCCGCGGAGGGTGCGTGCACCGTCCAGGTCGGCATAACTCTCGGTCACCAGCGTGCCGTCCTTGACGTTTGCGACAGCTCCGTCGAGCGAAGACTTCAGTAGCGAGTCAATATCGGCCGCGGTGAGCGCGGACAGTTCCACGCCGGTGGGGAGTAGCGGGGCGACAGGCGAAGACTGAACGGCCAAAGCCACGTCCTCGCGCTCCCAGACGGTCACGGTCAGGAGCACGGGTTGTCCGAAGACCACCTCCTCCTGGGTGGTGGTCGCCGGCGTGCCAGGAAACGTGACACTACTCAATCCGTCATCGGACACCCACGCGACCGCTTCGGCAGCTTCTGGAGTGTCGAACAGTGCCACTCGGGCATCGTCGGCGTACTCGAAGATGTACTGGCCGCCGAACCAGCCGACGACACCCACGAGAACAGTGACGACAAGCGCGCCCACCACGCGCGGTTTCTTACGCCTCACCTCAGCCGGTGTCAGCCGGGCATCGCCGGCCCGTCCGTCGGCTGCAGCGGAGGCTCGCAATTCGTGCAGTCGGGTGGAGACGGAAGCGAACTGGCGACGCGACCCCGGATAACCGGTGGTCGCAGAGTAGACGGGCAGCGGCAACCTGAACGGAAATCCATGCTGGTGCCCGCTCAGAGTCAGGGAGGTGACGGGTACCAACGAAACCAGCACCGAGTTGGTTTCCACAGTGGCAATTTCGTCCCAGAGCAGCACGTTCAGGGGCTGCTCTGAGCGTGCCGTCTTCCAGATGGAGATACCGGCGCGGTCCGCCGTTACGCCTGCGTATTGACCAAGCTTGGCACCGTTGACGGCGGCAAGCAACGCAACATCGGACCTCAGGCCTGCGGTGGTAGCAACAGGGAAGACGACGGAACCCGGGAAGCGAGCTTCGAGCTGGTTGACGAGGCGGCGAATGGATGCAACGGACGCCCAGTAGACGATACCCATCAAGGCAACGAACGCCGCCAGTACGATGCCGGCCGTCTGCGCCGCTCCGGAGACTTGCACAGAGGCGACCACGCTCGCAGCCAACACGAGCACTAGCCCGCACATCGTGACCCACAGGGCCACGCTCGGCTCAGGCAGGGGGCCGCTCCTCTCGCCCGTATCGAGCGGAGCGTCTCGTTTGGTGGAAGGACCGGAGCTCGCGTCCCGGTCGGACATGATCAGGGTGGGATCAACGGGGATGGTCATCTGCACACTATGCCCTGTCTGAACAGCAGATAGTGATGATTCGTCGCTATTTTCCACAACCGTCGGTCACGGGGAACGCACCTCGCGCAGACCCCTCGGCCGACAAAGAAGACCGCGGGAGGGGCATCCGCCTCGCGCTCGATGTGACCCGAAAACCAGTTGGTGCAGCTCTGTGCTTGACGCCAATGATCGGGCCGGATCTGCAAACTCGCAACAGCGGCGGCGGCTTCATAAGGTGGTGACATGACGACTTCGGGCAGCGAGCAATCTCCGGCAGCGAGGGTGTACTACGTCGGCTCCTACGAACCGCTCGTGCGCGAGAACGCCGAAGCAGTCGACGACGAGGACATCGTTCCCAGCAAGCATTCCGACGAGACCGATGTGTGGTTCACCGACTGGCAGGTCGCCGAAGACGGCATGAACGTAGAACTCGACGAACGCGTTGACTGGGACTTGGTGCGGATGGACCTGGCCTGGGTTGCCCGCCTGTTCGCGGGTCGGCGATCGATCCCGTTGCAGCTGGACACCTATGCTGACGCCGGGCGAGGCCTCGCCGACCTGTCGGAGCGAACCCACCTCGCCGGCCGGGTGGCCCGGATCGACCAGGTTTCGGTGCGATATGAACAGTCCACAGACCCTGCGGTGCGCGGGCTGGTGCCGGAACCGGGCGGAGCCATGCAGCACCGGGTGCTGAGCTTTCGCGACCGCCGTGCCCATCCCGGCAAGGTGGTCGGCTGGGTGGTGCGCGTGCGGGCGTAGGGGCCCGCGCGCCGCCTAGGTGTGGGGGAGCACCTGCTCCTCGATGACCACGATGGGCTGACCTGACACCGCTTTCAGTCCTTGGTCACGACACCAGTGGCGGAATCGAATGTCACGTGAACAAAACAGAGGGGCGGCCCACGCGGGCTGCCCCTTGTCAAAAATGGGAGGGGTCGTCAGCGCCCCTTCGGACCCGCAGGGTTCCCGCGTGTGAAGGACCAGCGGCCCAGCTGGGTAACGAAGATTCCACTAAGCACGACGCCGCAGACGACCAGAAACGCACGCATCCCATTACTTGACGCGATCGTTGCGGCGTTAACGAAGGCCAGCACCCCGCAGAACACCATCGCGGCCCAGCCCACGATCTGACTGCCGCTTGGTCGTTTGGCGTGACCATCCCGCCTTTCGGTCACGCTGTTCTCCTTCAGTTTTGTATTCATCAGCGTGGCCAGGCTGTCGTCGACATTGTGAAGTCCCCCATCGTTGCGGCGCTACTAACTTCCTTACACGGTCGCAGTGAATCGAATATGTGTCAAACCGCCTCGTGGCATGAACGAAGAAACTTGCGCCGCCGACGGTCTCCTCACCACGAGCCCGCCGGGTCCCTCGACGGTTGCGAGACGAACGACCGTAGGGTTGACGTACGCACGAACGATCGTGCTGAGTGGAATCCAGGAGGAACCATCGATGACGATTTTCCCACCCATCGCCCATGTGGCGCTCACGGTACGAGACCTCGAGGTGAGCATCCCTTGGTACACGCAGTTGTTCGAGGACGAGCCAGTGCTCGATGAGGACACCGGACCCTTCCGTCACGTCGTCTGGATGGTAAGCGGTACCCTCGTCGGGCTACACCAATTCCCTGACTCAGACGTGACGACGCCGTTCAGCGAGCGCCGTGCGGGCTTGGATCACGTCGCATTCGGCGTCGCGGACCGGTCCGAGCTGGAGCTTTGGGAGAAGCGCCTGGACCAGCTCGGCGTCAGCCACGACACCATCACAGACGCCGGATACGGGTCAGGCCTGTCTTTCCGCGATCCTGACGGGCTGCCGCTAGAGTTCTTCGCGCCGCCGGCCTGAGAATGGGCGGCACCGCGTGGGCGTACGCGGAGGACGACCTCTCGCCCGTCACGCATCGGTGGCGCATCGAAAACGCTGGCTGGAGGCGTCCAACGGGGAGGTGCATCGAGATCGATCCTGCAGCGGACCTTGCCGCTCGAAGCACGTGCTGGCGCTCGTTCGCTCACTGGGCGAGCGGCTGTGTGTCACTCATTGCCGTTCGTATCCGATGAGCCAGTGGAGTCCATGACGGTCAATGACCTGGCCATCCGAGGCGCCCCATGGCTTCGGGGCAAGGGGGTCGACGATCTGGCCGCCAACTGCAAGTTTGTTGAACCACTCGTGGAGAACTTCCGGTTTGGCGGCCCCCAGTAATGAGAGCATCATTCCTTGGAGTCGTACGCTCTTCTCGCCTGCTGCGGCATCGGATCCCGCTAAAGCAACGACGCCGGTGAGGACTCCGTGAGCTATGGAATCTGGCGGGCCGTCGCTGCGACCGAAGTCCTCGTAGGTGTGGAAGGAGAGCTCTCCACTGAAAATTTCCGCATAGAAGCCGAGTGCTTCGCGGGCTGTGCCGGGGAATGTGACATAGATCTGGGGCGCCGTCATGTGCAGAGCATACACACGACCTGTCACCATCGCGTCAACGCTATGAGGGTGCCCGCTGGAGGTTCACCTTGCGGTGTTCGTTGGGTGTTTGGCACCTCAGACGCATACCGTCAGCCCGCGGGGGGATGCGAAGCGAGCGTCTCAAAGGCGAGGGTGATGTCCGTGAGGTGGTCGCGAGCGATGACCGCGGTCAAGATCCGATCAGTGAATGCGACGCCGACGCCGTACACGTTCGGGTCCGTGTCCAGGTGCATCCCGGGGAGGTCGGCACCGTCAACTCGGACGGATGTGTGCTCGATGTGCGCTGTAGTCGCGGGTGAATCGAGCTCCCCCGGGAATCCTCCGGCTGCACGCTGCTCACGGAATGTGTTCATCACGACGTAGTTGACGTGATCGACGAGTGTGGACTCGGGGGTCTGCCATCCGTCGTTCGACGGACGGGTGGTCATGACCGCCTCCCAGAGCATCGGATAGCGTATCAGCGCGCGTTGCGCCATCAACCAGTCCGGCAGCGGCCGAATCGGCGGTGCGTCGAGCGCCGCTAGGTCCGCCGCTCCGAGATCTGCCAAATTGGCCGGATCCGCGTGGTCTCCGGGGACCTGCCAGAACGTGTACGAGAGTGACACCGTAGTGAGAAGGGCTGGCTCTCCGTTCATGGACGACTCCGTCGTGGAGACGCTTCGCAGCTCCAGAGCGGGCTGGGAAACCAACGACATCACCGGCACTCGAAATCGGGCGGTCACCTCCGCTATGGTCGGGGGCGCCGGGAAGTCCTCTGGATTGCTCTCTGAGAAGTACATGCTCACAACCTATCGACCGATCAACGCGGCAAGCAGGCGAAAACCCTCCGAACCAGCACACGAGGACGCTGTCGAGAAGTCCAGCAACTCCGTTGCGCGGGCGTGAGGGTTCGGCGCGCTGGACAGACAGTCAGGCGTGGCGGGTGCAACCCCAGCAGAGGTCTGACATCTCAGCGCACGCGCCGGGCGGAGAACTGCATGCGCGGATCCGCGTAGGAGTTTTGCGCCTGCACGAGCTGCAGTTCTCGCTCACCCGATTTGTAGGTCAGTTCGATGAGGTCGAACACGCTGGACGCGGTCCGTTCCAGCGCCACAGCGGCGTCACCCGTCGCGCGGTAGTGCGCCGAGAAGAGCGCCGCGGTGACATCACCCGATCCGTTCGCCTTGAAAGGAAGATGGGGAGTCTGCACGATCCAGGCGCCCGCAGCATCCACTGCGAGCATCTCGATGGTGCCGGGCTCGCGGTCGGGGCGTTCCACACTCGTCACGAGCACGGTGGACGGTCCCATCATTCGGGCGAGGTCGACGGAATCGAGTGTTGGCTGCATCGTCGATGGCTCGGTTCCGGTGAGGAATCCCAACTCGAACTGGTTCGGAGTGATGATGTCGGCCACGGGGACGACGCGATCCCGAAGTAGCACGGGGATCTCGGGCGCCACGAAGCATCCCGACTTCGCGTTACCCATCACGGGGTCGCACGCGTAGATGGCCGAGGGGTTCGCCGCCTTCACTCGCTTGACCGCATCCACGATGACGTCGCCGATGCCGGTGCCGCCCTGGTATCCCGAGAGCACGACGTCGATCTGGGGGAGCACCCCGCGTTCTTCGATACCGAGGATGACCTCGTGCACATCCTCGGGTGCAATGAGGGATCCGCGCCAGGCTCCGTACCCCGTGTGGTTGGAGAAGTGCACGGTGTTGACCGGCAGTACCTCGACCCCAATGCGCTGGAGGGGGAACACCGCGGCCGAGTTGCCAACGTGGCCGTAAGCGACGGCCGACTGAATCGAGAGAATCTTCACGACGTCCATCTTCCTCCCTTCGATCCGACCGGCTTGCAGTGGGGTGGCATGGCGGCAGTCCAGTGGACCGCCGATGCTGCGGGAATGTTGATTCCGAACTGCGACATCCCGCCTGAGACCTCTCGGAGAGTCGACGCATGAGCTCGCACAGGTCAGAGACGTGCGCGCAGGACGGGCGCGGCCTTCGTCGAAGTCCGGAATTTACGCTGCGTTCACCACTTCTGGCCCTTCCGTCCATTTTGATTCAACATTATGGACGAAGCGCCCAGACTGCCGATCACCTGGGTCAGAGAGCAGAACAGTGCAACGCCCGATTCTCATTTTCGACTTCGACGGCACCGTTGCCCTCGGCGACGGCCCCGTTTTGGCCTACGCCTCCATGGTGGCCGCCGCTGCCGGCCTCGGCGATCACCTACGTCGCGACACGGAACGGATGCTGGCGGCTGGAATCCATCTCAGCGCCACCGACGCCTACGACCTGGTGCGCATGCTCGCGGTGGGCTGTGGTGTCGAGCGGGCCGACCTCGACGAAGGCTACCGCCGCAGCCGCGACCTGCTTGCCACACCGACCGCACCCGTCGTCGCGCCCGACGGGCTCGCTGACTTTCTCGAAAACACCGGCGCCGAGCGGATGCTCGTCACCAACTCACCCACCACCCGGCTCGAGCAGGCACTGGTCTCGTTGGGGCTGGCCACCAGTTTCGACCGCATTGTCACCTCGGCTGGCAAACCCAGCGGCCTCGAACACCTGCTCGACGAGTTGCTGCAAGACGGGCCACGCAACATTCTGTGCATCGGCGACATCTGGCGCAACGATCTTGCCCCGGCCCACGCGCGAGGGCTGATAACCGCGCACGTCGGAATCTGGGGCACCGGAGATGAACCGGCCACCTACCGCGCCGCTGGAATCACCGCGCTTCTGCCCGACCTACGCGAGTGGGTGCGCACCATGACCATCAGCGAACCGGCCCGGCAATGACCGTCGTGACTGTCTCCCGTCGCCGTCGTCCGTTCGCCTCGCGGTGGGCCTACGCCTTCATCGCCCCGGCGGTCGTGGTATTCGCCGTCTTCACCATCGTGCCGACCTTGGCCACGCTCGGGATCTCCCTGTTCGAGTGGAACTGGCTGAATATCGGCCAGTCCACGCTGATCGGCCTCGACAACTACACCGCGATGGTCAGCGGGGCCATGCTCCCGTCTTTCTGGAGCACCCTCGCCGTCACCGCGAGTTTCGTGGTCAGCATGGTTGTAATCGTCACCGCGCTCGGGCTTGCCATCGCCGTGCTGCTGCGCCGGCCCACCCGGCTATCGATGTTTGGCCGGTCAGCGATTTTTCTCGCTTTCGTCACACCCCAGGTTGCCACCTCCATCTCCTGGATTTGGATGTATAACGATCGATTCGGTGTGATCAACGCCGTACTCGAGCGGCTCGCGTTGCCGCGCGTGAACTGGCTGGGTGACCCCGACACGGCGTTGCTCGCGATCCTCATCTACTCCCTGTGGCACGCCACCGGCTTCTCGATGATGATTTTCATCGGTGGGCTAGCCAGTGTCTCCCAGGAGCTCGGTGAGGCGGCCCGGATAGATGGCTGCAGCCACTGGCAGGAATTCTGGTACATCACCCTGCCCGAATTGCGGCCCTTCGTCGTCTTCGCGGTCATCATCGCCACGATCAACGCCCTGCAGGCCTTCACCCAGTTCTTCGTGATGACGGGCGGCGGGCCGGGATACTCGACCGCCACCCTGGGCTTTCAGGTCTACCAACAGGCGTTCGTGTCGCGTAACGCCGGGTACGCCGCCGCTCTGGCTGTCGTGCTGTTCGCCATCACAGCGGTCATGGCCTACGCCCAGCAGCGCGTGAACCGCCGCCTCGATCCCTGACGCGCCCATCTTTCCCCGCACTCTTTCCGTGTCTGTTCGTTCCCACTCTCAACCTCAGGAGTCCGCAATGTCTCGATGCACGTCTCACAGCACCACGTCGCACAACGTCACGACCAACAGCTCCACGACCAACAGCTCCACATCCGCCTTCGGCTCACGACGGCGCACCCTGGGCGTCGCCGGCGCCGGAGTGGTGCTTGCCATCGCGCTCAGCGGATGCAGCACCCCCGACGCCGACGCCGGTTCGGCTTCGGGCGACGTCACGGTCACCTTCATGGAAGCCATGTCGTCGGGGGCGCTCAAGCCCTCGCTCGAGGCGGCCACCGCGCGGTTCGAAGCCGACAATCCCGGCATCACCGTCGAGCTCATCGAGCAGCCGGATTACGGGACCCTGTTCACCAAGATCGAGTCCTCGGTCGCCGCCGGCGCCGCGCCGACGATCGCCCAGGTCAACGCCGCGTGGGCCGTGACGCTCGCCGACAGCGACGTCATCCTGCCGCTGGATGATCGCGTCGCCGGGTCGGCTACGTACGACTCGTTTTACGATGGAATCAAGAACGACATGACCCTGGTCGACGGCCAGAACTGGATGTGGCCCTTCAACAAGTCGCTCTACGTGCAGTATTTCAACTCAAACCTGGTTGCCGACGCTCCGAGCACGTGGACGGAGTTCGCGACGACCGCGCGCGACGTGTCGACCGACGGTGTCGTGGCCGTCTCGACGGATCCGGGCGGAGCCTCGGGCATCGGCCAGGGCAGCGAGCTGGTCGGCATGATCGCCGAGTCCAACGGCGGATCGATGTTCGATGACGAGGGTGTGCCGACCTTCACCGACCCTGAGGTGATCAGCGCGCTGGAATACCTGGTGGGGCTGCAGGCAGACGGCGCACTGGCCGCGGGCACCAATTATCCCGGCCAGCAGGCGCTCGGTGCCGAGAAGGGTGCGTTCGACCTGAGCACGGTGGCGTCTTACCAGTACAACCTGGCCGCGGTGGATGGCAAGTTCGAGATGGGCGTCGCGACGTTGCCGGAGGGCACAGAGGGCGCCTCAAACGCGCTGTCGGGAACCAACATCGCGATGTTCGCCGACGCGACCGACGCCGAGCAGGATGCCGCCTGGCAGTACATGGAGTTTCTCGCCTCGTCCGCCGAAACGGCCGAGTGGGCGGCCGCGACCGGTTACCTGCCCGTCACCCCCGACGCCATCGACGAGCCCGTCTACGCCGACTACATCGCGAGCAACCCGTGGGTGAGCGACGTGATCGCTCAGCTCGACATCGCCGTGCGCCCGACCCCGCGCCCGTGGACCACGGACAGCCTGTCGATCTTCGCCGCGATGGTCTCCGAAGCGCTCGCGGGCGCATCCACGCCCGCTGACGCACTCGAACGCGCACAGGACGCCGCTCTCGCCCTGGTCAAGTGACCGCCCTTACCGAGCAGCGGGCGCGGCCACGCGACTCAGCGCTCGATGAGCCCGCGCTCGCACCCGTCGCCGCCTTGCCCCGCGCGGGGCGGCACCGGCGGCGAGTTGCGCGCCTGACGCATGCGGTCGTCGTCACGGCTCTTGCGCTGCTGTTCCTGTTCCCGCTCCTGTGGGTGCTGAACACCAGCCTGGCCAACGATGGCGACGTCTACCAGGTTCCGCCGTCCTTTCTTCCCTCCTGGAATTGGGCGAACTACCAGCGGGCCTGGGAGGCGGCGCCGTGGCTGCGGTATTTCGGCAACACGATGCTGATCGCAGGTTCCGTCGCCAGCCTGTGTATGTTCACGTCGCTGCTGGCCGGATTCAGCTTTGCGCTCATGCGGTTTCGCGGCCGTAACGCCGCGTTCGCTCTCGTGATGGGGGTGTTGATGATTCCCCACACCGTGCTGCTCATTCCCAACTTTCTCGTGGCCAGCACGCTCGGCCTTCTGGACACCTATCTAATTCAAATTTTGCCCTTCGCGGCGACGGCCTTCGGAATCTTTCTCATTCGGCAGGCGTTCACCAAGGTCTCGCCGGAGATCTTCGAGGCCGCCGAGATGGACGGCGCCGGCCCGCTGCGGATGCTGTTCTCCATCGGTGCGCCGCTCGTGGTGCCGAGCCTCGCGCTGGTCGGGCTGACCTCGTTCCTGGGGTCGTGGAACGCGTTGATCTGGCCATACATCTTCACGACGTCGGACGCGGTGCGCCCGATCGAGGTGGGACTGCAACTCTTCTACGGCACCGAGGGAACCGACTGGACCGGCCTGAGCGCCGCCGTGGTCTTCACCACGATTCCGCTCATCGTGCTCTACCTCTTCGCCCAGCGCTTCTTCATCGGCGACAAATGGGGCCTGCAGGGCGCCGTGCGCGGCTGACGCCGGGCGCTTCGCCCGGAACGCCCCGGAACACTCCGATCATCTCTCAACCAAAGGACGAACGACATGAACACGACAACTACCGCAACCGAAACGCGGGTGCAGATTCTGGGTGGCATCGAGGTGATCGGCGGCAGCGTCGTACTCGTCTCCACCCCGAACGCCCGGGTGATTCTCGATTTCGGAATGCGCGACCTCAATACCGGCCTGCTCCAGACCCCCGGCGGCCCGCGCCGCGGCCACGAGCTGGTCGACCTGCTGCGGGCCGCCGAGCTGCCCGTCTCGCCGGGACTCTACGACCCGGCGCAGCTCGCCTCGGATCCGCAGCTGGCGGCCTCCACCCGCGCAAACCGCGATGCGCGACCCACAGCCGTGTTCCTCTCGCACGCCCACATCGATCACGAGGGGGCTCTCGGATTTCTCGACCCGAGCCTGCCGCTGTACGCGTCTGAGGAGACAACGGTGATGCTCAACGCCCTGCGCGACACCGGTGAGTACCGCCCGGGACACCCCCTGGCGCCGATCGCGGTCGACACCGGAGAGACGATTCGGGTGGGCGACCTCACGGTCGAGCTGATCCCCGTCGACCACGACATCCCCGGCGCGTGCGGGGTGCTGGTTACAGCACCTGACGGTAGCGTGGTCTACACGGGGGATCTCAATTTTCATCGCGATGGCGGGATGCGCTCGCACGCTTTCGCCGAACGCATCCGCGGTGTGGATTTGCTCGTCACCGAAACGACGATGCTTTCGTTCGATCACCCCCCGATCACTACGCGCAGCGAGGCAGAGATCGAGGAAATTCTGGCCGCAGAGCTGACCGGCGTGCCCGGCCTGGTGCTCATGTCGGCCTACCCCCGCGACGCGGAGCGTGCCCAGCGGCTGATTGCGCTCGCCCGAACCCACGGGCGCGAACTCGTGTGGCCGAGCCGGGACGCCGCTCTCCTGGCGGCGATGGGAGTGTCGGACGTCACCAGCTGGGCATCGGAGCGCGCCGAGTCCGATTCACGCCCGCTCGCTGCGGGAATCAACCGAGTGACCGTCGCAGCGGTGGCGGCTGAGCCCGGCCACTATCTCGTGCAGCCCGACGGGCATGATGCACCGGCCTTGGCGGACCTGCCGATCGTTTCCGGTAGTACCGTCTGGGTGCACTCGCAGGGCGAGCCGCTCGGACCGTTCATGCCCGACTGGGAAGTCTTTCAGCTCTGGTTGCAGAAGTTGGGTATTGCGGTAATCGAGGCCGGATCCACCGGTCATGCGCTCGGTCATGACCTGTTGGCCTTCGTCGAGCATGTCGCCCCCGGCTGTGTGCTTCCCATCCACGGGAAGCGGCCCGAGGCGCTCACCGTCTCCATGCCTCGGGTGCTTCCTCGCTACGGTGACGTGTACTTGCTCGATGGGACCGTCGTGGGGCACGAACTCGTTTCGGTGGCGTCCTGAGGTGACGGCAGCGGTCGCTCACACTTTGCCACGCGGTACCGTAGGAAAATGGCCTGCATCAGGCGACCGCCCATCAGTCAAGGAGCACGCTCGTGATCGCTGAACCTCCGGTCGGCTCGGGTGCGCCCATCACGGTGCGAGTCGCCGCCGTACGCAACACCCTGCAGCCCACCGAACGTCGGGTGGCTGACCTCATCGTCTCCGAGCCGGAACTCGTAGTGGAACTAACCGCCCAGCAGGTGGCGGATCGAGTCGGCGTTGCCCGATCGTCCGTGGTGCGGGCAAGCCAATCCCTGGGCTACCGCGGGTACCCACAGCTCAGGATGGCGCTCGCTGGCGAGCTGGGCGCCCACGATTCGTTCGACCACGGTGAGGGGGCCATCGGCCGGCTGCGCACAGTGATGGACAGAACCGCGCGGGCCCTGAACAATTCCACCAGCCTTCTCGATGTTGATGAGCTCGAGGGCGCAATCGATTTGATCGCGCGGGCGCGACGGGTCTTCGTCGTAGCCAACGGGCTGTCCGCCTCGGTGGCCAGCAATCTTGCGACGCGTCTGACGTCGATCGGACGATCGGCCGAGATCGTGCCCGACGCGGTGTCGCAGCAAATTGCGGCGCGGCAGCTGACACCCGACGACGTATGCGTGGTGGTGAGCGGCACGGGCACGAACGAGTTCAGCCTGCGCACCGCCGCGGCCGCGGTGAGCGCTGGGGCGAATGTGATCGCGATCACGTCATTCCAAAAGTCTGACCTCACGGGCCTGGCCCACCGGGTGCTGGTCGTCGCCCCGGCAAGCTTTCGGGATGAACTGGAACACTACTCACGGGTCGCGCAAGCCGCCTTCGTCGAGGCGCTCGTGGACTTGGTCGCGGAGGTCTTCGCCGACCGGGCACAGCACGCTCGCGGTCTGGTGCTGGAAATTCTCTCCGACAACCTCGGCGACACCATCTCGTAGTTGGGCGCCGTCCGGCCGGCCGTGAATGGCCCGAGTACTAGAGGCCGAAACGACGGGGCCCCGCTCAGACCGCTGCAGGGCGATAGTCTCGCCCTGTATTGAGCTATCGGGGGCGAGAACTGCATGGAGTTGATCAAAAGGGCTAACGGGCGACCTGCGAGATCTCGGTGCTGAAAACGGCGTGCGTATCGAAAGCGGCAGCTTCGGGCTCCGGAGGCCGCGATTGAAGCATTCCTCGACCACCTGGACAAAAATACTCGTCTAGATTCTCGTGACCCGGCAACGCATGAGGAGTTGCTTCGTGACCACCGAGGTGCTGTTCGCTCCGCGAGGCCCTGTGCGGCGAGTACGGTTCCCGGAGTCACGCCCAAGGACATCACGAACGTCGATTGCGCTCTACGGTGGGGCATCCGTCACGTCTGCTCAACGGGCCTGACAAATCAAGGTAACTACGCGAAGGGCATTAACCCTGGGCTGGCAATTGCGCCTGCAGGGACAGTCAGTGCGACCGCGATCGACTTGTGCAACTGACCAAGTGAACAACGCCGTGACCGGCAGCGGCAGCGGCGGTCAGGCGGTGAGTGCGGTTGTCACGCCACGGCCGGCGTCCCGCCATTCGGGAAGCCGCCGTTTAGCCGCCCAGCCTCCAGGCCGGACTCGCCAGTCGAGCGACGGGTGGGTTCGGGAAGCGTTCACTCGGCGTTTACGAGTTCGTGACCCAAACATCGATAATGAAATTGTGACCGACAGCAACGAGGCTCCCGACAATGAGCGATGACCACACGATCACGGCCGTGAGAGCGACCGGGCGGGGATCCGTGTGGGAGGTGTTCCGGGTTTTCCTCCGTTTGGGCCTGACCTCCTTCGGCGGGCCGATCGCGCACTTGGGCTATTTTCGTGAGGACCTGATTCAGCGGCGCAAGTGGCTGAATGACGACGAATACGCCGACCTCGTGGCCCTGGGGCAGTTCCTTCCCGGCCCGGCCTCCAGCCAGGTCGGCTTCGGAATCGGGCTCTACCGCGCGGGTCCCGCCGGCGGGATCGCCGCGGCCGTCGCGTTCACTCTTCCGTCCGCTGTGCTGCTCACGGCCTTCGCGTTCGGGACGTCCCTGTTCGAGGGCGTCATCGGCGCCGGCATCCTGAACGGTCTGAAGATTGTTGCCGTCGCCATCGTCGCCCAGGCAGTCCGGGGAATGGCGCGAACCCTCACCCCCGACCGGCCTCGTGCCGCGATCGCCGTGGTGGCCGTGCTGAGCGCCCTGTTGCTCGGCGGTTCTGTGGGCCAGATCGGGGCGATCGTGGTTGGAGCTCTCCTCGGCCTGATCTGCTGCCGCACCGGCACGAGTTCCACCACGACCCTCGCCCGGTTTCCCGTCAGTCGCCTGGCCGGGTGGATGTGCCTCACCCTGTTCACCGTCCTCCTGGTCGGGCTCCCCGTGGTCGCATCCGTCACCGGTTCCGGAATCATTCAGCTGCTTGCCGCCTTCTACCGAGCCGGGGCGCTGGTTTTCGGTGGCGGCCATGTCGTTCTCCCTCTTCTCCAAACCGGTGTCGTCGACACGGGCTGGGTCACCTCCGATCAGTTCCTCGCCGGATACGGGGCCGCCCAGGCCGTTCCCGGGCCCTTGTTCACCTTCGCGGCATACCTCGGCACCCTCTCCACCACGGGGCCGGGTGGCATTCTCGGCGCGGCTGTCGCTCTGGGCGGAATCCTCCTGCCCAGCTTCCTGATCCTTGTCGGCGTGCTCCCCTTCTGGAACAGCTTCCGAACGCGGCCGCGAGCGCAGGCCATCATGCGCGGTGCGAATGCCGCCGTGGTCGGCATCCTCGCCGCCGCGCTCTATGACCCCGTGTTCGTGACCGCCGTCACCGGACCGCCCACGTTCGCCCTGGCACTGGTCTGCTTCGTGCTGCTCATCGCCTGGAAGGTGCCGGCGTGGGCGGTGGTCATGGTCGGCGCTGCGGGCGGGATCGTGCTCGAGCTGCTTCGATGATCGAACAGCCGGCCCTATTGCCTCACTGGCCCGTGACCCGCAGGACGCAGTGACCCCGGCCGACCTCCGGCTTCGGAGGACAGGCTTCTGATGCGTTGCCCCACGCGGTCACGGCGCTTCCTCGCCCGTGAATGGAGACGCAATCGTGTGTACGCTCGATGAGGTGCGTTTGCAGGACTTGTCAACGTGCCGCTCGGCGGGCACTGTGCCGTCGCGCTCGGCTTGAACCTGAAGGAAATATCGTGTCTGATCACGCAAGAATCAAGGGGCACACCGTGACCCGCACCGTGCACATCGAGGCCTCGCGCGCGAGCGTCTGGCAGGCGCTGACCGACCCCGAGGTGATGGCCAAGTGGTTTGGCGACGGTGTGGGTTTCGCCGCGCTCGAGCCCGGTGCTACGGGCAGCATCGACTGGGATGACTACGGCAGCTTCCCGATCGAAATCACCGAGGTCGTGCCCGACGACTCGTTCGGCTTTCGCTGGTCGGGAATCCCCGCCGAAGCGCTCGACGAGTACTCGACGCACGTGCGCTTCACCATTGCCGATGCGGGTACCGGTACGGATGTCACGGTGATCGAATCGGGTTTCGATTCGCTTCCCGGCGGCACCCGCTACCGTCGCGACCGTCTGGAGCAGAACCGAGAGGGCTGGGACGTCGAACTCGATGAGCTCGCGATCCTCCTCGAGGGTGTCACCGAGTAGTTCACTAATGTCCTGCGCATACACAGCAAACGCTGAGTAAAATAAGAAATTACTTTTATCTCACACCTCGAAAGGCGTTGACCGCAACTGTGGGCTCACCAGCCATGGCCCTCTGGGCCATTGACCGGCCATGCACGACTTCACATCGAACACGAGGGTTTCTCTCACCCCCTGATGAGGTGACGTACTCGTGATCGAAACACTGCTCCTTTTGCTGCTGGGCATCGTGATCATCCTGGTGATCATCGCGGCCAACGGCTACTTCGTTGCCCAAGAGTTCGCCTACATGTCCGTGGACCGCAACCGTCTCGGCGCCAGCGCGGCGGCGGGGGACGCCTCAGCGGTCCGCGCCCTCGCCGTCACCAAGCGCACGTCGTTCATGCTCTCCGGCGCGCAACTGGGTATCACGGTCACCGGGCTGCTCGTCGGCTTCGTTGCGCAGCCGCTGATCGGTGAATCTCTGGGTGTTCTGCTGGGCGGGGCCGGCGTGTCCATGGCGGTCAGCGTCACCCTGGGAACGGTGCTCGCCCTGGTTCTCGCGACAGTGGTGCAGATGATCTTTGGGGAGCTCTACCCCAAGAACCTTGCCATAGCGAACCCTGAACCCCTCGCGCGCGGTTTGGCTCGTTCGACGACGATCTATCTCGCGGTCTTCGGATGGCTCATCGCCATCTTCGATTTCGCAGCCAATGCCCTGCTTCGCCTTCTGCGCATCGAGCCCGTGCACGACGTCGACTCCAGCGCCACGGCCCAAGACCTCGAACGCATCGTCTCGGACTCCCGTGACAGCGGCGACCTGCCCGCCGAGCTGTCCCTCATGCTCGATCGCATCCTCGAGTTTCCCGAGCAGGACGTCGAGCACGCGATGATTCCCCGATCCCTGGTCGCCACGGTTCGCCCCGACACCACGATCGGTGACGTGCGCCAGCTCATGGCACGAGCTCACACTCGCTACCCGGTGGTCGACGATGAGAGCCAACCGCTCGGCGTGGTTCAGCTCGCCGACGTGCTCGGCACCACACTCGCTGAAGGCGCCCCCGTGACACAACTCATGCGACCGGCGGTAGTGCTGTCTACTCTGACGAAACTGCCGCACGCCCTCGCTGAGATCACCCGGGCCCGCAATGAATTCGCGTGCGTGATCGACGAGTACGGCGGATTCGCCGGGGTCGTCACCCTCGAAGACCTCGCGGAAGAAATCGTCGGCGAGATCACCGATGAGCACGACGAGACGTCCGCTCCGTCCGTCGACGCTGATGGCGACGCGGTCTGGCTGATGAGTGGCGACGTGCACGTCGACGAGATGCACCGCGCCATCGGGTACGAGTTGCCCGCCGGAGACTTCGAAACCGTCGCCGGTCTCATCATCGCCGAGCGCGGCGGTCTGCCCCTCGCCGGTGAAACCCTCCACGTCGCATTGCCCGATGACCCCGCCGATCTCGTTCGAGACGACGAAGTACACCGGGCGCTGGACATCGAGATCCTGACCATCGAACGCCACGTTCCACACGCCGTGCGCGTGACCCTGATCGAGACCCTCGGCGACGACGACGTCCGCCCAGACTTCGAACCGGCGCCCGACGATACTAAGGCGGTTGACCGATGAATGATGGCCTGGTTGTGGCGATCGCCACCGTCATCCTGATCGCGCTGAGCGCGTTCTTCGTGATCATCGAGTTCGCCCTCCTGGGTGCGCGGCGCCACCGCCTCGAGGCGACCGCGGCGACGGACCGCTCTGCCCGAGCGGCCCTCAAGGGCGTCAACGAACTGACGTTGATGCTCGCCGGTGCGCAGTTGGGCATCACGGCCTGCACCTTCGCGCTCGGCGCTGTCACCAAGCCTGCACTGGACTATTGGCTCGGGCCCATCTTCTCAGCCTGGGGAATGCCGGAGTGGGCCGCTGGCGTGCTCGCTTTCTCCCTCTCGCTCCTGATCGTCACCTTCCTGCACCTTGTGGTCGGAGAGATGGCGCCGAAGTCCTGGGCCATCGCCCACCCCGAGACTGCCGCGAAGGTGATCGGCATCCCGTCCCGCATCTTCATCTGGCCCTTCCGCCCCCTCCTGATGTGGATCAACAGCATCGCCAATAAGCTCGTGGCCGCATCCGGAGTCGTCCCGGTGGAGAGCGCCGCCGTCGGCGGACAGAACGCCGAGACGATTCGGCATCTCGTCGAATTGTCGGCCCGCACGGGAATGCTCGACAGCTCGTTCCAGAACCAGTTGGAAGGAGCGATCGAATTGGAAACCCTGCGCCTGGATGAACTCGTCGACGTCACTGTCACCCCCACGGTCGTTCCCAGCGAGGCAACTGTCGCCGACGTGCAGCGTGCTGCTGCCCAATCCGGCCATATGCGCATCCTGATCGGCGACCTCGACACGGGTATTCCCGGTGTCGTCCATGTTCGGGACACCCTGGTCGACGCGCTCGACGCCCCGGCCGCTCCCTTCGTGCGATCTGCGCTGGTGCTGGCGGGGGAGACCCCGGTCTACGAGGTCCTCGCCCAGATGCGCGCAACGAGCCAGCAGCTCGTCGTCGTGGTCGACGGTGACCACTCGTTCCGCGGGATCGTGACTCTGTCCGACGTGCTCCCGCGGCTGCTGCCTCGCACCGACGCGACGGATGCGTTGGCGCTCCGCTAACCGAGGACGCCTCGGAGGCGGCATACTGCGGAAATCACCAGATCACACGTCGCCGTTCGAAGGCGTTCGCTTAAGCGGAGGCTCTCAGGGGTTCGAGGGCGGCCAGGACGAGGTCGAGGCCGAAGCTGAACTCCTCTGCGGGGTCATAGCCGGAAGTGACGAGCACCGCAGCGGACTCGTTGAGGTAGGGGAATTCGCCAGGAGGAAGCTGGGGCAGGTAGACGCCCTCGGCCATCTGTGCGAACTCATCCGTGGTGTCGAACGGCAGGCTGGTCTCCTGCAGGGCGAACCCGTAGACATAGCTGTCGAGCAACCAGTTGGCGTGCGTCGCCATCACGACCGAGAAGCCAGCCCGCCGCAGGCAAGCGGTGACCGCTTCGCGGTGGCGGAGGTTCGCGGGTCCCGGTGATGTCCGCGACTCCATCAGGCCGATCGCCCACGGGTGGCGAGCGAGAACCTGTCGGGCGGATAGCGACCGTCGTCGCATCGCCGACTGCCAGTCGGGTTCCTCGGGCGCGAGCTCGATCTCCTCGAACACGGTATCGATCATGGCGTCCAGCAACTTTTCCTTGCTCGCCACGTAGTGGTACAGCGACATCGCGCCGGCGCCGAGCGCGCCAGCCAGCCGGCGCATGCTCAGCCCGTCGACCCCCTCACGGTCGGCGAGCCGAACCGCCTCCTCCACCACCCGTTGCTTGCTCAGTCCCGCGTCTGACGCGACCTGGTATTCCTTCGCGGACACGGTTCTCCTCGCTCACTCGAACGGTCTGACAATGCTCTAGCGCTTTTGCATAGTACAGTGTACGCTCCCAGTACGGTGTACGACGTACGGTGTACGAGCCGGCGAGAGTCGCGGCTTGAACGTGAGGAGGCTTTTGTGGAAATCGAACAGCGAACGAATGCCGGAGCACGCCTGGTGCCGGGGGAGGGTGCGGCCGGGGCGGCGACGATGCGGGCGGCCGTGCAGCACCGCTACGGCCCGCCCTCAGTGCTTGCGGTGTCCCAGGTCGGGCGACCAGAGCCCGGCCCCGGCGATGTGCTCGTCCGGGTGGGCGCGGCCGCGGTGCATCCCGGCGACTACTTTGTCATGACCGGCGAGCCGTTCCTGCTGCGCCTGGCATTCGGCCTCCGCCGGCCGCGCCACGGCATCCCCGGCCGGGACCTGGCCGGGGTGGTGGCAGCGGTCGGGAAAGACGTCACCGCCTTCCGCGTCGGCGACCAGGTGTTCGGCTGGAGCACTGCGGGATCGCTCGCGGAATACGCCTGTGTCCCGGCAGACACCCTCGTGTCCGTGCCGGCCAATCTGTCGGTCGTCGACGCGGCGGCGGTGCCCACGTCGGCCCTGGCGGCGTTGCAGGCATTGCGCAGGATCGCGAATGTTCAACCGGGCCAGGCGGTGCTGGTCACGGGCGCGTCGGGCGGCGTGGGCTCCTTCGCCGTGCAGATCGCCCAGGCGTTCGGCGCCGAGGTGACGGGGGTGTGCAGCACCCGCAACGTCGACCTGGTCCGGTCGCTCGGTGCCGACCACGTTGTTGATTACACCACCACCGACTTCACCCGCACCGAGAAGCGCTACGACGTGATCCTCGACAACGTGGAGGCCCAGCCCCTGGCGGCTGTCCGCCGAGCGCTGACGCCCACCGGCGTCCTGATCCCCAACAGCGGACGCGGTGGCCGCTGGCTCGGCCCCCTCGGTCGGATCGTCACAGCACGCGTGCTGTCCGGGGTGACACGTCAGCACCTGAAGCCCTTTGTATCGGTCGAGAAGCGCCAGGACCTGCTCACCCTGGCCGACCTGCTCACGAGCGGGCAGGTCAGGTCCGTCATCGACCGCACCTACCCCCTTGACGAAGCAGCGGATGCCCTCCGCTATGTCGGTGCGGGTCACACCCGAGGAAAGGTCGTGATCACCATCTGACGACCGACAGGCGAGAACGACCCACCTGCATGCCCAGACCTGCCGCCGCCCGGCGACGGACCGCTCCTCGCGAAAGGCGAACCGATGACCATCCGACCCACACCTGCGAACCAGCTCTACAGCCCGCCGATCCCCGTGCAGGCCAAGCTCGCCGCGGCCTGGACCAGCTTCATGTTCCTCTACCTCTATATCGACTACTTCCACCTCTATAAGCCCGGCATCATCGACGACCTCCGCGCCGGCGTCACCTTCGAGTTCGACATCAGCCCGACCTTGTTGACCATTTTCGTCGCGCTCATCGCGATTCCGGCCCTCATGGTGTGGCTCTCCATGACGCTGCCCGCCCGGGTGAACCGCGCCAGCAACCTCGTCGTCGCCTCGCTCTACGTGCTCGTCTCGATGTTCAACGCGGTCGGGGAGTCCTGGGACTGGTCCTGGTTCTACGGCCTCTCCATCGCACTCGAGGTGATGATCCTGGCCTTCATCCTGCGTTCCGCCTGGAGCTGGCCCCGAACCCCCACCGTCCCCACCGATCCCGCGACGTCCGACCTTCGACAGTCCGCGTAAACGCCTCGAAAGGTTGTTCTCAAGCTCACCCGTACAGGGACCGGTCACTCACTCGTTCGGGAGCGAATGGTATGGCGCCGGTGCTCGAGGGCGGGATTGCGTTCGCGTGCCTGGTGCACGAGCGTCCGTCGATCTCTCGGATCACGAGATCGGCGTCGAGCCCCAGCTCGGCGAACAGGCGGCCCGCGGGATCGGCAAGGAGGCTGCGCCTGATCGAGATCGGTGGGCACTCCGAGACCGCACCGACGAAGTAGGAGTTTTCAATGGCTCGCGCCTGGGCCAAGATGCGCCACTGTTCGGCATTGTCAGCACCCGGAACCCAGGACGAGCAGACCAGCACGAGCTCGGCGCCGGCATCCGCGAGCTCAGACCCAGCTCGGGAAAGCGGTGGTCGAAGCACGTCATCAGGCCGATGCGCAGCTCCGCGGGTACCGCCGACGGCCAGCCAGATCGGCAGCCCGTCTGCGGTCGGTCGCGGCCACACCCCCGCATTGGTGAGCGGTGCACGGGTCGTTCCCGACCAAGTGACGGGATTTTCGTCGCGGAGTCGCAGCAGCAGATCGAGGCGATCCTCGAAATACTCGTCATACCGGTTCAGATCCTGGCCAAACAGCGGGAAGGACTCGAGATGGGCCCCACGGCCCGCGGTCAGTTCGGCCCGTCCGGCGCTGAGCAGGTCCAGGGTGGCGAAGTCTTCGAACACGCGCACCGGGTCGGCACTGGAGAGCACGGTCACGGTGCTCGTCAGTCGGATCCGGCGCGTTTGTGCGGCTGCGGCTACGAGCACGACGGCGGGCGATGACACCGCGAAGTCCGGCCGGTGGTGCTCCCCGACACCGAAGACGTCGAGGCCGGCATCGTCCGCGACTCGTGCCCACTCCAGGAGGTCGCGCAGCCGCTGCTCGGGAGCGATGGGGCTGCCGTCGCCGCTTCGCGTGAGCTCGCCGAAGGTGAAGATCCCGAGCTCGAAGGGTGTGGGGATGGTCACTCGTTGCTCACGGCACCAGCGCCCACTTCACGGGCGAGGAAGTCATGGACATCGTCGATCTCCTGAGCGCTGATGCCGTGTGCCAATCCGGGATACACCTTTTCCACGAGGGTGGTGTGCGGGAGCAGGTAGGCACGGGTGCGCTCGATCGCCGGCTCGCCGATGACACGATCCTCTGCGCCTCGGCCCCAGAACAGAGCGGGGCGTGAGTGGGCGAGCAGGTCATCTCCCGGCTGCGGGGCGACTTGAACAAATCCGCCCAGGACGACCGGTGCGAGTACCCGCTCCGGTCGGGTGCGCAGAAGCTGGCTGGCCATGAGCCCACCCTGCGAGAACCCGAGGGGGACCACCCGGGTGCTCGGGTCCAGGTGTTCATCGACCCAGGCCCAGATGGCCTCGGTGGCCGCGGCGACGGGCGCGGCATCCGGGTTTCCGGGGGTCACGATCGAGAACCAGGCGGCTGCGCCGTTGCCCAGATCCAGTGGTGCACGCAGTGATACCCACGGCAGCGTGAGCTTCAGCGGCGAGGCCAGCCCGGTGAGGTCGTCTTCATTCGAGCCGTAACCGTGCAGGAATATGATGACGGCCGGTGCGGCAACCATCTCCGTCGACCAGGCCGGGGAGCGAACATCATTCAACAGGGCGTTCATCGGGCAGACAGCTCCTCAAGCGAAAGATCGGGCGGTGACGGCCGCAGCCAAGGCGTTCTCGGCGAGCTCATCATGATCTGACTGGTTCCCAGTTTTCGTCGTCACGTCCGTGGATTAGTTGTATCTAAAACTAACAGCATCTACTTGTAGATACAACCATTGTAGGAAAGGCCCCTAGTGAAGGCCCCGCTTTTCGGCCAGCGTGACCCCGCCTGCCATCCAGAGTGCCGGAGGGACCTCGCGCACCAGCACTCGGATGCTTGTTGCCGGCGCGCCCCATGCTTCAACCGCGTTGTGGACGCCACGCATGAGTTCGCGCAGCTGCTCTTCTGTTCGCCCTTCGGCGACCGTGATCTCAATCAATGGCATGCTGTCTCCTGGAATCCTGCTGAGTGGGCGAGTGACGGCCAGGGGCTCGCCGCCATCTGGGAACGCGCCTGAACTCGAACCGTACCCCGCGATTTCAGCCACAGCCCGAAGGGCCTACTCCAGAGTCTTGCTGATCGCGCGCACAGCGGCGACAACGTGTCGCCGACGGCGGGTGTTGTCGTCCGGGCTCCCGGTGATGATGAGGCCGAGATTCGCACTCGCGGTCCAGGCGTGCACCAGAGCGACGATGGTCAGCAACAGGTCTTGAGCTGCGTCGGTTTCAAGGTGCGGCAGAGCGAGCTGAATGGCCGCTACCTTGCCTGAGGCTCGAAGCGAACGCTTGTCGACTCCGACCGGGGCGTTCCGTTCGAGGCCTTCCCACGCGGTCAGCCGGGCCAGCCGTGGGTTCGCGACGGAGGCGTCGAAGTAGTCGCCAGCGAATGTCGCAACGCTTTCTGGTCCGGTTCCGGTCAGGGGGATCTCGTCGAGGCCGGTCGTGAGTTGGCGGGTGATCACGGCATCGAAGAGACCCACTTTGTTGCCGAAATAGGAATAGATTCGCTGCTTGTTTACTCCGGAGCCCACGCCGATGCGATCAATGCGTGCGCCGGCGAAACCGTGCTCGGCGAACTCATCTGCCGCAGCCTCTAGCAGTCGATGCCTCGTTTGTTCAGTGTCCCAAGCCACCGGATCAGCTTATCTCCAACTGAATGGTTGGAGTTGCTCGCTCTAGCCCTATGATGAAATCCAACTGTTTATTTGGAGATTTCGTGGAGCATGAAGGCAAGGCACTTGCAGCCGATGAATTCGACGATAGGCATCATCGAAATCCAGCCGTGGCATCGGTTCACACTCGCGCAGTCGTCACCTGGCTTGCCATATTTCCCATGGCCGCGATCGGGATGACCGTTCTCAGCGTCGTGGTTCCGTCCTGGCCGCCAGTCCTCAAAGCCTTGGTGCTCACGGTTTTCGTCGTGCCCGCGGCCGTGTATTTCGCGGTTCCGCGCCTCCTGATGCTTCACAGCGTCATCAGAACGGCCCAGGCGACATCTTTTCGCCGCTAATCAATCCGAGGCACGCGCCATTGGGCGGGGCCTGACAGATGGAGAAGACATGAAAATCACAGCAGCTGTCACACGCGAAAACGGCGGACCCTTCACCGTGGAGGAACTCGAGCTCGATGAGCTACGCCACAATGAAGTTCGTGTGCGACTCGTTGCGACGGGGATCTGCCACACCGACGCGCTCGTGCGTGACGGTGTCTACCCCACGCCCCACCCGGCGGTCCTCGGGCACGAAGGTGCCGGAGTCGTCGATGCGATCGGCGATTCCGTGACGTCCGTCATCGTCGGTGATCACGTCGTGCTCGCGGCGGCGTATTGCGGTCACTGCCGGCGTTGCCGGGCGGTCCAGATGGCGTATTGCGAGAACCTTCTGGCAGCAGACTTCGGCGGCCACCGTCTCGACGGCACCACAGCGCTCAGCAAGGGCGACGAAGTCATCTCCTCGCACTTCTTCGGACAGTCCTCGTTCGCCACCGATGCAAATGTGGTGGAGGAGTCTGTCCTGCGCGTCGACAAAGATGTGCCCCTCGAGCACCTGGGGCCGCTCGGCTGCGGTTTCAATACTGGTGCCGGCACTGTGCTCAACGAGCTCAAGCCGGAAATCGGTTCAACCCTGGTCGTGTTCGGCGTCGGCGCCGTCGGCAGCGCTGCCGTGATGGCGGCGGTCGTCGCTCAGTGCGCGATCGTGGTCGCCATCGATATCTTCGATGAGCGCCTCAGCCTGGCCAAAGAGCTCGGGGCTACGCACAGCATCAACTCGAAGACGGAGGATGTCGCGAAGCGCCTGGACGAAATCACTCAGGGCCGGGGCGTCAATTACGTCATCGACACCACCGGACGTCCGGAGCTGCTTCGCACCGCAGCAGAGTCGCTCGGGGTTCGAGGTACGGTCGCACTCGTCGGAGCCGCGAAACCAGGCACCGAGGTCACCTTCGAGATCGGCTCGTCGCTGGTCAAGGGGTGGACTTTCAAGACCGTCGTGCAGGGCAGTTCGGTTCCGCAGGTCTTCATTCCGCAGCTCATTCAGCTCTGGCGCGATGGCCGATTCCCGTTCGAGAAGCTGATCACCGATTACCGGCTTGACGAGATCAACGACGGCTTTGCAGACTCGAAATCCGGCAAAACGAGCAAGCCCGTCATCATTTTCTCAGCGGATGGGCCCGAGCTGGTAGTACGGGCGGGCAAGGCTAGGAGTCGCTGGCGAGCATGCGACCGTCTGGATCAAGCTGCTTCACGACGACGGTGAGAATTTCCGAAAGGTTCTCGACCTGCGCCGGGGTGAGTGAATCGATGACGAGTCTCCGGACCGCGGCAACGTGGCCGGGGGCGGCCGCGACGACTTTCTGCCAACCGCCCTCGGTGAGGGCCACATTCGTGGCTCGACGGTCCTCCGCGCAGGGGGATCGTTCAACCAGACCAGCGCCCTCGAGACGGGTTACAACCCGGGACAGGCGCGGGAGTGTGGCATTGGTCCTGGCTGCGAGGGCGCTGGTTCGAAGCATGCGCTTCGGTGCCTCCGACAACATGGCAAGGGTGAAGTACTCGAAGTGAGTCAAGCCCTCGTCTCGGCTCAGCTGCAGGTCGAGTGCGGCCGGGAGGAGTTCGAGGACGGCCGTGAGTTTGACCCATGCGTTGCGCTCGTCGGCCGATAGCCATTTCGTCTCGCTCATGGCTTGATTCTAGCCAAACTTGCAGGTACAATTAAGTTGTCGGCAACAGGAGGCGGGATCGAGCCTGCCGCCCCGTAGGCCTCGACCGAGGTTCACGCCGCGGGGGGGCGCACGGCGCAGCACTGCGTGAACCCGTGGCGGATGTCCGCGACGGTTCACTCCTGAAACCTGGCTTCAGCGCGCCCCGGCGCCCAGGGCGATGTCGAAGCCGGCGCCGTTGCTCGAGAGGCCGACCAGAAGGATGCCGGCCCGTTCGAGGGCGTGGGCCATCTCCAGCTTTCCGGCGTCGAGGGGGCGCATGTCGAGGCTCACGAGAAACTCGGCGACGCGTGCCTTGGCCTCGGCGCTATCGCTGGCGCAGAACACGTCCACGGGGTCGCCGTCAGCAATGACTCCACCATAGATCGTGTTGAATGCCGTCACGACCTCGGTGCCCTCGGGGCCGCGGCGGCGATCTGCTGGGCCACTGCGTTGCCCGGGGTGGTCATGAGCCCGCTGGCGTCGGCGTTGAACGGGTTGGTGATGTCGACGAGGATCTTGCCGGCCAGCGTATCGCCGTAGTGTGCGACGACGTCAACCGCTCCGGCGTAGAGCACGGCCACGAAGACGATGTCACCCGCCTGCCGTGCTCCGAACGTGCCGACAGTGGCCCGCCCGTTCATCGGGGCGGCCGTCGAAATCCGGGACCCGGGCCATTCGGCACGCATCTTCGCCCGCGACAACACGACGGCATTTGCGGCACGGCTGGCCGAAGCGGCCCGCGAGGCCGGAGCCAGCGACCCTCAGCAGCTCGGCGAGCAACTGGCGCTGCTCCTGGACGGCGCCTCCACCCGCAGCCGAGTTCTCGACGCCGACACGTTCGCGACCGCCGCCGCCATCGCAGTCATTCTCATCGACAACGCCATCCCTTGGGCAGCGGTGACGCCCGAGAGTAGCGCTGAGCCGGAGTAGACATCCGCTCGGCCCGTCCAACGCGCGCTGCACACGACCAAGCCCGACCGAGTGATGCTCGAAGAGGGCTTGCGCTCCTCATTCAGCACTATTATCATACAATCAAATGGTTGTATTAGAGATTTCCGAGCATGACGTCAACCGCCTCTTCCGAGCCCTCGCGGACTCGACACGGCGGGATATCGTGCGCCGCACACTGGTCACCGACGTCTCGGTGTCACAGCTGGCAGACGCCTACGAGATGTCGTTCGCGGCCGTGCAGAAACATGTCGCCGTGTTGGAGGAGGCCAGGCTCGTGACCAAGGAATCACGTGGCCGTGAGCGGATGGTGCGGGCGAACCTCGATCGCATCCGGCAGGCGCAGCGCCTGCTCGACCACTTCGAAGAACTCTGGCGTTCCCGCATCGACCGCCTCGACATCCTGCTCGCACAGGACCAATCGACTCCAGACGAACCCGCTCCACCTCCCAGCTCACTGAAAGCCGCCACCTAACCGAAAGGAACATCATGCCCGTCACCTCCGTCGAGAAAGACCTCGACCAGCTCACGATCACGATCATCGCCGACTTCGCGGCGCCCCTCCGGCGGCTCTGGGACGCGTACACCGATCCGCGCCAGATCGAACGATTCTGGGGCCCGCCGACCTATCCGGCCAGGTTCCTGCGGCACGACGCGCTGGCCGGCGGTCGCAGCCTGTATTCCATGACCGGGCCGGAGGGCGACGTTCACTTCGGCTGCTGGGACTGGACGTCGGCCGAGGCCCCGCACACGTTCGAAGTGCTCGATCGGTTCTCGGATGCGGCGGGCAGGCCGATCCCCGACCTTCCGACCACCCGCGTGGAATTTGCCTTCGAGGAGACGCGCGACGGCAGCCGCCTCCGGACGACGTCGTACTTCGAGTCGCTCGAGCAGATGCAGCAGCTCATTGAGATGGGCATGCTCGAGGGCACCCGCGAGGCCATGTCCCAGATCGACCAGGTTCTGGCCGATCTGGCGTCGTTCGCCACCGAGCGCGCGACGGAGGCGCAGATCCTGAGCGACACCCAGGTGCGGGTGGCGCGGGTCATCCGCGGCACCGCTCCGCAAGTGTGGCGCGCGCACACCGATGCGGCCCTGATGAAGCGCTGGCTGCTCGGACCTGACGGCTGGTCGATGCCCGTCTGCGAGATCGCGACCGCCGTCGGCGACAGCTACCGCTATGAGTGGCAGCGGGATGGCGGCGAGGAGCGGTTCGGTTTCACCGGCGAGCTGCTCGAGTCGCAGGAGCCGTCCCGCGCGGTCACCACCGAGGCGATGATCGGCATGGACTTTCCGGCGACGCTCAACGAGCTCACCCTCACAGAGGTGGAGGGCGGAACACTGCTCTGTCTCGTCGTCACCTACGCGAACGCCGAGCAGCGCGACGCTGTACTGGCGACCGGTATGACCGACGGCATGGAGACGAGCTACGCGCGCCTTGAGAGTCTGCTGCAGCCGACGCTGGCCTGACACCCGCGCGGTCGAGGTGAACGTGCCCGAAGCCTCGGGGTAGGCGTTGCGCCCTATCGGTCACCGTTCGCGAAGGCGCACCCCCGAGCTCTTCAACTCGAGCTGGGCGAGCGCGCGCATGACGCCAGGGTCACCGCGTCGCCAGGCGGCCATCGCGTCGGGATCGATCGTGGAGAGGGTCGAGACTTTTTGGGTGGCGAGCGCTCGCAGGGCGAGCAGGTCGACGCCCACACCGGCCCGGACGGCCGCTTTGAGCTGCCCGGACTTTCGCGCGAAACGGATGCGGGGGAGCAGCCACAGCAAAAGGATCATGATGATCGGCAGGGCGGCGATCCCGATGCCCAGACCGAGCGCGAACTGGTTGACGGCGACCTGCTGACTCTGCCCCGCCGCCTCGAGGCTGACTCCGGCACTGCTCGCGGATGCGAAGGGTGCTTTGATGCCGCCGCCGATGAGTGGGACACGACCGAGAGTGGTGCCCGCCTCGGTCATGGTCGCCGAAAACCCCCTACCGGCTTCCTCCATCTGCCTGCCGAACGTGGCAAGACCCGCAATGAGCGTGTAGACGGCCAGGCCGAGCCAGACCCACCCGGCGATCAAACCGAGTGCGATCACGTCGCCGATAATTTGGCGGGTTCTGCGGGGGCCGAAGTCGGAATACCAAGTCATAGCCTCATGATGCCAGCGCGCGGGTCCGGTGTCGTGCGCCGCCCGTCAACCGGCCGGGAGTGGCTCGCCGCCCGGGGCGGTCATCGCCGCGCCTCGGTGTCGGTCGTGCCCGGCCGGACTGCCGCCCAGAAGGCTCGACCAGATGTGCAACGGATGCCGGAGGTCCCTTCTTTCAGCGTTGCGATGGCGGCGTCGAGTGCCGTGAGGTCCGAGTCGTTGAGGTCGTCGCGCAGAAAGTCGCGGTTGCGGGTGAGGTTCAGTTCCAGGTAGCGGGCGCCATCCGTGGTGTCGGCCGAGGCGATGAGGGATGTGGCGGTGCGGTCGACCGGGGAGAAGCCGGCCGCGGTGAGGGCCGACGTCCACTCGGCCGTGATCGGATAGCCGTGGGCGGCGAGCGCGCTGACGACACGGTCGCCGAGGCCCTCGCGGCCCGTTCCCAGATCGGCGGGTTCGTAGGTCGTCACGTCGGCGAACTCGGTGACCACGAGCACGCCGCCGGGGCGCAGTACATCGAAGACCTGCCGCAGCAACCGTTCGGGATCGGTCACGTGGTGAAGTGACAGCGCGGCCCAGGCGAGATCCACGCCGAGGGGCACCGCGGCGGGCCAATCGCCGTCGAGGTCGACGAGATGCGTGCTCACGCGATCCGCGACGCCGGCCTCCGCCGCCGCGGATGCGAGGCGGTGCAGCATCTGAGGTGCGGCATCCAGGCTGTGGATTCGCGCATCGGGAAAGCGAGCCGCCAGCGCCAGGGACCCGGTTCCCGTGCCGGCGCCCAGATCTACGATCGTGCGCGGCTCAACGACGGTGCGCGGAACGGTCGTGAGCGCGCGCTGGGCAGCGTCGAGCGCCGCGGCGAGCACGGGTGCGCCCAGCGCGGCGTCGAGGTCGAGCATCTCCGGCAGTGCGGAATCGTCCTCCGGGGCGGGGCCGTGGCCTGGCCGGTCGTGGTGCACAGGCTGTCGGGCGGTGTGGGTATGCGTCATAGCCACCAGCCTAGGCGCCTCCTGCTGCTATGGCATAGGCTCTTGCGTATGACGCAAGACGTGATCGATGATCTGGTGCGGCAACGCATCCGCAGCCTGCGCCTGGCACGCGGCTGGACGCTCGCCACGCTCGGCGCCCGCTGCTATCTGTCCCCGTCGACCCTGAGTCGCATCGAGACAGGCCATCGCCGAATTGCCCTGGACCAGCTCGTGCCCATCGCCCAGGCGTTGGGAACGACTCTCGACCATCTCGTCGAGCCGGAGGATGACGGGGACGTCGTCATTCGCCCCGAACCCGAGACGAGCGTCGGATCAACGGTGTGGCTGCTCTCCCGCGAACGCGACCGGCGCGGCGTGACGATCGCCAAGATGCGCTTCACTCCCGACCGACTCGTCGGGGAATCCCAGGTGCACCCGGGGTATGAGTGGTTCACCGTGCTCAGCGGCACCGTTCAGCTGCGATTGGGGGAGCGCACGATCCTCGTGCGTGAGGGTCAGGCGGCGGAGTTCTCCACGATGACCCCCCACGCCATCGAGGCGTACGAGGGCCCCGTGGAGCTGTTGACGATCTTCGACCACGACGGCGAGCGCGCCCACCTGCCCGGCCACCGTCACCCGCAGTGACCCCGACAGGTCACGCCGGGTCAGAAGTCGACTCGGCGGCCAAAGCTGCGTTTGCCTCGGGGGCGGGGCGAGCAGAATGCCTCGCTGCCCAAGCGGACCATCTCGTGCGGCTGTAGCCCGGACAGGGCCGCGAAGGCCTCGAGGGAGGCGAATCCGCCGCGCTTGGTGCGTTCGGCGATCGCGTCCTTGGCGAGCCCACGATCCATGCCGGTGAGACGGGCGAGGGTGCGCTGGTTCGCCGTGTTCACGTCGATGAGCGCGGCAGGGGCGGCCGGGGCGGCCGGTTCATCTTTTTGCGTACGGCGCCGGGCACGAGGAGGCCGACGCTGGGGAGCGGGAGCGGAATCGTCGACATAGTCAGACCGTGACGTGCCGCGGCCGCCGAGGAGTTGCTCCGCCTCCGTCGGTATCACCGCGGCGCGCCGCGTCGGCCGGGGCTGCCCGGCCCCGCGGGCGTTGCCGAGGACGGTGAGCCCATTCTCGCGTCGGCCCCAGAGCAGCAGCAGCCAGCCCTGGTTGATGATGAGGCCATGCACCAGGGCCACGAGGTACAGCGAGCCCTGAGCGATGTGCCCGGCCGGGTCCTCGGGCACCTGAACGCCGATCGCGGCCACCGCATAGACTCCGGCGATGATTCCCCACGACCGACGCCGGGCCACGGCCGCGAGGATCCCGAAGGCCAGCCAGGCCAGCGCTCCGCCGCCGAAGAGCAGCAGAAGCAGCCACGCACTCGCGCCGCACCGCCAACGCAGCGAGGGTCCCGTGGCGCTCGCCGACACACCACGTGTGGGCGTGGGGGTATTCGTCATCGTTTCGTCATCATTTCGTGAGGCTCACGCGCGCACGGCCAACACCATGGTCACGGTGTTGTCCGACTCTCGGGTCTCCGAGACCAGTTCGAAGCCGGCACCGCCGGCCCGCTCACGAATCTTCGCCGCGACGGCCTGCTGCACCAGCGCCGCATACTGCGTGTCGAGCTGCTGCAGGAGCTCGGTGGCACCGGCAACGGTGACGCCGGTGCCTTCCAGATGAGCCTCCCAGACCGCATCCTCGGTGAGGGTCATGGTCAGAAGCCTGCCGCCGACCTCGGCGGTGACACGCGAGCGTGCGACGTTGATCGCGGTCGCACCGAGGTTCGCCAGGGCGTCGGCGAGCAACGTGCTGTCCTTCATTCGTGTGCGCACCCGAATCTCGGGCGCAGCGTCGGCTCCGTTCGTGCCGTGGCCCGTTCGTGCCGTCACGGCGGCGCCGAGTGCGCCGACACCGCCGGCCGCAGCGGCCGCGGCGAAGGCCAGGGGGAGAAGAATCAGGGTGACACTCATGCGCGTCTCGCTTTCGTTCCGGGCCGGTCCTGGCGGCAACCGAGATCGTGCAACAGGTCGTCGAGGGCCGCGTCGTCGGCCCAGCCGTTCACGTCGACCTGGCCGTCGGGGCGAATGCGCACCTCGAGCCGGTCCACCCCGCCTGACGCTTCAATGCGGTCGACCTCGGTGGCGTACGCGGGGGTCAGCGCGCGGATGCCCTGGTTGGTCGACCCGAGCCACGGCCGGCCGGCATCGGGCTGCTCGCGCAGGTACGGTCCGTCGATCAGCAGGTCGGTGGCGTCGAGCAGTCGGGCGAAATCGGCACGGTGAACCGCCCACTCGGTGAGCCGGTCGAGGGGGTAGCCGGTGAACGTCATCACGGTGAGTCCGGCGGCGCGGAACTGCTCGGCGACCACCGCGAGGGCCGCGGCCTGGTCGAACGGTTCGCCGCCGAGAAGGGTGATTCCCTGGGAGCCGGCACTCCACGCATCCGCCACGAACCGCCCGGCAAGATCTGCCGCATTCTCGACCCGGCCGCCGACCTCCGCCCAGAGCTGCGGGTTGAAACAGCCGGGGCAGTGCACGCTGCAGCCCTGCACCCAGAGCGCCGCGCGTAGGCCCGGACCCTCGGCGGTCGTCGCGGCCAGGAACCGTGACCAGCGCAGCGAGTCACCCGGCCGGGCCACCGGCTCGACCGTGCCCAGGGCGGATGCGGGCAGGGCGGATGCGAGCGGGGTCACCGGGTGCCGTCCCAGTTCTGCGCGGTCGTCTCCTGGGCTGTCTGCTGCTCCGTGGCCACCTGCCCGTAGGCATCCGTGAAGGACGACTCGGTCGTCTCCGCATCGAGCATGTCCTCGAGCACGGCGATGTAGTCGAGGCACTCGGCGCCGTAGAGGCCGAGAGTCTCGGCGTGCACAGTACCGTCGGGCCGCACCTGAACGATGAGCTGTTTGTCGGTCATGGGGTGTCCTTAGAAATCCACGGTGCGGCCGCCACGGCGGGTGGAGAGTCCGGCGCCCTCGGCCGCGCCGACCAGGGCCTCCTCGTCGGGGTCGATGTCTTCGCTGCCGGTCGCCCGCACGGCCCGCACCTCGGCCCAGGCGCGGATGCCCTGCACCTCCTCCGACTGGGTGACGGCGAGCGGGATCATGTTCGTGATCGCCTCGGTGAGATCGTGCAGGGTCGCCGGACGGCGTTCGGCGAAGGCCTCGTAGAGCGCCACGATGACGGCCTGTTCGATCTCCGCGCCCGAGTAGTTCTCGCTGTCGCCGACCAGCCGGTCGACGTCGGCGACACCGATGGCCGCGAGCCCGTTGCCGGTGGTGGCCTTCGAGGCGAGCTGGATGGTCCAGATCGCGCGCCGCTCCACCGTGGTCGGCAGGTCGACGAAGAAGATCTCGTCAAACCGGCCCTTGCGCATGAATTCCGGCGGCAGGGAGTCGATGTTGTTCGCGGTGGCGACGACGAACACCGGGTGCTGCTTCTCCTGCATCCAGGTGAGGAAGTAGCCGAAGACCCGAGCGGTGGTGCCGGAGTCGCCGGTGCCCGTGGTGTTGGAGAAGCCCTTTTCGATCTCATCGACCCAGAGGATGCACGGGGCCACGGCCTCGGCGGTGGCGAGCGCGGTGCGCAGGTTCTGCTCCGAGGAGCCGACCAGCCCGGAGAAAATACGGCCGATGTCGAGCCGCAGCAGCGGCAACCCCCACGACGCGGCCATCGCCTTGGCCGTGAGCGACTTTCCACAGCCGGGCACGCCGGTGATGAGCACCCCCTTCGGGGCCGGCAACCCGAACTCCTCGGCTTCGGCCAGCCACGAGCCGTCACGCCGGGACAGCCAGCGTTTGAGGTTGTTCAGGCCGCCGACGGAGTCGAGGTCGAGGGCCTTGGTGACGAAGTCGAGCAGGCCGGACTTGCTCACGATCTGGCGCTTCTCGTCGAGTACGACGGTGATGTCCTGCGCGGTGAGCCGGCCGTCGTCGACCATGGCGCGGGCGAACGCGTTCTCGGCCTCGGACATCGTCAGTCCGCGCGCGGCCTGCACGAGGGCTTCGAGGGTTTTCTCGTCGGCCTGAACCGTGATCCGGCCGGCGCCCGAGGCGTTGTTCTGGATCATCGTGGTGAGCATCGCGCGCAGTTCGACGGTGTTCGGTAACGGAAACTCGAGCAGGTGCGCGAGCTTGTCGAGCTCCGGCGGGATACACCGCACGGGAGCCGTCACGACGAGCACGCGGGCGGCATCCGCGTGGCGCAATTCCAGCACGGTCTCCCGCACCTTGCGGATGATGACGGGGTCGCCGGGGCGCTGCTCGGTTCCGAAGTAAGCGTGCAGGTCGCAGAACACGAAGACGGCGTTGTCGGCGATGCCCACGATGTGGTCGAGGGCCCGGGTGGGTGTGTTCGTGCCGGTGATTCCCTTGCCGTCGGGGCCGATGAGACCGGTCGCACTCGTCCACGTCCACACCTCGCGCGGGCGCCGCAGCGCCTGCGCGGCGCGGGCGACCTGCTCGAGGGCTCGAACTTCTTCGCTCGTCTCGAGGTACAACAGCGGCAGGCGGGCCTTGAAGGCCTGGTCGAGCGTCTGGGCGAAACTCATGGCGTTCCTCTCGGAGATGCGGCGGCGTCCGGGTTCTCCGGGGCCAGCTCGTCGATGTCGACGGACCAGGCACCCCGGTCGTCGTCGGCCTCGATGGAGATGTAGACGGCGTCGGTCGGATCCCACGACAGGCGCTGATCGACCTCGCCGGATTCGATGATGGGCTGGTCTCGGCGCTCGCCGCGGGTTTGCACGGTCACGTAGAAGATGCCTTCGCCCTTGTGCACGAAGCGGGCGCTGACCGCATCCCCCCGGTAGACCAGAAAATCGTTGCCGGTGCCGCTGGCGAAGCCGTCGGTCATCTCGACGACCTCCGCCTTCTGCAGGGTGAAGCTCCACGGGGCGTCGGTGCGCACCCACAGCTCGAGGTCGGCGTCGGGCGGCAGCACGAGCACATCGTCGTCGGAGTCGTAGAGGTAGCCGAGACTGGTCGGGTAGCCGCGGTCGTCGGCGGGACGGTCGAGATCGGCGGCCTCGGTCATATACAGGTCGAGATAGTCGCCCGCGATCAGCTGCACGGCGTAGGGAGCCTGGTCGTGGTCTAGGCGGGGGATGCGGATCAGTCCGCTCCCCTCGCCGGCATAGCTGACGCCGTCGGGCTCGAAGACGGGCGGGTTCGCCACCTCCCACGGGTTCTCGTTGTCGGCGATCATCGCGAATCCGTCTTCGCCGAGGCCGACGTCGGCGAACGTGTTCAGGGCGCCGACGGCCAGCGCCGCGGCGCCCGCGATCCAGACCCAGACCGAGAAGGAGCGGATGCGAGAGCGCGCGCTGCTCGAGACGGAAACGTCCCTCATGGTCACGATGCGCCTCCTCTCCCCAGTGCGCGGCGCGGTAGTCCCAGACTACTTGGGGGCGGGCATCCGGGCTTGTATTGATTCATTCAAGAAAAAGGCGCATACTCGACCCACGCGCAGGATCATCGCCCGACCCGGCCGCCGCCCCACTTTTGCCGATTTCACCGCACCAGACAACAATCGATCCAGCACGGAAGGTCCTTATGCCTGAGAACCACGGCGTCGTCACCACCGACGATGACACGACACAACCCATTGCCGACGGATGCCCCGTTCCCCACGGACAGCGCACGTCCCCCAGCGAGGGCGGCGCGAACCGCGGCTGGTTTCCCGAGAAGCTGAACGTGAAGATCCTCGCCAAGGAGACCGGCGTGACCAACCCGCTCGGCGGGGACTTCGACTACGCGGCAGCGTTCACCACCCTCGACCTGGCCGTCGTCAAGGCCGACATCGAAAAGGTCCTGACCACCTCGCAGGACTGGTGGCCCGCCGACTTCGGCCACTACGGCCCCCTGGTAATTCGCATGGCGTGGCACAGCGCCGGCACCTACCGCGTCTTCGACGGCCGCGGCGGCGCCGGCACCGGCCAGCAGCGGTTCGCCCCGGTGAACAGCTGGCCCGACAACGTCAACCTCGACAAGGCCCGTCGCCTGCTCTGGCCGATCAAGAAGAAGTACGGCCAGAACATCTCCTGGGCCGACCTGATGGTGCTCTCCGGAAACGTCGCCCTCGAATCGATGGGCTTTAAGACGTTCGGCTTCGCCGGCGGCCGCATCGACGCGTGGGAGCCCGACGACGACGTCTACTGGGGCCCCGAGACCACCTGGCTCGGCGACGAGCGCTACACCGGCGACCGCGACCTCGAAAAGCCGCTCGCCGCCGTGCAGATGGGCCTGATCTACGTCAACCCCGAAGGCCCCAACGGCGAGCCCGACCCGATGGGCTCGGCCCGCGACATCCGCGAGACGTTCAAGCGCATGGCCATGAACGACGAAGAGACCGTGGCACTGATCGCCGGCGGCCACACCTTCGGCAAGACCCACGGCGCCGCTCCCGACAGCCATCTCGCCCCCAACCCCGAGGGCTCGCCCCTCGAAGCGCAGGGCCTGGGCTACGAGAACTCCTTCGGCACCGGCAAGGGTGACGACACCATCACCTCCGGCCTCGAGGTCACCTGGACCTACCACCCCGCCCGCTGGGACAACGAGTACTTCCACATCCTCTTCGCCTATGAGTGGGAGCTCATGGAGTCCCCGGCCGGCGCCAAGCAGTGGCGCCCCAAGAACGGTGCCGGCTCCGACCTGGTGCCGCTGGCCCACGACGCCTCGCAGCACCGCGAACCGCGCATGCTCACGAGCGACATCGCACTGCGCGTCGACCCCGCCTACGAGAAGATCAGCCGTCACTTCGCCGAGGACCAGGACGCACTGGCGGATGCCTTCGCCCGCGCCTGGTTCAAGCTCACCCACCGAGACATGGGCCCCAAGGCCCGCTACCTCGGCGCCGAGGTTCCGGCCGAGGAACTGATCTGGCAGGACCCGCTCCCCGACGCCGACGGCGAAACCATCGGGGACGCCGAGATCGCCGCCCTGACCGAGCGCGTGCTCGCGTCGGGACTGACCGTGCAACAGCTGGTCTCCACCGCGTGGGCGTCGGCATCCACCTTCCGCGGCAGCGACAAGCGCGGCGGCGCGAACGGTGCGCGTATCCGCTTTGAGCCGCAGCGCAGCTGGACCGTCAACAACCCGGCCCAGCTCGCCACCGTGCTCAGTACCCTCGAGGCCATCCAGGCCGACTTCAACGCATCTTCGGCACGCCAGGTCTCGCTCGCTGACCTGATCGTGCTCGCCGGAAACGTGGGAGTCGAGCAGTCCGCGACCGCCGCCGGATTCCCGGTCACGGTGCCGTTCACGCCCGGTCGGGTCGACGCGCTCGAGGCCCAGACGGATGCCGAGGCCTTCACCTACCTGGAGCCGGTCGCCGACGGCTTCCGCAACTACAGCGGCCCGCGCGCCGGACTCCCGGCCGAGTACCACCTCATCGACCGCGCCAACCTGCTCACACTGAGTGCGCCGCAGATGACCGTTCTGATCGGTGGCCTGCGGGTGCTCGGCGCCAACTACGACGACTCGTCGTATGGCGCGTTCACGCGGACTCCGGGCGTGCTCACGAACGACTTCTTCGCGAACCTGCTCGACATCGGCACCAAGTGGACGGCGCTCGACAAGGGCGAGCACGCCTACAGCGGCACCGACCTCGCCACCGGCGAACCCCGGTGGGTCGGCACCCGGGCAGACCTCGTGTTCGGCTCGAACTCCGAGCTGCGCGCCGTCGCGGAGGTCTACGCCAGTGACGACGCCCAGCAGAAGTTCGTCGACGACTTCGCCGCCGCCTGGACCAAGGTCATGAACCTGGACCGCTTCGACATCCGCTAGCGGTTCACGGGGTCGGGCACTCTGCCCGACCCCGTGGGGGACTGCCCCCTTCGCCTCGTCCCGCCTACAGTAGATGCCGTAGAAAGCCGAGCGAAAGGACAGACCATGAGCTCCACCTTCAGCACAGAGGAAAAGTCCGCAATGCGGGCGGCGGCGGCCGAGGCCAAGGCCGCCCGGGCCGGTGCCGACCTGGAAGCCGCCTGCCTGGCGGCGATTGCCGACCTGACCGGCACCGACCGGGAACTGGCCGAAACCCTGCACCGGCTGGTCGGCGAGAACACCGAGTTGAGGCCCAAGACCTGGTACGGCATGCCGGCCTACGCCAACGCCGACGGCAAGGTCGTGGTGTTCTTTCAGAGTGCCGCGAAGTTCTCGGTGCGCTACGCCACCATCGGCTTTCAGCCCGATGCGCACCTCGACGACGGAGAATTCTGGCCGACCTCCTATGCCGTCACCAAACTGAGCGCCGCCGATCAGGATCGGCTGGTGGCCCTGTTGAAGAAAGCCGTCAGCTGACCGGGCTCGCGATTGTGATAGCTTCGCCAGACCATGCCTGAAGCCCACTCTCCGACCACGCCCACCGATGCCCCCGCGCGCCACCAGGGCCTGTCCCGCATCCAAGTGGGGGACATCGCGGTGCGGCTGTTCCACGAACGCGGCTACGAGGCCACCAGCGCGACGGAGATAGCGGAAGCGGCCGGCCTGTCGCGCAGCACCTTCTTTCGGCAGTTCCGCTCCAAGGACGACGTGATCTTCGCCGACCACGACGAACTGCTCGACCACATCGCGGCGTACTTCGGGCAGGACCACGCCGACCCCTGGACCGCTGTCTGCGACGCGGCGATCATGGTTTTCGAGCAGTTCCACGCTCGACTGGACATCGTGCGACTGCGCGACCAGGTCGTGCGCGAGAGCGAAATTCTGCGCGACCGCGAAACCGTGATGGTGTCCCGGTACGAGAAGACCTTCTCCGCCTACCTGCGCCGCCAGCCCGGAATCAGCGCGCTCTCCGCCATCCGCTTCGCTGCGGCTGTCACAGCGACCCACAACTTTGAGTTGCGCCGCCTCATTCGGGCTGCGGAGCCATTCGGGCCCCAGGAATTGGCCGCCGCGCTCGCCGACGTGCGCCACCTGCTGCGTCCCGCCGACGTCGAAGCGGATGCCCATGCCGATGCCGCGGGAGCCTCGGCATCGCCCGGCGCGCCCGCCAGCGCGCTTTCCCTGGCCGTCCCGTCGGACATCGTGGTGGCGGTGTTCCCGGCATCGACCCCACCCGCCGATCTGGCCCGCCTGATCGCCGAGCGACTCGCCACCACCGCCTCGTAACCTCCCGCTCCAGCCTGAGAAGAGACTGAGTGTCACTTGACATGACACTCAGTGTCAGTTAGACAGTACTCACACACCCTCTCACCTGGCGCAAAGGAGCACCGTGAAGTCTGCTGTCCATTCTCAGGGCACACCCACTCGGGTCAGCCTCAGCATCCGCACCCTGGGCCCCCACCGCATCGCACTGGTGACCTTCGAGGCCGACCCCGGAACCCTGGTGACGTGGACCGCCGCGGCGCTCGCTGAACTCGACGCCGTCGTGCGGTCCATCGACACGGCCGGAGTTTCGGCGGTGGCCTTCATCGGCAGCGGCTCGGCCTTCGGCGCCGGTGCCGACCTCGCCGGCTTCCAGAACGCGCAGAGCCCCGCAGACGGCGAGCGCATCGCCCGCGAGGGCTACACCGCCTTCACGAGCATCAGCCGCATCCCGGTTCCCACCTTCGCCTTTCTGAACGGCACGGCCGTCGGGGGAGCCCTCGAGCTGGCCCTCCGCGCCGACTACCGCACCGTCGCCGCGGCAACGCGCGCCATCGGCCTGCCTGAAGCCCGCCTGGGCCTGCTTCCCGGCTGGGGCGGCATCGCCTCCCTGAGCGACCTGATCGGCGTCGACGGCGCCGCCGACATCGCCGTCGTGCGCTCCCTCGCCGGCCGTCACCTGTCCGCCGCCGAATCGTTGCAGCGCGGCGTGACGGATGCCGTGATCACCGACGAAGACTTTCTCACCGAATCCCTCGCCTGGGCCGCCGAGGTTCTGGGCGGCGGCGTCACCGTCGCAGCCGCCCCCGCCAGAGCGACCGGCGCCTGGAACGCCGACGCGGTGCGGGCCTCCGTTGCCAGGCGCATCCCCGGATCCCTGCCGGCGGTCGACGCGATCCTCACCCTCCTCGCCGCCTGGCAGGCCCGCTCGGCCGCCGGGCGGAGCGACTTCAGCGACCGCACCCTCGCACGCCTGGCCTCCGGCGGCGACCCGATCGAAGCCGACACCGTGACCGCCTTCGGCGCGCTCATGCACAGCGATGAGTGCCGGGCCAGCATCTACGCCTTCTTCACCCTGCAGGCCGCCCGCAAGCGCAGCCGCCCGGACAGCCGTCCCGTCGGCACGGCCGCCGCGGGCACCCCGGCACCGGCAACCCGCGTCGGCGTCATCGGCGGCGGACTCATGGCCACCCAGCTCGCCGTACTCTTTGCCACCCGGCTGGATGCCCCCACCCACCTCACCGAGGTCACTCCCGAACGCGCCGATCTCGCCCTCGACCGGGTCAGCGCCCAGCTCGACAAGGCCGTCACCCGCGGCGGGCTCTCCCCGGAGCGTCGGGAACGCATCCAGGCCCATATCACGGCGAGCGCAGACCCGATCGACCAGACCGGCAGCACCCTCGTCATCGAGGCGGTCTTCGAAGATCTCGCGGTCAAGCAGCAGGTCTGGGCGTCGGTCGAAAGCGTCGTGCCCCTCGACACGATCCTGCTCACCAACACCTCCTCGCTGTCCATCGCCGACCAGGGTGCGGAGCTGCTGCGCCCGGAACGCCTGATCGGCCTGCACTTCTTCAACCCGGTCGCCGTGCTGCCGCTCATCGAGATCGTGCGCAGCGGGCAGACCAGCCCCGACGTGATCGACGCCGCGTTCCACCTCGCCGGATCGCTCGGCAAGACCGCCGTGTTGGTGGGGGACACCCCGGGCTTCGTCGTCAACCGACTGCTGACCCGTCTGTTCAGCGACACCCTCGCCCTGATCGACTCCGGAGCGGATGCCCGACTCGTCGACACCGCCCTCGTCGGTGACGGGCTCCCGATGACCGCGCTCACGCTGCTGGACTACATCGGCCCGGCCGTGCAGCTGCACATCTTCGAGACCATGCACGCCGCCTATCCCGACCGGTTCATCGTGAGCCCGAGCCTCCGCCGCGTCGTCGACGAGAAGCTTCCCGGCTACCTCACGGCAACGGGCTGCCTCACTCCGGAGGCCTGTGCCATCGTCGACGAGGTGGCCGCGGCATCCGCTGCGACACGGCCGGTGCTCTCGAACGCCGGCGTGCGTGACCTGTTGCTCGGTGGCCTGGCCGACGAAGCGGCTCGGATGCTCGCCGAGGGCACTGTTGCCACCCCGGCCGACATCGACGCCTGCATGATCCTCGGCGCCAACTACCCCCACCACACCGGCGGGCTGACCCCCCTTCTCGACCGGTCCGGGGCCTCCCTCGCCCGAACCGGCTCCACTTTCCACTCACCCGGTGTCGCAAGCGCACCACGAATCCCCGAACAGGCGGTCGCACGATGAGCACGACAACACCCACCAGACCCGGCACCAGCACACCCGGCAACACGCAGTCAGCGGATGCCCGCACCGCCCCGGACTATGACGTCTCGGTTCCGCTCGACACCGACTACTACGGCGTCTTCGCCAACGTCCCCGCTGCCGACCGGGCCTTCTGGGACCGCGCTCGCACGTTCGCGGTCGATACCCTCGACGAGATGAACGCCGCCTGGGACAAGGCCGAATACCCGGTGCACCTCGCCCGCCGCCTCGGCGACCTCGACCTGCTGACCGACGGTGTCGAAGGCCCCGGGCTCACCGCCATGTCCCCGCTCGCGGCCGGCCTCGTCAACATGGAGATCTCCCGTGGCGACGGCTCGATGGGCACCGTCATCGCCGTGCAGGGCGGGCTCGCCCTGCGCAGCATCGCGATGTACGGCAGCGACGCGCAGAAGGCGAAGTGGCTCGTGCCGCTCGCCCGCGCCGAGAAGCTGGGCGCCTTCGCGCTCACCGAACCCGACCACGGCTCCGACTCGGTCGGCCTCGAAACCACCGCGCACCGCGACGGCGACGAGTGGGTGCTGAACGGCGAGAAGATGTGGATCGGCAACGGCTCGGTCGGTGACATGACCGTCGTCTGGGCACGGGATGATGCCGGTGACGTGCGCGGCTTCCTCGTCGACCAGGACACCCCCGGGTACGACGGCGTCACGATGACCGGCAAGGGGTCCCTCCGCGCCATCCACCAGGCCCGCATCACCCTCACCGACGTGCGCATCCCGCTCGACAACGTGCTGCCGGGAACCCACACCTTCAAGGACACCGCCGCGGTGCTCTTCGCCACCCGCCTCGGCGTGGCCTGGTCGGCCCTCGGCCACGCCACCGCGGTGTTCGAAGCGGCCCTGAACTACTCGACCCTGCGTACCCAGTTCGGGAAGCCGCTGGCCTCGTTCCAGATCGTTCAGGAACGCCTCACCATCATGCTGTCCCAGCTCACGTCCATGCAGTTGCACTGCCTGCGCCTGGCAGAACTGGATGCCGCCGGCACGCTGCGCCCGATCCAGGCCAGCCTCGCCAAGTTCCACAACACCCGCGCTGCCCGGGAACTCGCCTCGCTCGCGCGGGACATGCTCGGCGGCAACGGTATCCTTCTGGAAAACCACGTCATCCGGCACCTCGCCGACATCGAATCCATCCACACCTACGAGGGCACCGAGAGCATCCAATCCCTGCTCATCGGCCGCGACCTGACCGGAGTCAGCGCCTTCAAGTAGACCAGTCCGAGAAACGTAGACACCACCACCTCGCACCACCTCACCGATATTCGGACAAAGGAGTCCCCTTGCTGGAACAGATGGCCGCTTCACCGAACGATTCACTGTCACCTGACGATTCACTGTCACCGAATGATTCACCGCTGACGCCGATGCGCTTCCTGCAGCGCTCGGCCGAGGTCTTCCCGAACAAGAGCGCGATCATCTACGGAGGCCGCCGCTACACCTACACCGAATTCCGCGAGACCGCCGAGAAGCTCGCCCACGCCATCCGAGCCCGCATCGAGCCCGGTGACCGGGTCGTCTTCCTGGCACCGAACATCCCCGAGATGCTCATCGCCCACTACGCGGTGCCGCTGGCCGGCGGGGTGCTCGTCGCCCTTAACTCGCGCCTGGCCAAGCCCGAGATCGACTACGTGCTGACCCACTCCGAGGCGACGCTGCTGTTCGTGGACGCGGAGATCATGGCCACCGTCGGCAACGCGTTCGAGGCATCCGCCAGCCTGAAGGCCGTGATCGAGATCGCCGACCCCGAATTCGGCCTCGTCGAGAGCGGCCTGGCCCTGGGCCAGCAGAGCCTGGAGAGCTTCGTCGCCCAGTCGAACGACACCGATGAGTCTCCGCTGGCGTGGGAGGTCACCGACGAACGCGGCGTCATCGCGATCAACTACACCTCGGGCACCACCGGCAAGCCCAAGGGCGTCATGTACTCGCACCGCGGCGCCTACCTGAACTCCTTCGGGGAGGTCTTCCACAACAAGTTCACGAGCGATTCCGTCTACCTGTGGACCCTGCCGATGTTCCACTGCAACGGCTGGTGCACACCGTGGGCGGTCACCGCCGCCGGCGCGACGCACGTCTGCCTGCGCGCCGTTCGAGCGGATGCCGTCTGGGGCGCGATCGACGCCCTCGGCGTCACGAACCTGTGTGGCGCGCCGACCGTCTGCAGCATCATCGCCAACGCGCCCCAGGCGCACCCGGTGGAGCGGCCCTTGAGCATCACGACCGCCGGCGCCCCGCCGTCGCCGAGCGTGATTCAGCAGCTCGAGCACCTGCGCATCACCGTCGTGCACGTCTATGGCCTCACCGAGGTCTATGGCCCGTACACGATCTGCGAATACCAGCACGACTGGGACGACCTGCCCGAAGCGGAACGCGCCCAGAAGATCTCCCGGCAGGGGGTCGGCATGCTGCAGGCCGAATCGGCCCGCATCGTCGACGGCGCCATGCAGGACGTTCCGAAGGACGCCCACACGATCGGCGAGATCGTGCTGCGCGGCAACAACGTCATGCTCGGCTATTTCAAGAATCCGGCGGCGACGAAGGATGCCTTCCGCGGCGGCTGGTTCCACACCGGCGACCTCGGCGTCATGCACCCCGACGGCTACATCGAGATCAAGGACCGTGCCAAGGACATCATCATCTCGGGCGGCGAGAACATCTCCACGATCGAGGTCGAGAACGCGATCCTCGCGCACCCGACCGTGCTCGACGTCGCGGTCGTGGGCGTGCCTCACGAGAAGTGGGGCGAGCGACCGAAGGCCTATGTCGTCTTGCGGCCCGACCACATCGTGACCGAGGTCGACCTGCTCACCCATACGAAGTACCTCATCGCGAGCTTCAAGGTGCCGGACTACATCACCTTCGTCGACGAGCTGCCCCGCACCGCTACGGGCAAGATCATGAAGGTCGTGCTGCGCGACCTCCAGACCGAGGAGGCCGCCGCGCCGGTCGCCTGACGCGCCGGTTGGTTCCGGTTCAGCCTCTGCCGAAGGTTCAGGGGCTGAACCGGTAGCCCATGCCGGCTTCCGTGAGCAGGTAGCGGGGATGGGCGGCATCCGCTTCGAGCTTCTTGCGCAACTGCCCCACGTACAGGCGCAGATAGCCGGTGTCGCCCACGTGGTGCGGGCCCCAGACCTCGGTGAGCAGCGACTGCCGGGTGACGAGCTTGCCGGGGTTGCGCAGCAGCACCCCGAGGATCAGCCACTCCGTCGGCGTCAGCCGAACCGTCTCAGCAACGCCCGCCGCGTTGCGGGTCACCTGCTTAGCGCTGAGGTCGACGGTCACGGCGCCGAGCAGCACGACGGGTTCGTCGTCGGTTGTGGCAAGCCGGCGGGTCAGGGCGCGGATGCGGGCGAGCAGTTCATCGATCGAGAACGGCTTGGTCACGTAGTCGTCGGCGCCGGCGTCGAGTGCCTGCACCTTGTCGGCAGCCCCCGTGCGGCCCGACACCACGAGGATCGGTACCTGGCTCCAGCCGCGCAGGCCTTCGATCACGGCCTGGCCGTCGAGCCGGGGCATGCCGAGGTCGAGCATGACCAGGTCGGGGTGGTGCTCGATCATCGCATTGATCGCCGCGGCGCCGTCTTCGGCGGTGACGATGTCATAGCCGCGCGCCCCGAGAGTGATGCGCAGGGCTCGCAGAATCTGCGGGTCGTCGTCGGCGATCAGGATCTTCATGCCCGGCCTTCCGTCAGCGGCTGTGCCTTCAGCGCGATCACCATGGTGACGCCGCCGCCGGGAGTGTCTTCGGCGTCGAGGGTACCGCTCATGCCCTCGACGAAACCCTTGGAGACCGCGAGCCCGAGGCCGAGGCCGGTGAGGTTGTCGGTGTCGCCGAGCCGCTGGAACGGCACGAACACGTCGCTGCGGCGGTCGGCGGGGATTCCCGGGCCCCGGTCCATGATGCGAATCTCGACGGTGTCGGCGAATTCGCTCGCCGCGACCCGCACCCGCTGGTCGGCCGGCGAGAATCGCACGGCATTGGCCAGGATGTTCACGATCACCCGCTGCAGCAGTCCCGCATCCGCCGACATTGCGCTGAGCCCGGCGGGCAGGTCCAGGTCGACGGTCGCCGGCCCGAGCCCGAGCTCGTCGAGTGCCGGCAGCACCACGTCGGCCGCATCAACGGGCTCGAGCGACACGGCGAGGGCGCCGGCCTGCAACCGGCTGACATCCAGCAGGTTCGTCACAAGCGCGGCCAGGGCGCCCAGGCTCTCGTCTGCGGTCGTCAGCAGCTCGCGGCGGTCCGCGGCCGACAGGGTGACATCGGTGGACAGCAGGCCGCTGACCGCCGCGGTCGCCGCGCTGAGCGGGCGGCGGAGGTCGTGACCGACGGCGGCCAGCAGGGCGCTGCGCATCCGGTCGGCGGCCGCGAGCGGGCCCATCTCTCCGGCCGTGCGTTCCAGGTCGGTGTGTTCAAGGGCCGCGCTCATCTGCGTGGTGATGACCGCCAGCAGGCGACGCTCCGACGCGTCGAGGTCGGCTCCGTGCAGTTCGAGCTCGGCTGCCGGTCCGACCGGCAGGGTGGTCACCGCTGGCCCGGCATCGGCGCCCGTGGCGATCCCGGCCGGTTCCCCGTCGGAGTAGAGCACGGTGCCGTTGGTGCGCAGCTGCACGCCGGTGAGGCCGAACGCCTCGCGGGTGCGCGTGACGAGCGCCTGCAGGGCGTCCTGGCCCCGCAGCACGCTGCCCGCGACGGTGGCGAGCAGTTCCGATTCGGCCGCGGCGCGCATCGCCGTGCGGGAACGCCGGGCCGCCTGGTCGACGACGTAGCTGACCAGCCCGGCGTTCACGACGTAGAGCACGAGGGCGAGCACGTGCAGGGGCTCGTCAATGGTGATCGTGTAGATCGGCTCGACAAAATAGAAGTCGAGCGTCAGCCCCGACAACAAGGCGGCGAACAGGGCGGGGTACAGCCCGCCGACGAGGGCGACGATCACGACCAAGAACTGGTAGCTCAGCACATCGCTGGTGATCGACTCATCTGACCGAAACGTCACGAGCAGCCAGGTCACGAGCGGTCCGCCGAGCAGTGCGAGAACAAAACCGGCCATGCGCCGCTTGACCGAGAGGGCGCCACCCAGGCGGGGCAGCCTCAGCTTGCCGCCGGCCGCGGAGTGCGTGACGATGTGCACGTCGATGTCGCCGGACTCCCGAATGACGGTGGCGCCGATGCCCGGGCCGGTCAGCGCCGCCATCAGCCGGGTTCGCCGGCTGACGCCGATCACCAGTTGGGTTGCATTGGCGGCCTGGGCGAATTCGACCAAGGCCTTCGACGTGTCGTCGCCGACCACCTGATGATAGGTACCGCCCAGTTCTTCGACCAGGGCGCGTTGGGCCGAGAGGGCGCCGGGATGCGAGTCGCGCAGGCCGTCCTGGCCGGTCACGTGCACGGCGAGCAGTTCGCCGCCGGCCGAGCGGGCCGCGATGCGGGCACCGCGCCGCAGCAGCGTCTCGCCTTCACGGCCGCCCGTGAGCGCCACCACGACGCGTTCCCTGGCCTCCCATTTGTCGCTGATGCCGTGTTCGGCCCGGTAGGACTGCAGGGCGTTGTCGACCTCGTCGGCGAGCCAGAGCAGGGCGAGCTCACGCAGGGCGGTCAGGTTGCCGAGCCGAAAGTAGTTTGACAGCGCGGCGTCGACGCGGGCGCTCGGGTAGACGAGCCCCTCGGCAAGCCGGTCCCGCAGGGCCTGCGGCGCGAGGTCGACGACCTCGATCTGGTCGGCCGCCCGTAAGACCGCATCCGGCACGGTCTCCCGCTGCGGCACTCCCGTGATCTGCTGCACCACGTCGTTGAGGGACTCGATGTGCTGGATGTTCACCGTTGAGATCACGTCGATCCCAGCTTCCAGCAGCAGCTGCACGTCCTGCCAGCGCTTCTCGTTCGCGGAGCCCGGCGCGTTGGTGTGGGCGAGTTCGTCCACGAGCGCGAGCTGCGGATGACGGTCCCGCACTGCGACCACGTCCATCTCTGACAGCTCGACGCCGCGGTGTTCGACCTGCATCCGGGCGATGACCGGCAGACCGACGAGCATCGCGGCGGTGGCCGCCCGGTCGTGGGTCTCGACGACGGCGACGACCACGTCCTTGCCCTCGCCGAGCAGTCGGCGGCCTTCTTCCAGCATCGTGTAGGTCTTGCCGACGCCGGGCGCCGCTCCGAGTAACACGCGCAGCCGACCGCGTTTCACCAGTCAGTCCCCTCCGCCAGAACCGCCAGGGCGCCGATCACAGCGCCGCGACAGCGAGATTCAATTCCAGAACGTTGACGGATTCCGCACCCAGATAGCCCAGGTCCCGCCCCGTAATCCTAGACTCCACGAGCGCCCGCACGTCGGACTCGGCGAGTCCCCGGGCCTCGGCGATCCGCGGTACCTGCAACAGCGCATACGCGGGGCTGATCGCCGGGTCCAGCCCCGAAGCGGATGCCGTCAGCGCGTCGGCGGGAATCTCCGCCTCGGTCACGCCCTCGAACTCGGCAATCTGGGCGCGGCGCTCGCCGATGGCCGCGATCAGGTCGGCGTTCTCGGGCCCCCAGTTGCTGCCACTGGACGCTGCCGCGTCATAGCCGTCGCCGGCCGCCGAGGGTCGCGGTTGAAACCACTGCGGCAGCGGAGCGCCGTCGGAGTCGACGACGGACTGTCCGATCAGGGAGGAGCCCACGGCATCCGCTGCCGTGGCCGGGTTGCCGTCGGCCCCGACCAGCGAGCCGTTGGCCTGGGCGGGCAGGGCGACCTGTCCGACGACGGTGACCGAGAGCGGGTACAGCATTCCGAGAACGACGGTGAAGATGAGCATCGCCCGCAGGGCGACCCCGTACTGCCGAAAGTCTCGGCGTGAGGTTGAACGCATGAGTGATCCTGTTCGGGGAGAAGGGCTAGAAGCCGGGGATGAGGGAGACGACGAGGTCGACGATCTTGATCCCCATGAAGGGCGCGATCACACCGCCCAGCCCGTAGATGAGCAGGTTGCGCCCCAGGATCTGGGACGCCGATACGGGCCGGTAGTTGACGCCGCGCAGGGCGAGCGGAATCAGCACGACGATGATGATCGCGTTGAAGATGATCGCCGAGAGGATCGCCGACGCGGGGGAGTGCAGCTGCATCACGTTGAGTGCCGCGAGCCCCGGGAACACCCCGGCGAACATCGCCGGAATGATCGCAAAGTACTTGGCGATGTCGTTGGCAATCGAGAACGTCGTGAGCGCCCCGCGGGTGATCAGCAGTTGCTTGCCGATGCGCACGATATCGATGAGCTTGGTCGGGTCCGAGTCGAGGTCGACCATGTTGCCGGCCTCTTTGGCCGCCGACGTTCCCGTGTTCATCGCCACGCCCACATCCGCCTGGGCGAGCGCCGGGGCATCGTTGGTGCCGTCCCCGGTCATGGCAACGAGGTTTCCGCCCTCCTGCTCCTTGCGAATCAGGGTGAGCTTCTCCTCGGGGGTGGCCTCGGCAAGAAAATCGTCGACGCCCGCCTCGGCGGCGATGGTCTTCGCGGTCAGGGGATTGTCGCCCGTGACCATGATGGTGCGGATGCCCATGGCGCGCAGCTCGGCGAAGCGCTCGGCGATGCCCTCCTTGACGATGTCCTTGAGGTAGATCACCCCGAGAATGGTGCGCGGGCCGCCGGCCGAACCGGCGGCTACCACGAGCGGGGTTCCACCGAGGGTGGAAATGCGTTCCACCTGCGTTGCCAGGGCGGCGCGCACCGGGTCGGGCACGGACGTGGTCTCTTCGACCCAGGCGGTCACCGCTGAGCCGGCGCCCTTGCGAATGAGCGGGGCGCCATCCGTTGTGATGTCCGTCAGGTCGACGCCGCTCATCCGCGTCTGCGCGGTGAACGGCACGACGTCGCCAGCGAGGGTGCCGGTGTGCACGAACCCATTCTCGCCGGCGAGGTCGACGATCGACTTGCCTTCGGGGGTGGGGTCGCTGAGCGAGGCGAGCGCGGCAGCCCGCACCAGGTCGGCCTGCGAGACACCGCTGCTGAGCGGGGTGAACTCGGTCGCGCGGCGGTTGCCGTAGGTGATGGTGCCGGTCTTGTCGAGCAGCAGGGTGGTCACGTCGCCGGCCGCCTCGACGGCTCGGCCCGACATGGCGAGCACGTTGCGCTGCACGAGGCGGTCCATTCCGGCGATGCCGATGGCCGAGAGCAGCGCGCCGATCGTCGTCGGGATGAGACAGACCAGCAGGGCCACGAGCACCGGCACGCTCACCGCGGCGGCCGAATAGTCGGCGATGGGGTTGATGGTCAGGGTGACCACGAGAAAGACGATCGAGAGGCTGGCCAGCAGAATGTTCAGGGCCATCTCGTTCGGCGTCTTCTGCCGGGTGGCGCCCTCCACGAGGGCGATCATGCGGTCGACGAAGGTTTCGCCCGGCTTGCTGGTGATCTGCACCACGATACGGTCCGAGAGCACCCGGGTGCCGCCGGTGACGGCGCTGCGTTCGCCGCCGGATTCCCGCACGACCGGCGCGGATTCACCGGTGATCGCCGATTCGTCGACGGATGCGATGCCCCAGACGATATCGCCGTCTCCCGGAATCAGCTCCCCGGCCACGACGACCACGACGTCTCCCAGCCGCAGGTCCGCCGACGAGAGTGCCTCCACCGCGGCATTCTCAGCGGCCGGGTCGCCGCTCGGATCGTAGGCCGTGAGCCGGTGGGTCTCGGTGTCGCTGCGGGTCTTGCGCAGGCTGTCGGCTTGGGCCTTGCCGCGACCCTCGGCGACGGACTCGGCGAGGTTGGCGAAGATCACGGTCAGCCACAGCCAGAACGCGATTCCGAGGGTGAAAGTGGGGGGAACATCCGTTCCGCCCGAGGTTTCCGGGCCGCCGAGGAACGGTTCGGCGATACCGAGCACCGTCGTGAGGGCTGCCCCCACCTCGACGATGAACATGACGGGGTTGCGCCACATCTGGCGCGGGTCGAGTTTGCGCACGGCCCCGGGAAACGCCGCGAGCAACTGCGCGGTGCTGAGCGTCGCGGTGCGGCGCTTGCTCGCCGAGCTGCCGGGGGCTCTGGTGGAGGTTTCGGACTCTGACGATGCCTGGGTGGAGGTCAGGTGAGGGGTGGACATGGTTATTGCAGCCCTTCCGCCAGGGGACCCAGCGCGAGTACGGGAAAGTAGGTGAGCGCGGTGATGATCACCGTGACGCCGATGAGCAGGCCGACGAACTGTGGCCTGTTGGTGGGCAGGGTTCCGACGGTGGCCGGCACTCTGTCCTGCGCGGCGAGCGAGCTGGCCAGCGCGAGCACGAGCACGATCGGCAGGAACCTGCCGAGCAGCATCGCCACGCCGAGCGCCGTGTTGAACCACGGCGTGTTTGCCGTGAGGCCGGCGAAGGCCGACCCGTTGTTGTTGGCGGCGGAGGTGAACGCGTAGAGCACCTCGGAGAGCCCGTGCAGGCCGGGGTTCCAGATCGACGTGCCCTCGACATCCGCTCGCACCGCGGGGATCGCAAAACTCAGCGCGGTGCCGGCCAGAACGAGGGTTGGGGTGACGAGAATGTAGAGGCTGGCGAGTTTGATCTCGCGCGGGCCGATCTTCTTGCCCAGGTATTCCGGGGTGCGGCCGACGAGCAGGCCCGCGACGAACACGGCGATCACGGCGAGGATCAGCATGCCGTAGAGGCCCGAGCCGGTGCCCCCGGGGGCGACCTCGCCGAGCATCATGTTGAGCATCGGCATCATGCCGCCGAGGGCGGTGTACGAGTCGTGCATGGAGTTGACGGCGCCCGTGGAGGTGAGCGTCGTGGCCGTCGCATAGAGCGTAGACGCCGCGATGCCGAAGCGCGTCTCCTTGCCCTCCATCGCGCCGCCCGCGGCCTGCGGGGCCGTGCCGGCGCCGCCCAGTTCGAACATGGTGATCGCGGTCAGGGACACCACGAAGAGGGTGGCCATGGTGGCGAGGATCGCGTAGCCCTGCCTGTTGTCGCCGACCACGCGGCCGAAGGTGCGCGGCAGGCTGAAGGGGATGGCGAGCATGAGCACGATCTGGAAGAGGCTGGTCCAGGCGCTTGGGTTTTCGAACGGATGCGCCGAGTTGGCATTGAAGAAGCCGCCGCCGTTGGTGCCGAAGATCTTGATCGCCTCCTGGGAGGCAACGGGACCGCCCGGGATCGACTGGGTGGCACCGCTCAGGGTGGTCACGTCGGTGAAGCCGTTGACGTTTTGGATGACGCCGCCGGCCAGCAGCACGATCGCCGCAATCACCGAGACGGGCAGCAGCAGGCGCAGGATGCCGCGGGTCAGGTCGATCCAGAAGTTGCCGATGGTGCCCGACTTGCGCAGCGCGAACGCCCGGACCAGGGCCACGGCCACGGCGATGCCGACCGCCGACGAGACGAAGTTCTGCACGGTCAGCCCGATCAGCTGAACCGCGTACCCCATCGTCACATCGGGGGAGTAGGACTGCCAGTTGGTGTTGGTGACGAACGACACTGCTGTGTTGAACGAGAGCCCCTCGGGAATCGCCGGAAAGCCCAACGAATAGGGCAGCACGGCCTGGGCGCGCTGGATGGCGTAGACCAGCAGCACACCGACCGCCGAGAAGGCGAGCACGCCGCGCAGATACGCCGGCCAGGTCTGTTCCGACCGGGAGCTGACGCCGATGAGGCGGTAGAAGCCCCGCTCGATTGCGAGGTCGTGACGGGAGGTGTAGATATGGGCCATGTAGTCGCCCAGCGGGCGGTAGAGGACCGCCAGCACGAGAACGAGGGTCAGAACCTGGAGCAACGCAAGCCAACCGTCCATCAGAACCGTTCCGGCTTCACGAGCGCGAACACCAGATAGACGATCGCGGCGACGGCGAGGGCCACGGCGAGCAGATTGAAGACGATCACAGTTTCTCGACCCCCCAGGCCACGAGGCCGACGAGGGCGAACAGGGCTACGACGCCCACGACATACACAAGGTCCAGCACAGCGGGACTCCCTCCAGTGACAGCCAGCACCCGGCGGATGCTGCAACCCCCACGCAACATCTGCGTGGGGACAACACCCGAGTAAACACCGGGCCGGGATGCCCCGGCCGGGTCCTAACGATTCCCTGACGGCTGCACCGTGAACCCTTACGGAAACCGTTCGTCGGTGGTCGGCGGGCTCTGGGCCCGGAGTGTCGGTGGTGGGTGAGAGGCTCAGGTGTCAGACAAACGCCGGCCTGAGGCGAAACCTGTGCTGTACACAATTACTAAACTCATGAGAAAACGTCNCCTACGACGTGATCGCCGCCGTGCGCGAATCGGATGCCTACGCGAACCTGCTGCTGCCGACCCGCATCCAGCGTGCCGCGCTGAACACTGCCGACGCGGCTTTCGCCACCGAGCTCACCTACGGCACCCTGCGCATGCAGGGCTTCTACGACCGGGTCATCGCCCTCGCCGCGAACCGCCCGGTCGACAAGATCGATCCCGCGATCCTCGACGTGCTACGGCTCGGCACCCACCAACTGCTCGGCACCCGCGTGGCCACCCACGCGGCCGTGAACGAATCGGTCTCCCTCGCCAAGCAGGTGGGATCGCAGTCGGCGACCGGTTTCTGTAACGGCGTGCTGCGCACGATCTCGCGCACGAGCCTCGAAGAGTGGACCGTGCAGGTTCTCGCCGGGATCGACTCGGTCGACGAGCGTCTGGCGGCCGAGTTCTCGCATCCGTCATGGGTGGTGCGGGCGTTTCGCCAGGCCCTGAGGGCCGAGGGCCGGGAGACCGAGCTCGAAGACCTGCTCGCCGCCGACAACATGGCCGCGAAGGTCAACATGGTCGCGCTGCCGGGCCTCGCAACGAACGATGACCTCGCCCTGCTCGGCCAGCCCGACGAGTTCGCCCCGACCGGGTTCGTGCTCGACGGGGGCGACCCGTACCACCTGATGAGCGAGTCCGGCGGACGCGTGCGGGTGCAGGATGAAGGCTCGCAGATTGCCGCCCTCGCGCTCAGCCGGGCGCGGCCGATCCTGGCCGGAGAACGCTGGCTCGACCTGTGCGCCGGCCCCGGCGGCAAGGCCGCGCTGCTCGCCGCCGAGGCACGCGCCGGGGGAGCGGTGCTCGTGGCCAATGAACTCGTTCCCGCCCGCGCCGCGCTCGTGCGCAACGCCCTTGCGGCGCTGCCCGAACCGATCCCGGTCTGGGAGGTCGACGGCACGCTGATCGGCGCGACCCACCCGGCGACCTTCGATCGTATTCTGCTCGACGCCCCCTGCACCGGCCTCGGAGCGCTGCGTCGCCGACCCGAAGCGCGCTGGCGCAAGAAGCCGAAGGACGTCGCCGACCTCGCGGGCCTCCAGTCCGGCCTCATCGACGCGGCGCTCGTGGCCCTGAAGCCCGGCGGAATCCTCGCCTACGTCACCTGCTCGCCGCACACGGCCGAAACCCGGGCGATCGTGGCCCTGGCCGTGAAGAAGTCCGCCGGAACGGTGACCCACCTCGATACCGCGGCGATCGTGCAGTCCTTCAGCGCGGCGAACCTCGACCTGCCCGGCGACACCGGCAGTGTGCAGCTCTGGCCGCACCGCCACGGCACCGACGCCATGTTCATCACCCTGCTGCAGCGCGCCGAGTAGCTACCGCCGGCTGGTGATGCACGCGGCACGACAGTGCGGACGCGCGCGCAGGCCCAACCAGTGAGATCCGCTGGTTGAGCCGCGACGTGTTTCGGCAGGCTCAACAACCGGTGGTCGAAACCACCGCGAGTCGACCTTCGAGACTGCAGATCGTCTTACCTGGTTTCGACCAGGGCGTTGCGCGCATCCGCTGGTTGAGCAGGGCGCGCGCGCCTTTGGCGCGCCCGTGTCGAAACCACGGCGAGCCGGCCTACGGTCTGAGGATCGGCTCTCGGGGTTTCGACGAGCGCGCTGCGCGCGCAGGCTCAACCAGCGAGACCCCCCCCGTTTCGCTGGTTGAGCAGGGCGCGCGCGCCCTTGGCGCGCCCGTGTCGAAACCACCGCGAGCCGCCCCTCGGACGCAAGATCTCGAGGGCTCTGCGGAGTGTCGGTGGTGGGTGAGAGGCTCAGGTGTCAGACAAACGCCGGCCTGAGGCGAAACCTGTGCTGTACACAATTACTAAACTCATGAGAAAACGTCAGCGTCAGTCTTGTATTTGTGTTCACCTCCGGCTAAACTGAGCATATGTCACAGACACTTCCGTCGGACACAGGAGCCGACCACGATCCGGTAGACGAGCTCGCCTCCCTCACCGAGCACCTCGCCGACACCCTCGACGGGTTGGTCCTCCTGCAGCAGAGTGATGACGAGTCCCTCGCGCTGCTCGACGGCCTCGAGCACCTCGGCCGTCGCCTCGACGCCGCCCGGGTCGCCGTCACCGCGGAGGTCGCCCGCCGGGCGGACATCGAGCTCTACGGCGGCCCGTCCAGCCTGAGCAAGCGGATGGGCTGCACCGGGCGGCTCGACCTGATCACCAGCGTCACCCACGCTTCCCGCCGCGAAGTGATGCGGCGCATCCGTCTCGGCGCCGACACCGGTGAACGCGTCGGCATGGGCCGGGCACTGCCGCCGATCTATCCCGCCGTCGGCGCGGCGCTGGCCGCCGGGGAGATCGGCCTCGACGCCGCCGAAGTGATCGTGCAAGGCCTGAACGAGGTCATCCGCCGCGCCGACCCCGCCGATCTGCTGCTGGCCGAACGGGTCCTGGTCGCCAACGCCACCGGCACCCTCAACGAGGACACCGCCGGACTGCCCGGGGCCGGCATCGCCTTGCCGGCGGATGGCCTGCGCCGGCTGGTGCACGAGTGGCAGGCCCGCCTCGACCCCAACGGCATCGCCCCCAACGAAGACGCCCTCGAAGCCAAAAGCACCATCAGCTTCGGCCAGTTCGAACGCGGCCTGTACCGCATCTATGGTGGCGTGACACCGGACTTCCGCGGCGAAATGGAAACCTTCATCGCGTCGCGGCTGTCCCCGCGGGCGAAGGTGGCATTCGAGCCCGCCGCCGCCGGGGAGCCGATGCTGGAGGGCTCCGAGCCGGTCGCCGACGACACCGTTCCCGATGAGGCCGTTTCCGATGAGGCTGTCGTTGACGTTGACCGGCGCCCGACCGGGGAGAAGCAGGCCGACATCTTTCGGGAGGTGTTCCGCGAGGCGGCCCGCAACCCCACAGCCGGCGTCATCGGCGGCGCCGCCCCGACCGTCGTCGTGCACGTCAACGCCGTCGACCTCAACGAAGGCCGCGGCGTCGGCTGGATCGACGGCGTCGACGCCCCCGTCTCACTGAAAACCGTGCACCAAGCCCTCTGCAGCGGCGGATTCATGCCAGTGGTACTCGGAGCGAACAACGACGTCCTCCGCGTCGGCGACAAGCAACGCAGCTTCCCCGCCCCCATGCGCCAGGCGATCGCCGCCCGAGACGGCGGCTGCATCATCCCCGGCTGNCATCGCCGCCCGAGACGGCGGCTGCATCATCCCCGGCTGTGACATTCCGGCGTACCGCACCGAACTGCACCACGTCATCCCGTGGGCCCTCGGCGGAAAAACCGAAGTCGCCAACGGAGTCTGCCTCTGCTGGCGGCACCACCATGCCATCGAGACCTCGGGCTGGAAGATCCGCATGGTTCGCGGGCGTCCCGAAGTCCGCGGACCCGCGTGGATGGACCCCAGCCAAACCTGGCGCCCCGCCCAAACCCACCGCGCCAACCACGCCATCAATTGAGCCCGTAGAGCGTTGGCCCTCTCCAGTCGGCGCCGCCCTCGGAAACGCGCAACTGATGTGCGGTTGAGCACGTTGAGCACGTTGAGCACGTTGAGCACGGTGAGCACGTTGAGCCGTTTTGATCGCTTTCCATCACGTCGTCTGCGGCGTGCCGCGGCGGGCAGGGAGAATGGAAGGGTGCACCCTCCCGCGAGCTACTTCTTAGTGACCAGCGCAGGAGACTCGGCCCCGGGGGCCAGCGACATCGTCGTCGCGTTCGTCGACGACGCCGGAGTCACCGTCGAGCCGCAACGCACCTTCACGGTTCACGCTTTCCTGGCTTTCGTCCGCGCTGAGGAGGCAGCCCGCCGCGACCAGCGTGCACCCCGCTGGGTGTGGGAGGACACCGCGAGCTTCTACCCGCTGCTGCTCGCGGCCGACGTGCGCGTGCAACGGTGCCACGACCTGCGGCTCTGCCACACGATCCTGCGCAACTCCAGCCTGACCCAGTCGAGCGACCTGGCCGCGGCTGCGCCCGGGTTCTGGGACGCCGCACCCGCCCTCGAACCCACCATCCGGCACCAGGGCACGGCCCTCTTCGAGTTGCAGGTCGAGGCAGACCCGCCGGTGGACACGGCGCCCGAATTTCACCGCCAACTCGCCGCGGTGGCGGCGTCGGCCGAGCCCCGGCGCATCCGTCTGCTGCTCGCTGCCGAATCGGCCGGCGCGCTCGTCGCGGCCGAAATGCGTTTCGCGGGCCTGCCCTGGGACATCGCCCGGCACGAGAGCCTCCTGACCCGTGAGCTCGGCCCGAGAGTGCCGTACGGGGTCCGTCCCGAGCGTTTAGAAGAACTCGCCGGCACCATTCGCGCGCTGCTCGGCGACCGCACCCTGAACCCCGATTCGCAACAGGACCTGCTGAAGGCCCTGCAGAACGCGGGCCTGCCCGTCACCTCGACCCAGCAGTGGCACCTGAAAGAGGTCGACCACCCGGTCATCGAACCGCTCCTGCACTATCGCAAGCTGTCCCGGCTGCTGACGGCCAACGGCTGGTCCTGGCTGGACGCCTGGATCGTCGACGGTCGGTTCCACGCGGAATACCTGCCCGGCGGCGTGGTCACCGGGCGGTGGGCGGCGCGTGGCGGTGGGGCGCTGCAGCTGCCCAAGCAGGTGCGCGGAGCGGTGATCGCCGACCCCGGCTGGACCTTCGTGGTGGCGGATGCCGCCCAGCTCGAACCGCGCATCCTCGCGGCCCTGTCGGCAGACCTGGCGATGGCTCGTGCCGGGCACGACACCGATCTCTATGCGGGAATCGTCGCGAGCGGGGTCGTTGAAACCCGGGCACACGCCAAGGTGGCCATGCTGGGTGCAATGTACGGCGCCACGACGGGGGAGAGCGGTCGGCTGCTGCCGCGCCTGGCCCGCGCCTATCCGCGTGCGCTCGCCCTCACCGAAGCCGCGGCCCGCACCGGCGAACGCGGCGACATCGTCACGACCCGTCTGGGCCGGTCCTCACCGCGTCCACCCGACGCGTGGCTTGCGGGCCAGGCTCAGGCCTATGCCGCGTCGGCGAGCGGTGCCGACGAGCGGCGGGCACGAAGCCAGGCTCGGGACTGGGGCAGGTTCACCCGCAACTTCGTCGTGCAGGGAAGCGCTGCGGAGTGGGCGCTGTGCTGGATGGCGGAGATCCGCCAGCAACTCTGGCTGCTCGACAACACGGCCCCGGCCGCGGGGCTCGGCCCCGGCATCTTTGCGAGCGCTCCCCACCTCGTCTTCTTTCTGCACGACGAGATCATCGTGCACACCCCGATCGCCCTCGCCGAGCAGGTCACCACCCTGGTCGGCCGAGCTGCGACCTCGGCCGGAAAACTGCTGTTCGGCGATTTCCCGGTGGACTTTCCCCTCACCGTAGCCACCGTGGCGAACTATGCCGACGCCAAGTGACCCGTTAGAACACAGTTCTACTGGCTGGATGAATGTTCTATGGCGGCGCTTGGTCGTCGGCCACGACGCGGCCGCTCCTCGCTGAGCCCACGTTCGACGTCAGAGGACGGTGTCGCGTGCAGCTGCCGTTCCGCCGCGTCGAGCCAGAGCAGGGCTGCATCGGCGAGAGCGGATGCCGCGACCGCCGCGAGCCGGTCCTGCGCCGTCACGACTGAGCCGTTGGGGGCATTGTCCCGGCGCATGATCCACCGCGCACGGTTCGCCGCGATGACCGACCGCACGACGCCGGCACGGCGCGCACCCGGGAGCGACGAGGCGATCAAGACCCGGTCGACGAGATCGTCCCATTCGTCACCCGCGGAACTGTCGGTCCCGTGCAGCCACTCGACGGCTTCGGCCCGCCCGCCGGGGGTCAGGCGGTACAGCGGCAGACCATCATCCGTCGTGCCGGCGGATTCGATGGCGGCCTGCACGACGAGGCGTTCGAGGGTGCCGTAGATCTGGCCCACGTTGACGCGACGTCGACCGGCGGTTCGTGCGGTGAGCTCACCATGGAGTTGGAATCCGTAGGCCGGGCCGATGGTCAAAATGGCGAGCAGGCTGGTGCGCACGGACACGGTTCCTCCAAGTACACGAGCGAAAACAGGTACACGAGCGAAAAGCGTTTGATCGCAAAACTATACCCAGTATACCGAAACAGGTTGTCAATTCCCGGGTGGATGGGCCATACTGCAGAGACAAGTGAAGAGCATCACCGCAGATATCGTGAGGTATTTCCGTTGCAGGTCGTTGGGGAAGACGCGCCTACATGAAACGGAAGGAGAAACGATGGCTGCCTTACATGACCGTGCCGTTGCAGATCAGCGTGCCGTTGAAGAAAGCCGCGCCCTCGCGCGAGGCGTTCTCTACGTGCACTCGTCGCCGCGGGCACTGTGCCCCCACGTCGAGTGGGCCGCTGGCCGCACCCTCGGCGAGGCCGTGAACTTCGCGTGGGCCGACCAGCCCGTGCTCCGAGGGTCCCAACGCGCCGAATTCTACTGGCAAGGCCCCCCCGGCACCGGGGCCGCCCTCGCCTCCGCCCTGCGTGGCTGGGAACACCTCCGCTTCGAGGTCACCGAAGATGCCGGCCTCGGCACCGACGGCGGCCGCTGGCTGCACACGCCCGACCTCGGCATCTTCTATGCCCAGACCGACACCGTCGGAAACGTCGTCATTCCCGAAGACCGCCTGCGCTACGCCATGGAGGTGGCCGGCGCTAATGCGCTCGAACTGCATCGTGAGCTGCGGCTGGCCCTCGGCCAGGCCTGGGACGACGAGCTGGAGCCGTTCCGGCACGCGAGCGACTTCAACGCCGTGGTCTGGCTGCACGCGGTCGGCTGAACAGGGTTAAACAACCGCGAGAGCGGGTGAATCGTCGAGCTGGCCAGGCCAGAACGACGATTCACCCGCTCTCGCGGATCCGGTGCAGGTGCAGGTGCAGGTGCAGGTAGTGCGGTGCTAGACGGACCTGAACGCGATGACCGCGTTGTGGCCGCCGAAGCCGAACGAGTTGCTGATCGCGAGCAGGTCGCCGGCGGGCAGCACGCGCGGCGAGGTGACCACGTCGAGCGGGATGGCCGGGTCCTGCTCGGTCAGGTTGATCGTCGGCGGAGCCATCCGCTCAGCGAGTGCCTTCACGGTGAAGACGGCTTCGATCGCCCCGGCGCCTCCGAGCAGGTGCCCGGTGGATGCCTTCGTGGCCGAAACCGGGATGCCCTCGAGCAGGTCTCCGAAGACGCGGCGCAGGGCGTTGTACTCGGCGATGTCGCCGACCGGCGTGCTCGTGGCGTGCGCGTTGATGTGGGACACGTCCTTGAGCTCGAGGCCCGCGTTCTGGATCGTGCCGATCATGGCCCGGGCGGCGGCGGAGCCTTCCGGGTCGGGAGCGGTGATGTGGTACGCGTCGCTGTTCACGACGCCGCCGAGCAGTTCGGCGTAGATGCGTGCGCCGCGCGCCTTGGCGTGCTCCTCGGTCTCCACGACCAGGGCAGCCGCGCCCTCGCCCAGCACGAAGCCGTCCCGCTTGATGTCATAGGGGCGGCTGGCCGTCGCCGGGTCGTCGTTGCGCGTGGAGAGGGCGTGCATCGCGGCGAAAGCGGCGATCGGCAGCGGGTGGATGGCCGCCTCGGAGCCGCCGGCGATCACGATATCGGCCAGTCCCGCCTGCAGGCGGTCGTAGGCGTTGACCAGGGCTTCGGTGCTCGACGCGCAGGCCGACACGACGGTGCGGATGCCGGCACGAGCGTGCAGGTCCATGCCGAGGGCCGCTCCCGGCCCGTTGGGCATGAGCATCGGAACCGTCATCGGCAGCACACGGCGCGGTCCGCGCTCACGCAGGGTGTCCCACGCGTCGAGCAGGGTCCAGACTCCACCGATTCCGGTGGCCCAGTCGACGGCGACACGTTCGGGCTCGACGTCGGGGGAGCCGGCATCCGCCCAGGCCTCCCGGCCGGCGATGAGGGCGAACTGGCTCGAGGGATCGAGGCGTTTGACTTCGAAGCGCTCGAGGACATCGGCGGACAGCACGCGTGCCTGAGCGGCGAACGTTACGGGGATCTGGGTTTCGGCGACCCAGGGGTGATTGAGGGTGCTCGTGCCGGACTGGCCGGCGAGCAGGTTGGTCCAGGTGTCTGTGGCGGTGCCGCCGAGGGGCGACGTCGCCCCGATCCCGGTAATAACGATCTTTTTGGCGATCTTTTTGGTCATAACGAACTCTCCGTGGGGCGTGAAAACGCCGTGAGACGTGGAAACGGGAGGTAAGACCTGAAATCAGGCCCACAAAACAGGCCGGTCAGCTCGAAAGCCGACCGGCCCGCTCAGTGCTGAGGTCTAGACCTGAGCCTTGACGATGAACGAGACCGCGTCGCCGACGGACTTGAGGTTTTTGACCTCTTCGTCGGGGATCTTCACATCGAACTTCTCTTCTGCGTTGACGACGATGGTCATCATCGAGATGGAATCGATGTCCAGGTCGTCGGTGAACGACTTGTCCAGCTCAACCGTGTCGGTCGCGATGCCCGTCTCGTCGTTGATGAGCTCGGCGAGGCCGGCAAGAACTTCTTCGGTGGACAATGCCATGGTGTTTTCTCCTTGTGAATTTCTCGTTTAACCGAGATTTAGTTTACGGGGTGGGGTGGTTAGGGCAGTACAACGACCTGCGCGCCGAAAACAAGACCGGCGCCGAAGCCGATCTGCAGTGCGAGGCCGCCGCTGAGCTCGGGGTGTTCCTCGAGAAGACGGTGGGTGGCGAGCGGGATGGACGCCGACGACGTGTTGCCGGTCGTGGCCACATCCCGAGCGATGACGACGGATTCCGGCAGCTTCAGCTGCTTGGCGAACTCGTCGATGATGCGCATGTTGGCCTGGTGCGGGATGAACGCGGCCAGGTCGGCGCTTTCGATTCCAGCGACTTCGAGAGCCTTCTTGGCCACCTTCGCCATGTCCCAGACGGCCCAGCGGAAAACGGCGGGACCTTCCTGGCGCAGGGTGGGCCACTCGGCTTCGCCGCGGCGGTATTCCTGCAGCGTGCTGTTCATCTGGATCGTTCCGGCCTTGGAGCCGTCGGATCCCCAGACCGTGGTCGCGATGCCCGGATACTCGCTCGGGCCGATGACGACCGCTCCGGCGCCGTCGCCGAGCAGGAAGGAAATGCTGCGATCCGCGGGATCGACGAGCTCGGAGAGCTTTTCGGCGCCGATGACGAGGGCGTAGTGGGCGGCGCCGGTGCGGATGAGCGCATCCGCCTGGGCCACGGCGTAGGCATAACCCGCGCACGCGGCATTGATGTCGTAGGCCGCGGCGGGGTTGGTGCCCACCCGGTCGGCGACGACGGCCGCGATGGACGGCGTCTGCCGGGAGTTGCTGATGGTCGCGACGATGACCGCATCGATGAGCGCGGGATCGATGCCGCTGCGTTCGATCGCTTCGCGGGCGGCATCCGTCGCCAGGTCCACGGCGTCGATGTCCTGGCTGGCGCGGGTGCGGGTGATGATTCCCGTGCGCTGCTGGATCCACTCGTCGGAGGAATCGATCGGGCCGACCAGTTCCGAGTTGGGAACGACGAGGTCGCCGCGCGCGGCGCCGACCGACAGGATTCGGGTGTACTGCGGACCGTGCGACTGCTGAAGTGTGGGCTTGGTCATACGTCTCTCTCGATCGGGGTCGTGCTGTATCGTGCCGTGCTGCGGAATTCAGTGCTGCCGAGCTCAGGCCTGCTGGTCGAGCATGGCGAAGGCCGCGGGCAGGTCGTCCGGAGTCTTGATGGCCACGCTCGGAATGCCCCTGAGGGCACGTTTCGCGAGGCCGGTGAGGGCTCCGGCGGGTGCGACCTCAATGATTCCGGTCACGTCCGCAGCGCTGAAGGACTGCATGCACCTGTCCCACCGTACCGAGGATGAGACCTGACCGACGAGTAGCTCGACGAATCGGTTGCCGTCCGACACCACGCTGCCGTCGTTGTTGGTCCAGATCGGAAGGGTCGGATCCGCCGCGGTCAGGGTCGATGCCACGGCGCTGAGGCGGTCGAGGGCGGGACGCATATATCGGGTGTGGAAGGCGCCGGCGACCGACAGCGGAATGATGCGCGACTTCGCCGGCGGATTCGCCGCGAGAGAAGCAAGGGCATCCATGGCGCCGGCGACGACGATCTGACCGCCGCCGTTGAAGTTGGCCGGCTCGAGTCCCAGTTGCTGCAGCAGCGCGAGCAGTTCGGCCTCATCGCCGCCGAGTACGGCGCTCATGCCGGTCGGTTCGAGGGCCGCAGCGGCCTGCATGGCAAGGCCGCGCTCACGCACGAAACGGATCGCCTCGTGAGTTGGCAGGATGCCCGCACCGGCGGCCGCCGTGATCTCGCCGACGGAGTGGCCGGCGATACCGGCGACCTTCTCGCGTCGGCCGTCAGCGAGCAGCAGGTCCAGGGTCAGGATTCCGGCGGCAACCAGCAGCGGCTGCGCGATGGCGGTGTCCCGAATGGTGTCGGCATCACTCACGGTTCCGGCTTCGACGAGATCGAATCCGGCTGCTTCGCTGAGTTCGCTCAGTTCATCACCCAGGTACGGCAGCCACGGTTCGAGAAATCCAGGAGTTTGGGAGCCCTGTCCGGGGCATACGACGACGATCACTTATCTAGTTTCCCAATCTGATTTCGGCCGCGAGTGTGAGAGAACGCCTAAGTATTCGAAGAAGGTTTGTGTGAATCCGCAAATCAGGGCGGATGCTGCCCCACCGGCCGCACTCAGAGCTACCGCCGCCGGGTCGAACCGTCGTGATCACTGATGGAGCCGAGAATCAGCGCGGCCTGCAGGATGAGCGCTTCGCGGGCCCCGGTGGCGTCATAGCCAATGACCTCGGAGACCCGCTTCAGGCGGTACCGCACGGTATTGGGGTGCACGAACAGTTCCCGGGCGGTGGCCTCGAGGGACCGGCCGTTGTCCAGGTAGCACCAGAGGGTGGTGAGCAACTCCGTCGAGTGGGCCTGCAGGGGGCGGTAGATGCGATGGATGAGCGTCGCGCGGGCGAGCGGGTCGCCGGCCAGGGCACGTTCGGGCAACAGGTCGTCGGCCTGCACCGGGCGCGGGGCGTTGCGCCAGGACCGGGCGACGGCAAAACCAGCGAGGGCCGCCTTGGCGCTCTTGGACGCATCCACCAGATTCGGCACCTCGTGGCCGAGCACGAGGTGCCCGGGGCCGAAAATGGGTTCCAGCTGCACGGCGATGTCCATGAAGCTGAGCGTGGGCTCGGTTCCCGTGCCGTGCCCGTTTCCCGCGGCCGCAGCCCCGGAACCGGCCGCAGCGGCCGTGGCGAGCGTGCCGGTGGCCGTGCCGGTGGCCGGTGTAGCGGCATCTGCCGTCGGCTCGGGGGAGGCGGGGCGGGCACGACCGATGACCAGGACGAGGCGATTGCCCTGCACCCCGATCAGCACATCCGCGGCCATGTGGCGGGCCGAGCGCCGCAGCTGGTCGACATCGAGCATGCTGGGCGTCGTGCCCACGAGCACGCACACCTCGCCGTGTCCGTGCCAGCCGAGTGCGGCGATGCGGCTCGGCAGGTCGTCGTCGTATTCGCCGCTCAGGATCGAGTCGACGACGAGGGCCTCCAGCCGCGCGTCCCAGAGCCCGCGTGCCTCGGCGGCTCGGGCATAGACATCCGCGGCCCCGAATGCGATCTCGCGGGAGTAGAGCAGGATCGCCTCACGCAGGGATTCGCTGCCGTCCTTCACGCGCTCCTCGACAACCTCCACGGTCACCCGAATCAGCTGCAGGGTCTGCTGCAGGCTGACCGAGCGCAGCAGTTCCCGGGGAGCCGCTCCGAACACGTCGGCCGCGATCCACGGGGTGGACTTCGGGTCGTCGAACCAGGAGATGAAGGAGGTGATGCCGGCCTGCGCGACGAGACCGACCGCCGACCGCCGCCCCGGCGGCATATCGCCGTACCAGGGCAGCGTGTCCTCGAGACGTTTCAGGGTCGTCGTGCACAGCTCGCCGGAAATCGTGCGCAGCCAGTTGAGGGTCTGCTCTTTCGTTCGGGGCGCCGATGCCACGTGTTTTAGCTCTCGCCCCCGGCCGATCCCGTGGTTCCAGCGCTGACGTCGTGCAGCCGGTAGCGTTCAATCGCCTGACCGGCGAAGCCCGGGTCGATCTCGCCCCGGCGGGCGAGCAGCTGCAGGGTACGCACGACCATCGAGGGACCGTCGATTTTGAAGAACCGGCGGGCGGCGGGGCGCGTGTCGGAGAAGCCGAAACCGTCGGCGCCGAGGGTGGCAAAGTCGCCGGGAACGAACTGTCGGATCTGGTCCGGCACGGCGTGCATGAAGTCGGTCACGGCCACGAAGGGTCCGGCCGCGTCGGCAAGCTTGCTGGTCACGTACGGCGTCTTCGGGGCGGCATCCGGGTTCAGGAAATTGTATTCCTCGGCGGCGAGGCCGTCGCGGCGCAGTTCAGCCCAGGACGTGACCGACCAGACATCGGCCGAGACTCCCCAGTCGTCGGCGAGCAGTTTCTGCGCCTCCAGGGCCCACGGCACCGAGACGCCCGAGGCCAGCAACTGGGCCTTGGGCCCGGCCGTCGCGGATGCACTGACCCGGTGCAGGCCGCGCAGGATGCCGTCAACGTCGACATCGGCCGGTTCGACCGGCTGAACCTGCGGCTCGTTGTAGACCGTGATGTAGTACATGACGTTCGGGTCGGTGTGCGATCCGCCATACATGCGGTCGAGTCCGGCGCGCACGATGTGGCCGATCTCGTAGCCGTAGGCCGGGTCATACGACACGACGGCCGGGTTCGTCGACGCGAGCAGCGGCGAGTGTCCGTCGGCGTGCTGCAGGCCCTCGCCCGTGAGAGTGGTGCGGCCGGCGGTGGCGCCGATCATGAAACCACGGGCCATCTGGTCGCCGGCGGCCCAAAGGGCGTCGCCCGTGCGCTGGAAGCCGAACATCGAGTAGAAGACGTAGACCGGGATGAGCGGCTCGCCCTGTGTCGCATAGGAGGTGCCCACGTTGGTGAAGGCCGCGGCAGCGCCGGCCTCGTTGATTCCCACGTGCAGGATCTGGCCCTGGGCGCTCTCCTTGTAGGCGAGCAGCTGGGCGTGGTCCACCGAGGTGTAGTGCTGGCCGTTGGGGTTGTAGATCTTCGCATTCGGGAAGAATGCATCGATTCCGAAGGTGCGGGCCTCGTCGGGGATGATCGGCACGATGCGGTTGCCGAAGTCCTTGGCGCGCACGAGTTCCTTGAGCAGGCGCACGAAGGCCATCGTGGTGGCGATCTCCTGGGTGCCCGAACCCTTCTTGGTGATCGCGTAGGTCGAGTCTCCGGGCAGGTTCAGCGCCGTGTGCTTCGTGCGACGCTCGGGCAGGTACCCGCCGAGCGCGCGACGGCGTTCGTGCATATACTCGATGGCCTCGTCCTTGTCGCCGGGGGTGTAGTAGGGCGGCAGGTACGGGTTTTCCTCGAGCTGTGCATCCGTGATCGGCACGTGCATGCTGTCGCGGAAGGTCTTGAGGTTGTCGAGGGTCATCTTCTTCATCTGGTGGGTCGCGTTGCGACCCTCGAAGCTCGGGCCGAGGCCGTAGCCCTTGACGGTCTTCGCGAGAATGACGGTCGGCTGGCCGGTGTGCTCGGATGCGGCCTTGAACGCCGCGTAGACCTTGCGGTAGTCGTGGCCGCCGCGCTTGAGGTTCCAGACGTCGTCGTCGCTGTACCCCTCGATGAGCTTGAGGGCCCGGGGGTCGCGGCCGAAGAAGTTCTCGCGCACGTAGGCGCCGCTCTCGGCCTTGTAGGTCTGGTAGTCACCGTCAGGAGTGACGTTCATCAGGTTGAGCAGGGCGCCGTCGGTGTCGCGCTTCAGCAGGTCGTCCCACTCGCGGCCCCAGACGACCTTGATGACGTTCCAGCCGGCACCGCGGAAAAAGCTTTCGAGCTCCTGGATGATCTTGCCGTTGCCGCGAACCGGGCCGTCGAGGCGCTGCAGGTTGCAGTTGATCACGAAGTTCAGGTTGTCGAGGCCTTCGTTGGCCGCGACCTGCAGCTGGCCGCGGCTTTCAACCTCGTCCATTTCGCCGTCGCCGAGGAACGCCCACACCTGCTGGTCGCTGGCGTCCTTGATGCCACGGTTGGTCAGGTACCGGTTGAGCTGCGCCTGGTAGATCGCGTTGATCGGGCCGAGCCCCATCGAGACGGTCGGAAACTGCCAGAACTCCGGCATCAAGCGCGGGTGCGGGTACGAGGAGACCCCGCCGCCGGCGTGGGACTTCTCCTGGCGGAAGCCGTCGAGCTGGTTCTCGGTCAAGCGGCCTTCGAGGAACGCGCGGGCGTAGGTGCCGGGGGAGGCGTGGCCCTGGATGAAGATCTGGTCGCCGCCGCCCGGGTGGTCCTGGCCGCGGAAGAAGTGGTTGAAGCCGACCTCGTAGAGGGCGGCGGATGACGCGTAGGTGGAGATGTGCCCGCCCACGGCGATGCCGGGGCGCTGGGCGCGGTGCACCAGAACGGCAGCGTTCCAGCGAATCCAGGCGCGGTAGCGACGTTCGATGTCCTCGTCGCCGGGAAATTCGGGCTCGTTCTCGGGCGCGATCGTGTTGATGTAGTCCGTGGTGGGCACCATCGGCACGCCGAGGTGGAGTTCCTTGGAGCGCTTCAGCAGGCTCAGCATGATCTCGCGAGCGCGCTGGTGGCCGTGCGTGGCCACGAGGGAATCGAGCGACTCATTCCACTCTGCGGTCTCGGCCGGGTCGGCATCCAATTTGGTGACGGAGTACGGGTCCTGGTCGTTGACAGTCACAGTTGACCTCTCTCTGGGGCAGTCTCCGCCCAGCACGTCGTTGCCGGCAGGTCGCCGGCGGCAGGGCGCGGTGGGTGGGTCGTGTCGAAGTGTCGTGCCAGCAGATAGCGGGTCGGTGAGGACCGTAGGCACCACGCCAGCCTACCGATTCCGCATCCCGTTCGCGCGCGGTGCCGCGCGCGGGTTAAGCTGTGGCACCGGCTCAGCCGCGCCTATGGCGGTCGGGGGAGAGACGTGCACCATGGCTTTGGAAAACGATACCCAAGCACCCGATTTCGAACTGCTCAACCAGTTCGGGGAACGGATCCAGCTCAGCCAGTTTCGGGGCGAGAAGGCCGTCGCCCTCGTTTTCTTTCCGCTGGCATTCTCCGGGATTTGCAGCGGTGAGCTGTGCGCGCTGCGGGACAACATCGCCCTGTTCGCCGACAGCGGAGTGGAACTCCTCGGGATCTCCGTCGATTCCCGTCATGCTCTGCGCGCGTTCGGAGAGCAGGAGAAGTACGGTTTCAGCCTGCTCGCCGACTTCTGGCCGCACGGCGGGGTCGCCAAGGAGTACGGCGTTTTCCTGGACGAGAAGGGGTTCGCGAACCGGGCAACCTTCGTGATCGACCGGAGCGGCATCATCCGTGCGAGTTTCATCACGGCGCCGGGGGAAGCCCGCTCGATCAGCGACTATCGCGCGGCGCTCGACATGCTGCAGCCGGTGTTGCCCGGCTGAGCTCACAACGTCGTCAGACCCGACTCCAGAAACGGCTATAGTAAAGGTTCACCCCGGGCTGCAATGCGGCCGCGGGGGCCTTTAGCTCAGTTGGTAGAGCGCCACGTTTACACCGTGGATGTCATCGGTTCGAGCCCGGTAGGGCCCACCACCGTATTTTCAGAGCTTTTCTGTCGCCCATCTCGGAGTTGTCTCTGGCCTCGGGCCGCCCCCACGTCGTAGTGTGGTCATCACCACGTCGGTGCGAGGGCAGGAGGCCGATCCACCATGGCATCCTCGGACTTTGCCGAGAGTGACAGCGTCATCCGCCCTGAGAATTCGCGGCTGTGCGTCCGGTTTGTCGAGGCTTTGCCCGTGACTGGCGCCGCCGTGTCCGTTTTTGGCGGGATGGTTCCGGAAACGTCGATCTGTGCGAGTGACCCGTTGGCCGCCCGGCTCGATGAAATCCAGTTCGATCTGGGCGAGGGGCCTCGCTGGGAATCGGTCCGGTCGCGTCTTCCCGTTCACGAGGCCTACGTCCAGCAGTCCGCGCACGAAAACTGGCCGATGTTCGGTGCCGCGTTGAAGCGCACCGGCGTCGAGTCGCTTTTTGTCTACCCGCTGTCCGTCGCGGCCCTCGATGTCGGGGTCGTCGAGCTGTACAGCCTGACGCCGGGACCACTGAGCGCCCAAGACCACGCGATCGCCCGCGCCCTGGCGTCTGAGACGGCCTGGACGCTGCTCGACCACCTCCTCAGCATGCAGGAGGCAGCTCGCACCACCGAACCCCGCGACAATGCACCGCTCTCGCGGCGTGAGATCCACCAGGCCACCGGGATGGTCCTCGTGCAGCTGGAATCCAACGCCACCGAGGCCCTGCTCGTCATGCGGGCCCACGCCTTCTCGCACGACCGCTCGCTGCGAGACGTGGCCTCTGACATCGTCGAACGCCGACTCGTCTTCGCTGCCTGACCGGTGTTCGCGGCCTGATTTTCTTGAGTCAACCTCAGTATTGGTCGTACACTGGAGGCGTGGTCATCCTCTCTCGGGCCTCACGCGTCAGCGAGGCCTTCGTCAAGCTCACCGATGCGTTGGTGGGCCAATTCGACGTCCTCGACGTGCTGCACACCCTGGTGGAACAGTCCGTCGAACTCCTCGATGCCACCGCCGCCGGGCTCCTGCTCGCCGATCCGAGCGGGCACCTGCAGGTGCTGGCATCCACGAGCGAGGCGAGCCAGCTTGTCGAGGTGTTGCAGAGCCAGGCCGGGGTAGGCCCGTGCGTCGATTCCTACAAGACCGGCAAGGTCGTCACGCTCGCGGACATCCAAGCCGACGGTGACCGGTACCCTGACTTTCAGGCCGCCGCCCTCTCCCAGGGATTCCAGTCCGTGCACGCGATCCCGATGCGGGTGCGCCCGCGCACCATCGGGGCGCTGAATCTCTTCCGCATGGAGAAGGGCGAGATGACGGCCGACGATGCCTCGATCGGGCAGGCGCTGGCCGACGTCGCAACCATCAGCATCCTGCAGGAACGCACTTTTCGTGAGAACACAATGGTGAACGAGCAGCTCCAGCGGGCTCTCACCAGCCGCATCCTGATCGAGCAGGCCAAGGGAGTCATCGCGCAGCGCAGCAGCGTAGACATGGATGAGGCCTTCAGCCGACTGCGTGCGTATGCCCGCTCCAACAATGAGGCCATGCACGACACCGCGCGCAGTGTGATCAACCGCGACATCACCCTGTAGCAGCACACGACGAGCACCTCCTCAGGCAGTTGGGCGCACGCCTCAGCCTGGCCCGCTACGCTATTCGTACCCGCACCGGGGTTTTCGGCTTCACGGCTGTCTGTCCTTCGCTCGCGGATCGAGGTGGGGGCGGCTGTGTCTGATCGCGTCGCCTTTGAAACGGCCGTTCACGCGCTGTCTCTGGCACCCGAACGGGGAACGAGCCTCTGCGAGCCTTTTCTCTCGGCCCTCCCCATCGACCGGGCGGCCATTTCGACGCTGGGCCCGCCCTTCGCCCGGGAAACCCTGTTCGCGACGGATGCCACGGCGGCTCGCTTCGATGAAATCCAACTCGACCTGGGGGAGGGCCCGTGCTGGTGTGCGGTGAGGACCCGTCGTCCGGTGCTGGTGTGGGACATCTTGGGTGGGGACGGTCAGGGTGGGGACGGTCAGGGCGGCGGCATCCACGCGGGGCCTGTTCGCAGCGAACCGAGCCCGGGCCGAGAACTTCAGTGGCCGACCCTGCGCGAAGCCGTCACCACGCTCGACGTCGCGGCTGTCTACGCTTTTCCCCTCATGGTGGGTGCGCTCACCGTCGGCGCGGTCGACCTGCACACCCGGGTGCCCGGTCGCCTCGACGATGTGCAGATCGTCGACGCCCAGATCCTTGCCGGCCTTGCAGCGCGGCATGTGCTTCGCCGGGCCTTGGACGCACGCAAGCTTGATGTTGCGGCAGACGACGCCTCGGGCTTCTCGCGCCGCGCCGTACACCAGGCGACCGGCATGGTCCTGGCGCAGATGAATTCCAGCGCCGCTGACGCCCTGTTGATGATCCACGGCCATGCCTTCTCGAGCGGACGATCCGTGCGTGAGATCGCAGCCGATGTGGTGGCGCGCCGATTGGATTTTTCCACGCTGGACGAGTCCTGAGTGGTCCCGTCGTAGGATTGCAGACATGGTGACCAAAACTCGGGAGGGTCAGCTTGTCGAGACCTTCGTGACCCTTGCCGACACGCTCGTCGCGGACTACGACATAGTTGACCTGCTCCACACGCTCGTGGAGAAATGTGCCGCGCTCCTGGAGGCGTCCGCCGCGGGAATCATCCTGTCCGCGGGCGACGGCGAGCTCGAGGTCGTCGCGTCGACCAATGAGCGCAGCCGACTCGTCGAGATCCTCCAATTGCACGCCGGAAGCGGCCCTTGCGTGGAAAGCTTCACCACCGGCCATGCCGTGTCGATACCCGACATCGCCGTGCTCGGCGACAAATGGCCGCGTTTTCAGAGCGGCGCCCTCGAGCAGGGTTTCTCCTCAATGCACGCCGTGCCCCTTCGGCTGCGAGACACCACGATCGGGTCTCTGAACCTGTTTTGGGACCGAGTCGGCGGCCTGAGCGACGTCGATACCCTCGCCGTGCAGGCCCTGGCCGACGTTGCGACGATTGGAATCCTGCAGGAACGGGCCATTCGCGAGAGCGACGTGGTACGCCAGCAGTTGCAGCATGCTCTCAACAGTCGCGTCATGATCGAGCAGGCCAAGGGCGTCGTCGCCTACGTCAACGACGTTCATATGGGCGATGCCTTCTCGCTGATTCGTGATTACGCTCGAAGAAACGGCATCCCGTTGGCCGAAGTCGCCGAGCAGATCGTCAATCGCGCGCTCAAGATTTAGCTCGGACAACCGGCTGGCGCTGATGCCGACGAAAACTCACTTCGAGGCGTCGCGCGATTCCGGGCAGCGGCGTAGACTGGCCCGTGCCGCCCCGGACCCTGGTAGCGCACAAGTAGACGTGAGCTTCGAGGGGAGACCCTTCCGAGGGAGACCATGAAACGAATATTTCATCCAGGTGGTTCGGTCGTCACCGGGAGTGATCTGGCGGATGCAGTGCTTCTCTACGCAGAGGCGCTCAGCAATCGTCGACAGGTCGATGTCGTCGACATTCCTGTCGTAGGTGACTCCGGCGAACTACTCCGGGCCCAATTCCTGATCGGTTCCGCCAGCCAACTGGTCAGCGTAACCTCCGAGTCATTCGCTCCCGAGCTCGTCGAGCCCGAGACCACGGATTTCCTGCGCCGCAAGGCGCAGACCGGTGCCATGATTCCGGCCTCGTGGACCCGCGAGGAATCGGCATCCGCCCAATTCGACGATTTCGACTACTGATTCGATTGACTACTGATTCGATTGACTACTGATTCGATTGACTGCGGAATCGATTTCTCTTACTGACCCGATAGTGTGAGGCCTATGAGGGAATCGGTCTGGGACTACCCGCGGCCACCGCGGGTAGAACCCTGCGGTGACCGTGTCGTCGTGCGGTTCAACGGTCAGGTCCTCGTCGACACGGCGTCATCGTTCCGCGTGCTGGAAACGAGCCACCCGCCGGGTTTCTACCTGCCCCGAGCCGATTTTTCTCCCGGTGCACTTCAACCTGCCCGACGGCGCACGGTGTGTGAGTTCAAGGGCGTGGCCAGCTACTTCGACGTCGTGATCGATGGGCGTCGAGCGGATGCCGCGGCCTGGCTCTATCCCGACCCCGCTGCGGGCTACGAGGTGCTGCGGCACCACGTTGCCCTGTATCCCGGGCTCATGGACGAGTGCACCGTCAACGGTGAGGTCGTGACGAAACAGGAGGGCGACTTCTACGGCGGGTGGATCACGGAAAACATCGTCGGCCCGTTCAAGGGCGCTCCGGGCACGCTCGGCTGGTAGTGGTGCCGGCTGATAGCGGTGCCGACAGGCAGCACAGGCAGCACAGGCAGCACAGGCAGCACGGGCAGCACGGGTAGTCTGAGACGGTGTCTTTTTCCTTGAACGACGTCACCCGGGTGGCCCACGACCTCTGGCCGCTTTCCGGCGCCTCCGGGTGGGATGCACCCGGACTCGTCACGGGCCGGAGTACCGACCCGATCTCCGCCATCCACCTGGCCGTCGACGCCGTCTCGGACACCGTGGACGAGGCCATCGCCGTGGGCGCCGACCTGATGCTCGTGCACCACCCGCTGCTGCTGCGCGGCGTGGTCACCGTCGCCGAGGACACCTACAAAGGGGCACTGCTTGCCCGCCTCATCCGTTCGGGCTGTGCCCTGCTGGCCGCGCACACCAACGCCGACGTCGTCGTCGACGGCGTCTCCGACGTTTTCGCGACGCGTCTGGGCGTGCTCGACCCGCAGCCGATCGAGGCCGGCACCGATCCCGGAACCGGCATCGGACGCGTCGGTCGGCTCGCCGAGCCGACCACGCTCGGTGTGCTCGCTCGACGACTGGCTGTCCTGCTTCCCGCGACCGCCTCGGGTGTGCGCGTGGCCGGCGACTACGGTGACGCGATCACGACGGTCGCCCTGTGCGGGGGAGCGGGGGATTCACTGCTTCGGCATCCCGCCGTGCTCGCAGCGGATGTCTACATCACCTCGGACCTGCGCCATCACCCGGCCTCTGAAGCCCGCGAACAGGCCGGCGTGGCGGGCGGCCCCGCCCTGGTCGACGTCTCGCACTGGGCCAGCGAGTGGCTCTGGCTCGACACCGCGGCGGCCCAGCTGCGTGCGGCACTGCCCGGGGTTACCGTCACGGTCAGCGAGATCCGCACCGATCCGTGGGACTTCGTCGTCACCCAGTAGCGCGTCCCGCCAACGCCCGGTCCCGCCAACGCCCGGGCCCGCCAACTTTTACTCTTCTTTTTCAATTCCACACTCGTACAGTCAGGACATCGTGAAGGCATCTCCCCTCGAGCAGAAGGAGCTTTTGCGGCTCCAGGCTGCGGACATCAAGGTCGTCCAGCTCACCCACCAGACCACCGCGCTTCCCGAGATCGCCGTGCTGAAGAACCTCGGGGTGACCCTCGACGCCACCAAGATGACGCTGGCCGCCCGCAGCGGGGAGCGCGACGACGTGCGCACTGAACTGCGTCGCATCGAGTCCGACGTCGACGTCGTCGAGAAGCGCATCCAGCGCGACACGGAGCGGGCCCAGGCCACCTCCTCGGTCAAGGACGTGCAGGCGCTCGAACTCGAGCTCACGGCGCTGCGCAAGCGACTCCTCGACCTCGAAGAGATCGAGATCGCCGTGATGGAACGGCTCGAAGAGCACGACGCCTCCGTCGCCACGGTCGAAACCGAGCGCGACGCGCTGCTGGCCCAGATCACCGAGACCGAGGCCGTGCGCGATGCCCAGCTGGTCGACGTGCACCGCCAGCTGGGGGAGCTCGTACGCGACCGCGAAACCGTCGCGGCCAGCATTCCCGCCGAACTCGCGGCCCTCTACGAGAAGCGCCGCATCACCGGCCACGGCAACGCGGCTGCCCTGCTGCGCGCCCGCACCTGCAGCGGCTGCACCATGACACTCACGGGCAGCGACCTCGCCGAGGTGCGCCAGGCACCCGTCGACGAGGTCGTCTTCTGCCCGGACTGCGGCGCGATCCTCGTGCGCACGGAGGAGTCCGGCATCTAGGCCCTGTAGGCTGGACCCTTGGAATGGGCCGACAAGACGGTCGCGTCATCGGTGTGGTCTTCGGATTGATTTCGGGGACTGAGCGGATGCCGAGGAACGTCCGGGCTCCACAGAGCAGGATGGTGGGTAACACCCACCCGGGGTAACCCGCGAGACAGTGCCACAGAAAGTAGACCGCCCCCGGGCCGGGCCTTCGGGCCGGGCCAGGAGGTAAGGGTGAAACGGTGGTGTAAGAGACCACCAGAGGCCAGGGTGACCTGGTCGGCTCGGTAAACCTCGTCCGGAGCAAGGTCAGACAGAAAGCGCTAAGGCTGCTCGCCGAGCTTTCGGGTAGACCGCTAGAGGGCTGCGGCAACGTAGTCCCGAGATAGATGGCCGTCCAGGGTGCTTCGGCACCGGGACAGAACCCGGCGTAATAGTCAGCCCAGTCCACCAAAAAGCCCCCGACACCTGTCGGGGGCTTTTTCACGGTGTCGTGACGTCTATCGGGCGAACGTCACGGCTTGGCTGGCGTAACCGATGAGGCCAGCCGACGTTGTCACGCTGACCACCAGTTGGTGTGTGCCCGCGGCGAAGTCGTTACGGAACACGCTCCAGCTGCCGTCGGCTCGAACCTCGGTCATCAGCGTCTGACCGCTCATGCGTACCTGCACGCGGGAGCCGGCCGGCGCGGTCGAGGTGCCGGCGATCGTGCGCACGAGCGGGTTCGCCACGGTATTGGCGCCACCCGTGATCGTGACCGCGGGCGCGGGGTTGGCGCTCTTCAGCACTCGACTGAAGGTGCCGGTGTCCCCGGACTGGTCGGCGACAGATGCGACCACGACGTAGTCGCAGTCGGCCGACTGAGCTGCGGACAGGTTCCACACCCCATATTGGTGAACGGATGCCGTCAGCGTCTTGCCCGACGCGGTCACGGTCGCTTCGCCATTGGGGGAGACGGGCGGGCATCCGGTTGAGAGCACGAGCGGCACCGTCGTGACGGGGACCGTCGTGAAGACCAGCACCCGGGTGCTCCTACCCGAGCTGCCGCCGCTCAGCTGCATTTCGACGGTCACGGTGTACCGTCCCACGTTCATCGGGTTCAGGCGCTGCCCCCAGAGGCCTCCCGCCTGAACGAAGGTGTGGAATACCTGCGAGTCGATGGTGACGATGACCTTGGTGCCGATCGGGGCATCCGTCGTGCCCTGAATGACCGGGTTGGCGTAATTCACGACCCACTCCGCGTTCGCGGCGGGCAGCGTCACGGGCGGTGTCCCGGGAGGTACAGTGATCGGCGTCGCGACGACGATGCACACCTGGGTCGCACTGCCCGTGTTACCGGCGAGATCGGTGATGGACACGCGGATGGATACCGTGCCGGGGAGCAGCGCTCCGGGACTGACGCTCCACGTGAGGCCGGGTCGCACGATCGTGGGCAGGGTCTGACCCCCGGCAACGACGACAACGGGGGAGCCGACCGGCGAATTCGTCGTGCCGCTGATGGTGGACGTGGGGCCGCCCGTGGTCTTCGCGCCCCCGGTGATCGTGACGACCGGTGCGATGGTGTCCACGACGACGCTCTGCACGCCCGAGCCGACGTTCGCCGCCCGGTCCGGCACGGTGACCACCGCGACGCAGGTGCACTGGGGCAGCAGGGGCGACGTGACGCTCCACGTGCCGTTGCCCGTGACCGTCGTCGTCAGAACCAGCCCGCCGATCCGCACGGTGACGGTCGACCCTGCCGGGGCGTTGGTCGTGCCGCTGATCGTCGGCGTCGTGTCCTTGGTGTTGATCGTTGATCCGCCGCTGATGGTGACGGTCGGTGCGACCGTGTCCACGGTGAGAATCTGCCGGGCCGTGCCCGCGTTTCCGGCCAGATCGGTGACGGTCGCGCTGATGATCCGGTCCCCGTCGCTGACCGTCGAGGCCGTCACGACCCAGGTGCCGCCGGCCGTGACCCGGGTCGTCTGGGTCTGGCCGTCGATCTTCACGGTCACCGTGGTGCCCACCGGTGCGTTGGTGGTGCCGGAGAGTGTGGGCGTTGCGTCGTTCGTGAGGGCCCGAGCGCCGCCGGTGATCGTGACCGCCGGCGCTGTCGTGTCGACGACCAGCGACTGGCGAGCCGTCCCGGTGCTGCCGGCCCGGTCAGTGACCCTGACCACGACGGCCACGGAACCCTCGACGAGTACGGCCGCAGTCACCGACCACACCCCGCCGGCCCGAACGGTCGTCGTCACAACCTGGGCGGCCACGGTGACACGCACCGCGCTGCCGACCGGGGCGTTCGAGGTGCCGAAGATCGTCGGGGTGGTGTCCCTGGTCTGCGTCGTAGACATGATCGCCACCGTTATGGCGGGTTTCGGCGTCGGCGAGGGCGTCACGGTGGGGGTCGGTGTCGGGGTGGCCGTCACGGTGGGAGTCGGCGTGGGCGTCACGGTGGGGGAGGGCGTCGGGGTGGCCGTCGCCGTCGGCGTTGCCGTCGGGGTCGGCGTTGCCGTTGCCGCGGGCGTCGGGGTGGCCGTCGGCGTCGGCGTAGCCGTAGCCGTAGCCGTGACGACCGGACCAAAGGTCGCGGAGGCGCCGACCGTCACGGCGGCGTTGATCGACAGCGCACGTCCGTGAACGATCGCGCTCGCGCCCACGTTGACGGCGGCATAACTCAGGATGGTGCCGTAGAAGGTTGACGACGCGCCGAGGGTGGCCGCGGCGTCGACCTGCCAGAAGATGCGTGCAGCCTGGGCGCCGTTGGCCAGCACCATGGTGGAGGCGGCCGAAGTATCCAGGGCGGCATCGGTCTGCACGATGAAAACCGCGTTCGGATCGTTCTGCGCGTCGAAGGTCAGGGTCCCGGTCTGCGACAGGGCGGCGACCGAGTGATAGACGCCGGGGGTCAGCACCCTGCCTCCGAGAGTGGCGGCGATTTCGATGGCCGGCCCGCGCCCGGCCGCGTCCGCATAGGCGTCGGTCGCGGCGGTCAGGCCCGGTCGGGCGGCGGTATCGACCGCCGTTCCCCCGGCAACCGCTCCCGCGCCCAGGGTGAGGGCGGCATTGGGGGTACCGATTATCCCGGCGTAGGTGCTCTGGGCGCCGGCCGTCATGGCCGCAAAGGCCAGGGCCGAATACCCCGACGCCGCGCCGAGGTCAACGGTGGCCTGGGTCGTTGTGGCCGATGTCACGGCCTGGGCCGGAACGGCCGAGACCATTCCGCCCACCACGAGGGTGATTGTGGTGGCTGCAACTCCTGTGACCGCGTTCCATTTCTGGAAACGAGTCCCCCCGACACTTTTATTGCGCGTTCTGAACACGGTTCGACCTTCATTCAACGTGTGGGGACCGCCCACAACGGGATTTCACAACTGGTTTTTGACTCAGATGTCGAGAATCTCGCTGGGAACCGATCATCGTGCCTTCGTGCACACGTTGAAAACGAAAGTGACTTGTAATAGTTATCTGGGACGGCGCGCGGGTCAAGGAGTGGACTGGAAGTCCACCCCCTGCAGCGTTCTGTCTACCCCCGGTAGTGGGGGTGTTTTAGGGCGCGGTCGTCGTGCGCTGTTCGAATTTCACGGCCAGGGCGGCCGCGCCCAGGATGCCGGCGTTGTTCCGGTGCACCGCGGGAATGATCGGCGTATCGAGCCGGAGAAGCGGCAGGAAGTCCTGGTGATACTTCGATACGCCGCCGCCGACGATGAACAGGTCCGGCGTGAAGAGGCGTTCGAGCGTGCCGTAGTACTTCTGCAGGCGAGCGGCCCACTTTTCCCAACTGAGGTTTTCCTTCTCCTTCGCCGAGAAGGCGGCCTTGGTCTCGTAGTCCTTGCCGTCGATTTCGAGGTGGCCGAGCTCGGTATTGGGAACCAGGACACCGTCATTGAGAAGCGCCGTTCCGATGCCGGTGCCCAGGGTGGTCAGCAGAACTACACCGCCGACCCCCTTGGCCGCACCGAACTGGGCTTCCGCATACCCCGCGGCATCCGCATCGTTGACGAAGTGGATGTTCTGACGCAGTGCTTTCTCGAACAGCTCCTCGGCCTCGAGGCCGATCCACTTGTCCGACACGTTCGCTGCCGACATCGTGCGGCCGTTCTTCACGACGGCCGGGAAACAGACGCCGACCGGCAGGTCGGAGACCCCCGCGGACACTGTTTTCAACAGCGCGCGGGTGGTCTCGATGATGTCCTGCGGGCGCCCGCCCTTCGGCGTGGGCAGTTTCACCCGATCGGACAACAGGGCCCCGGTAGTCAGATCGACAACCGCCCCCTTGATGCCGGTGCCGCCGATGTCGATCCCAATAGCCGTCGTTGAACTCATGCGTTCCAACCTACCGGCTCCGGCCCGTGCGCCCGCTAAGGGAGCGTGAGGATCTCCGCGCCGCGTTCGGTCACGACGAGGGTGTGTTCGAACTGGGCGGTCACGCTCTTGTCCTTGGTCGTGACGGTCCAGTCATCCGCCCAGATGTCGGACTCCTGGGCGCCGAGGGTGAGCATCGGCTCGATGGTGAAGACCATGCCGACCTCCATCACAGTGTCATACCGCGGTGCCGAGTCGTAGTGGGGGATGATCAGGCCGGAATGGAATGCCTCGCCCACGCCGTGACCGGTGTAGTCCCGCACCACGCCGTAGTTGAAGCGCTTGGCGTAGGACTCGATGGCCCGGCCGATGACGTTGACCTGGCGACCGGGAGCGACGGCCTTGATGCCGCGCATCATGGCCTCCTTCGTGCGTTCCACGAGCAGGCTGACGGCGTCTGTGGCTTCGCCGACAATGAACGTCACGTTGGTGTCGCCGTGCACGCCGTTCTTGAAGGCCGTGATGTCAATATTGATGATGTCGCCGCTGGCGAGCACCGTGGTGTCGGGGATACCGTGGCAGATGACCTCGTTCACCGAACTGCACAGTGACTTCGGGTAGCCCCGGTAGCCGAGGGTGGAGGGGTAGGCGTCGTGGGCGACGATGAAGTCGTGGCCGATCCGGTCGAGCTCTTCGGTCGTGACGCCCGGACGGATGGCCCGGCCGACGGCTTCGATCGCCCGCGCGGCGATCTGGCTGGATTCTCGAATCTGCTCGATCCGCGCCGCGCTGTAGACATCCGAACCGGTGAAGGGCGCCGGAGCCTTCCTCCCCACGTACTCGGGGCGGGGGATGTGCGACGGAACGGAACGGGTTGCGGAAACTGTTCCGGGGAACAGGTGACCGAGGGAATCCTTAGGCATAGGATCAAGCTTATGGCCGCCGACACTGAACACCAGTTCTGGTACAACATGCGCACCGGCGAAGTCGAACAGGGCTTCCAATCGGCGTCGATTGATCGGGTGGGTCCCTTCGCCACCTACGTTGAGGCGACGCACGCCCTCGAGAAGCTCCGCGCGAACAGCGCCAAGTGGTCCGAAGACGACGCCCGCGACAACCAGTAGCCGCGCGCGCAGCGCCACCTGGGCGAGGGGGCGGCGCAACGCCTACTCGTAGCTGTGTTCCGGTGCCGGGTAACTGCCCGAGTTGACGTCCGCGCGAAACTGCTGCACGGCATCCGTCAGCACGCCGCGCAGGTCCGCATACTGGCGCACGAACCGCGGCACGCGCCCTTCGGTCATGCCGGCAAAGTCGGTCCACACGAGCAACTGACCGTCGACGGAGGGCCCGGCCCCCACACCAATGGTCGGAATCGACAGGGCCTTCGTCACCTCGGCGGCGACCGTGGCGGGCACCATCTCGAGCACGACCGCGAAGGCCCCGGCCTCCTGAACCGCGAGGGCATCGGCGAGCAGCTGTTCGGCCGCTTCGCCGCGACCCTGGATCATGTGGCCGCCGAGGCCGTGTTCGCTCTGCGGCGTGAAGCCGATGTGTCCCATCACCGGGATGCCGGCGCTGACGATGCGCTTGATCTGCTTGTGGCTGCGCACCCCACCCTCGAGCTTGACCGCGTGGGCCTGCGCCTCTTTCATGAAGCGCACCGCCGTCGACAGGGCCTGATCGGGTCCGCTTTCGTAGGAGCCGAACGGCATATCGGCGACGACGAGCGCCCGGGTCACCGCGCGGGCCACGGCGCGGGTCAGCGGAATGAGCTCGTCAACCGTCACCGGGAGTGTCGTCTCGTACCCGAAGACGTTGTTGCCGGCGGAATCACCGACGAGGAGAAAGTCGATGCCGGCCTGGTCGAAGATCTGGGCGGTGAGCATGTCGTAGCTCGTGAGCCCGGTGATCGGGATGCCCTGCACCTTGGCATTGTGGAAGTGGCGAGTGCGCACGCGTTTGGGCCCGGGCGGCACCTCGCTGTAGGTTTTTTGCTCGGAAACGGGCCCGGTCAGCTCTGGCATGCCTCAAGTGTAGTCAGCGCGCCCGGCCCGGTGGCGCGTCACGGGCGGGGCCGGACCGGTAGCCTAGGAGAGAACCTGAAGGGGCCTGAATGGACAAGCAGCGCGATTTCGTTCTCCGTACCATCGAAGAGCGGGGAATCAAGTTCGTTCGACTGTGGTTTACCGACGTTGTGGGAACGCTCAAGTCGGTCGCGATCGCACCGGCCGAGGTTGAAGGGGCCTTCAACGAGGGCCTCGGATTCGATGGCTCGGCGATCGAAGGGCTCACCCGGTCCTTCGAAGCGGATGTCCTGGCCCACCCGGACCCCACCACCTTCCAGATCCTGCCCTGGCGCGGCGAAATCGATCCGACCGCCCGCATGTTCTGCGACATCACAACGCCCGACGGCCAGCCCGCCGTGGCAGACCCGCGCAACGTGCTCAAGCGCACGCTCGCGAAGGCGGCAGACCGCGGCTTCACGTTTTACACGCATCCGGAAATCGAGTTCTATCTCCTCAAGTCCTCGAAGTTCGGCAAGGACGGTCCGGTTCCCGTCGATTCGGCGGGCTACTTCGACAACGTTCCCGGCGGTACCGCGCACGATTTCCGTCGCCGGTCCGTGCGCATGCTCGAAGACCTCGGCATTTCCGTGGAGTTCAGCCACCACGAAGCCGGCCCCGGTCAGAACGAGATCGACCTGCGCTACGCCGACGCGCTGACGACCGCCGACAACATCATGACCTTTCGCACCGTGGTCAAAGAGGTCGCCATCGAGCAGGGTGTCTACGCGACGTTCATGCCCAAGCCGATGTCCGAACACCCCGGATCCGGCATGCACACCCACCTCTCACTTTTCGAGGGCGACACCAACGCGTTCTACGAGGCGGGGGCGCAGTACCAGCTCTCCAAGACCGGTCGACAGTTCATCGCGGGCCTGCTCAAGCACGCCCCGGAGATCACCGCCGTCACCAACCAGTTCGTCAACTCATACAAGCGACTCTGGGGCGGCGGTGAGGCGCCGAGCTTCGTCTGCTGGGGCCACAACAACCGCTCGGCGCTCATTCGCGTGCCGCTCTACAAGCCCAACAAGGGCCAGAGCTCGCGCATCGAGTACCGCGCCATCGACTCGGCGGCCAACCCGTACCTCGCCTATTCACTGATGCTCGCCGCCGGGCTGAAGGGTATCGAAGAGGGCTACGAGCTGCCACCGGAGGCCGAGGACAACGTCTGGAGCCTGAGCGACACCGAGCGCCGCGCCCTGGGCTACACGCAGCTGCCGGCCAGCCTCGACCATGCGATCCAGCTCATGAGCGAGTCGGAACTGGTCGCCGAGACGCTGGGGGAGCACGTCTTCAACTTCGTGCTGCTCAACAAGCGCCAGGAGTGGAGCGAGTACCGCTCGCAGGTCACCCCGTTCGAGCTGCGCAAGAACCTCGAGATGCTCTAGGAGTTCCCGTCGACCGGTACGCGATGGGGCGCAACGAGCTGACTCTGACGGACCTCGCCCGGGTCGGCTTCGCCGATTTTGGTGAGGCCCGTTCCGGCCTGGCCGAAGTGTCCGAGCTGGGCGGCCCCGCCACCGGGGACCTTCTGCCGCTGCTCGCCCAGACGGCCAACCCCGACAGCGCTCTCGCGGCGTTGCTCCTGCTGCTGCGGCAGTCGCCGACCGAGGTCGGCGCGCTGCTGCGAATCCCAAGTGCCCTGCTCCGATTGTTGCGCGTGCTCGGCGCGAGCACCGGCCTGACGGAATTCTTCCTCCGTCACCCCGAGGAGCTGGATGTGTTGCACGCTGCCTCCCCGGTATTGCCGACCGGTCCGGAGCTGACCGCGCACCTGCTTGCTGCAGTCGGCGCCCGGGACGGTTTCGCGACGGTACCCGACGCCGCGGCCTGGGGCGCGCTTCGCGTGCGCTATCGACGTCGACTCGCCGAAATCGCCGCCTTCGACCTCGAACAGGTCGACCCAGTGGCGGGAGTCGACGGCATCGCCTGCGCCCTGGCTGACCTTGCCTCTGCGGCCCTCGATGCGGGCCTCGCGGTGGCGCGCAGCCTGGCATCCGGCCCGGTTGCCGGCCGGGGAGTCTTCCCCGCGACGGAGGTGCGCGCCACCCGTCTTGCGATCATCGGAATGGGCAAGGCTGGCGCGAGCGAGCTCAACTACGTCAGCGACGTCGACGTGATCTTCGTCGCCGAGGGCGACGCCGATCTTGACACCGCACGGGCGGTGGAAATCGCGACTCGCCTGGCCATCCTCGTCATGCGCGGGCTCCACGAGACCGACGTCGAGCCGGAGCTCTGGGAGGTCGACGCGAACCTCCGCCCCGAGGGAAAGAATGGCGCGCTCGTGCGTTCGCTTGAGTCGCACAGCCGGTACTACGACCGTTGGGCGAAGAGCTGGGAGTTCCAGGCCCTGCTCAAGGCGCGTCCGCTCGCCGGCGACCGTGAGCTCGGCGACCGGTACCTGGCGGTCGTCGCCCCTCTCGTCTGGAGCAGCGCGAGCCGCGAGAATTTTGTCGACTCCGTGCAGCGGATGCGGGAACGCGTCACCCAGAACATCCCGGACGACGAAGTCGATGTCCAGCTCAAGCTCGGTCCCGGGGGGCTGCGGGACATTGAATTCACGGTGCAGCTGCTCCAGCTCGTGCACGGTCAGACGGATGCTTCGGTGCGACAACCCGGAACCCTTCCCGCGCTCACGGCCCTCGCCGACGCCGGCTACGTCGGCCGCGCCGAGGCCGCCGACTTCGCCCTCGACTACCGAATGTTGCGGCTCATGGAGCACCGGCTGCAGCTCGAACGCCTGCGGCGCACGCACCTCGTGCCCCGGGACCAGGAGAGCCTGCGCATCCTGGCCCGCGCAACGGGCCTCGCCACCAATGCCGAAGAACTCACGACGCGGTGGGCCGAGATCAAACTGCGCGTGCGGGGGCTGCACGAGCGGCTGTTCTATCGGCCCTTGCTGTCGGCCGTCGCTGCCCTGCCCGCCGAAGGCCGCGCGCTCACGAGCGCCCAGGCCGAAGCGCGCCTCGCGGCGATCGGATTCCGCAATACCAAGGGCGCCCTCGCCCACATCGCTGTGCTCTCCGCCGGTGTTTCCCGACGGGCCACGATCCAGCGCCACCTGCTGCCGGTCATGCTGCAGTGGTTCTCCCAGGGAGCCGACCCGGACTATGGCCTGCTGGCGTTTCGGCGTCTGAGCGACAACCTGGGTTCCACCTACTGGTTCCTGCGGATGCTCCGGGACTCGTCGGGTGCGGCTGAACGACTGACCCGAGTGCTCTCCGGCTCACGTTTTGTCGGCGAACTTCTCGAAACGATCCCCGAATCCGTCGCCTGGCTCGAAGACGAAGACGACCTGCGGCCGCGGCCGCTCGCGGCCCTGCAGGCGGAGGCGCGTGCGGTTCTGGCGCGTCACGAGAGCGCCGACGCCGCAGCATCCATCCTGCGCACCGCCCGGCGCCGGGAGATGCTCCGGCTTGCGTTCTCGTCCATCCTCGGCGAGATCACGATCGACGAGCTCGCGGTCGGCCTGACCGACGTCACGTCGACCTTCATCCAGGGCGTCGTCTCCGCCATCCGCGGTGACGACCTGCGCGGCACGTCACCGGACGGAATCGAGTTCGCCGTCATCGGCATGGGCCGGTTCGGGGGAGCGGAACTGGGGTTCGGCTCGGATGCCGACGTCATGTATGTCTTCCGACCCGCCCGGCTCGAGGGAGCGGCTGCTCACGACCGGGCGAGTTTCATCGTGCGCGAGCTCAAGCGCCTCACCGAGGACAACCGACTGCCGCTGGATTTGGACATTGGCCTGCGCCCCGAGGGCAGCAATGGGCCCGTCGTGCGATCCCTGGACTCCTACGCCGCCTACTACGCTCGGTGGTCGCTCACCTGGGAGGCTCAGGCCCTGCTGCGCGGACGCGGCGTGGCCGGGGACACGGCGCTCCTGGCAGCGTTCGAACACTTGGCCGACGCGGTGCGATACCCCGCGGCGATCGCCCTGCAGGAGGTGCGAGAGGTCAAGCGCATCAAAGCACGGGTCGAGAACGAGCGGCTGCCGCAGGGTGCCGATCCGAAACGACACCTCAAGCTCGGCCGTGGTTCGCTCAGCGACGTGGAATGGTTCGTCCAGCTGATGCAGCTGCAGCATGCGGCCGCGGTGCCGAGCCTGCGCACCACGTCGACGCTCGTGGCACTGACCGAATCCGTGCGGGCCGGGCTGGTCAGCGAAGCGGATGCGGCCACACTGCGAGCTGCATGGATCTTTGCGTCGCGCGCACGCTCCGCCATCACACTGTGGACCAACCGCACCTCGAACGTGCTGCCGACCGACCGGGACGCCCTGGAAGGCATCGCCCGGGTCATGGAATACCCGCCCGGGTCGGCCAACGAACTCGAAGAGGACTATCTCGCGGTCACACGTCGTTCCCGGGCGGTCTTCGAGCGCCTCTTCTACGGCCCCTGAATCTACGGGGCCTCAGCCCCTTCAGGGGTTCGGGCCCCTTCAGGCGTTCGGGCCCCTTCAGGCGTTGAGGCCCCTTAACCTCCGCGAGAGCGGGTGAAACGTCGGTTGGACAGCGTCCAGGCGACGTTTCACCCGCTCTCGCGGGGGGTGTCTCAAGCAGGGTGTGTTGATTAGACCCCGTAGTACAGTTCGAACTCGAACGGGTGCGGACGCTGCGCGAGCGGCTTGATCTCGTTTTCACGCTTGTACGAGATCCAGGTCTCGATCAGTTCGGGCGTGAACACGTTGCCAGCGAGCAGGAAGTCGTGGTCACCCTCGAGGGCCTGAAGGGCCTCTTCGAGCGAGGCGGGAACCTGCGGGATGTTCTTGGCTTCTTCGGGCGGCAGCTCGTAGAGGTCCTTGTCGACGGGCTCATGCGGCTCGATACGGTTCTTGATGCCGTCGAGGCCGGCCATGAGCTGCGCGGCGAAGGCGAGGTACGGGTTACCGGAGGCGTCGGGAGCGCGGAACTCGAGGCGCTTGGCCTTCGGGTTGGTGCCCGTGATCGGGATCCGGATCGACGCCGAGCGGTTGCCCGCCGAGTAGACCAGGTTGACGGGGGCTTCGAAGCCGGGAACGAGGCGGTGGTACGAGTTCACCGTCGGGTTGGTGAAGGCCAGAACGGCCGGGGCGTGCTTGAGCAGGCCACCGATGTACCAGCGCGCGACGTCGGAGAGTCCACCGTAGCCGGCCTCATCGTAGAAGAGCGGCTTGCCGTCGGCCCACAAGGACTGGTGGGTGTGCATTCCCGATCCGTTGTCACCGAAGAGCGGCTTCGGCATGAAGGTCGCCGTCTTGTTCCACTCGTGCGCGGTGTTCTTGACGATGTACTTGAACTTCAGCAGGTCATCCGCGGCATGCACCATGGTGTCGAATTTGTAGTTGATCTCGCCCTGGCCGCCGGTGCCGACCTCGTGGTGGCTGCGCTCCAGGATGAGGCCCGACTCGATCAGCTTGAGGCAGATGTCGTCGCGCATGTCGACGTGCTGGTCGACGGGGCTGACCGGGAAGTAGCCGCCCTTGAAGGGCGTCTTGTTGGCGAGGTTACTGCCGTCTTCGTCGCGGCCTGAGTTCCAGGCACCCTCGCTCGAGTCGACCTTGTAATAGCTCGTGTGCTGGTTCACTTCGTAGCGCACGTCGTCGAAGATGTAGAACTCGGCCTCAGAGCCGAAGAAAGCGGTGTCGCCGATACCGGTGGAGGCGAGGTACTTCTCGGCCTTCTTGGCTACCTGGCGCGGGTCCTTGGAGTAGATCTCACCGTTGCGCGGGTTGTAGATGTCGAAGAGCATGATGAGCGTCTTCTCGGCGCGGAACGGGTCGAGGTAAGCGGTCGACACGTCGGGGATGAGTTGCATGTCGGATTCGTGGATCGACGCGAAACCGCGGATCGACGAACCATCGAACATCTGACCAACGGTGAAGAATTCTTCATCAACGGTCGAGGCCGGGATGTTGAAGTGCTGCTGCACACCGGGAAGATCGGTGAAACGGATGTCAAGAAACTTGACGTCATTGTCTTTAATGAATTTGAGCACTTCTGACGAATCGCGGAACATGCGGGTTTACTCCAAACGACGTGGGCGTAGATCTCGTGGACTGGGAAATATAGAGAGTTAGTGTAAATATTTCTCAGTCGCGCACTACGAGAACGCAGTGCGGCTTCCACGAGATTAGTGGGATGGCGTTTCCCGACAGTGACGCGAATGTTTCCCGCATGTTACAGCGCAGGTGTCTCGGTAGACTCGTCACGTGCCGGACTCATCTTCAAAATCTACCAGCTTTGGATCCCTCCCCCCGAGCCAGTGGCCGGGGGAGCGACTCGGTATGCCCCGGTCGGGCCCCGGATCCGTGGGTCGGGTAGGTCGCAGGCTCGGGGGAATCGCGATCGACTGGGCCCTGGCGGTCGCCGTGTCGCTGGCATTCTTCAACTATGAAGAATTCGCGACGCTGCTGGTCTTCGTGGTTGCGCAGATCGTGTTCATCCCGACCATCGGCGGGAGCATCGGCCAGAGATTGGTCGGCCTTCGCACGGTGGCGCTCCAGGGCGGCTGGGTCGGCCTGTGGCGCCCCGTCGTTCGCACGCTGCTGCTGGTCCTGGCGCTGCCCGCATTGGTCTGGGATTCAGACCAACGCGGGTTTCACGACAAGGTCGCCGGCACCGTGCTTATTCGAGTTTCCTGAATTTCCCGAGGTCTTTGAGGGGGAGACGCTTAGCCGCGCTGCGGCCGGGCCTTCATCGGGTCAACGCCCTTCGGGATCGGCAGCTTGGTGCCGAGAGAACTCAGCCGGTTATTGACGGCCAGCACTTCGGCCTTTGTCAGCGTCGGCTTGATCCGGGTGAGCTTGCCGGCCAGCTTGTGCAGCGGAATGGCGTCTTCGTCGGGCCCGACCGAGACGACGGTGACCGGAATGGTGCCGAGCACGCGCGTCACCTTGCGTCGCTCTTCGTCGACCATTCGGGCGGTGCGGGTGCGCGGGCCCTCGCTGATCAGGACGACGCCACCGCGACCGACGGCGCGGTAGACGGCATCCTGCGTCTTGCCGTTCACGGCAACGGGCATCTCACTGCCGACCCAGCCGCGCTTGAGTGAACTGCGCAGCACCGCCCCAACGGCCCCGGGCTGCCCCTCGATCTGCGAGTACGCGGCCTTCTCGGCCCGGCGCCCCAGAATGATCAGCATCGCCAGGATGCCGGCCAGGACTCCCGAAATGCTCCACAGCACGATCGAGAACACATTCCCGGGCGAGAGCAAAAGCGCCAGCCCCACCGCTACGAGAATGGGAACCAAGAAGGCCAGGACCATGATCCAGACGATGTTCGAGTCATATCGCCGGGTCATCTGGAAGACCTGCCACATTTGCTTCATGCGACCGGGCTTTTTCGGGGGTTTAGGAGTCTTCTCCTTGGTGCGTGCCATGCAACTAGACTACCCAGTCACCTGAATACCCGGTGACCGTTTTGGGCCGCACCGCGCGGTTTCTGTCGACGCGGTCTAGGATGCCGCCTGGGCGAAGCCGAGTGTGGCATCCGCCAGGTGGCGCAACTCGTCGGGGACCTCACGGCCGCTCTTGAGCATTGACTGCGCCCACAGTCGTCCCGCGCGGTACGACGAGCGCACGAGCGGCCCGGAGAGCACACCGAGAAAACCGATTTCTTCAGCCTCCGCGTTCAATTCGACGAATTCCTCGGGTCGCACCCACCGCGCCACGGGAAGGTGACGAGCGCTTGGGCGCAGATACTGGGTGATGGTGATGATGTCGGTGCCGGCGTCGTGCAGGTCCTGGAGGGCCTGGCTGACCTCGGCCCGTTCCTCACCCATGCCCAGGATCAGGTTGGACTTGGTGATCAGTCCGGCGGCGCGGCCCTGGGTGAGCACATCGAGCGAACGGTCGTAGCGAAAAGCGGGACGAACCCGCTTGAAGATTCGCGGCACCGTTTCCACGTTGTGCGCGAAGACCTCGGGCCGCGCCGAGAATACCTCGGCCAGGTGCTCGGGATTGCCCGAGAAATCGGGGACGAGGATCTCCACACCGGTTCCAGGGCTCTGCTGGTGAATCTGACGGATGGTTTCGGCGTACAGCCAGGATCCCTCATCGGGCAGATCGTCCCGCGCGACGCCGGTCACGGTGGCGTATCGCAGGTTCATGGACACCACGGATTCGCCGACCCGTCGCGGTTCGTCCCGGTCATAATCGGCGGGCTTGCCCGTGTCGATCTGGCAGAAATCACAGCGGCGGGTGCACTGGGAGCCCCCGATCAGGAACGTGGCTTCGCGGTCTTCCCAGCACTCGAAGATGTTGGGACAGCCGGCTTCCTGACACACGGTGTGCAGCCCCTCGCTCTTCACGAGGTTCTGCAGTTTGCGGTACTCCGGACCCATCTTGGCGACCGTCTTGATCCACTCCGGCTTGCGTTCGATGGGGGTTTCGGCGTTACGAATTTCGAGCCGCAGCAGTTTGCGGCCTTCGGGGACGGCGCTCATGCGGGCACTCCTTCGGTCGTGGCAACGGCGGGGGAGACGGTTGCGGGGGAAGCTGTAGCGGGGGAGACGGTTATGGGGGTACGGGTAGGGGTAGGCGTGGGCGCGTGGGGGAACGCGGCGAGAAATGCAGCCTCGATGGGTGCGACGAGCTCGGCGGTGTCGACGTGTCGGCCGAGAACCCGGGACATTGTCGTCACTCCGGCGTCGCGGATTCCGCACGCGATGATGTTGGCGTAGGCGTCGAGGGAATTGCCGCAGTTCAGAGCGAAACCGTGCATGGTGACGCCCTCGGCAACACGGATGCCGATGGCGGCAATTTTCTCTTCGAGGTCGGCCGGGCCGACCCAGACTCCGGATCGCCCGGCGACCTGCACGCCGTCAATGCCGAAATCGGCCAGCACCGAGATCAGCAGGTGCTCGAGAGTGCGCACGTACTGCACCACATCAATGGGATCATGGAGCCGAAAGATGGGATAGCCCACGAGTTGGCCGGGGCCGTGCCAGGTGATCTTGCCCCCACGGTCAACGTCGATGACGTCGGTCCCGTCGCTGGGGCGCTCCTCCGGAAGCGTGCGCTTACCGGCGGTGTACACCGCGGGATGTTCCAGCAGGATGAGTGTGTCCGGTCTCTCTCCCGAGACGACGGAACGGTGGACTGCGCGTTGGAGCTCAAGGCCCTCAACATACGGCACGGAGTTGGCGCTTAGCCCCGCGACGACAAAGTCGAGCATGCGGTCAGTCTACGCGTTCCTCCACAGGCGCGAATTCCGAGCGAGTGTGCCCCGGAGTTCATTTCTGACGGCTCGGCGGCGCCGGCGGGCGCACGATGGCAGCATGAGAATCCGCCATCCGACAGAATATTCACTCTCCGCAGTGCCAGTGCCGGATAGTCCCGCCGGGCTGAGCATCCCGGCTGATATCGCCGGCTACGCGGTGGTCCGCCGTCTGGGTGAGGGGCGGCACAGCGATACCTACCTCGGCCACTCGGCGGCGAGTGGTTCGGGCCAGGTTGCGCTCAAGGTCTTCCGTGCCGACACTGATGCCGCGGCCATCGAGCGCCAGATCACCGCCCTCGCCGTCGCGAGGCCCGGGTTGCCGCACCTGATTGACGTGGCGTCGCTGCCGGACGGTCGAGTGTGTGTTGTGCTCGAGCGTCTCCAGGGAGATTCACTGGCCCATTACCTGACGCGCTATGGTCCTCTTGGCGCGGGAGAGGCCGTGACTATCCTCGCTCCGGTGGTCGTCGCCCTACGTTCCCTGCACGAAGCGGACCTGGTGCACACGGGTTTGAGCCAAGCCTCGATTGTGATCGCGGCCCAGGGACGTCCGGTTCTGCTCGGGCTCGGTTCGCTTGGCACGCTGCCCTCGACGGGTGCGGATCGGGTGGCTCTCCTTCGGGCGGACTATGGCCGACTGGCGGTTCTGGTGACCGGAGTCCTCGACGAGCTCGGTCAGGACCAGGCACGGTTTGCCGGGCGAACCGCTCTCGTCGCCCTCATCGATGCGGCGGTGAGAGCGACACCATTCATGCCCTGCCTGCTCCAGCTCGAGCGCCATTTCTTTGACTGGGCGCCCGCGACGGCCCTCTCCTACGGGCGGAACGCTGCGCCCGACTCGCCGCGCTGTGACGGTGCGCGCACGGGCGGACCCCGTCCAGACCCGCCCGGGCTGTCGACGACGACGGACGCCGTTCCCCGTCCCACCGGATTCGACGAGGCGGTCCGGGGCCTCGGCCTGGCCGCGGACGCAGCCGAGCATCTACGAGTGTTCATGGTGGTCGGCCAGCAGCTTCGCTTCCGTCTGTCGGCGCAGCTCGCGCGCCCGTGGCGATGGGTGACCGGGAAAGTTAGACGTGAGCCTCGCTCTCGTCAGCGGCACCGGACCCGCGTCGTGTACGCCGCGAGTGTGGCGACCGCGGCGACGGTCGCGGCGCTCGTGCTGCTTCCGTCCGCAGCCCCGGAGGCCACAGACCCGACCGTTCCGCCGCCCCCGGCCGCCACGGTCCCCGTCGCACCCGCCAGCGACGCGGTCGCGCTGACCTCGGACGACCCCGTGGCGGCCGTGCGAGTGCTGCTTACGCTGCGCGCCCAGTGCCTGTCCGCGGCATCCGTCGCCTGCCTGGACTCCACAGATCAGGCCAGCGGGCCGCTGCTGGCAGCCGACATCCAGCTCATCAGCACCGCCGAGACTATTGCGGCGTTCACCCTCGGCAGCGACGGAACAGCCGAACTCGTCGAACGCACCGGCAACTCAGCCCTGATTGCGCTGGGCCCGGGCTCGGCCGTGGCGGGCCCCGCCGGCGACGGCCTCGGGCATGAAAAAAGCCAACCAGCCTCGGCCTTGATCATCAAGGGCGAGGCCGGTTGGCGTCTGCGCGAGCTATTCGACTACTGAGACACGTGTCGGCGGTTAAATGCCCAGGTTGCCTTCGAACGCTCCGGCTTCGAGCCGGGCCTTCATCGTCGTCAGGAAACGAGCGGCGTCGGCCCCGTCGATGATGCGGTGGTCATACGACAGTGCGAGGTAGACACTCGATCGGATGGCGATCGAGTCGAGACCGTCGTTGGTGACCACGAGAGGCTTCTTGTACACGATCCCAGTGCCCAGGATCGCGCTCTGCGGCAGGAAGACCACGGGGGTATCGAACAACGCGCCGCGCGAACCCGTGTTGGTCAGCGTGAAGGTGCCACCGGAGAGCTCATCGGGCTTGAGCTTGTTGTCGCGGGTTCGAGCCGCCAGGTCGGCGATCTGCGCGGCGAAACCGGCCAGGTCGAGGTCGCCCGCGTTGCGAACGACCGGGGTGAGCAGTCCACGCTCAGTGTCGACGGCAATGCTGATGTTCTCGCTCGCCGGGTAGACGATCGTCTCGCCGTCGATCGTGGCATTGACGATCGGGTTCGACTGCAGCGCTTCCGCCGCGGCCAGGGCGAAGAACGGAAGGAACGACAGCTTGTTGCCGGTCTTTGCGGCGAAGTCGGCCTTGACACGGTCACGCAGCATGGCGACGCGGGTCACGTCCACCTCGACGACCGTCGTCAGCTGGGCGGACGACGTCATCGAGATGACAGCGCGTTCGGCGACGACCTTGCGCAGCCGGGACATCGGCTGGGTCGTTCCACGCAGCGGCGAAATCTCCACTGCGGGGGCGGCAACGGCTGCTCCGGCGGTGGGGATTGCGGCGACGATGTCTTCCTTGCGAATGCGCCCACCGACTCCCGTGCCGCTGATCGTCGACAGGTCGACACCGGCGTCGTTGGCGAGCTTGCGCACGATCGGGGTGACGTAGCCGGAGGTTCCGGCATGCGAACCTCGCGCGGCGGGTGCAGCCACGGGTGCTGCCGCCGGTGCGGGTGCTGCCGCCGGTGCGGGTGCAGCCGCCGGTGCGGGTGCAGCCGCCGGTGCGGGTGCAGCGGCGGGTGCGGGTGCAGCGGCGGGTGCC
>NZ_QZVS01000077.1 GCF_003602235.1 Cryobacterium melibiosiphilum
GACCGGTACTAATAAGCCGATAATTTGATAACACTACAGTTTGAATAAGCTGCATGCGTCCACTATGTGGTTCTCGATGTACGGTCGAGAACAACGCTCACCTCAGGTGAGCTCTATAACTAAAAAATATAGGTTCGAAACAAGCATCAACAATTGTTTCGGCGGCTATAGCAAGAGGGAAACGCCCGGTCACATTCCGAACCCGGAAGCTAAGACTCTTTGCGCCGATGGTACTGCAGGGGGGACCCTGTGGGAGAGTAGGACACCGCCGGACTTAACTTAGAATAATCAGGAAAGCCACCCCTCACGGGGTGGCTTTCCTGCGTTAAGGCCACCCGCACGGGTGGCCTTTTCTGGTTTAAGGCCGACCCGCGTGCGGCCCGTCAGAGGGGATAGACTTTTCCGGTGAACGCCCAACGCCCCTCTTCTGCCACCCTGCGTGGACGCTTCGTGCAACTCCAACGACTCGGCTCCGACGCCATGCCTGAGCTCTACAAGGCCATCGGCAAGCCCGCCGTCTTTGCTCACGGCTACGGCGGTGGGCCGGCGGCCCTGCGCACCGACGTCGACCGCTTCACGACCTGGGCGGACACGTATTTTCAGTGGGAGGGCATGCCCTACGCCGTACGGCTGCTGGGCGGGCCGAACGACGGCGACCTCGTGGGAACAACCACTCTGGGTGACATCGACCTCGTCAACGAGTCCGCGCACCTCGGCTGGACCGCCTATGACCCCCGCGTCTGGGGAACGGCCGTCAACGCCGAGACCAAGCTCCTGCTGCTCGGGGCCGCTTTCGACAGCGGCTTCGGCCGGGTCAAGATTCAAGCGGATGCCATGAACGAGCGCTCGCGTGCGGCGATCCTCGGCATCGGGGCGACCTTCGAGGGCGTTCTGCGCCGTGACCGTCCGCGCGCCGACGGCACCTGGCGTGACACCGCTGTCTACTCAATCCTGCGCGAGGAATGGCCGACCGTGCAGGCCGGACTGCAGACCCGACTCGACGCGTTCCAGGGGCGTTCGGTGTCCTATCGCTCTCGCTGACGCGGGGGCAGACGTCACGCGAGCCCCGCGGCCGCTCATCGCGCTCCAGTTCCTCGGCATGGGCCTCGTCTGGGGCGCCAGCTTCCTGTTCATGAAGATCGCGCTCGACGGAGTGAGTTTCGGCCAGGTGGCTTGGTCGCGGCTGGTGCTGGGCGGCCTGACGCTTGGGATCATTGTCGCGGTCTCGCGCCCGCGCGTGGCCAGCGGGCCCGTGTTGCCGCGCGAAGCATTCGTCTGGCTGCACTTTCTGGTCATTGCGGTGACCGGATGTGTGCTGCCACACCTGCTCTTCGCCTGGGCCGAGCAGTACGTGTCGTCGGGGCTCGCCAGCATCTACAACGCAGTGACGCCCATCATGACCGCGCTGATGGCCACGCTGGCCTTTCGGGTGGAGCGCCTCGCCCGGGTGCAGGTGCTGGGGGTGCTCGTAGGCATCATCGGGGTCGTCGTCATCATCGCGCCGTGGCAATACTCCGAGCTCACCGGTGATTTATGGGGCCAGCTGGCCTGCCTCGGCGCCGCCGTCAGCTACGGCTTCACTTTCGGCTACACGCGCCGGTTCTTGAGCGGACGCCCGATCGCCGGCGCCACCTTCGCCTTCATGAACATCGGCATCGGCGGGGCGATCATGCTGGCGCTGACGCCGGTGCTGGCCTGGACGCCGGTCGAGCTCACTCTGCCCATCGTGCTGTGCCTCGTAACACTGGGGGCCCTCGGCACGGGGCTCGCGTACATCTGGCACATCAACGTGCTGCGGGCCTGGGGCCCCACGACGACGTCGACCGTCACCTACGTCACCCCGGTGGTCGGCGTGACCCTCGGGGTGCTGGTGCTCGCCGAGACGTTCTCCTGGCATGAACCGACCGGGGCACTGCTGGTGCTCGGGGGCATCCTCCTGACCCAGCGGAGGCTTCGCACCCGACTGCGCCGAGACCCGGCGGATATTGCACCCAGCGGGCATGCATTATCGTCGAAGCATGGCCGTACAGGAAGAATTGCCCGCTGACGCGGGGCAGGACGCGATTGACCAGCTGCACAGCATCCGCGAGAGCATCGACAATATCGATGCGGCGCTGATCCACCTCCTTGCGGAACGGTTCAAATTCACCCAGGGCGTCGGCCGGCTGAAGGCGGCGCACGGCCTGCCGCCCGCCGATCCCGCCCGGGAACTGATGCAGATCGAACGCCTGCGGGCACTGGCCATTGAGGCCCACCTCGACCCCGCCTTCGCGGAGAAGTTCCTGAACTTCGTCATCGCGGAGGTCATCCACCACCACGTGCAGATCGCCGGCGGTCAGACCGCTTCCGGCGCGTAGGCCCGGCTCGCGCATGGGCTGGAACCCGCGACACCTGCCCGCGCAACCCGGCAGAACCTTCGTCGTCACCGGCGCCAACGCGGGCCTTGGGTATTTCACGAGCGAGCAACTGGCGTCCACCGGAGCGCAGGTCATCCTCGCCTGCCGCAATGACGCGCGGGCGCAGAACGCGGCGACCCGCATTCGGGAACGGGTGCCCGGGGCATCCGTCTCGACGATGCTGTTGGACGTGTCTGACCTGCAGTCCGTGCGCACCGCGAGTGAGACTCTTCGCGCACTGCCCCGGCTCGATGGGCTGATCCTCAACGCCGGAATCGTGCACCCGTCGGCGGACCGTCAGGTGAGCCTCGACGGCAATGAGCTGATCCTGGCCACGAACTTCCTCGGACATTTCGCTCTCACCGCGGGCACGCTCATGGCCCTGCGCCGCACTCCCGGTAGTCGGGTGGTGTCACTCGGGTCGGTGATCTCCCGAATCATGGATTCGTCCCTGGACGATCTGCAGTTGGCCACGACGTACAACGGGTGGAAGGCCTACGCCCAGTCGAAGATCGCCATGCAGGTGTTCGGATTCGAACTCGACCGACGTTTGCGCGCCAACGGCGCCGGCATGGTGCAGTCGGTCGTCGCGCACCCGGGATACTCTATTTCCGGGCTCACCCCCACCGTTGACGGGATCAACGAGATCACACCGGTCAAGCGTGTGATCGACGGAGTGCAGCTTCTGGTGGGCGCTCAGAGTAAGGAGCGCGGCGCGTGGCCGACGGTGCGCGCGGCGCTCGATGCGGATGCCCGCGGCGGGGACTATTTCGGCCCGCGCTTTCTCACCCGCGGGGCGCCGACCCGCCAACCGGCCACGGCCACCTCACGTGACCGCGGCGTCGCCACACGCCTGTGGGAGCGCGCCGAGACGCTGATCGGCGAACCCTTTCTCTAAGCGGCAGCAGAACCGGCTGGCGGGGCCGGTGGCCCCGCCAGCCGATCAGGCGAAGGCGGCCGGCAGGGTTGAGCGGTGGCGCGCCTGCAGGTCGGCCAGGTCGACCGAGAACACGTCCTGAATGTCCAGGGCGTGCAGGGTGGCATCCGTCACGCCGATGCGCAGCACCGGGTACTCGCGGCCCTTGCAGAGGCCGAGGAACTTCACGTCGTCTTCGCGGGGAACGCTCACGATGACGCGGCCGGCCGATTCACTGAACAGGGCGACGGATGCGTCCACGCCGTCCCGCTCGCAGATCTCGCTCAGCCAGACCCGCGCGCCGACACCGAAGCGCATGACGGCTTCGGCGAGGGCCTGGGCGAGCCCGCCCTCGCTGAGGTCGTGGGCGCTGTCGACGAGGGCTTCCTTCGATGCGGCGTGCAGCAGGCCGCCAAGGGCGACCTCACGCTTCAGGTCCACGGCCGGCGGGCGTCCGCCGAGGTGGTTGTGCACGACGCCGGCCCAGGCCGATCCGTCGAGCTCTTCGGCGGTGGTGCCGAGTAGGTAGATGTTGTGTCCGTCGTCCTGCCAGCCACTCGGGGTGCGGCGTCCGACGTCGTCGATCACGCCGAGCACGGCCACGACCGGGGTCGGGTGGATCGGCTGGGTGCCGGTCTGGTTGTAGAACGACACATTGCCGCCCGTGACCGGGATCTCCATTTCGAGGCATCCGTCGGCGAGGGCCGTGACGGCCTCACGGAACTGCCACATGACCTCGGGGTTCTCGGGAGAGCCGAAGTTGAGGCAGTCGCTGATGCCGACCGGAACCGCACCGGTCGCGGCGACGTTGCGGTAGGCCTCGGCGAGGGCGAGCTGGGCGCCCACGTACGGGTCGAGCTGGCAGTAGCGCCCGTTCGCGTCGGTCGCGATGGCGAAACCGAGCCCACTTTCTTCGTCGACACGGATCATGCCACCGTCGTCGGGGAAGGCGAGGGCGGTGTTGCCGCCGACGTAGTGGTCGTACTGGTCTGTGATCCAGCTCGGGTCGGCGAGGTTCGGCGAGCCGAGCAGGTCGAGGAACTGGCTGCGCAGGGTCTCACCGTCGAGCGCGCGGGGCAGAACGGACGCGGTGTCGGCCTGCAGGGCGTCGATCCAGGTCGGGTAGGCGACCGGGCGCTCGTAGACCGGGCCGTCGATCGCGACGGTGCGCGGGTCGACGTTGACGATCTCTTCGCCGTTCCAGTCGATGATCAGGCGGCCGGAGTCGGTGACCTCGCCGAGCACACTGGTCTCCACGTCCCACTTGTCGGTGACCGCGAGGAAACCGGCGAGCTTCTCGGGGGTGACGACCGCCATCATCCGCTCCTGGCTTTCGCTCATCAGGATTTCTTCGGCGGTGAGGGTCGGGTCGCGCAGAAGTACGTTTTCGAGCTGGATGTACATGCCGCCGTCGCCGTTCGACGCCAGCTCGCTCGTCGCGCAGCTGATGCCGGCGGCGCCGAGGTCCTGGATTCCTTCGACGAGCTTGCCCTGGAACAGTTCAAGGCAGCACTCGATGAGTACCTTCTCGGCGAAGGGGTCGCCGACCTGCACGGCGGGGCGCTTGGTCGGGCCGCCGGCGCTGAAGGTGTCGGAGGCGAGGATCGACGCGCCGCCGATGCCGTCGCCGCCGGTGCGGGCACCGAAGAGCACGACCTTGTTGCCCACGCCGCGGGCGTTGGCCAGGTGCAGGTCTTCGTGGCGCATGACGCCGACCGAGAGGGCGTTGACGAGCGGGTTGCCCTGGTAGACGGCGTCGAAATAGGTCTCGCCGCCGATGTTGGGCAGGCCCAGGCAGTTGCCGTAGAAGCTGATGCCGCTCACGGCGCCGTGCACGACCCGGGCGGTGTCGGGGTCGTTGATGTCACCGAAGCGCAGGGCATCCATGACGGCGACCGGGCGGGCGCCCATCGAGATGATGTCGCGCACGATGCCGCCGACGCCGGTCGCGGCACCCTGGAACGGCTCAATGTAGGAGGGGTGGTTGTGCGACTCGATCTTGAAGGTGACGGCCCAGCCCTCACCGACGTCGAGCACGCCGGCATTCTCGCCCATGCCGACCATCAGGTTCTTCTTCATGGCGGGGGTGACCTTGTCGCCGAACTGGCGCAGGTACATCTTCGAGCTCTTATAGGAGCAGTGCTCGCTCCACATCACCGAGTACATGGCGAGCTCGCCACTTGTGGGGCGGCGGCCCAGAATCTCGCGAATCTGTGCGTACTCGTCGGCCTTGAGCCCGAGCGCGCCGTAGGGCTGCTCTTTCTCGGGCGTCGCCGCGGCATTCGAGACGGTGTCCGCGATGCCGCGGGAGGGTGTGGTGGAAACAGCGGTCACGTGGCGTTCTCCCAGATATAGCGGATGCTTGACCCGCCCAGTCTACCTGTAGCCCCTCCGCACGGTTCGGCCGGTGGGTGCCGGGTGCAGACTGCACCTGGCTACCGTTTCACGAGTATTTAGGGTCCACTGGTCGGCGATAACGTCGATTGCGGCTCTGCGGCGGCGCCGTCGGGGTGATGGCGCCTTGCTCAATGAGTACACGCAGGCGCGGACGGAGCGAATTGGTGCTGCTGTGGGTTGCGTCGACCAACTCATGGATGTTGAGCTCGTTTTCCTGACCGAGGGCAGCAAGAATTCGTTCATCGAGGCTGCGATCGGGAAAGCTGCCCGGTGGGGACATTTCATCCGCGAACAATGTGTTTTCGTTCACCTCGGCGGCGACTAGTCGTGGCCCCGGCCGATACGGGCCGCCGGGTTGCGCGGGAAAGCGAAGCCAGTCATCGGCAACTAGCGTTCGCAAGACCACTCGGGCGTCCGCAGAATCCATTCCGAATTGGGCACGGAGGAGCTGATCTTCGACGTCGTATCCTCGATGTACCAGAGCCAAAGTTCGCTGTGCGTCGGGATCAAGCGAGCCCGCCCCAATTGCGGACAGCCACGTTGACATCTCTGGATTGAGCAGGCCATGTCGATCGAGCGTGACGGTCATGCTCGTTGACGTGGCGGTGAAGCGCGGTGCGGGGAGTCCCATCCCGCCCAGAGCCCCGGCCATGCGCAGAATTCCGGAACCAGCGTTCTCGCACACCGTCTCGTCGCGGTCGGGGAAAGGGACCTCGGTGAGCAGGCTCGCGAGGATTTGGTTGCGGGACCGAGAGTTGCCGTCGAATAGATCGACAACACGGCGGCCGCCCCAGATGCCGCCCGGGCTCCACACCTCCAACCGGTCTGGATAGATTTCCACCCGTACCTGGTCGCCGACCGCGAAACCGCTGTAGTCACGGTGAGTCAGAGCGTTGGCGATCGCTTCACGCACGGCGTCCACCGGGATTTCGGGTTCGTCGGATGCGCCGGCGCCCCGAGAAACGCGCCGTACCTTGAGGTTGCTCAGAACTGCGCGCACGGCATCGTCGACCATCACCGGGATCGAGCCTTCGATCACCTGACGGTCCAACATGCGAACCTGCCCGACGATGTCCGCTTTGCTGCGGCCGGGGTAGGCCGCAAAGGTGATCATGAGTTGGGGAAAGAACTGTTGCGGGTAGGTCCCCAGAGTGAGCAGGCCAGCGAGTGTCAGAGTGACGCCGTCGGATGCGACCACGTTGTGCCGCTGCAGAATATCGGCGGTGCTCGTGAGCCCCGCGAACGAACGGGGCCGGGTCCTGCGGAGTCGGGCGATGTACCGCTCGACCAGTGCAGAATCCAGATCGGCGATCGTGGTGCCGTCGACGAGTGCACTGTCTTCGCGCGGTTGGCCGCGGTCCGAGGTGAGGAGGAAGATCGCGTAGGTGCTCATTCGGCGGTCCCCGTCACCGACCCGCTCGTAGGTGCCGGCTTCTACTCCCTGGGTGGTGACGTACGACGGTTTTCTGTCGGCGGGGAGCTCAGCAACATCCACGATGACGACCTGTGCGCCATCAACCTCGGCTATATCGATCGTGCCGATGGGACGGGGTGTTACCGGGCCAGCGGGTTCTTGCGGGCCTCGAGGTCGGAAAGCGTCAGAGATTGCATCACGAATACGAGTCGCGTCGAATCCCTCAGCGGGCTCGAATCCCTCATCTTCTGCGAGCCCGAGAATGATCAGTCCGCCGCCGTGGTTACTGAAGGCGCTCACCGTCGGCCACAAGCTCTTCGGGAGCTCGCGAACCGCGGCCTTCACCTCAATTTGTCTCAGGTCGGTCCCAGCGCGGCGGACACCCCGGATGACCTCGCTCAGGGATCCCTGACTTGTCTTCACTTGATCCTCACTTGCTGTCACTATAGCTTCACTATAGCTTCACTGTGGTTGTCAGTGAGGTGACAAGTGAGGCCAAAGTGATGACTCGAACGACGCGAAGCCGTGATTGACAGTGTCGGTGTCGGAGCTGCGTAGGGCCAGGCGACAGCAGGTTGCGGCACGTTGCGCGCTCTCAAGGAGCGAGCTGCGGCCGGTCGAGGTGCGGGCGGTAGCCCTGTTCGGTCGCCCACGGCAGCCAGTTCGTTGGCGGCCAGGTGCCATCACGCAGCTGCGGGTGGTTGGGGTGACGGTGAAGCGCCCAGAGTGCGAAGACCAGTTCGGCCCATTCTGACGTGAGCCGCCAAGTGACCGGACCCTCGGTGGATCTGGCCTGCATGATCACCACGTTGAAGGCGACGACCTGCATAAGGTCGACCGCCTCCCAGCGCCAGCGAAACAGCCCCTGCCTGGTGTGGATGTAGAAGCCTCCGGTGGTGACGAAGAGTGTGCCACCGAACAGCGATCGCCAGGCCTCCTGCGCGTCTGCCGCGGCCTGATTGCGGCGGGAGGCGTTGCCGGCCGCGCTGGCCGCGAGCGTTCCCGCCGCCAGCGCGAGTCCGAATGCGCCGGTGCCCCAGACGAATGTTGACGACCGGTTATAGGAGCCGTCGCCGGCGGCATGGAATGAGTCGACAAACAGGTTGCCTGCCGTAACGGCAACTTCGCCGTCGGTCAGCGGGAATAGCGTGTCGATGCGGTGCTGAGGAACATGGCCGTTCACCGTGTCGAAGACGATGTGGCAGGTGGTCCAGAGCGCCGTGTCGGCGGGCAGCCACACGCGATTTTGTGGGTCGGCAGCGCCCTTCGGGGGAGGAATCACACTCGAGAGTAGCGTGGCGGTCTCGGTCTCGGTCTCGGGATAGCCACCCCATTCAGAGACGGGCGCGCAGGTCCTTGCGCAGGATCTTGCCCGACGCCGACTTCGGGATGACGTCGATGAACTCGACCACACGCACCTTCTTGTGCGGAGCGACCCGTTCGGCGACCCAGGCGATGACGATCTCGCCGGTGATGCCGGCATCCGCTACCGCCACGATGTAGGCCTTCGGGATCTCCTGGCCGTCGTCGTCGTTGATGCCGATCACGGCGGCATCGTTCACGTGCGGGTGGGTGAGCAGCAGCGCCTCGAGCTCAGCCGGCGCGATCTGGTAGCCCTTGTACTTGATGAGCTCCTTGCTGCGATCGACGATCTTCACGACGCCCTCCGCGCTGACCGTGGCGACGTCGCCGGTGTGCAGAAAACCGTCGGAATCGATGGTCTCCCGGGTGGCCTCGTCGTTGTTCAGGTAGCCGAGCATCACGTTCGGGCCGCGCACGAGCAGCTCGCCGGGGTCGCTGACACCGGACGCCGGCACGGTGATCTCGTCGCCGGTCTCGAGCGACACGAGCTTGCACTCCATATTCGGAATGGTCACGCCCACGGAGTCGCGCGAGATTTCGGGGGCGTCCTGCGGAATCAGGTGGGACACCGGGCTGGCTTCGGTCATGCCGTAGCCCTGCAGCATGCGGCAGCCCAGCCGTTCGGCGACGGCCGTCGCGAGGGCGCCGTCGAGCGGCGCCGCCCCCGAGAGAATCGTGTGCACGCTGGAGAGGTCATAATCGGCGACGAGCGGATGCTTCGCGAGGGCGACCGCAACCGGCGGCGCAATGAACACATACGAGCAGCGTTCGTCCTGGATGATGCGCAGAAACTCGGCGAGGTCGAACTTCGGCATGGTCACGAGGCGAGCCCGCTGCTTGAACGCGAGGTTCAGCAGCACGGTCATGCCGTAGATGTGGAAGAACGGCAGCAGCGCGAGCACCCGGTCGTCGGGCACGACGTTGATCAGCCCGCGGGCCTGCTGCACGTTGGCGACCAGGTTGCGGTGGCTGAGCATGACGCCCTTGGGCCGCCCGGTGGTGCCCGAGGAATACGGCAGCACGGCCACGTGGGTTGCCGGGTCGATCGCGGGCGCGTCGACGAGCGGTTCGGCGAGCAGCAGGTCGGCCATCGACGGATGCCCCACGGCCCCGTCGAGCACGATGAGGTGGCTGTCGTCGAAACCCACCGTCTGGGCGGCCTCGCGGGCCCCGCCGAGCAACGGTGACACGGTGACCAGCCAGGTCGCGCCGGCGTCGTCGAGCTGGCGCTGGATCTCGCCGGCCGTATAGAGGGAGTTGATGGTCGTGACAGTGATGCCCGCGCGCAGCAGCCCGTGGAAGACGCTCGTGAACGCCGGAATGTTCGGGCAGAGCAGGGCCACGACGGTTCCGGGCCCGGCGCCGCGGGCGGCGAACGCGCCGGCGACGCGGTTGATCTGGTCGAGCAAGGTGCGGTAGGTCATGGCCGCGCCAGTCGCGCCGTCGACGACCGCGACCCGGTCGACGTCCGCCGGGCTGAGGTCGCCGAACAGGTAGTCGTAAATGCTGGCGTCGGGAATCTCGACGGGGGAATACGGGCTGGTGAACACGCAAAATCTCCTTTGATTTCGGTCACGCTTCGGGGCGTGTCCACACACTAGCCCACGCCCCCGACAGTTGATCGACCGTCGTTTACCTCCCGGACACCCGAACGGGGGCTGCCGTTGAGGTCGGATCCCTAGCCTGAATTTCGACCGCGCCCGGACCGGGCGTGGAACGAAAGGTTGTCACGTGGTATTCAGCCCCTCCGCTCGATTCCGTACGGCGTTCGCCGCCGGCGCCGCTGTGCTCCTCACCGCGGGCCTCGCCTCGTGCGCCGCGACGACCGACGACGCCGCAACAGAGCTGGACGGCGCGAGCGACGTGAGCTACGCCGTCGACGAGAACACCCTCGTGTTCGGCGTCGTGCCCGACGCGGTGGACACCCAGACCAACTACCAGCCGCTCATGGACTACCTCTCCCAGGAGACCGGCAAGACCGTGGAATACCACGAGTCCACCGACTACGCGGCGCTCATCGAAGCGGCCATCGCCGGCAAGGTCGACGTGGGATCGTTCTCCGGTTTCACGTACCTCACCGCACTCAACAACGGTGCCGAGATCACCCCGATCTCCTCCATCGTCACGGTCGAGGGCGAGGCCGCCGGGTACTACTCGCAGGCCATCGTGCCCGCGGACAGCGACATCACCTCGCTCGACGAGTTCGCCGGCAAGAAGGTCTGCTTCGTCGACCCCTCGTCGACGTCGGGTTACCTGTTCCCGTCGTACAACCTGCTCGAGGCCGGCGTCGACCCGGTCGAAGACGTGACCCCGGTCTTCGCCGGCAAGCACGACGTGAGCGTGCAGAAGGTCTCCGAAAACCGTGAGTGCGAGGTGGGCTTTGCCGAGGACAGCGAAGTGACCAAGAACCCGGGCGTGAAGGTCATCGCCGAGACCATGGTTCCCGGCGCCCCCATCGTGATGAGCGACGCTTTGCCCGCCGAGCTGAAAACCCAGCTCACCGAGCTGCTCGGTGAGGTGACCGTCGACGACATCATCGCCGCCGGCATCGAGGGCGCCGACTCCGAGTCGTTCCGCATGGTCTTCCTGGCCACCGAGCCCGTCGACGACGCGTACTACGACACCATCCGGGACATCTGCGTGAAGACCGAAGCCGCACAGTGCGAGAGCTAAGCTCCGAAACGAACACGGCGACGGATGCTGCGGCATCCGTCATCGAGGTCGCGAACGTCACGAAGACCTTCGGTGACACCGTCGCCCTGAACGGTGCCTCGCTGAGCGTGCGGCGCGGCGAGATCGTGGTGCTGCTCGGGCTGTCCGGTTCAGGCAAGAGCACCCTGCTGCGCCACCTCGACGGCCTCGAAGAACCCGACAGCGGCACGGTCACCGTGCTCGGCGAGCCAGTCTCGACCCTGGCCGGAAAACGCCTGCGGGCACTGCGCGGTCGGGTCGGCTTCATCTTTCAGCAGTTCGAGCTCGTGCCCTCGCTGACCGTGCTCGAAAACGTGCTGACCGGGGCGCTCGCCCGGGTGAGCGGCCCCCGGCTCGGGCTCTGGGGCTACAACCGAGCGCTGCGGCTCGCCGCGCTCGGCCACCTCGACCGGGTCGGCCTGCTCGCGCAGGCTTACCAACGCGCCGACACCCTGTCGGGCGGGCAGCAGCAGCGCGTGGGCATCGCCCGGGCGTTGATGCAGAATCCCGAGATTCTGCTCGCCGACGAACCGGTCGCCTCCCTCGACCCGGAATCGAGCGACCAGGTCATGGCCCTCATCCGCGAGATCGCGATGGACCAGGGCCTGACCGTGGTGTGCAGCCTGCACCAGGTCGACCTCGCCCTGTCCTGGGGCGACCGCATCGTGGGCCTGCGGCACGGCGAAGTCGTGCTCGACACCCCCGCCGCGGGCCTCAGCAAGGCCGCGGTCATGGAGATCTACGGCCGCGTCGCCACGACGACGGCCGAGCTGGATGCCATCGCGACCGAACTCGAATCCGCGCGCGCCACCGATCTCATCGGCGCCACCGCGGAGTCCGCTCGATGACCCTCACCGCAGCGCGACCCCGCGCGGCCGCGCGGTCGGGCCGTCCGTCTGGCGGCGCCGGTGACCGCGGCACCCTCGAGGCGCGGGCGCCGCGGCGTCGCCTCTCGCCCGAGAAGATCGCCGCCGGGCTGACCCTCGTCGCGCTCGTGGTGGCATCCGTCGTCTCGCTCGTCAGCATCGACATCTCGATTCCGCAGATGATCGAGAGCTGGGGCAACGCCCAGAACTTCTTCGAGCGGGTCGGGGTGATCAGCTTTCCTGAACCCGGCGACCTGCTCTACCTGACCGCCCTTACCGTGGGCCTCGTGCTCTGCGGCACCCTCTTCGCCGCGTTTTTCTCGGTGCCGATCGCCTTCCTCGCCGCCGCCAACACGACGCCCGGCCGCGGCTGGATGGTCGCCGGCCGCTTTGCCGGGGTGTTCTTTCGCGCAGTGCCCGACGTGGTGCTCGCCATGGTCTTCGTGCTGATGTTCTCGCTCGGGTCGCTGCCGGGAATCCTCGCCATCGGCATCCACTCGATCGGCATGATCAGCAAGATGTTCGCCGACGCGATCGAGCAGATCGACGAGGGCCCTCGCCTGGCCATTCGCGCGGCCGGCGGCACCACCTTGCAGGAGTTCACCTCGGGGATTCTGCCGCAGGTGCTGCCCTCGTGGGTGGCGACCGTTCTGCACCGTAACGACATCAACCTGCGCGGCTCGGTGATTCTCGGCTATGTCGGCGTGGTCGGCCTCGGGCTCGAGATGTCGTACGCGTTCAAATCGCTCGATTACTCGCTCGGCCTCGGCATCGCGCTCATCATCTTCGCGCTGTGCGTGGTCATGGAGATCGTCTCGAGCGTCGTGCGCACCGCCATGCTCGGCTTCGCACCGACGCGTCGCAGCCTCGGCGATCGACTGCTCCGTCGCCTCGGAATGCGCGGGCGCCGCGTCGACCCGGCTGACACCTCGGCCGCGTCGGCCGCGCTGGCCCGCAAGATGAGCCGAGCGGATGCCCGCACCGCCGCCCTCCGCCGCCCCTGGGACGCCGCCCGCCGCCGCAATACGGTGTGGGGCTGGGCCGCCGGCCTCGTCATCATCGGCAGTGTGCTCATCTCCGATATCCAGTGGGGCGACTTCGTGACCTTCTGGGGCTACCTGCCCGAAACCGCCGCAAAATTCTGGCCACCGAGCTTCGGCAGCTACGACGCGCCGACCATGATCGCGGCGATGGGGGAGACGATCGCGATCGCGCTCGCCGCGACGATCCTCACGATCATCGCGTCGATCGTGATCGGCTCGCTCGCCGCCCGCAACGTGGCGCCGAGCCCGCGGGTGCGCAGCGGAATGCGCCTGGTCCTGGTGTCGATCCGCGGCATTCCGGAGATCATCCTCGCGATCGTGCTGATCGTCGTGACCGGCCTCGGAACCCAGGCCGGCACGATCGCCCTGGCGATCGGCGGCATCGGCCTGCTCGGCAAGCTGCTGGCCGATTCGCTTGAAGAGGTGAAGCCCGGACCAGAGCAGGCGCTGACCGCCGCCGGCGCGAGCCGGCTGCAGGTCTACGCCGGAGCCACTGCACCGCAGGGCATGAAAGCCCTGATCGGGCACAGCTTCTACATGCTTGACACCAACATTAGGGCGGCGACGATCCTCGGGCTCGTGGGCGGCGGCGGAGTCGGGTACTTTCTGCTCAACGCCGGCCAGGGGTCACGTTATGACCTCGTGACGACGATCGTCGTGATGATCCTCGTCACGGTTCTCGTGGTCGAAGCGCTCGCGATGTGGATGCGCCGGGTGTTCCGATGAGTGCTGTGGCTGCCAGCGCGTTCGACGTCGTGGTGGTCGGTTCGGGCATCGTGGGCCTCGGCCACGCGCTCGCCGCGAGTGATCGCGGGCTGAGCGTCGTGGTGGTGGACCGCGCGGCGACGCTCGCCGGGGCATCCGTACGCAATTTCGGCCACCTGTGCTTCACCCCGCAAGCCGGACTTGCCCGCGAGTTCGCGGCTCTCTCGCGGCCGCTCTGGCTGCGCCTGGCGACGGATGCCGGACTCTGGCTGCGCGAATCCGGCACCCTGGTCGTCGCCCGCCACGCCGACGAGTTGCGCGTGCTCGAAGAGGTCGCCGCCGAACGCGGTGGCGACTCAGCCTTCACGGGCGACCTCGGCCGCGACGTGGCCGGGCGCCCCGAAATCGAATTACTGGACCGTGCCGAGCTGGAGTCCCGGGCGCCGGTCGGCCCCGGAACCGCCGTGGGCGGCGCCTTTCTGCCGGCCGACCTGCAGGTCAACCCGCGGCAGGCCGGCGCGGCGCTCGCCGGGTACCTGGCCGGGCGTGGCGTGGAGTTTCGCTACCGCACCGCCGTCACCGGTGTGCGCGCAGGAGTCGTCGAGACGACCCGCGGCCGCATCGACGCGGGCACGGTGATCGTGGCCGTCAACCACGACATCGACCAGCTCTATCCCGAGGTCGCCGAGCGCGTCGGCATCCTTCGTTGCGGGCTCGACATGCTGCGCGTCGACGCGAGCCTGCGGGCGCCGCTGGTGGCGCCGCTGCTCACCGGCTGGTCGCTGCTGCGTTATGCCGCCTTTGCCGGGACGCCGTCGGCCGCGGGCCTGCGGGAACGGCTGCACCGGGAGCATCCGCAGCTCGCCGCCCTGGATCTGAACCAGATGTACACGCAGCTGCCGGGCGGCAGCCTGATCGTGGGGGACACCCACTATCGCGGTGATGCCGTGTCGCCGTTCCAGGCCGAGGGTGCCTCCGAAACCCTGCTCGACCTGACGGCGGAGCTGTTCGCGGTGCCGCGGCCGCGGGTGATCGAACGCTGGCAGGGCGTCTATGCCTCCGGGCCCAACGATTTTCTCATCGAAGAGCCGGAACCGGGCGTGCACCTCGTCGCCGCGACCACCGGCATCGGCATGACGACCGGACTCGGGCTCGCCGAGAGTGTCGTCGCCGGGTTTTATGCTTCCGCTCAATCCGCACCACTCGCACACCCCACGAAAGGCACATCATGACCATTAGTGACGGAACCTTCATCGCCGACGACGCCGCGGCCGAGGCAGTCTTCGACGGCCAGGCCGAGCTCGAAGACTACGACGAAGAGTTCGAAGAGCTCGACGTCGAACTCGTCGTGCTCGACATGGCCGGCACGACCGTGCGCGATGACGGACTCGTCGAGCGGGCTTTCGTGGTCGCCGCCCGCGCCGTGGGCCTCGCGACGACCGATGACGCCCTCGAGGCCGCGCTCGACTATGTGCGCGAGACCATGGGCCAGTCCAAGATCCAGGTCTTCCGGGCCCTGACCGAGAACGAAGACGTCGCCAACGCCGCGAACGTGGCTTTCGAGGCGGCTTACCTCGAGCTCGTGATCGAGGCCGGGGTGACCGCGATCGACGGCGCCGAAGACCTCTTTCGGGAGCTGCGCGACTACGGCGTGAAGATCGCGCTGACGACCGGGTTCTCCCGTGCCACCCAGGATGCCCTGCTCGACGCCCTCGGCTGGGCCGATCTGATCGACCTCACCCTGTGCCCCGGCGACGCCGGCCGCGGCCGCCCGTTCCCTGACCTCAACCTCACGGCGCTGCTGCGCACCGGCGCCACGAGTGTCAGCGGCATGGTCGTCGTCGGCGACACGGCGAGCGATATGCTCGCCGGGGTCAACGCCGGAGCCGGCCTCGTGGTCGGCGTGCTGAGCGGCACCCACGACGAGGAGACCCTCGAAGACGCGGGCGCCGACGTGATCATCGACAGCATCGCCGACCTCGCCGAACTGCTCGGCCTGCGCGACGACGAGGAGTAGCCCCGGAGTCGGGCCGGGGCGGCAGGTGGGCTCGCGGCACTTATTACGTCTGGCGGCACTCGTTCCATCGAGTGCCGCCAGACCGAACGAGTGCCGCGACCGCCAGGCCGCGGTTGACCGGGCTGGCCCCGCGGCTCAATCTGCGGTTGCATGGTGAGCATGCTCGCTGAAATCCTGACCACGATCACCGCGGTCGGCGCCGCCGTCATGGGCGGGGTCTTCCTCGCTTTCTCGGTGATGGTGATGCCGGCGCTGCGGCGCAGGCCCGCGGCCGACGCGATCGGCGTGATGCAGCAGATCAATGTCGCGGCGGTGCGCCCGCTGTTCCTGGCCGTGCTCTTTGGAACGGCCGCGGCATCCGTCGCCCTGATTGTGGGCCAGATTCTCGATCCGGCAGCGGATGCCGCCCAGCGGCTGGTCGGCTCCGCCCTCTACCTGGCCAGCGTGGCGGTGACGATCGGTTTCCACGTGCCGCGCAACAACGCGCTGGCACGGCTGGACCCGAACGCCGCGGAATCAGACGCGGCCTGGACGACATTCGCGGCCCAGTGGACCGCCGGCAACCACGTTCGGGCGTTGCTCGGGGTCGCGGCGGCGGTGACGCTACTGCTTTAGGCGCCGCCGGGCGGCCCCAGAGTCAGCAGCACGGCCATCACGGCGCCGAGTCCGATCACCAGCACGGCCGCAAAGAGCACCGGGCGCACGAGCATCCAGCGGAGCAGCGCGCTCACACGGGTGTGGTCGCGGGGGTCGTCGGTGCGCGTTCGGCGCCAGTCGCCGTCGAGGTGGCCGTTCTTCTCGAGTCCCCGGTCGAGGGGAATCGTGCCGAACGGCACGATCGAGGTGGCCACGGCGATAGCCGTGAGCTTCGGCCCCCAGTGCTGGTTCACACCGACCAGCAGCGCCGTCATGGCGAACGCGATGAAGACGAGCCCGTGCAGAAATCCGCCGACCTGCACGCCGAGCTCGCCGACCTGCAGCACGTATTTGCCGAGCATTCCGGCGATCAGCAGCGCCCAGGTGATGGCCTCGGCGATGGCTACGGATCGAAACAGCAGGCGGGGGGACATTGACCCATGCTCGCAGCCGAATCTGGGCAAGTCCCCGTCTGCACGCGGCGCGAGTCTGGACGTTCGCCGATAATCTTGCACGACTGTAAGTTTGCAGTTGTGCAATTACGCAGTGATTGCAAGAATTGGGAGATGATCACGGATCCCACGCTCGGCCTGCGCGACCGAAAGCGCCTCGAAACGCGCGCCCGGCTCGAAGAGGCCGCCGTCACGCTGGTGCTGCGCGACGGCCTCGAGCAGACCACCGTCGACGCCATCAGCGATCTCGCTGACGTCTCGCCGCGCACGTTCTTCAACTATTTCGACAGTAAAGACAGCGCGATCCTCGGGCTGCGCGAGATCGAGATCACCGTTGCCATGCTCGCGGAGACCATCGACCGCGCTGCGGCCGACGGGCTCGTCGACGCGGTTGTGCACCTGATCCTCGAGGTCATGGGCGCCCCGCTCACCCGGTCGACCATCAAGGAAGACCGGATGGAAATCGTGCGGCGTCACCCGCACCTCCTCGCCGGCCAGCTCGCGCAGTTCACCCAGATCGCGGCGCAACTCACCGAGGCCGTGCAGGTTCTGCTCGCCCGGGACCCGCGTTACGCGGGCCAGGGCGACGCCGATCGGGCGGCGTCCGCTGACCTGGTGCTGTCGCTCTGCGGTGGGGCCGTGCGCGCCGCGGTGAAGGAATGGGCGGCGGATGCCGCCGCCGTCAGAGCCCGCTTCGACACCGAGAGCACCAGCACAAGACTTGAACTTCGAGCAATTTCGCTCACCAGAGAGGTACTAGAAAAACTCAAATGACCACCACACTCAACCGGGATGCCGCCCCCGCGTCGGCCCCCGCGGCCGCCGACCCGGGTGCCAAGCGCGGCATCCTGCTCGTCTTCGCCGGCCTCATGGTCACCATGCTGCTCGCCTCGCTCGACCAGACCATTTTCAGCACCGCCCTGCCCACAATCGTCGGCGAGCTCAACGGCGTCGACCACATGCTCTGGGTCACCACGGCGTACATCCTCGCCTCCACGATCATGCTGCCGGTCTACGGCAAGCTCGGCGACCTGATCGGCCGCAAGGGCCTGTTCATCGGCGCGATCAGCATCTTCATTCTCGGCTCCGTCATCGGCGGCCTCGCGCCCGACATGACCTGGCTGATCATCGGCCGGGCCGTGCAGGGCCTCGGCGGCGGTGGCCTGATGATCCTCTCGCAGGCAATCATCGCCGACGTCGTTCCCGCCCGGGAACGTGGCAAGTACATGGGCATCATGGGCGGCGTGTTCGCGCTGTCGTCCGTGGCCGGTCCGCTGCTCGGCGGCTGGTTCACCGAGGGCATCGGCTGGCGCTGGGCGTTCTGGATGAACATCCCCCTCGGCGCGCTCGCCATCATCACGGCGGTCTTCTTCCTCCGGCTGCCCAAGGTCGACCACGCCAAGCCCACGCTCGACGTTGCCGGCATGGGCCTGCTCGCCCTCGCCTCGACCGGCCTCGTGCTCACCACGACCTGGGGCGGCACCACCTACGCCTGGGATTCCCTGCTCATCATCTCCCTGATCATCGGCACGATCGTCACCGCCGTGGCCTTCATCATGGTCGAGCGTCGCGCCGCCGAGCCGATCATGCCGCTGCACCTGTTCCGCGACCGCAACTTCACCCTCACCACGATCGCCGGGCTCATCACCGGCATCGCGATGTTCGGCGCCCTCGCCTACCTGCCGACCTACCTGCAGATGGTCACCGGCGCGAACGCCACCGAGGCCGGGTTCCTGATGATCCCGATGATGGCCGCGCTGCTCATCAGCTCCATCGGCTCCGGCTGGCTGGTGTCCAAATTCGGCCGGTACAAGTGGATGCCCATCCTCGGCACGGTCATCGTGGCCGTCGCCCTGGTGCTGCTCTCGACCATGACGCCCACCCTCGAGACCTGGGTTCTCTGCAGCTATCTCGCCCTGATGGGTCTCGGACTCGGCCTCAGCATGCAGATTCTGATCCTGATCGTGCAGAACAGCTTCCCGAACTCCGAGGTCGGAACGGCGACCGCGTCGAACAACTACTTCCGCCAGATCGGTGCCTCGATCGGATCCGCCGTGGTCGGCAGCCTGTTCGCCGCCCGCCTCACCGAACTGCTCACCGAGCGGATGCCCGCCGGTGCCGCCGGTGGCGGCGACGCGAACTCCTTCACCCCGGCCATCGTGCAGGGCCTTCCGGATGCCGCCCGCCAGATCGTGATCAGCGGGTACAACGACGCCCTCACGCCGGTGTTCCTCTACATGGTGCCGCTCGTGATCGTGGCCGTCATCCTGCTCTGCTTCGTGACGGAGAAGCCGCTCGCCACCACCATCGAGCGCGACGGCGTGCCCGAAACCCGTGCGGTCGACGGCAACAGCAGCGTGCACCTGGCCGGTGCCGAGAAAGCGGATGCCGCCGCCTCTTCGGCCGCAGGCCCCACAGCATCCGCTGCCCCGGCTCACACGACCGCGGGCTAGGTACCCAGCGTCGACAGCTGCTCGTGTGCCTGCCACCGCAGGCGCACGAGCACCTGACGGCGCTGCTAGCGTGACACCATGCGTGCATCCCGTTCACAGGCCCGATCCGGCGGTGCCCGGTGATCGGCGTCATCCTCGCGCTGACCTCGGCCGCGGCCTACGGCGTCAGCGACTTTCTCGGCGGGCTCGCCTCGCGGCGGGTGGCCGCCCTGCGGGTCATCCTGGTCTCGTATCCGCTGTCTGCGGTGATCGTCACCGTGCTCGCGGTGGTCGTCGGCGGCACGCCCTCCTGGCACGCGATGCTGTTCGGGGCGGCCTCGGGGCTCGCCCTGGCGCTGGCGATGTGGTGGTTCTACATCGCGCTCGCCGAGGGCCCGATGAGCGTCGTGTCGCCGATGACGGCGGTGCTCGTGGCCGGCATCCCGGTCATCGTCGGCGTGGCCCTGGGGGAGCGGCCGTCGGTCATCTCGTTCGTCGGGGTGGGCCTCGCGATCGTCGCCGTGCTGCTGGTCAGTCGTGAGCCGACGGATGCCGCGCCCGGCACTGACCCCGCGATCCCCGGCATGCTGGCGCCGGGCCACGTCGCTCTCGCTCCAGCCCCGCGCTTCACCCGGCGCGTGGCCTGGTTCACGATCGGCTCCGGCACCTTCTTCGCGCTCGCGTTCATCTTCGTGCACCAGATCGAGGCCGGCACCGGGCTGTGGCCGCTGGTCGCGTCGCGGGGCGTCGCATCCGTCATCGTGATTGCCGTGGCCGTCGCGACCCGACAGCATGGCCTGCTGCCGCGCGGCATTGTGGGCATTGCCGTGATCATTGCGCTGCTCGATGTGACCGCGAACGTGACGATGCTCTACGCCTTCCAGGGCGGCCTGCTCTCTCTGGTCAGCGTGCTGATCGCGCTGTACCCGGCGGTGACCGTGCTGCTCGCGGTGCTCGTCCTGAAGGAGCGCGTCGGCCGTCTGCAGGTCGCCGGGATGGGCCTCGCTCTGGCGGCGATCGCGGCGATCGCCATCAACGGCTGAAACTCAGAAAAAAAATGTGTCGCCGGTGTCCTATCGGGCGGGGCCCGTTCGTTCCTAAAGTAGATCCATCATTCGATGGATCCCCACGAAAAACCGTGAAGGAGCAATCATGCCCAGCTATGTCGCACTGATCTACACGCCCGACGTCGATTGGAGTGCCCCCGAGTACGCCGGCGAAATGGCCGAATACGGCGCCTTTGGCGAAGCGGCCGCGAGCGTCATTCGTGGCGGCGCGGCGCTGTACCACACCCCCACCGCGACGACCGTGCGAGTCACCGGCGGCAAGGGCGGCGATGTCGTGCTCAGTGACGGCCCCTACGCCGAGACCAAGGAGGCGCTGACCGGGTTCTACCTGCTCGAGTGCACCGACCTCGACGAGGCGATCAGGGTCGCGGCCATGATCCCCGGGGCCTGGAGCGGCGCCGTCGAGGTGCGCCCGGCGCTGCCGATGACCGCGCCGCCGGAATCAGCAACGGCCGCGGAGGCGCCCGCGCACTCCTCGGACGCACGCCCGACGTCGGTCACCACCTGAGGTGAATGACCCCGGCGGCGACCCGGCAGTCCCGCCCGCCCCGCACCTCGGCGAGCCCACGGCTCCGGTCGAGGTGCGGGGGCTCGCCGAGGTGCTGCGGCGCGAGCGGCGGCAGGTGCTCGCCTCGCTCACCCGGCTCACCGGCAACCTCGACCTCGCCGAAGACGCCGTGCAGGAGGCATCGATCATCGCCCTCGCGACCTGGCCGCGCACCGGCCTGCCGCCGAACCCGCGCGCGTGGCTGATCGTCGCCGCCAAACACCGGGCGATCGACGAGCTGCGCCGCGAGGCCGCCCGGCCCGGCAAGGAAAAGGAGGCGATCACCCTGGCCCTGCACCAAGCCCCCGACGACTTTCCGGTCGGGGTGCTGCGCGACGACCAGTTGCGCCTGATCTTCACCTGCTGCCACCCCGCGCTCGCGCCCGAGGCCCAGGTCGCGCTGAGCCTGCGTGTGCTCTGCGGCCTCAGCGTCGCCGAGGTCGCCGGGCTGCTGCTGGTGCCGGAGGCGACCATGTCCAAACGCCTGACGCGGGCGCGCGGCAAGATCGCGGCCGCGGGCATCCGCTACCGGGTGCCCGATGCGGCCGAGCTGCCCGAGCGGATGCGCCAGGTCGCCACGACCGTGTTTCTGCTGTTCACCGAGGGGTACGCCTCGCGCTCCGCCGGCCTGCACGAACGGCGCCAGCTCGCCGAGGAGGCCGTGCGGCTCGGCCGGTTGCTCGTGGCGCTGCTGCCGGGAGAGGCCGTGCTCGAGGGGCTGCTCGCGACGATGCTGCTGCAGCACTCCCGCCGGGAGGCCCGTTTCGACGCCGCCGGGGACATCGTGCTGCTCGCCGACCAAGACCGTGCCCGGTGGGATCGGGCGCTCGCCGCCGAGGGCGTGACCCGGGCGGCCGAGGCCATTCGCCTGAGCAGCGTCGTGCCCGAACGGTTCGCGGTCGTCGCGGCGATCGCCGCCTGCCACGCCCTCGCAGCGGATGCCGCCGCCACCGACTGGCGCTCCATCGTCGCCTGGTACGACGTGCTGGTTGTGCTGGATCCGAGTCCCGTCGTGCGACTCAACCGGGCCGCGGCCGTCGCCGAGAGCGGGGAGGCGGCGCTCGCGCTCGCCGAGGTGGAGGCGCTGACGGGGCTGGAGGGGTACTTCTGGTGGCACGCGAGCCGCGCGGAACTGTTGCGGCGGCTCGGGCGGCGGGAGGAGGCATCCGCTGCCGCGGTCGTCGCCGCGGGCCTCACCGAGAGCGCCGCCCAGCGCCGCCTGCTGGCCCGCCGCTACCCCTAGCGGGATAAGTCAGGGGCGCCAGGGACGAGGGTCGGTGGCTTTCGGGATGTCCTACCTGGCCGCCGGAGTGCCCGGCGCGAGTGGGCGCACATGGCCCCATGGCTGACGCGAGTGGGCGCAAATGGCCCCATGGGTCGCCTTCAAGGGGCGATATGCGCCCACTCGCGAAGCTAGCGTGGACCTCATGGGGCGATCGATATGCGCCCACTCGCGCCGCGAGCGTCCTGCGAGGGGCGCTACGCGGTGACGAGGGTGCGGGCGATGACCGAGGTGAAGAACGTGAGGCCGTCGACCCCGCTCGACATGGCCTCGGCGGTGTCGGGGCCGAACCCGGCCTCGACGGCGTGCTCGGGGTGCGGCATGAGGCCCACGACGTTGCCGCGAGCGTTGGTGACGCCGGCGATGTCGTTCTGGGACCCGTTCGGGTTGCCGAGGTAACGGGCGATGATGCGGCCCTCACCCTCGAGGCGTGCGAGGGTCTCGGCGGAGGCCATGAAGGAGCCTTCGCCGTTCTTCAGCGGGATGGTGATCTCCTGGTTGGACGTGAAACCGGTCGTCCAGTCGCTCGTCACGTTCTCGATGCGCAGACTCTGGTCGCGGCAGATGAACCGGCCCTGTTCGTTGCGGATCAGGCCGCCCTCGAGCAGGTGCGCCTCGGTCAGCATCTGGAAGCCGTTGCAGATTCCGAGCACGGGCATGCCGCCGTTGGCTGCGTCGATGACCTCGGCCATGATCGGCGAGAGGCTCGCGATCGCACCGGCGCGCAGGTAGTCGCCGTAGCTGAATCCGCCCGGCAGCACGAGGGCGTCGACGCCGTGCAGGTCGTGCTCGCCGTGCCAGAGGGCGACGGGCTCGGCGCCGGCGAGGCGGATCGCGCGCTGGGCATCCCGGTCGTCGAGCGATCCGGGAAAGGTGACGACGCCGATGCGCACTAGTTGACCGCCGCGGCAGTCTCGACGACGTGGATTCCCACGACGTCTTCGATCACGGAGTTGGAGAGCACGCTGTCGGCGAGCTCGGCGACGGCGGCGAGGGCCGCGGCATCCGCCGGACCGTCGACGGTGATTTCGAAACGCTTGCCGACGCGCACGGCACTGAACTGGGTCTGGCCCAGGCGGCCGAGGGCGCGGGCGACAGCCTTGCCCTGCGGGTCCAGCAGCTCGGCCTTGGGCATAACTTCAACGACGATTACAGACACGGTGCACTCCAGAAAGGCTCGAGGTGGATTCCCTGATTCTACAGGTCTGCGTTTCTCCAGGTCTGCGTTCGCTGTCTGTTCAGGCCGCTCCGCCGCTCTGCCCGATCAGGATGCCGCGCAGCACGTCCCGAATCGCGGCGACTCCTTCGTAGGTCTCCACGAAGCTCGTGCTGAGCGGAGCCATCCCGATGCGCAGGCCGTCGGGCGCCCGAAAGTCGGGGATCACGTCGTTCGCCCACAGAATCGTGGTCACCTGCCGCATCGCCGGGTGGTTGATCGTGACGTGCCCGCCGCGGTGGGTGCTTTCCCGGGGTGAGGCGACGGTGACGCCCATCGGCGCGAGCCAGTCGTCGACCAGGGTGAGGGCGAATTCGGTCAGCGCGACCGACTTGGCGCGCACCTCGGCGATCGTCGCCTGCTCGATCATGGCAATCGTGTCCTGCATCGCGAGCATGCCCACCACCGCGGGCGTGCCGCTCATGAAGCGACGGATGCCCGTGGCCGGCACGTATCCCGGCCCCATCAGGAAAATATCCTTGGTTCCCATCCAGCCCTGGATCGGCTGCGCCAGCACGTCCTGCAGGTCGCGGTGCACATACCCGAAGGCCGGAGCGCCCGGCCCGCCGCTGAGGTACTTGTAGGAGCAGCCGACGGCGAGGTCCACGTCGCAGAGGTCGAGCTCGACTGGAACCGAACCGACGGAGTGGCTGAGGTCCCAGAGCACGAGGGCGTCCTGGGTGTGGGCGACCCGGGTGATCGTCTTCATGTCGGCGAGAAAACCGGAGCGATAGGCGACGTGGCTGAGCAGCACGAGGGCGGTGTTCGGGCCTACGACCGCGCGCACCTGCTCCGGCGTGACGCCCGCCGCGGGATCGCTGGTAATCCAGCGCAGGGTGAGGCCGCGTTCGGCGGCGATGCCCTCGAGGATGTACCGGTCGGTGGGGAAATTGTCGCTGTCGAGCACGATCTCGGTGCGTCCGGGGCGGGCATCCACGGCGGCGCGGGCGAGCTTGTAGAGCAGCACGGTCGTGGAATCGCCGACGAAGACCTGCCCGGGCCCGGCGCCGAGCGCCGCCCGGCCGAGGTCGTCACCGATGCGCAGCGGCAGCTCCATCCATTCGTCGTCCCAGCCGCGGATCAGCCGGGTGCCCCACGCCCCGGTGATGAACGCGGCGATGCGCTCGGCGGCCGCCGTGGTCGGGCGGCCGAGGGAGTTGCCATCGAGGTAGGCGATTGGGTTGGGAAGCGGTGCTGACGGGTCGTCGCTCTCGGCCCTGGTGCCGATGAAGCGCGCGCGGTAGTGCCCGAGCCCGTCGATGCGGTCCTGTCGACGGGCGAACGCGAGGTGACTGTCGGTGAGCGGGGCGGTCGGGGTCATCGGAGAGCCTCTCGGGCGGCGGGGGTGGCAGGGCTGGACAGTGTTGTGGGGATGGGCAGGGGGCCGGCAACGCTGCGGGCGGTGCCGAGCCAGTCGGTGAAAGCCTGCGGCTCGGCAGGCTGTGGGCCGATGAGTCGAGTGTGGCGCACGGCCGGGCCCCAGTCGATGCCGAGCGCTGGTTCTGCGCCCCCGGCGCCGTCGGTGAGGGCCGCGATCACGGCATCCGGTGACAAACCGGCGGTCAGCAGCGCACGGATCTCCCGCGGATTGACCCCGACGGGCAACGGCCCGTTGCCGAGGTCGGTGCCGTAGAGCACCCGACCGCCCCGGGCATGAAAGCGGCGCAGGTTGTCGACCGCCGCGTCGAACTCACGGGCCGGGCGGCCCCAGCCGTGGATGTCGAGGGTGCTGATCCAGGTCAGGCGGGCTGCCATCGCGCCGATCAGATCGTCGCCCAGCCGCTCGCTGAACGGCGTGTGTGCGAACGCGTCGACGCCGGCCTCGAACGCGCGCTGGGCCTGGCCGTGGCCCTGCGCGTGCACGACCACGGCGACCCCCTGAGTATGGGCGTGGGCGACGATCGCGGCGAGCACCGTGTCGGAGAAGACCGGTCCGGCATCCGAATTCAGGGTGATTTTCACCACGGATGCGCCGCCCGCGAGCTGCAGATCGACCGCGGCTGTCGCATCCGTCGCTCCGGCAGTGCTGGTGACCTGGAAGACGCTGCCGGGCGGTGCCCAGGGCGCCCGGCTCGGGTAACCACCCGGGGCGGTGAGCAGTTGCCCGGCACCGCGGATCACGGGTGAAGGCCCCACGCCCGCGCCGAGCGGCCAGCCGCCGAGGTCGAGCACCCGGCTGATGCCGCCGGCCAGCAGCGCGGCCGGACCGGCCGCATCCGTCAGGGCCAGGTGAACGTGGGCGTCGAGGAACCCCGGCAGCGCGGTGTCGGTCATGACCCGATTTCGGTGCGCACCGCGAACAATTCGGGAAAGAAGGTGAGTTCGAGGGCCTTCTGCAGAAAAGCAGCGCCACTGGATCCGCCGGTGCCGTGCTTCATGCCGATGATGCGCTGCACGGTTTTCAGGTGCCGAAAACGCCAGAGCTGAAAGTTGTCCTCGAGGTCGACGAGCTCCTCGCAGGCCTCGTAGGCGGCCCAGTTCGTGTCGGCGTGCTCGTAGATGCCCCGGAACGTCTGCACCAGTTCGGGGTGCAGCACCCAGGCCTCGGTCACGTCACGCTCGAGTACCTCGGTCGGTACCGTATAGCCGACCCGGTCCAGGTAGCGGAGGAACTCGTCGTAGAGGCTCGGGGCCTCGAGCATCTCGGTGAGCAGGGCGTGGGCATCCGGGTCGGACTCGAACACGCTGAGCATGCGCCGATTTTTGTTGCCGAGCGCGAACTCCACGGCCCGGTACTGGTACGACTGGAATCCGCTGGAATTGCCGAGAAAGCCGCGAAACTGGGCGTATTCGGTGGGCGTGAGCGTCGCGAGCACCGACCACTGCTCGGTCAGGGTGCGCTGGATGTGCTTGACCCGGGCGATGCGTTTCAGAGCCGGGGCGAGGTCGTCGCGGCGCAGCGATTGCGTCGCCGCACGTAGCTCGTGCAGCACCAGTTTGAGCCAGAGCTCGGTGGTCTGGTGTTGGATGATGAAGAGCAGCTCGTCATGGTGCTCCGGTTCCCTGACCGGTTTCTGGGCACCGAGCAGGGTGTCGAGGTCGAGGTAGGTGCCGTAGCTCATCCGCTCCCGAAAATCGGTCACGATCTCTGGATCGAACTCCCGCGTGTTGTTCTCGACCGGCACGAGTGCTCCGTTTCCTGTGGCTGGCCCGCGCGTCACGGCATGGGTCCTGCTCTGAATTCTGCGGGCTGCCGCGCTCGGGCGCAACACGGTGCCCGCCAAATCTGACGCCCGGGGTGTCCGTGTGCGGCGACACGCGGGGGGCCGAAAACTATTCCGTGAATCTGGGCGCGTGATACCACGAATCACGGAGGTTTCCCTCCGAGTGACCCAGACACGGCACCTAGAATCAACTCCATGACTTCGTCCGCACGCGCTCCCCAGGACCGGCCGCAACCCCGGCGCCGCGATGCGCGGCAGAACCGGGAGCGCCTGCTCACCGAGGCCCGGGCCCTGATCGCCGTCAATGGCGTCGACGCTTCGCTCGAGGAAATCGCCCGTCGCGCCGAGGTGGGCGTGGCCACGCTGTACCGCAACTTCCCGACCCGCGACGACCTCGTGCGGGCCCTCTACGAGCTCGCCCTCGCCGAACTCGCCGCCGTGCAGGACGAAATCACGGCAGCCGACACCGCGTGGGACGGCGTGGTCATCTACGCCGAACGCGTTGCCGAATGGCTCGTCGCCGACCCATCGCTGCCGCCGATCGTGAAGCGGATGTCCAGCCTCGACCCGGGCGCCCGGCCCGCCACCGACTTCGAGTCCGTCATCGCGGCGCTCGTGGCGCAGGCGAAGAAAGACGGCGCGCTGCGCGCCGACGTCGACGCGGCGGACATCGCCGTGTTGGTCACGATGGTCGGTTCGCTCGGCGGCCTCGGAAACGGCTACGCGGGCCAGTGGCGCCGCCAGCTCAGTATCGTGCTCGACGGCCTGCGCGCCGCCGACAAGCCGCGCACGAAACTGCCCGGCCGCCCGCTCAAGGGCAAGGAGTTCCAGGCCACCGTCTACGGCCTGACCCGCCGCGCCAAGCGCGCCGCCCGAGGCCCCGCCAAGTCCTGACCCGCTCCAGCGGCCGCCCGCTTCGACCGTCACACGGCTGCGCGGCTCCCGGTCGTTGATGCGCCCACAGGCGGTGGCTCCGGCCGTCGTGCGCCTCAAAGCTGCTGACGCGCCTCAAACTTGCCGGCCGTCGTGCGCCTCAAAGGTGCTCGTGCGCCGCAAACTTGCACTCCAGAATGCTCATGCGCCCGAAAGCTGCTCGTGCGCCTGGCAGGCCACGCGCACGAGCAGTTTTCGGCGCATGAAGGTACCGGGGTGCCGCTTTTGCCTGCACGAGCAGCTTTCGGCGCACGAGCGGCCCGAGCGCCGGCGGCTGGTGCTGGCCCCGACGAACTGACGTCGTGCGCACAATCACGTTTGGGGGCCTAGCCGCACCGGCACCGGCAGCCACACCGAAACGTCGCCGAACCGAAACGCTGGCGCGGCGGTCAGTGCGCGGCGGTCAGTGCGCGGCGGTCAGTGCGCGGCGCGTACGAGGATGCGGTTCGCCCACGGGTCGTCGAAGCCGAGGGTCTGCCCGTCGTGACGGGTCTCGACGCCGTAGTGGGACATCCGCTCGCTGAGGGCGCCGATGTCACCGGTGCCGGGCACCACGATGCTGACCTCGCCGAGGCCGAGCGCCAGACGGCGGCGACCGGCACCCTGGCTCTGCCAGGTGTTCATGGCCATGTGGTGGTGGTACCCGCCGGCCGAGACGAACAGGGCGCTGGGCCCGAAGTTCGCGGTGGCCTCGAAGCCGAGGCGGTTCACGTAGAACTCGCGGGCGCTCGCCACATCGCCGACCGAGAGGTGGATGTGGCCGACGACCGCGGGGCCGTGGGTCGGGTCTGCAGCGCTCGCCTCGGTCAGGTGCTCGCCGATGAAGGCGTTCGGATCGAGGGCCAGGGTCGCCATTTCGACCTGGCCGTGGGTCCAGCTCCACAGGGTGCGGTCGCGGTCCCAGTACAGCTCGATGCCGTTGCCCTCGGGGTCTGTGAAGTAAAAGGCCTGGCTGACCAGGTGATCGGCGCTGCCCGTGAAGGTGCCCGGATGCTTCGTACCGACCGAGTAGACGGCTTTCGCGAGCTCGGTCTGCGTCTCGAACAGGATGGCCGTGTGAAAGAGTCCGGCCGAGCGGGGTTCGGCGGCCGCGAGCTCGGGAGCGTGCTGCAGGATCACGATCGGTGTCGTGCCGCGGCCGAGCACCGCGACCGGGCCGATGTGGCTGATGAGGTCGAGGGTCACCGCGTCGCGGTAGTACGCGATGAGGGTGTCGAGGTTGCCAGCGCGCAGGGTCACGGCGCCCATGTTCGTGTCGGCGGCGAGCAGGTCTTTTCGAGTGGTGGTCACGGTCATGTCAACGGATGCCGCACCCCCGGTATTCCGCCGTGCCGGCACGGAGCTGCCCCCCGTTTGACCGGGTGGGCGGCCCGGCCGTGGCACAGCCCTGAGCCGTCGTGCGGGATCAGTCCTCGTGCAACTGGATCAGGTTGCCGCATCCGTCGTCGAAGACGGCTGTGGTGCCCGAGAAGTCGGTGGTCGGAGCGCTCGTGAACCGCACGCCGAGGGCGCGCAGGCGGTCGTATTCGGCCTGCACGTCGGGGGTGCCGAACACGATGGCGGGGATTCCGAGGCGGTGCAGGCCGCTCTGGTAGGTCTTGGCGACCTTGGTGTCGCTGGGCTCCAGCAGCAGCCCGGGGCCGTTTGGATCGCCCTGGGCCTGCACGATGTAGAGCGCGTGCTCGGGCACGCGCATGAGCTCGACGAAGCCGAGCATCTCGGTGTAGAACGTGAACGCGGCGGAAGGATCGTCAACGTGAACGCTGCACATCTTGATTCTCATGATCCCGACAGTACCCGGCGCCACCGACATCCGTCATTCAGCACGGGCTGCCCCGACATTCGGGGACATTCGCGCCGTCGGGGCGGCGGGGCGTTTACGCGGCGGTCAGACGCTCGAGCAGCTCGCGGTACCGGGCCGCGGTCTGCTCCACGATCTCGGGCGGCAACAGCGGCGGGGTGCCGGTCTCGTCCCAGTGGGCGGCGAGCCAGTTGCGCACGATCTGCTTGTCGAAGCTTTCCATGCGTTCTTCCGGGGTCGCCGCGTTCTGCCAGCGGGCGAGGTCCCAGTAGCGGCTCGAGTCACTCGTGAGCACCTCGTCGGCGAGGGTCGTGATGCCGGTCTGCCGGTTCGCGCCGAACTCGAACTTGGTGTCGGCGAGAATCACGCCGGCGGCCTCGGCGATCGTCGACGCCGTGCGGTACAGCGCGAGCGACAGGTCGCGGAGTTCTGCCGCGACGGCAGGGCCGACGAGTTCGACGGTGCGTTCGAAGCTGATGTTCTCGTCGTGCTGGCCCATCGGGGCTTTCCATGCGGGCGTGTAGATCGGCTCGGGCAGTCGGTCGCCGTTCTGCAGCCCGGCCGGCAGGGCAATGCCGCAGACGGACTGCGAGACGAGGTACTCCTTGTAGCCGGAGCCGGTGAGGTACCCGCGCACGACGCACTCGATCGGGAACATGTCGAGCATGGAGCAGAGCAGCGCTCGCCCGGCGACCTCGGCCGGGATCAGGCCGCGCACGGTGTCGCCGACGAGTTCGTGGTCGGCGATGAGGTGGTTGGGCACGTCGGTGAGACGGTCGAACCACCACAGGCTCAGGGTCGTGAGCAGCTCGCCTTTGCCCGGGATTCCCGGCTCGAGCACGTGGTCGAACGCGCTGACCCGGTCGCTGGCGACCACGAGCACCCGGGAGGCGGTCGCGAGGTCGGCCGGGGCATCCGCTGCCTGCACGTAGAGGTCGCGCACCTTGCCCGAATAGACGGGCGTCCACCCGTCGAGGGCGATGGATGCGGGGGACGCGTACTCAGATTGGCTCACCCGTTCATTCTCCCGCATCCGCACCCGGCATAACTCCTGCTGAAGTCTGAGCGCCGACGCAATCACGGGCGTGTTCGGGCGCTCGGCAGCAGAGAGCAGGAGTTATGCCGTTCTGACTCGCCCCCGAACACCCGAACCCGGGAATCAGGCGACGCGGGCCGCGATGTCGGTGCGAAACTGCGAGCCGGCGAGGGTGATCTGGTCCACGGCTTCGTAGGCGCGGTCGCGGGCCTCGCCGAAGTCGGCGCCGACGGCGACCACGCTCAGCACCCGGCCGCCGGTTGACACGAGTGCGCCGCCCTGCACGGCGGTCGCCGCGTGGGCGATCGTGACCCCGTCAACGGCGGATGCCTCGGCCAGCCCGGTGATCTCGCGCCCGGTTTGCGGGGTGCCCGGGTAGTTCTCACTGGCGAGAACGACCGTCACGGCCACGTCGGAGGAGAACTGCGGCCAGGGCAGGGCCGCGAGTGCGCCGGTCGAGGCCGCGAGCAGCAGGCCCGAGAGCGGGGTGACCAGGCGCGGCAGCACGACCTGCGTCTCCGGGTCGCCGAACCGCGCGTTGAACTCGATGACCCGGATGCCGTCGGTGGTCAGGATGAGCCCGCAATAGAGCAGTCCGACGAACGGGGTGCCCTCCTTCGCGAGCTGCGCGATCGTCGGGGTGGCGACGGTCTCGATGATCTCGGTGATGAAGGCCTGCTCAGAGCCGAATTCGGTGTCGAGCCAGGGCAGTGGGGAGTAGGCGCCCATGCCGCCGGTGTTCGGTCCGGCGTCGTTGTTGCCGAGGCGCTTGTAGTCCTGGGCGGGGGAGAGCGGGCGCACGGTCTCGCCGTCGCTGAGCAGAAACAGCGAGATCTCCTGGCCGTCGAGGAACTCCTCGATCAGCACGCTGCCGTGTTCGAGCCAGAACACCGTGTGATCGATCGCTGCGGCGCGGTCCTCGGTGACCAGCACGCCCTTGCCGGCGGCGAGGCCGTCGGCCTTCACGACATAGGGGGCGCCGAACTCGTCGAGGGCCGCTTCGGCCTCGGCCAGGGTGCCGGCCCGCACGGCGCGGCCGGTGGGCACGCCGGCCTCGTGCATGATGCGCTTGGCGAAGGTCTTGCTTCCTTCGAGGGCGGCGGCGGCCTTGCTCGGGCCGAACACCGGAATGCCGCGTTCCCGCAGCGCGTCGGCGACGCCGGCGACGAGGGGCGCCTCCGGGCCGATCACGACGAGGTCCATCGCGTGCTCGATCGCGTACGCGGTCACGACGACCGGGTCGTTCGCGTCGAGCGGCACGACGGGTACGTTTCCGGCGATGCCGGCGTTGCCGGGGGCCGCGGTGATCGCGTGCCCGGGGCTCTCGCGCAGCAGGGCGGTGATGATGGCGTGCTCGCGGGCACCGGATCCGAGTACAAGAATTCTCACCGGTTCAGGTTACCGGATGCCGCGGCCCCCCTTCGAGGCCGCGCGGTGGCTCGCGATCGGGCAGACTTGATCCATGGCACGAGCACGAATTGACGACGGCGCGGGCACGGTGGCCGTGCGCGCGGCGCTCGCCGACGGGAAAAACGCGAGCCGAGACATCCGTGCGCAGGCGGTGCGGTACACCCTGCAGCTGCTCGCCGAGCAGGCCGAGGGCAACACGCTCGAGGTGCGCGTGCCGCCCTTCGGCGCCACCCAGTGCATGGCCGGACCCCGCCACACCCGCGGCACCCCGCCGAACGTCGTCGAAACGGATGCCGACACCTGGCTGGCCCTGGCCACCGGCGCCCTGACCTGGGCCGACGGGGTCGCAACCGGCGCGATCCACGCCTCGGGGCAGCGCGCCGACCTCACCGGGCTCGTGCCCGTGCTGCCGCTCTAGCGCTGCCACTCCACCAGGCGTGTCGCTTCAGCGCGCCTAATTCGTGGATATAACCCCTGTCGTTCATGTGGTGGACACCCGGTAAACCCCCGGTATCCCTAGCGTGGGGTCGCCCTGCCCCACGATCGAAGGCCAGCCTCCGTGCAGATTTCGCGCCACGCCACCCGTCACACCCCGCTCGCCGCGGGGCTCGTCCTGCTGCTGGCGCTCGCCGCCGCCGCGGCGGCCCCGATATCGTCGGCGCGGGCCGCCACGGAACCGGCGGCGACGGATGCCTTCCCCCTCGTGGTCACGGAGATCACCCCCGACGTCGTCGGCTACGACAACTTCGAGTTCTTCGAGGTCACCAACACGACCGATGTCGACATCGACCTGACCGCCGCCGGCATCGGGCTGAGCTACATTTTCGCCGACTCCGATGACCGTGCCAAGGACGTGCCCTTCACCGTCCCGGCGGACACGGTCATCGCCGCCGGCGATTCCACCGTGTTCTGGGTCGACTACACCTCCGGCAACGTGGACACGTCGGTCGTCACCGAGAACGACTTCCGCGCCCACTTCGCCGAGGTCGGGGCTCCCGCCGCGGACTACCCGCTCGTGCGGGTCACCGGCCAGGCGGGCCTGGCGAACTCCGGTGGGCGCGGCATCCGAATCACCGACGCCACGAACGCTTCGATCGGCTGGGCCTACTACCCGAGCGGGTCGGTCGGTGTCGACGCGAGCGCGCACTTCGCCGCTCCGACGGATGCGTCCGCCCGCTCACTGACTCTGGTGCAGTCCCAGGGCGCCCCGACCCCCGGCGACGCAAGCCCGGTCACGGAGTCGACCCCGACCGCGACGCCGTCGCCCACCCCAACCGCCACGCCGACCGCCCCGTCGCTCATGGTCACCGAGATCACGCCCGACAACGCCGGCTACGACAACTTCGAGTTCTTCGAGGTCACGAACACCACGAACGCCGACATCGACCTCACCACCGCGGGCATCGGCCTGAACTACATCTACGCCGACTCCGACAGCCGGGTGACCGACGTGCCCTTCACCGTCCCGGCGAACACCGTCATCGCCGCTGGCGACTCCACGGTGTTCTGGCTCGACTACTCCACCGGCACGGTCGACACGCAGGCCTTCACCGAAGCCGACTTCCGCGCGCACTTCGCCAGCGCCGAGACACCGTCAAACAGCTACCCGGTCGTGCGCGTCACCGGCCAGCCCGGAATGGCCAACGGCGGCGACCGCGGCGTGCGCATCGTCGACGCGGCATCTGCCAGCATCAGCTGGTCGTTCTACCCGGCCGGGTCGGTGGCGACCGACGCGAGCGCCCACTTCGGCGCTCCCACCGACGGGCTGTCGGCCGCGCTGATCCGGAGCCAGGGCGTACCGACTCCCGGCGACGCCGACCCGGTCATGACCGACCCGGCACCGACCAGCACGCCCACCGCCGAGCCCACCTCGACTCCGATCCCCACCGCCACGGCCACCCCCGACCCGACCACGGTCACCGCGCCGCTGCAGATCACCGAGATCACCCCCGACACCACCAACGTCGGCACCGGCGACGGCTTCGAGTTCATCGAGGTCTACAACGCGACCTCCGCGCCGGTGGACTTCAGCGACTACACGCTGAACTACCTCTACCCGCTCGCCGACCTCACCAACAGCTCGACCCTGCGTTGGCCGGCCGTGCCCGCTGACGTCGTCATTCCGGCCGGCGACACCCTCGTCTTCTGGGTCAAGAACGGCCAGAACGACGACCTCACCGGCGCCGACTTCAACGCCCAGTTCGGCTCCGACCTCACCCTCGGCACCGATCTCGTCGAGGTCTTCGTCGGAGGCCTGGCCAACGGGGCTGCGCGCGGCATCGAGATCATCAGCAACACCGGATTCAGCGTCAACACCGCCTACTACAACCTCGAGGGCGTCAAGGATGTCACCGCCAACCTCGGCATCCAGTACGGCGCCGACCCGGCCAACCCTGCCCGCCAGGTGAAGCTCGGCGCGATCGCGGCCAACCCCGGCCTGGTCTTCGCCGAGCAGGTGCCCGCCGGCCTCATGATCGTCGCCGACGACACCACCGAGCCGGTCATCACCGACCACACCGTCGACGAGATCGATTCCACGCAGAACTTCGTGCTCTCCGCCACGGTCACCGACGACGTGCAGGCCCGAACCGTGACCCTGCACCTGAAGAGCAACCTCGACACCGATTACCTCGAGCTGAACATCGCGACGGATGGCGCCGACGGCTACCAGCACATCCTCCAGTCCGTCGACCTCACCGGTAAAAGCTGGTACGAGTACTACTTCTCGGCCACCGACGGTCACAACCCGACCACGACTCCCGTGACCCGGGTCGCGCTCACCGGCGTGGACACCTCCCCGGTGCGCCTGAACGTCGAGGATGACCAGTACCTCGCCGGCCCCAGCACGCTGTCGGCGGCCGGCGACGCCTATCCGTCCGGCCTCACGCTGAACGTGGATGGGACATCCGTCGCCACGACACCCCGGCTGGAGAGCGAGCCGCAGTTCGTGTTCGAGGCCACCGCCGTCGACACCTACTTCAAGAACGGCGTGCTCGTCGGCGACGACATTCTGCAGATCTTCGACGACGGCATCTACGAGGGCTGGGACACCATCGCCACCCCGGTACCCCTCGGCTACGTGCACGACGGCCAGGACCTCGTGGTCAGCATCTACGCCGGCACCAAGGTCGCCCCCGAAATCGACCTCGACGAGAACAATGACGACTTCCAGGTGCGCAACCTGCGCCTCGTTCTGCCCGACGGCCGCACCCTCGCCCCGGTCGGCTACTCCGACCCGACGCTCGCGCTCAGCATGGGCGACAGCGCCGGCAAGCTCGACTTCTACGACGCCCACTTCACCATTCCGGCGGATGCCTACACCGCCGTCGAACACGTCTGGGACACCACGCTCACCGCCGACGGCACCCACACGGTCGGTGCCGGCAACGGCTCGAGCGAGGTGACCCGGCAGGTCATCGTCGACAACCTCGCACCGACCATCACGACCGACGTCGAAGAACGCCTCTACCAGGGTGAGTTCATGATCGACGGCGAGGCGACGGATGCCGGCGCCGGCCTCGACTCCCTCACCGCGACCCTCGACGGCCGCGCCATCGAACTGCCCTATGCGACCTCCTCGATCCAACTGGCCGACGGCGAACACACCTTCGTGCTCACCGCGCGGGACCTGATCGGCAACGAATCGACGACCACAACGGTCTTCTCGACCCCGGTCGAAGAGCCCGGCAACGAGCTCATCACCCCGCTCGACGGCACCGAGATCGCGGTCGACGACGGTGGCACCGAGCTCACGGCCCGAGCGACCGACCCGACCGGCGACGCTCTCACGGTGACCCTGAACGAGGGCGACCGCATCACCGCCGGCGACGAGCCGGTGCGCGAATACTCCGGCGTGACCGGCACCGCGAACAGCCTGGATCGCCCCGAGAAGCAGCTGCTCTCGGCCGAGCAGGTCACGTCGATGGCACGCCTCGACGACGTCACCGAGACGGTCTCCTCCGACGAGGCGTTCCCGTACCAGCTGTTCGAAGTGGATGTCCCGGCCGACTCCGGCGACGATTTCACGGCCCGGGTGCGTTGGGACGGCACCGCGAACGCCGACGCGAAGGTGCTGCTGTACGTGCAGAACCACACGACCGGAGCCTGGGAGGAATTCGACCGGCAGGTGACGATCGGCGAGGGTGCCACCGATTTGACCCTTGACGCGATGGTGCCCGCCGCGGGCCACGTGGCCAACGGGGTCATCACGGTGCTGATCCAGCACTCGGAGGGCTTCGCCGGCGCCAACCTGTCGGACCGCACCAGCACCCTGCCGGCCAACAACGTGAACGACACCGCGCGGTCGAGCTACGACTTCACCCTCGGCTGGGAGTCCGACACGCAGTACTACAACGACTCGTATTACCAGCGCCAGCTCGACATCCACGACTACCTGCTCGAGCAGCGCGAGGCGATCAACCTGCAGTACCTGTTCCACACCGGCGATATCGTCGACAACCACTACGAGACCCGCCAGTGGGAGAACGCGGATGCCGCGTACACGATGCTCGACGAGGTCGCCCTGCCCTACGGGGTGCTCGCCGGCAACCACGACGTGGGCCACAAGGAGATCGACTACGCGCCATACAGCGCCTGGTTCGGGGACGCTCGCTATGACGCCAACCCGTGGTTCGGCGGCAGCTTCGAGGACAACCGCGGCCATTACGACCTGATCACGGCCGGTGGCAACGACTTTCTCATGCTCTACATGGGCTGGGCGCCCACGCAGGACGGCATCGACTGGCTCAACGAGGTGCTCGAGCAGTATCCCGAGCGCACCGCGATCCTCAACCTGCACGAGTACATGCTGACCACCGGCGGCCTGGGCGAGATTCCGCAGCAGATCTACGACGAGGTCATCACCCCCAACGCCAACGTCGCGATGGTCTTCTCCGGCCACTACCACGACGCCTACACCCGGGTCGATGGCTTCGACGACGACGGCGACGGGGTCGATGACCGTCAGGTCTACCAGATGCTCTTCGACTACCAGGGCCTGCCCGAGGGCGGCCAGTCGTTCCTGCGGCTGCTGCAGTTCGACAATGAGACCGAGCAGATCGGCGTGCGCACCTATTCGCCCTACCTCGACGCCTACAATTCCGAGGACCCGTCGCTGGAAGACGAGCACCAGGACTTCACCGTTCCGTACGCCGCTTTCGGCCTGACGCCCACGGTCAAGACCCTGGCGACGGATGCCTTCACCGTCGATATCCTGACGACCACCCAGATCGCCGCCTTCGAGAATGTCGAGAGCGGCACCGAGGTCACCGCGGCCTGGAACCCGGGGGTCGGCACCCACGGCTGGTACGCGTTCAGCGAGGACCCGTACGGCGCGACCGCGTTCTCCGAGGTGCGCCGACTCACCGTCGCGGCGGCCGTGGTGCCCGAGGTGGAGGTGCCGGTCGAGGTGCCCGCGGTTGAGGTGCCCGCCGAGGTGCCGGCCGAGGTTCCGGGAACGGGAGCCGCGGCATCCGCTGCCGCCGGCTCGAACCGCCCCGCGACGCCCCGCGGGCCGGCCACGGGGTCCGGCGCCCTGAGCGCTGCCGCGGTCGCGGCTGCTGAGGCGCTCGCCGACACCGCCGCTGTCGAGGCCGCTGAGGCTGAGGAGGGTGAAGAAAGCGCCAATTCTGAAGACTCCACCGATTCGAGTGGCCCGGGTGATTCCGAGTCGACGGATGCCGCGCTCGACACCGTCGACAGCGTCGGCGGCCTCGGTGGCTGGGCGATCGCGCTCATCACCCTCGCGGTGCTGGCCGGGCTCGCGCTCGCCGTCGCCGCGGTGCGGATGGTCAAGGCCCGACGACTCTGATCGGGGCGGGTCAGCGTTCGAGAGTGTGTGGGGTGTGGGGTGTGGGGTGCTCGGAGAACGGCACAGTGCGCCAACGATGATGCCTCGGGTCGGTTGGGCTGTCGGCCCACCTCCGCGGTCGTCGGGGAGCACCCGACGCGCGCGAAGTGTCACAGGTGGCCCCTTGAGCCGAATATCGCCCCGTGAAGTGTCAGAGAATGCCCCTGGGGTCGTGACTCTGCCGGCGAAACTGCCGCGGTGGGCCCGTCGTGCCAGGGATCGCCCCGCGAAGTGTCACAGATGGCCCCTTGGGCCGACAATCGGCCCGTGAAGTGTCAAAGAATGCCCCATGAATTCGATTCAAGGGGCGTTCTTTGACACTTCGTGCGCGCCATGGGGCCATCTCTGACACTTCGCGACGGCGATGGGGCCATCTGTGACACCTCGCGCACGAAGTGTCACAGATGGCCCCTTGCCCCCGAATTCCGGCCTGCACGGCGACCATCATGGTCCTTGCGTCCTTGCGTCCTTGCGTCCTTGCGTCCTTGCGTCCTTGTGTCCTTGTGTCCTTGCGCCCGTAACCCGTGTCGAGCGCCCGCCGGGGGTCGCGAAAAATCAGGCGAGGATCGCGGCGACCTCCGCGAGGATCGGCAGCGACACAGTGGCTCCGGGCCGGGTGACGGTCAGTGAGGCCGCGACGGTCGCCCAGCGCACGGCATCCACCATCGCGTCGGGAGAGACCAGGCCCGAGGCCGCGGCATCCGTCGCCGCCAGCCGCGCCACGAGGGCTCCCACGAAGCTGTCCCCGGCGGCGGTCGTGTCGACCGCGATCGCCGGACGTGCCGGCGCGAGGCCGAGCACCTCGCCGTCGAACGCGACGATGGCCCCCTCCGCGCCGAGGGTGACGATCGCCCAGGTCTTGTCGGCGCTGAGCAGCTCGGCGGCGCGGGCGGCATCCGCTTCGCCGGTCAGCGCGGCCGCCTCGAGCTGGTTGGGCACCACAAGGTCGACGGATGCGAGGAATCCCGCCGGCAACACCACCACCGGCGCCGGGGTCAGCACCGAGAACACCCCGTTCGCCCGGGCGACCGTGATCGCCTCCGTGAGCACGGCGACCGGCAGCTCGCACTGCATCACCAGAAACCCCGCCGCGCCGATCGTCGCCCGCTGCGCCGCCGACAGCGCCGTCACGGTCGCGTTCGCGCCCGACACCACAACGATCGAGTTCTCGCCGGCATCCGTCACGCTGATGTGCGCGGTGCCGGTCGGCTCCGCGCTCTCAGCCAGCCCCTCTGAGCGGATGCCCTCACCCGCGACGAGCGCGCGCAGCTGGGCCCCGTAGGCATCCGCTCCGACCGCGCCGAGAAACGCAACCGTGGCACCCTGGCGCGCCGCGGCGACCGCCTGGTTCAGTCCCTTGCCGCCCGGGACGGTCGTGAAACTGTGGCCGAAGATGGTCTCGCCCGGTTCGGGCAGACGAGCCTGACGCACGACGAGGTCCATGTTGGCGCTGCCGAGCACGGCGATAGTAGTCATCGCTCCAGTCTGCCAGCGCCCGCCCCGCCATCCATTCCGCGAAAGCGGGTCAATCGTCGATGAGTCACAGCCAGAACGACGATTCACCCGCTTTCACGGGGATGGACGCGGCCGCACGTGGGAGAATGGGCGGGTGAGCCTCTCCGAACCTCAGCCAGACCCGCAGCGCCCGCAGGATCCTCGGGACAGTACGCAACCCGACGCCCAGCCCGAGCCCCGCGACGAGACCGTCATCGGCACGGTTACCGGCACCCTGCACCGCGCCCCGCGCTACACGAACTTCATGATCCTCGGGGCGATCCTCGGGGTGCTGTCCGCGCTGGTCCTCACGGTGATCTTTCCCGAGAACGCCGAGTTCAGCCGGGCCCAGGTCTTCGGCTTCCTGCTGCTCGCCGGTGTCGCCGGCGGGGTGGCCCTCGGAAGCGTCATTGCGCTCATTCTCGACAAGGTGGTAGGTCGGCGAACCACCACCGTGGTCGCCGATAGACTGGGCCGCAGCGAGTCACGCGCCGATGAGGCGCCGGGCAGTTAGTCCGACCCGGGTGCAGCCGCGACGAGTGCATCCGACACCCGCACGATCAACAACAACGAGATACAAAGGGGCTGCGGCTTGCCCGGTGGCGACGGACTGTTAAATCACGATCTTCTTCCCAACGAGAAAGGCCCACAGGATGCCTGTGGGGTCTTCGGCGTCTGGGCTCCCGGCGAAGAGGTGGCGAAGCTCAGCTACTTCGGCCTCTACGCCCTGCAACACCGCGGCCAGGAATCCGCCGGCATCGCCACGAGCGATGGCAGCAAGATCCTCATCTACAAGGACATGGGCCTCGTCTCCCAGGTCTTCAACGAAGCCTCGCTGAGCACGCTCCTCGGGCACATCGCCGTCGGGCACACCCGCTATTCCACGACCGGGTCGTCGAGCTGGCAGAACGCCCAGCCCACCCTCGGCCGCACGTCGAGCGGCACCGTCGCGCTCGGCCACAACGGCAACCTCACCAACACCGCCGAGCTGCTGCAGCTCGTGCACGAGCGTTACCCGCAGGCCGACGGCGAGCTGGCCCGCGGCAACACGACCGACACCGCGGTGATCACGGCGCTGCTGATCGGCGACCTCGACCACACCCTGGAAGCCACCGCGATGGAGGTGCTGCCGCGCCTGCGCGGCGCCTTCTGCCTCGCCTTCATGGACGAAACCACCCTCTACGCGGCCCGCGACCCCCAGGGCGTGCGGCCGCTCGTGCTCGGCCGCCTCGAACGAGGCTGGGTCGTCGCTTCTGAGACCGCCGCCCTCGACATCGTCGGCGCGAGCTTCGTGCGTGAGGTTGAACCCGGCGAGCTCATCACGATCGACGAAGACGGACTGCGCAGCCAGCGCTTCGCCCCCGCCGAGCCCAAGGGCTGCGTCTTCGAATACGTCTACCTCGCCCGGCCCGACACCACCATCGCCGGTCGGGGCGTGCATGAAGCCCGCGTCGAAATGGGCCGCAAGCTCGCCGCCGAGTACCCCGTCGAAGCCGACCTCGTCATTCCGACCCCTGAGTCGGGCACACCGGCCGCGATCGGCTACGCCCAGGCGTCCGGTATTCCGTTCGGACAGGGCCTGGTGAAGAACTCGTACGTGGGGCGCACCTTCATCGCGCCGTCGCAGACGATTCGGCAGCGCGGCATCCGCCTGAAGCTCAACCCGCTCAAAGAGGTCATCAAGGGCAAACGGCTGATCGTCGTCGACGACTCGATCGTGCGCGGCAATACCCAGCGTGCCCTCGTGAGCATGCTGCGGGAGGCCGGCGCCGCCGAGGTGCACGTGCGCATCTCGAGCCCGCCGATCACCTGGCCCTGCTTCTACGGCATCGACTTCGCCAGCCGTGCTGAACTGATCGCGACCGGCCTCGAGGTCGACGAGGTACGCCAGTCCATCGGTGCCGACTCGCTCGGCTACCTGAGCGAAGACGGCATGATCGCCGCGACCGAGCAGCCGCGCGAGCGGCTCTGCACCGCCTGCTTCACCGGCGTCTACCCGATCGCCCTGCCCGAGTCGCAGCACCTCGGCAAGAATCTGCTCGAGCGCCAGCCCGCACAGCCGTCATCGAACGGATGCGACCCTGGCCCCGACGCGGACCTCGAAGCCGTTCTCGAACCGGCGTCGACGCGTGAGAATGCCCTGGCCGCACTCGGCCAAACACCGCTGATTCACACCCCGATGGTGCCAGCGGCACCCTTCGGAGATCCGGGAAGACAAGAATGAGCAACGCCTCCTACGCCGCCGCCGGTGTTGACACCGCGGCCGGCGACCTCGCCGTAAGCCTGATGAAGGCCGCCGTCTCGAACACCCACGGCCCCGAGGTGCTCGGCGGCTTCGGCGGCTTCGCCGGCCTGTACGACGTGAGCTTTCTCACCAAGTTCCGGCGTCCCCTGCTGGCCACGTCGACGGATGGCGTGGGTACGAAGGTCGCCATCGCGCAGGCCATCGACAAGCACGACACGATCGGCCAGGACCTGGTGGGCATGGTGGTCGACGACATCATCGTCGTCGGCGCCCGCCCGCTGTTCATGACCGACTACATCGCCTGCGGCAAGGTCGTTCCCGAGCGCATCGCGGACATCGTCGCCGGCATCGCCCGCGCCTGCTCGGCCACCGGAACCGCCCTCGTCGGCGGTGAGACCGCCGAGCACCCCGGGCTGCTCGGCCCCGACGACTACGACGTGGCCGGCGCGGCCACCGGTGTCGTCGAAGCCGACCAGGTGCTCGGCGCCGAACGGGTCGTCTCCGGTGACGTCGTCATCGCCCTCGCCTCGTCGGGACTGCACTCCAACGGCTACTCCCTGGTGCGCAGCATCCTGCGCACCAACGGCGTCGAGTTCACCGACCGCTCCGATGACCTCGGCGGCATCGTCGGCGAGGTGCTGCTGGAGCCGACTCGCCTCTACACGGGCCCGCTGCTCGACGTGTTGAACGACCCCGAACTGGCGGGGGCCGTGCACTCCCTCAGCCACGTCACCGGCGGCGGCATCGCGGCGAACCTCGCGCGCGTGCTTCCCCTCGGCTCCTGGGTCGACGTCGACCGCTCGACCTGGTCGCCCGCCCCGGTCTTCCGGGTGCTCAGCGACATGGCCGGCTCCTCACTCGAAAGCTCGGAGGGAACCTGGAACCTCGGAATCGGCATGTTCGCGGTCGTGGATGCGGCATCCGCGTCATCGGTGATCGCTCGCCTCGCCGGCAGCGGCATCAACGCCTGGGTCACCGGCCGGGTGTCGATGTCGCCGCGCGACTTCACCGGCTTCGAGCAGGGCGCCAAGGGCGTCAACGGCGGCGCCGTGCGCCTCGTCGGCGGATACGCCGCCTGACCCTCGGGCCGCCTGCGAGCAGGCAACAAAAAACCCCGTGCGGCGCCGGTTCTGGTCGGGCCCACGGGGTTTTGCTGTGTGCGGTCTTGCTGTGGTGCTTCAGGCGGTGATGCTGGGCTACGCGCGGCGCTGCTCGTCTTCGCTGGCGTACTGATCGGTGGCGTAGTGATCGACATAGCGTTCGTCTTCGTCGCTCTCGTCGTCAGCGGCCTCGTTCTTCGCCGCCTCAGCCTTCTCGGCCTTCTCTTTTTCGTACTCAGGCCACTTGGCCAAATCTTCGTCGAGGCGCGGGTCAGCCGGATGCCCGGTGAGCTCGCGTTCGAGCGCGTTGTAGTTGGTGTCCGGGCTGAAGTATTTCAGCTCACGAGCCACCTTGGTGTGTTTTGCTTTTTGACGGCCGCGCCCCATGCGTGACCCCCTTTACGATGCCAGGCCGGGTGAGCCAGAGTCTCCCGGGAGTTGCCGAACGGAATGGAAAAACTAGAGGCCAGTTTAGCATGGCCGAACGAACGGCTTGCTGACCCGCCTCTCAGGCGTACCTGGGGAGAGGGGTTGTGCTGCCGAGCGATGCGAGTGCGCCTGTAGTGATCATCGGAGCAGGGCAGGCGGGCCTCCCCGTAGCCTACTATTCGCGCAGCTCCGGTTTGGTCGTCGGGTGCGAATTCGGAGCAACTCAGCGCGTGAGCAGGTAACCGAGGGTGCAGACACCCGCGCCAAGGGCCAGCGTCAGGCCCGCATTGAGCAGCGCCGAACGCCACCGGCCGCGGCTGACCAGTTCGATCGTCTCGACGCTCCAGGTGCTGAACGTCGTGAGGCCGCCGCACACCCCGGTCAGCAGCACCAGCTGCAGGTCCGCCGAGATCGCGGCGCGTTCGGCCAAGCCGAGCACCACGCCGCCGAGCGCCGAGCCGACCACGTTCACGACCAGCACACCCCCGGCCAGCCGTCCGCGCCCACCCCACACGTGCCTAACCGGCCAGGCCCGCGAGACCAGGTAGCGGATGACGGTGGCTGCGCCCCCGCAGGCGACCACGCTCAGGACGACCCACACGCTCATGCGATGTCCCGACGCCGGGTGAGTCGCTCGTCGAAAAGTCGGCCGAGCCAGAGCCCGAGCGCCGCGGCGGCGAAGCCGAGCACGACGGACGCGGCGAGATAGCCGACGGCGAGCGTCCACAGCCCGGCCGCGCCCTGGGCGACGAGCGACACCATCACCGCCGAGAATGTCGTGAAGGAGCCAAGCACTCCCGGGCCGAGCGCGACCTTGAGCCAGGCCGGCACGGCTGGCCGGGTCCACAGCCCGCCGACCAGCCACCCGAGCGCGGCGGCGCCGAGCACATTGACGAGCAGCGTGCCGGTCGGAAACTGGTCGGTCGTGTGCGGCACGGCGACGTCGGCGGCGAAACGCAGGCTGGTGCCCAGCACTCCGCCGAGGAAGGCGGCCAGGATCAGCCGCACGGGTTACCGGCGTTTGCGGCGCCGCGACGCCTTCGGGGTCGAGCGGTTCGACGGGGCGCCTACGACGGGGCTGCCGTTCTTGACGACCTTGTTGACCACGTTGATGACCCCGGTGCCGAGCGGCGCGAGGGACTTGCGGGGAACCGGGCGGGAGCGTACGGGCTCGCCGCGGCGGTCTTGGCCGGGGATCGGGCGGGACCGGCGCCCGTAGATGAGCTCGGAAGAGTCGAGCAGCCACGGCACGAGGGCGATCGTCACGCCGTGCACCATCATCAGCTTCTGGCGCAACCGGCGGGCCTTGTGGTTGTGCAGCAGGCCTTCCCACCAGTGCCCCACGATGTAGATCGGCGTGTAAACGGTGACGACCTCGGAGCCGTGGTCTTCGCGGCGGTCACGAATGTAGCTGATCAGCGGATGGCTGATGTCCCGGTACGGGCTCGCGACGATGCGCAGCGGCACCTGGATGTTCTGCTTCACCCAGGCCCGTTTCAGCTCCTTGGTTTCGACGTCATCGATGGACACGTGCACGGCCTCGAGGCTCACGTGGCGGGCGGCGATCGCGTAGTCGAGGGCCTTCAGCACGGGCTTCTGCATCTTGCCGACCAGCACGATGGCGTGGTCGCCCTGCGAGCCGAAGGTCGTTATCGGGTCGACCTCGATCTCGCGGGCGACGTCACGGTAGTACCGGTTGACGCCCATCATCAGCGCGAACAGGATCGGCATCATCAGGAAGACGAGCCAGGCGCCGTGGGTGAACTTCGTGACCGTGACGACGACCAGCACGACGCCGGTGAGCATCGCGCCGAAGGCGTTGATCGACAGGCTCGCGATGATCGAACCGCGGTTGGCGGGCTTGGTCTTCAGCAGGGTCAGCCAGTGCTTCACCATGCCGGTCTGGCCGAGCGTGAACGACACGAAGACACCGATGATGTACAGCTGGATCAGCACGGTGAGGTTGGCCTGGTAGACGACCATGATGACGATCGCGGCGAGGGCGAGCAGGATCACGCCGTTCGAGTAGATCAGGCGGTCGCCGCGGGTGCTGAGCGACTTCGGCGCGTACTGGTCGCGGGCGAGCACCGAGCCGAGCAGCGGGAACCCGTTGAACGCGGTGTTCGCCGCGAGCAGCAGCACGGCCGCGGTCGCCGCCTGCAGCACATAGAACATGATCGAGAAGTCCCCGAAAGTGGCGGCGGCGACCTGGGCGATGAGGCTGCGCTGCGGGTCGGTGGCGCATTCCGCCCAGCCGATCAGGTCACACGGTTTCTCCGCATAGTGCACCTGGGAGGCCAGGGCCAGGGCCGTCAGCCCGACGAACAGCACGATCGCGATGCCGCCCATCAGGGCGAGCGTGGTCTGGGCGTTCTTGACCTTCGGGTGCTGGAAGGCGGGGACCCCGTTGGCGATGGCTTCCACGCCGGTCAGGGCGGAGCATCCGCTCGCAAACGATCGCAGCAACAGCAGGATGAACGCGGACTGGGCGAGGCTATGGCCCTCCACGTCGAAGCCGGCCGATTCGGCGGTCGGCGTGTCGCCGAGGGCCATGCGGGCGAGGCCGACGACGATCATCAGGGCGACGCTGCCGACGAAGAGGTAGGTGGGGAAGGCGAAGGCCTTGCTCGACTCGCGCACCCCGCGCAGGTTGGCGGCGGCGAGCAGGATGATGAAGACCACGGCGAGTTCGACGCGGAACGGGTCGAGGCCGGGGATGGCGGAGATGATGTTGTCCACGCCGCTGGCGACGGACACGACGACGGTCATGACGTAGTCGACGAGCAGGGCGCTGGCGACGATGAGGCCGGCCTTCTCGCCGAGGTTCTTGTGGGCGACCTCGTAGTCGCCGCCGCCGGAGGGGTAGGCCTTGATCAGCTGCCGATACGAGGCGACCACGACCACCAGCAGCACCACGACGACCGCGGCGACCCAGGGCGCGAAGCTGAGGAAGGCGAGCCCACCGAGGGTGAGGATCATCAGCAGTTCTTGCGGGGCGTAGGCCACGCTCGAGAGCGGGTCGCTCGCGAAGATCGGCAGGGCGAGGTGTTTCGGCAGCAGCTGGCCCTCGAGGTGCTCGCTCGGAAGTGGATCGCCGATGATCCATCGCTTCGGGGAGCGGCTCTCTGGGGTGGGGGGCAGCCCCTCTGGTGTCACGAGGGATGACACTACACCGTTGCCTCCCGGTGTCAAGTTTTCCGGGCGGCAGTCGATTTTTCGCGAGTGAGCACTTTGTGCAGTTCCCACGCTCGGGAAGTGCAAAAAGTGCTCACTCGCGGGGTTGTGCGGGCAGCGGATGCCTACGGACGGGTCGCGAGGATGCTCGCGCGCACCGCGTCCAGCTGACTCCGCAGGTCCGTGACGACCTCGCCGGGCAGGCCCGGGCCGGCGGCCTGCGTGCGCAGGTCGGCACGCAGCTGGTGCCGGAACTCGTTGAGCACCAGGTCGGCCTCGCGCAAGGCCCGGGTCGAGGCGACGTGCGTGCCGGTGTCGGCGGGTGTCGGGCCGACGGAGGCATCCGCTTTCGTCTGCCGGGCGGCGCTCGCGAGGTCTGCCCGCAGGCCTTTCATCGCGGCGCTCACGCCACTGCGTACCTCGTCGGCCAGGCGCCGCACCGACTCGGTGACCTCGCTCTCGACGCGGCCGAGTTCACCCTCCCGGGCGAGCAGTTCCGTGCGCCCGGCGTCGGTGATCTCGTAGACGGTCTTGCGGCCGTCGGCGGATTTGGTGACGAGTCCTTCTTCTTCGAGCTTGGCCAGACGGGGGTAGATGGTGCCGGCGCTCGGGCTGTAGGTGCCACCGAACCGGTCACTCAGCGCCTGGATCAGCTCGTAGCCGTGCCGCGGCTGCTCGGCGAGCAGGCTGAGCAGGTAGAGCCGCAGACTGCCGTGCGAGAAGACCGGGGTCATGATGCGGCCTCGCCGGGGGCACTGTGCGCGGACTCGGGGGCGGCATCCGGTCCTGCAGCGGCGGCCCGGCGCACGACCGAGATGTTGCCCGAGACGGAGTTGGCGTTGAGCTCGAGGAAGGAGTTGTCGAGGCTGCCGGTGCTGCCCTGGTAGCCGCGGCCGAAGGTGGTGCGCACGGTCTGGTCGTCGAGCTGCAGGGTGCCGGCGACCGTGTTGAGCCGGTAGCGGGCGGCGACGCCGGCGCCGAGCCGTACGGTGAGGTTGCCCGAGACGGTGTTGGAGTTGACCTGGTCTGGGGTGCCCTCGAGGTCGAGGAAGGCATCGCTCGAGACGCCGTCGAGACCGAAACGACGGATGTTGCCGCTCGCCGTCACCTCGCCGGTCACCGTGTGCACGCCGATGGAACCGACATGGTTGCGCACCGAGATCTCGCCGTTGACGGCGTTCAACTCGAGGTCACCGGTCACGTCGTCGATGACGAGGTCACCGGAGACGGTGCTGAGCTTGGCGTCGTTGCGGAGGCCCGAGATGAGGGCATCCGCCGAGACGACGCCGAATTTCAGGGCGACGTCGCGGGGCACCATCAGGCTGAGATCGGCCTGGGCTGTGCCGCGAAACGATCCGAAGACCTCGATGAAGTTGTCCCAGCGCAGCTGCGGGTGATCGATCTCGAGCACGTCGCCGTCCATCGAGATCTTGAGGTCTTTGCCGGTGACGCTGTGCACCTCGATACGGGCGCCGGGCTCGTCGTGGCCGATCACGTCGATCTTGCCGCCGATGAGGCCGACTTTGAGCCCTCGAACGAGCTCAATGTCGATGATTTTGGTCTGCCCGGGGGCGACCAGCCATTTTTCCAGAGACACCGGGTGTCCTTCCCTGTTTGATCACACTCATACGCGATATATCGCGTCTTCTGGATAACACGATATATCGCGTTTCCGCGCGCGGCAAGGGTTCAGCCTGAGTGTTTCCCGGGATTCGTTTCGGCGGCCGTTAGCCGCCGAACACCGGAAAGATCGCGAGCCACTGCGGGTTGTGGGCGTGCACGAGTACGAGAAAAACGACCAGGTCGAAGAGCAGGTGAACACAAACGACGTAGGTCAGCGACCGCGTGCGGGCGAAGGTGTACCCCTGCAGCAGTGCGAAGGGGAACGTCATGAGCGGACCCCAGCTCTGATAGCCGAGCTCCCACAGAAAAGAGGTGAAGATGACGGCCTGCAGCAGGTTCGCCTGCCAGTCCGGAAAATGCCTTCTCAGCAGGGCAAACGCCGTGCAGATGAAGAACAGTTCGTCCCAGATGCCGACGAAGCCGACCCCCACGAACAGACGGGCGAGTTCGTCGGGCGCGCTGATCGCCGGCCAGTTCAGGAAAGCGCCGCTGCCGATGAAATAGCTCGGCAGAATCAGGTAGCCGAGCAGCACCACCAGCGGCAGGTACCAGCGTTCCAGCGTGGTCCAGCGCTGCCCGGTGCGGATCGGAAACCGAATCGCGTGGTCCCGGTACAGGTAGCGCGAGAGCAGGTAGGGCACGAGCACCGAGAGCGTCAGCACCGTGCCCATCAGTGCGATGTTCGGGTAGTCGATGTTGGCTTCGAGTGAGATCGTGCTGATGATCAGCAGCCCGACGGCGAGCAGCAGCAGGTCTCGAAACAGGGCCCGGTTGACGAAGAAGGCAACGGCCACGGATACCGCCAGCAGCCCGTATCCGGGAATCGGCAGCTGCAGCGCGAAGATCAACACCGCGGAGGCCGAGAGCATCGCCGCCGGGATCAGTCCCGGGGACAGGCGCGGCTTTGTCGCGGTCGGCAGGGGGGAGTGTGTCGCGGAAGCGGCCATGTTTCAGCCTAACAAGTTCGTCTGACAAGACTTTCGGACGGCGGCCGAAACCTGCGCGAGACATGCGACAGGTACATTCGGGGCATGTCCCCCGACCTGATCTCCCCCGAACCGGCGACCCCCGACCTGCTCGACGTGCTCGACCCGATCGACCTGCTGCGCACCCTCATCGCAATCGACTCGGTCAACCCCGATCTCGTGCCCGGCGCTGCGGGCGAGGCGCGCATCGCCACCTGGTGCGCCGAGTGGCTGGCCGAGCGCGGCTTCGAGGTGCACCGGCTCGAGGAGCGCCCGGGCCGCCCGTCGATCGTCGGCGTCTTCCGCGGCACCGGCGCCGGCCGCTCCCTGATGCTCAACGGCCACCTCGACACCGTCGGCGTCGCCACCTACACCGGCGACCCGTTCACGGCCGAAGAGCGGGACGGCAGGATCTTCGGCCGGGGGTCCTTCGACATGCTCGGCGGAGTCGCGGCGATCCTCGTGGCGGCGGCGCGGGCATCCGCCTCGGGGCCGGACGGCGCGCGGCTGGCCGGCGACGTGATCGTGACCCTCGTCGCCGACGAGGAGTTCGGCAGCCTCGGCACCGAAGAGGTGCTGCGGCATTTCCGAGCGGATGCCGCCATCATCGCCGAGCCGAGCGGACTCGAGCTCACGCTCGCGCACCGCGGCTTCGCCTGGTTCGAGCTCGAACTCGAGGGGGTCGCCGCCCACGGTTCGCAGCCCGAGCGCGGTGTCGACGCGATCCAGCACGCGGCACTCGTGTTCACCGCCCTCGACGGCCTGCGCGACCGCCTCGAATCCACCGCGCCGCACCCCACCCTCGGGCACGGCACGGTGCGGGTCTCGATGATCTCCGGCGGCGACGATGCCGCCACCGTTGCGGCGGCCTGCACGCTGACCCTCGAACGACGGATGCTGCCCGGCGAGCCGCCGGAGCACGTCGAGGCCGAACTGCGCGAGCTGCTCGACGCCCTCGCCGCCACCGTGCCCGACTTCGCGTATCGGCTCGATCGTCTCGTCGCCCGCGCCGCCTTCGAAGCGGATGTCGCCTGGCCGATCGTCGAGGCGCTGCAGTCGAGCGCGACTCGGGTGCTGGGCCGCGCGCCCGCGCACCGCGGTGAGCCCTTCTGGACGGATGCCGGCCTTATCCTCGAGGCGGGCATCCCGTGCCTGGTGTTCGGGGTCGACGGCGGCGGCGCCCACGCCGACGAGGAGTGGGCCGAGGTGGCGTCGGTGCGCCAGCTTGCAGCGACCCTCGAGGGCACCCTGCGCGACTTCTGCTCGTAAGTTCGACCCGAGGCTTGACCTTGACGCTGGGTCAACCTCTAGCGTGAGTGTCATGGAACACGCGAGCAGGGACTGGTCGATCCAGGACATCGCGCGCCTCGCGCACACGACGAGCCGCACGCTGCGGCACTACGACGCCGTCGGCCTGCTGCCGCCGAGTCGCATCGGCAGCAATGGATATCGCCACTACGACGAGCGCGCCCTCGTGCGGCTGCAGCGCATCCTGCTGCTGCGGCAGCTCGGCCTCGGCTTACCCGCGATCACAGAGGTGCTCGCGAGCGAGACCGACGAGGCCGTGGCGCTTGCCGCCCACCTCGCCTGGCTGCAGAGCGAACAGCACCGTCTCGACCGGCAGATCAGCGCGGTCGAGAACACCCTGAAAAATCTGAATGGAGGAAACCAGCTGATGGCAGAAAAAATGTTCGACGGCTTCGACCACACCCAATACAAGGACGAGGTCGAGCAGCGCTGGGGAGCGGATGCCTACTCCCGCAGCGATTCCTGGTGGCGCGGCATGTCCGCGGCCGAGAAAGCCGAGTGGAAGGAACGCTCAGCTTCGCTCGGCCGGGACTGGCAGCAGGCGGCCGCGGCCGGCCTCGATCCGCTTGGCGACGCGGCCCAGGCGCTCGCCCAGCGGCAGTTCGACTGGCTGAGGGCGATCCCGGGCACCCCCGGCGGTGGGGCGGCCGGCCCACCCAAGCTCTACTTCACGGGCCTGGCCGAGATGTACGTTGCCGACGAGAGGTTCGCGGCAAACTATGGCGGGGCATCCGGTGCCGCCTTCGTGCGCGACACGATGCTCGCCTTCGCCGAGCGCACCCTGTAGTTCGCGCCCGTCCGTGCTCCCGGCGCCGCAGGTCGCCCGGGGCGCTCAACCCCAGCTCATGGGGCCATCTATGACACTTCGCGCACGAGGTGTCAGAGATGGCCCCATAAGTCTCGTGAGGTGTCAGAGATGGCCCCATAGATCGACTTCAAGGGGCGTTCTCTGACACCTCACGGTGCGGTGACGGCAGTGATGGGGCGTTCTGTGACACTTCGCGCACGAGGTGTCAGAGAACGCCCCTTGACCACCCCGCGACCGATGACGGACGCTCAACTATGGGGCCATCTCTGACACTTCGCGCGTCGGAATAGAGTCAGCGGGGTTGGTGGCGGTCTCGGACGCCGTCGTACTCAACGGTCCGGCTGCGGGCAGTGCCTGGGCAGCGGATGCCGGCCGCTTGATCGCGAAGAGTGGCATCGTCACGTTGACCATAGGACCGATGAGTACCGCGAAGAGCACCGTGCCGACGCCCACGTTGCCGCCGAGCGCCCAGCCGATCAGCAGCACAATGCCCTCCAGCCCGGTGCGCACGATCCAGATCTTCCACCCCGTGCGGCGGTGAAGCCCGGTCATCAGGCCGTCGCGCGGGCCCGGGCCGAAGTGCGCGCCGATGTAGAGGCCGGTCGCGATGGCGAGCACACTCAGTCCGACGGCGAAGAACACGATCCGCAGCGTGAGACCCTGACCGGTCGGAATCAGCCACAACCCCACGTCGGCCGCGACCCCCACGAGAATTGCATTGAGAATCGTGCCGATGCCCGGCTTCTGCTTGATCGGAATCCAGAGCAGCAGCACGACCGCGCTCGTGATGATGGTGATGACGCCGAATCCCCAGCCGGTGTGGTTGTCGATGCCCTGGGTGAGCACGTCCCACGGAGCCACGCCGATTTCGCCGCGCACGATCAGCGCAATGCCGATTCCGTACGCACGTGAGGCCGCGGCCGTCGTCTCGATCGGGTCGGTCGGCAAATCCGTGTGGGGCGGCGTGCGGATCGGCTGGATCCGCGCCGAGTCGACGCTGATCCGCCGGTTGGTCGCGGCCCGTTCCGCGAACGACCTGGGCACCCCGGTGCTCGAGCAGTTGCTCGTGGCCCGGCTGCTGCCGGAGATGCCGCAGATTCTCGCCTACCGCTCCGAGCAGCTGCGCGCCGGGCGCGACCACCTCGAGCGCCTGCTCGCGGAACGGTTTCCCGACTGGACCGTGCCACACGTTGACGGCGGTATCACCGCCTGGGTGAACCTCGGGGAGCCGGTCAGTTCGCAGCTCGCGCTCGCCGCCCGCAACCACGGACTGCTCGTGACGGCCGGCCCACGGTTCGGCATCGACGGGGCCTTCGAACGTTTCATGCGCCTGCCGTTCAGCCCGAGCCCCGAGCAGTTGGACCGGGCCGTCGACGCGCTCGGCCTGGCCTGGACATCACTCGCGCGGCATCCGCTGCCCGACACCGGCTTTCTTGCCGACGTGGTCTAGTCGGATGTCGAGTTGGTGCGTGTTTTTGAAGCGGTGAGCGCGTCGAGGGTCGGCGCATCGATCACGTCGCGGGTCATGGCGACACCGTGCGCTGGCTGGGTCCGGGCTCGGGATTCCCAGCATGCAGGCCTCACTCCCCGGCGTTCGGACTGACAGACTGAGCGCGTGCATTTTCTCGCCGTGTTGAGCATGAAAAACCGGGCGCTCATCGCGCTTATCACCATCGTGGCCGCGGTGTTCGGCAGCCTCGCGCTGACGAGTCTGAAGCAGGAGCTCATTCCCTCGCTGCAGCTGCCGCAACTGCTGGTGTCGACGAGTTATCCGGGCGCGAGCCCCGAGGTCGTCAACGATGATGTGTCGACGCCGATCGAGACCGCGATCCAGGGCCTCGAAGGACTCGAGACGACCACCACGACGAGCAGCACGAACTCCTCACTGGTCAGCGCCACGTTCACCTACGGCACCGACCTGGTCAAGGCCGAATCCCGCATGAGCCAGGCCATCAATCGCATCAAGGCAACCCTGCCCGAGGACCTCGACCCCCAGGTCATCAGCGGCAGCATTGACGACTTTCCGGTGATCAGCCTCGCGGTGGCCGGCGGCGACAACGCGACTCTCGCCGACGACCTGCGGCGCAGTGTGCTCGGCGACATTCGCGACGTTGACGGTGTGCGTGAGGCGGCCCTCGTCGGCGACGTCGGCCAGCGCGTCACGATCACCCCGAACGTCGACGAGCTCACCACTCGCGGCCTGTCCACGCAGGCGATTCGGGATGCCCTGCAGCAGAACGGCTCGCTGATTCCGGCCGGCGCGATCACCGAGGGCGACACCACCCTGTCCGTGCAGGCCGGCAGCAAGCTCGGCTCCGTCGACGAGATCGCGGCGCTGCCCGTGATCGCCACCTCGAGCGGTGCAACCGGCGGGGCGCAGGCGGCGGATGCGACGGGTTCCGCGGCTGCATCCGCCGCGGCCGCGGCGACCCCCGCCCTGACGACAATCGGTGACGTCGCCGCGGTCGCCCTCGGCGACAATCCCGTGCAGAGCGTGTCCCGGGTCAACGGCGAACCCGCGCTGACCATCGCGGTGACCAAGGTTCCCGCCGCGAACACGGTCGATGTCTCGACCGCCGTGCGCGATATCCTGCCCCGATTGGAGGACGCCGTCGCCGGCACGACCTTCACCGTCGTCTTCGACCAGGCCCCCTTCATTCAGGAATCGATCGACGCCCTCACCCAGGAGGGCATTCTCGGCCTCATCTTCGCCGTGCTCGTGATCCTGGTCTTCCTGCTGTCGGTGCGGGCGACGCTCGTCACGGCGATCTCCATCCCGACCTCGGTGCTGATCACCTTCGTCGGCCTGCAGGCCGTGGGCTACTCGCTCAACATCCTCACCCTCGGCGCGCTGACGATTGCGATCGGCCGTGTCGTCGACGACTCGATCGTCGTGATCGAGAACATCAAACGCCACCTCGTGGCCGGCTCCGACCGGGCGCAGACCATCGTCGAGGCCGTGCGCGAGGTCGCCGGCGCGATCACCGCGTCGACCATCACGACGGTCACGGTGTTCCTGCCGATCTCGTTTGTCGGCGGATCGACCGGGGAGCTGTTTCGCCCCTTCGCCCTGACCGTGACGATCGCGCTGCTCGCGTCACTGCTGGTGGCCCTCACGATCGTGCCGGTGCTGGCCTACTGGTTTCTGCGGGCGCCGAAGGCCGCCGGTGCCGGGTCGGCGAAGTCGCTGTCTCCCCGGGCCCTGGACAGGGCAGCCAAGGCCGATGCCGCGACCGCGACCGTCGCCGCCGCGGCGCTCGAGGCCGCCAATGCCGCTGCCGTGGCCGCAGCAGCAGCGGTCTCGGCCGCGTCGGCGGCTCGGATCGCCGCAGCTGCCGTGGCGCCGGGCGGGTCGATGGTCGAGGCCGAACTCGCCGCCCAGCCCGCGGTGCCTGCGGCGACGCAGGGAACCCGGCACGGGGCATCCGCCGCCGTCGACGAGAACCCCCGCCCGAACCCCGACCAGGCGCCCGAACTCGCCGAGAACCCCGGCCGCCTGCAGAAGGGCTACCTGCCGATCATCGGCTGGACCCTGCGCCATTCCGTCGCGACCCTCCTGATGGCAGTGCTCGTCCTGGGTGGCACGGTCGCCCTGCTGCCGTTCATGAAGGTGAACTTTCTCGGCTCGACCGGCCAGGATACCTTTCGGGTCAGCCAGGTGCTGCCGGTCGGCACCAGCCTCGCGGCGCAGGATGCGGCATCCGTCGCCGTCGACGAGACCCTGCGCGGCCTTGACGGCGTCAGTATCGTGCAGGTCTCGATCGGTGGCAGCAACCTGCAGAGCGCGTTTCGCGGCGGGGCGCCCTCGACGAGCACGGTCAGCTACTCCGTGACCACCGACGACAGCGCCGACGCGGATGCCGTGCAGGACCGTGCGCGCGCCGAGCTGGACGACCTCGAGGGCGCGGGCGAGATCACGATCGCGGCCTCCGACGGCTTCGGGTCGTCGTCGGACATCGAGATCAACGTGACCGCGCAGACGGATGCCGACCTGCAGGTCGCCGCCGACGACATCCTCGCCGCGGTATCAGGCCTCGACGCGATCGAGCAGAGCACCAGCAACCTCGCGGCGTCGCGGCCCTACCTCGCCGTGACCGTGGATCGCGCCGCCGCCGCGGAGGCCGGCCTGAGCGAACTCGCCCTCGGCACCCTCGTCTCGCAGGCGATGCAGCCCAGCGTGATCGGGTCGATCGTCATCGACGCGCGCTCGCTGTCGGTGTACCTGCAGACGGATGCCCCGCCCACCACGTCCGCCGAGCTCGCCGCCCTTCCCATCACCACCCGCACCGGCACCGTCGCCCTCGACACCCTGGCGACCGTCGCCCAGGTCGACGGGCCATCGAACCTCACCACGACGAAGGGGCTGCGCACCGCGACGGTCTCGGCGACGCCGAACAGTGACGACCTTGGCACCGCGAACGCTGAGATCACCGCGGCGCTCGACGACACCGACCTGCCGGCCGGCGCGACCGCCGAACTCGGCGGCGTCAGCGCCGACCAGACCGAGGCCTTCGAGCAGCTCGGAATCGCGATGCTCGTGGCGATCCTGATCGTCTACATCGTGATGGTCGCCACATTCCGGTCGCTGTTGCAGCCGCTGCTGCTGCTCGTATCGGTGCCGTTCGCGGCGACCGGTGCGATCGCGCTGCAGGTGATCACCGGTATCCCGCTCGGGGTGCCCTCGCTGATCGGCGTGCTGATGCTGATTGGAATCGTCGTCACGAACGCGATCGTGCTCGTCGACCTCGTCAACCAGTACCGGCGGCGCGGGCAATCGGTGCACGACGCGCTCGTCAACGGCGCGAGCCGGCGGCTACGTCCGATCCTGATGACGGCGCTCGCCACGATCTTCGCCCTGCTGCCGATGGCGGTCGGCCTCACCGGGCAGGGCGGCTTCATCTCGCAGCCACTCGCGCTCGTGGTGATCGGCGGCCTGGTCTCCTCGACGCTGCTCACCCTCGTGGTGCTCCCGGTGCTGTACTACGTGGTGGAGTCCCCGCGCGAACGGCGCGCCGCTGCCCGCAGCCGCACGCACCCCGCATCCGCTACCCGCGCCATGTAGCCGGTCTCGCGTGTGATTTCGCGAGTGAGCAGTTTTTGCACTTCCCGCGCCCGGGAAGTGCACTTATTGCTCACTCGCGTTGCTCACTCGCGGGGAGTGGCGGTGAGCGGGCCCGCCCGCACGATCTCGGTGCTGAGGTCGTCGCATCCGTCGATCTCATTCGGCGTGGCAACGGTGCGCGACACATCCCAGTACGGCGGGGTCACGGCGAGCTCGGTGACCGGAACGATGGGGCAGTCGTAGACGCCGGCCTGCGAGAGGTGCAGCAGGCTGTAAGCGGATGCCCCCGGCGGCATCTCGACGACCCCTTCCGTCTGTCCCGACCCGGTGTCGCGCCCGGCCGCGGCGCCAATGCCCTGACCCGAGCTCATGAGCTGCACCTGAGGGTACCCGGTCAGGGTGCATACGGTGTCGCTCGTGTTGGTCATCGACAAATTCCAATAAAACTGGCTCATGCCGCTGTCCATCGGCCGCGATTCGAGGGCGAAGGCGAGCTGGCCCGCGTCACACTCGCCGTTCGGGCCGATTTTCCAGGTGTCGGTGGACCCCGTGTTCGAGCCGGCCGGAGAGGAGGTGGGCGCCGGCGCGGGCGTCGAAGTGCTGCTGGGAGCCGGGGTGGGGGCCGCGGATGACGCTGCCGTCGTGCCCGGCGCTGCCGGCCCCGCGCAGCCCGCCAGCACCGCAATCGTCATGGCGCCCAGAAGAGAAGTCCCGATCGTGCGTATTTTCCCCATCCCCCACTCAACCACACCCGCGCCGCACCGGCCGCAAACTTTCGCGAGTGAGCAATAAATGCACTTCCCACGCTCGGGAAGTGCATTTATTGCTCACTCGCGGGGGATGACCGAGGGTGCAGCCCCGGGCAAGCGGATGCCGCGGGACTCCATGAAGGGCGCCGCATCGACCCGAATCCCCCCGAGGCGCACCTCGAAGTGCAGGTGGCAGCCCGTGGAGGCGCCGGTGCTGCCGACCGCGGCGATCACCTGCCCGGCCGCGACCTGGTCCCCGACGGCCACGCGCGTCGACCCGGTCGCGACGTGGGCGTAGCCGGTGGCGACGCCGTCGCCGTGGTCGATCAGGATCCAATTTCCGTAACTACCGACCTCGCCGACCGCGGCGACAATGCCGGAGGTTGCCGCAGAGACGCCCGCGCCGCAGGCAGCTCCCAGATCGGTGCCATAGTGCACGGCGCTCACCCCGGCAAGCGGCCGGTCCGGTCGGGGGCCGTAGCCGCTCGTGACGCGGCCGACCGCGGGCAGCGCCCAGCCCTGATCGCTGAGCAGTCCGGCATCCGCTGCCGAGAGCAAGGAGGCGAGCGTGATGCCGGCGTTCAAGACACCGTCACTCGGGAAGAGTGCGGCGCTCAGGGAGAGTTCGGATCCGAGCGCCAACAGCCGGCCGCGGCTCGCATCGGCCTGGGCGGTGGCGTCGACCAGTCGCGCGGCCGCTGCGCTGACCACGTCCTGGTTCAGGGCGGCGGTGAGTCGGGCGTCTTGCTCGGCGAGGTCGTCGGCACGTTCCCGGTCGGCGACGACCCGTGCCCGCACGGTGGTGATGTTTTCGGTCAGGGTGTCCAGGCGTTCCAGCGCCCCGAGCCGGTAGAGCAGGTTGGCGTCGGCGTCTCCGTCGAGCAGGGCATCGACCGTGGCGGTACCGGATTTGCCCTGGGCCATCGCCCGAACCAGTGTCGCCAGAGAATTCTGCGAGGCCGTTGCCGTGCGGGCCGCGGAGCCGGCGAGTCGGTGGACGAGACCGTACTGGCTGACCGCCGTGTCGTAGTCCGCGCGCACGTCGGCGTCGGCGCGGGTCGCCACCTCCACCACGGCCAGCGCCGCGTCGTATTCGTCCAGGGCGGTCATGATGCGCGCCGTTCGGGCCGCGGATGCCCGCTCCGCCTCCGCCGCGCGATCGGCGGCACTCTGCGCGGCACGCTCGGCAGCGACGATGGCCGCGCGCAACGTGAACTCGGCCGGCAGCTGCACGGCCTGAGGGATCGGGTCGGCCTGAGGCTCGAATGGTGCTGACGGGGCGGGGAGGGGCAGGATACTGGGCAGGATACGGGGGAGGCTCGGTGGAGTCGAAGTCGGGGACGGAGCCGGAGTTGGGGTTGGGGTCGGCGGAGGTAACGCTTCGCTTGCGGGCGTGGGCGTGGGCGTGGGCGTGGGCGTCGACGTAGGCGTAGGCGTAGGCGTAGGCGTAGGCGTAGGTGTAGGTGTCACCTCGGCGCCAGGGCCAGCGGACGGCTCAGGACTCGAAGGAGAAATCGGAGTAGAACTCGCAGTGGGCTCCGCTGTGGCTGTGGCTGTGGCTGTGGCTGTGGCTGTCGGGCCGGGCGCGGGTTCAGCGAGGGTCGCGTCACTGGCCGTGATTTCCGCGGCGCTCGCTGACATCATCCCGAGCGCGGGGCCGAACACCACCCCAAAAGCCAGCAACACCGCCAGTGCTTTCGCCCACGCAGCCGCCCGGGCCGGAGCAAGGCGACGAAAACTCAGTTTCGAGAGCACTCGCAACCCCACTCCGTTGTGAACCGACTCGGCTGGGTCGGCGGCGACAGTATTGCAGTCGAAGTGCGGCCTCACAACCGCGACACGTCAGGTCGCCCCAAAACGGGGGTGAAGGCCGCGCGGGCTAGGCGCCGAGGTGTTGGTGCAGGAACGTCGCGACCCGGGAGCGCATCGCCTCGTCGAGGATTCCGATCGAGTGCAGCGCGCCGGGCACGGTCACCAGTTCATGGTCGATGTCGAGGTCGGCGAGGGCCTCCGCATAGTCCGTGGACTGCAGCAGGGGCACGTACTCTTCCTCGGACGTTCCGATGAATACGGGCGGGTCAGTGCGGTCGAGTGCATCAGCGACGGATGCCTCGGCCGCCGCGTCGCAGTCCTGCAGCGAGTCGCAGCCCACGTACTCCCGGGCAATCTGTTGCAGGCTGTCGCTCGCGCCGATCGAGACGAGCCCCTCGTAGGTGAGGTCGACGGGTCCGGAGAGTGCGGCAACCGCCGCGACGCGCGCCCCCTCGGTGAGTGACCCGGATCCGGTCGCGCCCAGTACGGCCGCAAGATTGGCGCCGGCGGAACCTCCGAACACGCCGATCCGATCGGGGTCGATGCCGTATTCCTCGGCGTTGTCCGCGCTGCGCATCCAGTTCACGGCCGCGGTCAGGTCGTCGAGTGCCGCCGGAAATACGACGTCGGGCACCAGTCGGTAGTTCACCGAATACGCGACGAAACCTTCGCTCGCGAGCCACTCGCAGACCGCACGCCAGTCGCTGTTGGCCTTGTCGCCGCGGGCCCAGCTGCCGCCGTGAATCGAGAGCACCGCGGGAAGCAGTTCCGCGCTCGCGTCGTCGTCACTCTCCGCATCGGTGTCGGTGTCGTCGCTCGCGGCCCCGGCGTTTGCGGGCTCGGTGGGCGTGGCCGGGGCATCCGTGGTCTCGGTCGGAGCGGTGCTGGCCGCGGCGGCCGGGACTGCGGTCGGGCTCGGCGTGGGCTGGGCGGGCGAACACACGTCGAGGGTGAGGGGTGTTCCGTCGAGCTCGGTGGCGTACTCCACATCTTCGTCGACCCGCACGTCGCCGGCGGGCACGAAGGTGCGGATGCCGATAATCGCGGGGGTCAGCAGCTCGCTGGCCTCGTCGCTGCGGTCGTCGGGGCGCAGATCGGAGAGCTGGGTGTGAAAACCGGCCAACAGCATGGTCGCCACGATCGCGACGGCACCCACCACGAGCATGGTACGCAGGCGGTGCCGGCCCGAAGGGCGGGGGCGAGTGGTCACGGATCTCCGGGGGCGAGCGGTCGGGCCGCTGGCGCTGCGGTGTGCCCTGAGAATACGCCCGCCGCTCGCCCGCGCCGAATCGCAGGCGAGCGCGACGACGAGCGTGCAACGCTCGGCCGAGCCTGACCCGGTCAGGCTTAGCCCTGGCGAGCCTTGGCGCGCGGGTTCAGCTTGTTGATCACGAACACCCGGCCGCGGCGGTGCACTACCTGGGATCCGGGCACCAGCTTGAGCCTTTTGAGCGAATTGCGAACCTTCATCGTGTCTCCTTCGATTTCTTATTGATAATCACTATCAATTAGGCTAGCAGGCATGCAAACAGAAGATTTCCTCAGGGTCAATGTGGTGAGCGGCCTTCCCGGCGCGGGAAAGTCATCCGTCGCCCGTGCCCTGGGCGGCACCGCGATTCACCCGCGGGCGCTCATGCCCGATGATGCCGACACTCTGGCCGCCAGTCCCCTCGCCGCCGCGCCGTGGCAGGCCTGGCAGGGCAGCGCGGTGCCCGGCGTGCGCGAGGTCTTCGTCGAGGCTCATCCCTCGATCGGCCCGCTCGAAGTCGCGAGCTTTCTCGCCCCCGACCGCAATGAGCAGCGCGGCGCGGCCAGCGTGCGCCTCGGCGACCTCGTCACCGTGCTCGATGCCTCGCGTTTCTGGGAGGACCTGCAGAGCGACGCGAGCGACGGTTCGCTGCCCGTTCATGAGGCAGCGGATGTCGGCGCTTTCAACGATCCCGCCCCCTCCGACCGCACCCGAGGCGATGCGCTCATCGAGCAGATCGAGTGGGCGAGCGTCGTCGTGATTAACAAGAGCGACCTCGTGCGACGCGTGGAGTGTGGCGACATTCGCGACTTCGTGCGGCTGCTCAACCCCTCGAGTTTCATCGTCTTCGCCATTCACGGAGAGGGGGCCGCCGCGTCGTGGCCAGCGCCCCGGCGCGACATGCACGCCTGGCTGGCGCGCAGTCCCGGCTGGGTGCGCCAGTTGAACGGTGATGCGCTGCTCTCGCAGAGCCCGCAGGGACTCTCCTGTGTCGTCTACCGCGACGTGCGCCCCTTTCACCCGGCCCGGCTCGCGCACTTCTTCGCGAACCGTTCGGGGGAGTCCGGCGATATCCTGCGCTCGCGGGGGCTGTTCCGGCTCGCGTCCCGGCCGGGCGTCGTGGGGTCGTGGAGCAGTGTCGGCGGCACGATCACCTTCGAGCCGACCGGCATGCTCACCAACGACCCCGATTCCCCCTGGGGGCAGGAGATCGCCTTCTTCGGCCGTAACCTCGACGTGAACCGACTCACCCGCAACCTCAACGAGTGCTTGCTGAACGACGCCGAGTTTCTGGCGGGGCCCACGCAGTGGTGCGCGACGCCGGATCCGTTCCCGGCCTGGGACCTGCAGCACCGACACTGATCCGGGCGGCACTGATTCAGACGGCATTGATCGGATTGCCACAATTTTGGCACCAAAGCGTGACATTGTGCCCGTTGTCCGGTAGCGTAAACAAGTCGGCTCTTGACACTGCGCTTTCTTCACGTGTGCGCAGATGGGTTTGTAAGTCAAGTTGGGCCGGTTTCCCAGTAATCCGCTGGTGAAAAATCACTGTATGTGAACGGCCCCGGCCATAGACTGCCCGGGTTCTCAGATCGTCGCATGTGCGACGTTGTTCTGCCATGTACTGAACATAACCCAGGAACATTTCTATGCCTCAGAGCAAGAATCCCGCCGTCGGCGGTAAGAATTACGACCCGAAGTACTCTGCAAAGGGCGCCCCGAACCGGGGTGGCTCGAACAATCAGGGCAGCAAGAGCCCCGGTCACCGCGGCTTCCGCGCTGACGAGGGTGCGCCCAAGAAGGCCCGCTGGAACGCCGATGAGCGTGCCGCGAAGGCAAACGATCGTCCCGCCTACGGAGACCGCCCCGCCTATGGCGCCGGCCGCTCCGAGCGCCCGGCGACCGGTGCCCGCACCGAGCGCCCCGCCTACAACAACGACCGTCCGGCCCGCTCGAACGACCGTCCCTCTTATGGTGACCGTAACAACAGTGCTCCCCGTGGCGACCGTCCGTCGTACGGCGACCGCAACGACCGTCCGGCCCGCTCGAACGACCGTCCCTCTTATGGTGACCGTAACAACAGTGCTCCCCGTGGCGACCGTCCGTCGTACGGCGACCGCAACGACCGTCCGGCCCGTTCCAACGACCGGCCCTCGTACGGTGACCGCGCCCCGCGCACGGACCGTCCTGCCTACAACAACGACCGCAACAACGAACGCCCGTCCTACGGCGACCGCAACAGCGCCCCGCGCACCGAGCGTCCGTCCTACGGCGACCGTGCCCCGCGCACCGAGCGCCCGGCCTACAACAACGACCGCCCGTCTTACGGCGACCGCAGCAGCGCGCCCCGCACCGAGCGTCCCTCGTACGGTGACCGCAGCGAGCGTCCCGCCCGCACCGAGCGTCCGTCCTACGGCGACCGCGCCGAGCGCGCTCCCCGCAGCTTTGAGGACCGCGCCCCGCGCCGTTCCAACGACGACCGCCCGCCCCGCCGCGATTTCGGTAACGACCGCCCCTCGCGTTCGGACGACGGCGACAGCAAGTTCTACCCGAAGCGCAGCGAAAACGGCGCCAAGCCGACCTTCGCCGGTGGCGACGACGTCGTCCTTGAGCGCCTCGAAGCCATCGCGACGACGGCATCCGATGTCGTCGGCGTCACCTTCGGTGACCTGGGCCTCGGCGAGAACATCGTGCGTGAGCTCGCCGCCCTCGGCGCTCCGTCACCGTTCCCGATCCAGGCCGCCACGATCCCCGACGTGCTCGCCGGCCGCGACGTGCTCGGCCGTGGCAAGACCGGTTCCGGCAAGACGATCGCCTTCGGCGCTCCGCTGGTCGAGAAGCTGATGGAGAACAACGGCGCCAAGGACCGCAAGATGGCCCGCAAGCCCCGCGCGCTCATCCTCGCCCCGACCCGTGAGCTCGCGCTGCAGATCGACCGTACCGTGCAGCCCATCGCCCGCAGCGTCGGCCTCTTCACCACCCAGATCTACGGCGGAGTGCCGCAGTACCGCCAGGTCAGCGCCCTCCAGCGCGGCGTGGACATCATCATCGGCACCGCCGGCCGCATCGAAGACCTCATCGATCAGGGTCGCCTCGACCTGTCCGAAGTTGTCGTCACCGTGCTCGACGAGGCCGACTACATGTGCGACCTCGGGTTCCTCGAGCCCGTGCAGCGCATCCTGCGTCAGACCAAGAAGGGCGGCCAGAAGCTGCTCTTCTCCGCCACCCTCGACAAGGGCGTCGCCTCGCTGGTCAAGGAATTCCTGACCAACCCGGCCGTGCACGAGGTCGCCGGTGAAGACCAGGCCTCCTCCACGATCGACCACCGCGTTCTCGTCATCGAGCACCGCGACAAGAGCCGCATCATCGAAGAGCTCGTCAACCGCGACGGCAAGACGCTCATCTTCAGCCGCACCCGTGCCTACGCCGAGCAGCTCGCCGAGCAGCTCGAAGACGCCGGCGTGAAGGCCACCAGCCTGCACGGTGACCTGAACCAGGCCCGCCGTACCCGCAACCTGCAGATGCTCACGAGCGGCCGGGTCAATGTTCTCGTCGCCACCGACGTCGCGGCTCGCGGAATCCACGTGGACGACATCGACCTGGTCATCCAGGCCGACGCGCCCGACGAGTACAAGACCTACCTGCACCGCTCGGGCCGTACGGGCCGCGCGGGCAAGACCGGAACCGTCGTCACGCTCATCCCGAAGCAGCGCAAGCGCCGCATGGACGAGCTGCTCGACCGTGCCGAGATCGAGGCCAGCTACATGTCGGCCGGCCCCGGTGATGCTGCCATCCAGGAGCTCGCCAACGTCTAACTAGACGCGCACGCACAACAGGGCACCCGCCGATCGGCGGGTGCCCTGTTGTATGCCCGGCGCCTGCGGGTCCTCCCGAACTGGGGCCACGCGCAGGCTCGAACGCGCCTCGTGGCTATGTATTGCCACATAAACTGGACGGGGCGAGCTCCGCTCCGCTCGTTGAGGCATGCTCGCATGACCGGCGCTGGCACAGATCAAAGGCAATCATGGCGAACTTCTTCACCCGCATCCGCGAGGGCAGCATCGCGCTGGCCCTTACCGTTGCGGCCGTCCTGACCTTCGGGGCGCTCACGGCGGCTCCGGCCACGGCCGTGGGGGAGGATGCCGCGGCAACCACCACAGCGACGACCACCGAGAACCTGACAATCTCGGGCACGGTCACCGGCGAGACGCCGGATGGCATCGTTGCGGTCGCTGGAGCATACGTCTCCGTAAGCGATTCACAAGGGAGCGTGCCATCTGCAAGCGCAGTGACGGATAACGATGGTCGCTACGTGATCACTGGGCTAACCTCCGATATCGACTCTTTGAGGGTTTTTGCGCCGTATTCGCAGGGCGGGTTCGGACTTCTGAATTCGCTGTATAACAGTGTGAATTTCAATGCCGCTGACATCACGGTCAACGCCGTCCTCAAGCAGGGCAGCATGGTCTCCGGAGTAGTGTCGAAGAATATTCAGGGCGTGACAACACCGGCTGAGGGAATCCCCGTCACGGTGCTCGACGCAGTAGGAACTTATTGGTCCATCGACCGGGCATACACGGCCTCCGACGGCTCATATTCGGTGGGTTCGCTGCCAGCTGGAAACTACAAAGTGAGCTTTGGCGGGAACGGATCAGCGACAGGGTTTGCCCCGGTCTACTACGGCAACGCCGCGACTCGTGACAGTGCGGAGACAATCGTTGTTCCCGACGCTGGCGAGGTTCCAAACATCGACGCTACCGTGATGCTCGACGGCACGGCGTACCCTCTCTCGGGCAAACCAACCATCGCCGGCGAGGCCCGCGTGGGCGAGACCCTCAGCGTGACGGGCTCCTGGTTACCGTCTGATGCAGAGCTGAGCTACAGCTGGTATCGGTCTAACGGGAGCTATGCCCTTGTCGGAGAGTCCAGCACGTATACCCTCACCGAGGCCGACCTCGGTAGTGCTTTGAGTGTCCGGATAACCGGCACGGCGGCCGGCTCGGCCCCTTTCCACAGCGACGAAACCGAATTGGTTCAGGCAGCGGAAACAAACTCCACACCGGACCCGAGCGCCACCGCTTCACCAACCCCGACGTCGGCCCCTACCAGGGACGAAACTCGAACCTCGACCGCCACGTCGGTTGTCGGTGCTCAGAGCGACCGGGTGACGATGCCGGCGGCCACGCTCGCCCCGGGGACCAGCATCCCGATCACCGGTGACGGCTTCGCTCCCTTCGAGGTCGTCGAGATCTGGCTGCATTCCAGCCCCGTGCTGCTGGGCACCCTCGTCGCCGACGCCCAAGGCCGAATCAGCGGCAGCTTCATCATGCCGGCCGGAATCCCAACCGGTACCCACCACATCGTCTTTCTCGACGAGAACGGAATCTCCTACACCTCTGCGGCGCTCACCGTGCCGCTGAGTGAAACCGGAGCCAACCTGTCGTCGGGCTCGCTCGCCCTGACCCTCCTGGTGCTCGGTGGCCTGGCGCTGACGATCGCCGCGCGCCGCCGCACCACCGGGGCGCTGAGAAACTCGGCCCTGTAGCGCCAACCACATCGACCCGAAGGGGCATCCACCGCACAGCGGAGGGTGCCCCTTCTCTGCATCCCGGCCCCAGACATCCGCGAGTGAGCAATTTATGCACTTCCCGAGCACGGGAAGTGCATAAATTGCTCACTCGCGAGCCGGAGACGTCGCTACTCGGAACGGTTGGAGTGGGCGCCGCCCTGCTCGAACGAAGTAGTCACGCCGCGATAGCGCAGCGCCATCATCATGCCCTCGGCCGCGTGGTCGAGGTTGTGGCAGTGATCCATCCAGATACCGGGGTTGTCGGCCAGAAAGGCGACCTCCCACACCTCCCCGGGCTGCACGTCGAAGGTGTCGAGCCAGAGCGGCGATCCGGAGGCGGGCACGCCGTTGCGGCTGAGCACGAGCACGTGGTGCCCGTGCACGTGCATCGGATGCGTCTCCCAGCCGCGGTTGGCCACGGTCAGCCGCACCACATCACCCTCGGTCACCTCGATGCTGTCGATGTGCGGAAACACGGCGCCGTCAACGGTGTACGCCACGCTGGGCAGGCCGTGCCGAAAGCGCGGCAGCCGGTCGAGCACCATCGATGCGAGCACCGTTCCGGATCCCTCCGGCATCGCCGCTGCCTCCGGCGTACCGTAGCCGAGCAGGTCCAGATCGGGTCCGTCGTGCGGCTCGATCGCGGTGTCGCTTCGGGCCGCCGCTCCCGGTGAGAGGGTGAGTCCGGCGCGCGGGGATGCATCCGTCGTCACCCGAACCGGGCTGTTCGGCATGCTGAGCGTCACATCCAGACGGCCCCCGGCCGGCAGTCGCAGGGCTCGATCCTCGATCGCGGTCGGCCTGTTGAGGTCGCGCCCATCGACCGCCGCAACCTCGAACGCGGTCCCCGTCACGCGAAAGCGTCGCGGCACCTGGTCGGTGTTGATCAAGCGGATGCGCACCCTCGCCCCGGCCGCAACCGCCCGCCGCTGCTCGGTGGTCGCGTCCCCCATCAGCAGTGCGCCGCCGAGCGCGTGCACCGGCAGCGCGAGGTCGACTGCCTCGGCGATTCCGCCGCGCGGCAGCACCACGAGGGTGCCGTACAGGCCGCGCTGCACCCCCTCGGCGGAGGCCTGGTGGGTGTGGTACCAGTACGTTCCCGGGTCGTCGGCGGTGAACCGGTAGGTGAAGCTCTCGCCCGGGAGCACCGCATTTTGGGTGACGCCGGCCACGCCGTCCTCGCCGTTCGGAACGTCATATCCGTGCCAGTGGATCGTCACCCCGGCGCCGATGTCCCGGTTGGCGAGGGTCACCTCGACCAGATCGCCCTCGGTGACGCGCACCTCGGGCCCGGGCACGGAGCCGTAGCTCCAGGCGTTCACCGTGCCGACGCCCTCGAGGGTCACGACTTGCTGCTGCGCGGTCAGCGCGAACCGTTTCACGTCGCCGGTCGGCGATGCCTCCGCGGGGGTCCGCAGGTCGGCCACCGACACCACCGACCCGGCCGGAGTGGTCGCTGCCGCAGCCTCACCCGCGTGCGCCGCATGGGCTGCGGCGAGGGAGCCTGGTGCGGCGACGTCGCCGAGCCAGGCGCTGCCGACGGATGCGCCCACCACCAACGCGGTCAGCCCGGCGACCCCCACCAGCAGTCGCCGGCCCAGCCCGGCGAGGATCACATAACTGAGCCAGGTTGCGAGGGTCGTGAGCAGCAGCAGGGTGGCGGCCGCACCGAGGGTCAGCGGGTAGCCGACCAGCTGTCGGGCGGCGAGTCCGGCCACGCTCGCCGCGCACGCGGACACCACCGCGGTCGTGACGGATGCCCGAGAACCGGACGCCGAGCGCCCACGGGCGATTCGCACCAGCGCCGGCCCGGCCAGCAGCGCCGCGGCGACCGTGGCCACCAGCGTCACGGGCAGCGCAAAAACCACCTTCTCCTGCACGAACCACCAGCCACGCGTGGACAGCAGAACAACCACGGCCGCCTGGGCGAGCAACGCGAGGATGCCCGAGGCGATCAAGGCGAGCGCGTGTCGGGCGCGACGACGCCGCGCCGCGTCGGCCGCGGCATCCGTCGGCGCGCCCGAAGCCAACGTGCCCGCGGCGAGAACTCCCGCGGCCAGCCAGCAGGCGACCGTGGCGGTCGCCGTGACGAGGTCGAGGGCGATGAGCTGGGTGGTGGTCATGGCCGGCCCGGAGAATCGATCAGCGTGGCGGGCTCAGCCGGGCCGACTCACTCGTCGTCCCGGGTAGCGCGGCGGCCCCTCTCGGACGCAGGCTGGACCGGCTCGGACCGTACGGGCTCGGACCGGACCGGCTCAGCCGACCGTGCCGCGGCGTCGGTTACGCCGACGGGCGCCGACGCGCCGACGAGGGCCGGTTCCCCGCCGGCCCCCTGCCGCGGAAACGCCCCCGGCCACGACCGGCGAATCAGCATGGTCGCGACGAAGAAGGCCGTCAGCCCGACAATCGCGTGCAGGGCGATGACGAGGGTCGCCGCGAGCGGAATCACCTGGTCTTCCTCCGTCAGGCCGAACGCGGCCCCAACCACGATGAACAGCACGGTCTGGAACAGCACGAGTATCAGCGGCAGCGCGCTGAGCCAGATGACCCGGCGGCCGGCGCGGGCGAAGACGGCGGCGAGCAGCACCAGCAGGGCCAGGATCGGCAATACGATGCGGCCGTTGGTGCCGTGAAGCGCGAAGAGTTCGTCCTCGGGGTCGCTGAAGACGCCGACGGCGGCGAGGTAGAACTGAAGAACGAGAGACGCGGTCAGAAGTACGGACAGCACAGCGAAAACTTTGCGCATGGGAGGATCTCCCTTCAAAAGATACGAGCACGCCAGAAGGACACTCGCAGCGGCAACGGATGTTTCCCCCATTGTGGCCCGACCCACGGCTCCCATCCAGAGCCCGTGCGTTTTCGCGAGTGAGCAGTTTATGCACTTCCCGAGCTCGGGAAGTGCATAAACTGCTCACTCGCGAGATTTCGGGGGCTAGGCGGTCGGGCGCGGCCAGATGAACGTGCGAAACGACGAGTCGAAGAGGGAGGCATCGAAGACCGAGAAGACACTGCTCACGATGCGATCGCCGGCGCGAAAGGCGACCGCTTCGTATCCGCTGCAGATCGAGTATCGGGCCGCGAGCTTGGTGCCGTCCACCCGCACCACCACGCGTTCCCAGTCCGGCACCGGCTCGGTGACCTCGCGGGTGTCGAAGCGCACCCGATCCAGCACGTGGCTCGCCGCGAGGCGTTCCACGCTCGCCCAGGAGGTGTCGTCGGGCCGCAAGAAGGTGCGCACCGCGCCCGTCAATCCCCGGCCGTGCTCCGCGCCACCGCGAATTTCGTAGCTCACGTCGACGAAGTCGATCGGGTCAGCTGTGTTCAGGCTCGGCAGCTCGAGTGCGCCCTCACTGATTCCGGCCTGCACTTCGAGCGCTGCGATCCGACCGAGTCGTGGTGGCGTCGGCCGCACGAAGTCATCTCCGACGGGGCGGTAGTTGGCCATGGTTCATGCTTGCACAGAGCCGCCGCCCGTGGGGGGCTCGGGCATCCCCAGTTGGTGAATTTCTCGCTCTTGCCGCGCACTCCGCCATCTGCCAGAATTACTTTCCGAACGGTCGGTTGCTTATTCGCTCGTCCGCGCGATCGTCGGGAGACGGCCGGTCGGGGCGTACCGTGAGTCTGCAACCCGTCTCGACGCCGACGACCTGGAGGAACACTCATGACCACAACAGGACTGGAAATCGGCGACCGCGGCGAAGACGGCGTGCCCGACCGCGTGGGCGTGCTCGGCGGCGGCCGCATGGGCGCGGGCATCGCCCACGCCTTCCTCCTGGCCGGCGCGCACCTCACCCTCGTCGAACGAAATTCCCTCGAAGCGGATGCCGCCCGCGAACGCCTCCTGCGCGTCATCGCCGCGAGCATCACTCGGGGCGCAACCGGGGAAACCCTCGCCGAGCTCAGCGACCGCCTCGTCGTCGGCGTCGATTGTGACCTGTTCGGCGACCGCGACCTGGTCGTGGAGGCGATTCCCGAGCAGCTCGAACTCAAGGTGGATGCCCTGCGGCGCATCGAAGCCGTTCTCTGCGACAGCGCCGCGCTGGCCAGCGCCACGTCCTCGATCTCCATCAACGCCCTCGCGGCAGAACTCGATCGGCCCGCCCAGTTTCTCGGGCTGCATTTTTTCAACCCGGTGCCGGCATCCGCCCTTGTCGAAATCGTCGTGGGCACCTTCACGAGCCACGAGCTGGCGGCGGATGCCCAGGCCTGGGCCGTCGCGCTCGGCAAAACGCCGATCACGGTCAGCGACGCCCCCGGTTTCGCGTCGTCGAGGCTCGGACTCGCCCTCGGCCTGGAGGCGATCCGCATGCTCGAAGACGGCGTGGCTTCCGCCGAGGATATCGACGCCGCCATGGTGCTCGGCTACAAACACCCGGTCGGCCCGCTGAAACTGACCGACCTCGTCGGCCTCGACGTGCGCCTCGGCATCGCCGAATACCTGCACGCGCAGCTCGGCGCCCGCTTCGAACCGCCGGCCCTGCTGCGCCGGCTCGTCGCCGAGGGCAAACTCGGCCGCAAGTCCGGCCAGGGTTTTTATGCCTGGCCGGAAACCAGCCGCGTGCTGCGCGACGCCCGGAGCGCACGATGACACCGAGTCCTCTCCGTGCTGTGCTGCCGAGCTACCTCGAGGGGGCCTGGTGCACCCCCTCCGCCGCTGCCGTCACCGCGTCCCCGCCTGCCCTCGTGCTCGATGCCTCAACCGGTGAACTCGTCACCCGGGTCAGCGCCGCCGGCCTCGACCTCGGCTCGGCACTCGACTACGCCCGCACGGTCGGCCAGGCCGCGCTCGGCGAACTCACCTTCCACCAGCGCGCAATGCGGCTCAAGCAGATGGCGCTGCTCCTCACCGAGAAAAAACCCGAGCTCTACGCCCTCTCCAGCCGCACGGGAGCGACCACGATCGACTCGACGGTCGACATCGACGGCGGAATCGGCGTGCTGTTCACGTATTCCTCGAAGGGCCGCCGCGACCTGCCCAACGCGCACGTCTATGTCGACGGCCCGGTCGAACCGCTCTCCAAGGACGGCTCCTTTCTCGCTCGGCACGTGTACACCCGCCTCCCCGGCGTCGCGGTGCAGATCAACGCCTTCAACTTTCCGGTCTGGGGAGCCCTCGAGAAGTTCGCCCCCGCCTTCCTCGCGGGCATGCCCACCCTTGTCAAACCCGCGACGCCGTCGGGCTACGTCACCGAAGCCGTCGTGCGCATCCTCGTCGACTCCGGCCTGCTGCCCGCCGGTTCGCTGCAGCTGGTCTCCGGCAGCGTGCCGACCCTGTTCGACGAGGTGCGCCTCGGAGACCTCGTCGCCTTCACCGGTTCCGCGTCGACCGCCGAGAAACTCCGCGCGAACGATTCCGTCCAGACCGGCGGCGTGCGGTTCACCATCGAGACCGACTCCGTCAACGCGTCCGTGCTCGGCCCTGATGCCGTGGCCGGTACGCCGGAATTCGACGCCTTCGTGCGGCAGGTCGTCACCGAGATGACGGTCAAGGCCGGCCAGAAGTGCACCGCGATTCGCCGGGTGATCGTGCCGGCTTCAGGCGTCGACGACGTCATCGCTGCCGTGCGCGCCCGAATCGAGGCCCGAATCGTGCTCGGCGACCCTCGCGTGCCGGGCGTGACCATGGGCCCCCTCGCCTCGATCGCCCAGCGCGACGAGGTGCTGCGCCAGGTCTCCCGGCTCATCGAGGCGGGCGGCGAGCTCGTCATCGGCACGACGGATGCCCCGCCCATCACCCGCGCGAACGGAACCACTGCGGCCGCCCCCGCCGGCGCCTTCGTGGCACCGATGCTCCTGCACTTCGCTGACGCCCAGGCTGCCGCGGTGCACGAGGTCGAGGCCTTCGGCCCGGTTGCGAGCATCCTCGGCTACGACACCCTCGCCGAGGCGATCGACCTCGTGCGCCGCGGCGGCGGATCGCTCGTCACGAGCATCGCGACCCATGACCCTCGGGTCGCCGTGGAGCTGACGACCGGGATTGCCGCCTTCAACGGCCGAGTGCTCCTGCTCGACCGCGACGACGCCCGCACCTCCACCGGGCACGGCTCGCCGCTGCCGCAACTCGTGCACGGCGGCCCCGGCCGGGCCGGCGGCGGCGAGGAGCTCGGCGGCATCCGCGCGGTGCTGCACCACATGCAGCGCACCGCGATTCAGGGTTCCCCCGAGATGCTCACCGCCCTCACCGGCATCTGGCACCAGGGCGCCGCCGCGCAGACCGGCGCGCGGCATCCGTTTCGCAAGAGCCTCGCCGAGCTGAAACTCGGCGATCAGATCGGGTCGGATGCCCGCACCGTCACCCTTGACGACATCGAGCACTTCGCCGAGTTCACCGGCGACACCTTTTACGCCCATATGAACGAGGAGGCCGCGGCGGCCAACCCGTTCTTCCCCGGCCGAGTCGCCCACGGCTACCTGCTCGTGTCCTGGGCCGCCGGCTTGTTCGTCGACCCGGCGCCGGGCCCGGTGCTCGCCAACTACGGCCTCGAAAACCTGCGCTTCGTGACTCCGGTGTCCCCGGGGGACAGTATCCGGGTCACCCTGACGGCCAAGCAGATCACCCCGCGCGAGACCGACGACTACGGCGAAGTGCGCTGGGACGCCGTGCTCACCAACCAGAAGGGTGAGCTCGTCGCGAGCTACGACGTGCTCACCCTCGTCGCCCAGCACTGATCGTCCCGGCAGAACGCACGGCCGGCGGCACCGGATGCCGCGGCGTCAGTTCGCGACGAAATCCCCGCGCGCGGCGCTCACCTCGGCGAGGGTCGGCGGGTTCGCGCCCGTGCGCGACACCGTGATGCCGGCGCACTGCACGGCAAACGACCCGGCCCGCAGCAGCTCGTCGCGCGTGAAGACACCGCCCGCACGCAGCGCCGCCGGCGTCGTGCCGGTCGCGAGCAGGCGCGCCAGATGATGGATCAGCCCGCTCATGAACGAGTCGCCCGCCCCGATCGTGTCGGCCACGTCCACGGTGATTCCGGGGCAGGTGACCCGCTCGGTCGCGGTGGCGAGAATCGCACCGTCGCCGCCGAGGGTCGCGATCACGAGCACCGGGCCGAGGGCGAGCAGGTGGTCGAGCACCTCGTCGACCGTGCGAGCGGGGTAGAGCCAGTGGGCATCCTCGTCGCTCAGCTTCACCACGGTCGACAGCCCCGCGAGATCCTCGACCGTCGCGACGGCATCCGCGTGTGAGTGGAGCAGCGACGGTCGAATGTTCGGGTCGAACGTGACGATGGTGCTGGCGGGGGCCTCGGCGAGCAGGCGGCGGGCATCCGTCGCACCGGGCTCGAGAAACGCTGCGATCGAGCCGAAGTGCAGCAGCGGGGTGGCCGGCAGGAGGTCGACGAAATCGAGCGACCAGTTGATGTTGAAGTCGTAGGTTGCTGCCCCGGCGGCGTCGAGCGTTGCGGTCGCCGTCGAAGTGGCCTCGGTGCACAGGGAACCGGGGTACAGGGCGACCCCCGATTGCTCGATGTGCTCCTGCAGAGCCACGCCCCGCGCATCCGAACCGATGCGCGTCACCAGCTGCACCGGATGCTCGAGCCGGGCCAGCCCGATCGCGACGTTCATGGGGGAGCCCCCTGGATAATCGACGAATCCGTCGGCGGTCGCGACGACGTCGACGAGTGCTTCGCCGACGACAATGAGGGCATCAGGGCTCGAGTTCATTCTGTGAGTGTATTGCCGACGTCCGACAAATGCCGGGCCGCTTCAGACCCGGCGCGCGTCACACCGCGACGCGGGCCGCCGGATCGAGCTGCCAACGATACGGATGCGGGATCGCATCAGCATCGACGTAGTGCACCCCGGCCTCCGGATCGAGCGGCAGCTCGAGGTCGTTGTCTCGGCAGCTGACCTCCCACACCTCTTCGCGGGAGAGCGCTCGAATGTCACCGTCGGTCACGATCCAGCCCCGCACCGCGCGGTAGGGAATGTTGCCGCTGGCCGAGTGATACCGGGCCCCGACCTCCTCCGTGACGAGCAGCAGACTGAACGACCGCGACGCCTCGGCGCCCCGCGTGATGCCCTCGAGCAGGGCGGAATGTTCGACAACCGGCGTGCGCTGCCCGCTCGGGTCGGTATGAAAGCGGATGCTGCGGGTCTCTTCCGCAGCCACCGTCAGCTCGTGCTCCCCACAACCATGACGGGTGCCGACGAGGGCGACCAGCAGCAACTCCTGGTTGTCCGGGCGAACGGTGGTGTGGTCACATCCGCTGCAGGTCAGGCGATACACCGGCAAGGCGTCCTGCGCCGCGTGCTCCGGATTGGGGGACAGTCGGGCTTCCGACTGGCAGTAGGGGCAGGTGATTCGCATGGGTCGGCGCTCCCGGCTTTGGTGGTTCCGTCACATTCCTATCGGTGCGCACGGCCACAGCGCCTCGCGCTTATCGTCCGGGCCCAAACGCGAGATGTCGCCGTCCGAAAGCCCAGTGTGCGCTCACGGTAGCAGTCCGAGTCCACCCCCCGCAGTCCGTCAAAAGGGGGACACGCCCCGGCCTCTCGCTCCCCCGAGGGGTGCCCCCCTCTCGCTGCCCCGAGGGGCGCCCCCTCTCGCTGCCCGAGGGGCGCCCCCCTCTCGCTGGTTGAGCAGGGCGCATGCTTTTCGCGCCCGTGTCGAAACCCGGTGGGCCGGCCCTTGGATTTGGGTGGCGTTGGTGGTGTGGGCCGCGCGGGGGCGTGGCGCCCGCTCCTCGCCACAACTCGCCCCTCCGCGGGCGCCACGCCCCCGCGCTCTTGAGTCCTCGTGTTGGGTGGACCCCGGGCGACACGCCCGGGGTGCGGCTTGTAATTGACCGTTGGTCGGGGGGTGCGTAATGTAATCACACGTACCCCACAGGTTCGGAAAGCTGTTCAGCT
>NZ_QZVS01000097.1 GCF_003602235.1 Cryobacterium melibiosiphilum
CCCGGAGACCGCGCGGCGTTTGGCGGGCACGGCGACCGGGTTCACCCGGCTGCTCGTGCACCCCGAAACCGGCGTCGTGCTGTCGGTGGGCCGCGACCGTTACAAAGTACCTGCCGGATTACGCAAGGCGGTGGAGATTCGTGACCAGGGCTGCCGCGCCCCGGGCTGCACCCGCCCGGCCGGGCACGACGACGTCGACCACACCCACGACTGGGCCCTCGGCGGCGAAACCAACCTGCAAAACCTCGCGCTGCTCTGCCGCTACTCGCACCGACTCAAGCACGAGACCGGATGGGAAGTCAGCCAAGACCAGAAAGGCATCCTGCACTGGACCAGCCCCGCCGGCCGCCACTACCCCACCTTCCCCGAACCCCGCATGAGCCCACCCGACCTCAGACCGATCAAAAAAACCAAAAAACAGATCAAGGCCGAGTTGAAAGCCCTCGAACCACGACACCTCACCCCCGCCGAACTCTGGACCCAACCACCCCTCGCGAAAGACGAGGTCATTCCGTTCTAGCCCGACCCGAACGTGAAGGCGCTACCGGCGTGAAGGCCCCCCTGTGTGAAGGCCCTGCCCTGTGTGAAGGCCGTGCGTGAAGGCCCACACCCTGCGTGAGGGCCCCCTGGCCGGATAGCTGGACCTTGGCCTAGGTCGATTTGGCGCGGCTGAGAAAAGCGGCCATGCGCTCGAATTTGGCCGGGGATTCGAAGAGCACGGCTTGGGCTTCGTTGTCGATCTGGGGATGCGCGGCGAGTGGAGAGTGAAAGACCTTCTTGGCCAGCTGGGTGGCCAGGGGGTCCTGCGCGGCGATACGGTCAGCGAGGGCGTTCGCCGCGTCGAGCAACTGCGCGGCGCCGTGGACTTCGGTGACGAGGTGCACCGCGAGTGCTTCCGCCGCCGTCAGGATGCGTCCGGCGAAGATGATCTCCTTGGCGACCGGTTCGCCGACGAGTTGGGCGAGGCGCCATAGGGCGCCAGCTGCCGGGATGATGCCGAGCGAGGTTTCGGGGTTTCCGATGCGCGCGGTCTCGGAGGCGATGCGAAAGTCGGCCGCGTAGGCCAGTTCGGCGCCTCCGCCGAGGGCCCAGCCGTCGATCGCTGCGATCACCGGCATCGGCAGTGCCGCGATGCGGGCGAAGAGGCCGGAATTGATGCCCGCGAGGGCGTCCGCTCCGTGCCGCTCACGCAGTTCGGCGATGTCGGCGCCCGAGGCGAACACGCCGTGGCTGCCCGAGAGAACCAGGATGCGCGGCATGGCCTCGAGCTCGGCGCACACCCGATGCAGCTCGTCGACCATGGCCTGGTCGATCGCGTTGCGCACCGCCGGGCGGTTCAGCTGCACGTGAAGCCGGTCACCCTGCCGGGTGACGATCAGGGTTGACAAGGAGTCCGGCATCCGTCGCGCCCGGGGCAGTCGGTGTGGAAGAAGTCGCTGTCGAAGGCGAGCGCTTAGAAGAAGTCGGCCGGGGTGCCGGCGGCCTTGGTGACCTCGGAGGTGCTGACCCCGGCGGCGTTCAGCTTGGCCATCGCGACGCGCAGGCCGGACTCCATCTGAGCGCTCCAGACCTCGGTCTCACGGCTGGTCGCCTCGGCGACCTCGGCGCGGGCAAGGGCCTTCTCCTTCTCGGCGCGCTCGTTCTTGACCTGCTGGATGCTGAGCGTGATGCCGTAGTAGGCGGCGACCATGGCCGCGATCGGTGCAGCGATCACGGCGAGGGCGTTGATGGCCTCACTCGTCGGATTCACCAAAATCAGAATGATGAAGGCGATCGCGAGCAACGACATGCCCACCACGACCACGAGCGCGATGCGCTGCGGTGGGGCGTCCTTGACCGCAGATGCCACGGGGTGCGGTTCCGGGGCGGGCAACGGAGCCGGCGCGAAGGTCGAGGCGGGGGCGCTCGCGGCGGGTGACGCCGGCGTACTCGGGGCCGAGACGCTGGAAGCCGACGGGCTGGATGCCACCGTGTTCGAAGGTGCCTTGCTCGAAGGTGCCGCGCTCGAAGGTGCCGTGCTGCTTGTCGTCCGCGCGGTCACGGGCTGGATGACCTCGGTCAGCTGACTGTCCGCCGCCCAGGACGGGGACTCGTCGGGGGTGCGCAGGGGGGTGGTGGGGGGATTCTCAGTCATGTCTCGCTCCGTCGTCCTCTGTGTGTTGCGGGCATCCAGTGTATGCGCTGGGGTCACGCTGGGGTCACGCTGACCGCGCCAGCCGTGGTGAGCCCCATTTTAGGGCGGCGACCTGAGGATCTGTCTCAGGAAGGATCATCCGCCCCCGTCGACCGGGGGAACACCCGCTTGTAGGTGCGCCCGTCGGGCAGCGTGACCTCGCGGCTTTCCAGGGTGCCGCGGCTCACCTGCAGGTAGATGGCCGATGCGGTGACGCCGAGTTGCACCGCAGCTTCGGCGACCGATAGGCCGGGCAGGTCGGTAGGCACCGAGCTGGGCCGGGCGCTGCGCTTGCGACCCGCGGCGAGTCTCGCGGCAATCTCCGCGTCGGTGCCGAGCCAGCGCCAACGGGCTGCGGCGGCTTTGAGGCCGGCCGCGTCGGCCACCTCCTCCCAGCTGGCCCCGGCGGCGACCGCGGCCCGCACGCTCGCGAGGGTGGCGGCATCCGTCTCGAGAGCGCTCTGCACCAGGCGGATGCTACGCAACACCTCGAGCGGCTGGGCCGCGTCGTCGTCGCTGAGAGCCAGCAAGCGTTGCAGGGCTGCGGTGGTGTCGGAGCTGAGGTGTGTCACGGGCGGGCCAGCAGATCGGTCGGAGCATCGGCCTGCGGGCCGGCCTCGCCGCCGAGGGCCTTGATCAGGCGTTCCCGGGCGCGGCCGAGATGGTCGTCGAGCAGCGCGGCGGCGGCATCGCCCTTGCCTGCAGCGATGAGCCTGAGAATCTGCTCGTGCTCGGCATGGATCAGCCCGGGGGCGAGCAGGCCCAACGACTGCACCCGGTTCATGCAGAGGCGCACCTCGCTCATCAGGGAGCGGTACATCTTGCTCATACGGTCGCTGCCGACCGCGTCGATCAGGCTGAGGTGAAAACGGATGTCCGGCTCGATCAGGTCGGTCGGCGTGCCCTCGGACAGGCGGCCGATCTCGGCATTGGCGGCGACGGCTTCCGCGGGCACGAGGCGCATAAGCGCCAGCCGGCGCAGAATTTCACTCTCGAGATAGGCGCGCGAGTGATAGATGTCGCTGACGGCGGCCGGGCCGAGGGCGGCCACCCGAGCGGTCTTATGCAGGCCACGCACGAGCAGGCCCTCGGCGACGAGGCGTTCGATGGCGGCCTTCACCGTTGGCCGCGCGACGTTGTATGCCGTGGCCATGTCGGTCTCAGTGAGCGGCATGTCGGCGGTGAGCTCGCCCGAGAACATCCGCGTGCGCAGGTCGGCCGCGATCGCGTCCACGATCGAGGTGGCCGTGACGGGGATGCTCGAAGGAGTCATAGTACGACCATCTTGCCAGACCAGACATCTTGTGTTGTTGAGAAGCCGGGTTTGTTGACTTACCTGCACACTTGTTAGACAATATTCAGGACGTCACGCACGGTGACGCGTTCTCAGTGTGGAGACCATCATCGTTCAGCCCGTCACGGAACTCTTTCCGCAAGTCACGGATCCCATCTTCGGGAATCTGATCCTCTCGGCCATCTGCGCCGCCCTCCCCCTCGTGCTGCTGTTCGTGCTGCTCGGCGTCTTCCGCGTCAAGGCCCACAAGGCCGCCCTCGCCAGCCTCCTGCTCTCGATCGTGCTCGCGATCGTCGGCTGGCAGATGCCCGTCGGCCAGGCTCTCAGCGCCGCGGCGGCCGGCGCGTTCTACGGCCTGTTTCCGATCCTCTGGATCCTGGTCAACGCGCTGTGGATCTACAAGCTCACGGTGGCGACGCCGTGGTTCGAGGTGCTGGGCCGCACCATCCGCTCGATCACAAACGACCTGCGTATTCTCGCGATTCTCATCGCGTTCTGCTTCGGCGCGCTGCTCGAGTCGCTCGCCGGCTTCGGTGCCCCGGTCGCCATTTCGGCGGCGATGCTGATGGCGGCGGGAATGAAGCCGCTGAAATCCGCGCTCGTCTCGCTACTGGCCAACACGGCCCCGGTCGCTTTCGGCGCCATGGCCGCCCCGATCATCGCCCTCAACGGCGTGACGGGCATCCCGGTGCAGGAGCTCTCGCAGATGGCCGGCCGCCAGACGCCGTTCATCGCCATTCTCGTGCCCCTGATTCTCGTCTTCATGGTCGATGGCAAGCGCGGCCTGAAGCAGACCTGGCCCGTCGCCCTCGTCGCCGGCTTCGTCTTCGGCCTTTCCCAGTTCGTCACCGCCAACTTCTTCGCCGTCGAGCTCACCGACGTGGTCGCCGCGGTCGCCACCGTCGCCGCCGTGCTGATCATGCTCAAGTTCTGGCAGCCCCGCGAAATCATCGGCGTGACGGATGTCGAATCCAGCGACGACCTGTCGGCCGGCGCTCCCGGAACGGGCGGCTCCGCGCCCGTTCTGGCGGGGCACACCGGCACCGCGCCCGCCGCTCCGGCACCTGAGACCGGCACGACCGCCGTGCTCGAGAAGACCGCCCGCCCGCCGGCGGGCCAGGTCTTCATGTCCGTCGCCCCGTACCTGATCATCATGGCCATCTTCTCGGTGGCGCAGATTCCGGCGATCAAGGCCTGGCTCAGCACGGTCGGCAGCGTCACCTTCCCGTGGCCGGGGCTCGACGTTGTCAACTCCGCCGGCGACCCGGTTCCTGCGCAGACCTTCAAGCTGGACCACATCAAGGCCACCGGCACCCTGTTGATGCTCTCCGGAATCGTCACCATGGCCCTGTACCGGATGTCGATTCGCCAGGGCCTCGCCACCTACTGGCAGACGCTCGTGCAGCTGCGCTGGACGATCGTCACCGTCACGAGCGTGCTCAGCCTCTCGTTCGTCATGAACCTCTCCGGCCAGACCAACTCGCTCGGTGTTGCCCTCGCGACGACCGGCGTGTTCTTCGCCGTGCTCTCCCCCGTCATCGGCTGGCTCGGCGTCGCGCTGACCGGCTCCGATACCTCGTCGAACTCGCTGTTCGGCCAGCTGCAGGTCTCGGCCGCGACCGAGACCGGCCTGTCGCCGACGCTGATGGCCGCCGCGAACTCCTCCGCCGGCGTGCTCGGCAAGATGCTCAGCGTGCAAAACCTGGCCGTGGCCGCTGCGGCGGTCGGCATGGCCGGCGAAGAGAGCACCCTGTTCCGCAAACTGATCGGCTGGAGTCTCAGCCTGCTGGTGCTGATCACCGTGCTGATCGTGCTGCAGTCCACTCCCGTGCTGGGCTGGATGGTTCCGTAATGACCGACACCCTGACGCGGCCCGCATTGCTCGACTCGCTGCGCACGGCCGTCGCCGACCCGACCCAGGTCAAGACCCGGGCAATCGACCGGTACGCGAACGCGCACGACGCCTCGCACTTCCTGCTGATTCCGCAGGCGGTCGTCGTGGCGCAGGACGCGAGCGAGGTCGGCCGGCTGCTGCGCTCGAGCGCCGCGCAGGGTGTCCCCCTCACCTTCCGCTCCGGCGGCACGAGCCTCAGCGGGCAGGCGCTGACGGACGGCGTGCTCGTCGACACCCGCCGCAACTTCACGAAGATCGAGGTGCTCGACGGCGGCGCCCGGGTGCGAGTGCAGCCCGGCGTCACCGTGCGCGCCCTCAACAACCGGCTCGCCCGCTACGGCCGCAAGTTCGGGCCCGACCCGGCGAGCGAATCAGCCTGCACCATCGGCGGCGTCATCGCCAACAACTCCTCGGGCATGGCCTGCGGCACCACCGACAACACCTACCGCACCCTCGAATCATTGACGCTCGTGCTGCCGAGCGGCACGGTCATCAACACCGGTGAAGCGGATGCCGATGCCCGGCTGCGCGCGCTCGAACCGGCCCTGCACGAGGGCCTGTTGCGCCTGGCCAGGCGGGTGCGCGGCAATGCGGCATCCGTCGCCACCATCGAGCGCCAATTCTCGATGAAGAACACCATGGGTTACGGCGTTAACGCGCTGCTCGACTACGACCGACCGGTCGATATTCTCGCGCACCTGATCGTCGGCAGCGAGGGCACCCTCGGCTTCGTCGCCGAGGCCGTGTTCCGCACCATCCCCAAGCTTGCCCACGTGACGACGAGCCTGATGGTCTTCGACGACCTCGAGGCGGCCAACGCGGCCCTGCCCGCGCTTGTCGAGACGGGTGCAGCGACCCTCGAGCTGATGGACGCCCTCTCGCTCAAGGTCGGGCAGAGCCTGCCCGACGCGCCGCCGATCATTCGCGACCTCGCCGTGGTCGACCACGCCACGCTGCTCGTGGAATACCACGCCGACAGCGCCGAGCGCCTCGCCGAACTGCAGGGCACGGGCGTGACCCTCGCCGCCGGCCTCGGGCTGTCAAGCCCGGCCGCGTTCAGCAGCGACGCCGCGGCGCGCGCGCAGATGTGGCACCTGCGCAAGGGCCTCTACGCGGCCGTCGCCGGTGCTCGGCCGCAGGGCACGACCGCGCTGCTCGAAGACGTCGTCGTGCCGGTGCCGGCGCTCGGCCGCACCTGCATCGAGCTGATCAGCCTGTTCGACCGATACCAGTACCGCGACAGCGTGATCTTCGGGCACGCGAAAGACGGCAACATCCACTTCATGCTCACCGACGGCTTCGCCGGCGCGGAGTCCCTCGACCGCTACCGCGACTTCACCGAGGACATGGTCGAGCTCGTGCTCGGCGAGGGCGGCTCGCTCAAAGCCGAACACGGCACCGGTCGCGTGATGGCCCCCTACGTGCGCCGCCAGTACGGCGACGAGCTCTACGACGTGATGCGCCAGATCAAACTGCTCTGTGACCCGGTCGGCATGCTCAACCCCGGCGTGCTGATGAACGACGACGCCGAGGTTCACCTGCGCGACATCAAGTCCACACCGGCCGTGGCCGACGAGGTCGACCGCTGTGTGTCGTGTGGCTACTGCGAACCGGTCTGCCCGAGCCGAGAGATCACCCTGACCCCACGGCAGCGCATCGTCACCCTGCGGGCGATCGAGCAGGCCCGCCTCGACGGCGACACCGGCCTCGCCGCCGAGCTCACCAAGGATTACGACTACAACGCCGTGCAGACCTGCGCCGTCGACGGCATGTGCCAGACGGCCTGCCCAGTGCAGATCGACACCGGCCTGCTCGTGAAGAGCCTGCGCAAAAAAGATGCGGGCCCGGTCGCGAACGCGGTCTGGAACGTGGCCGCAAAGAACTGGAGCACCGTCACGCGCGGCGCCGGCCTCGCCCTCACGGTGGTGCAGAAGGTTCCGACGCCCGTGGTGCACGCTCCGAACGTGCTCGCCCGGGCCGTGCTCGGCGCCGACACGGTTCCCCTCTACTCGGGTGAGCTGCCGGCGGGAGGCGTGTCCCGCACGCGGCCCGAGCCGGTGGGAGCGGCATCCGTCGTCTATTTCCCGGCCTGCGTGAGCACCATGTTCGGGGCGGCGGATCAGGCGACGCCTGGCGTGCAGGTCAGCTTCGAGGAGCTCTGCACGCGCGCCGGCGTGACCCTGCTCGTGCCGCCGACGATCGACAGCCTGTGCTGCGGCACGCCGTGGGCGTCCAAGGGCATGGCGAAAGGCCAGGCCATGATGCGGGCCCGCACCCTCGCGGCGCTGCACGAGGCGACGGATGGCGGCCGGCTCACGATCATCTGCGACGCCTCCTCGTGCACCGAGGGGCTGCGCCAGACCATCGAGAGCGATCAGAGTGACGTGCGGCTGACGGTGATGGACGCCGTGGAGTTCGCTGCGACGCACATCCTGCCCTCTCTCCCCCAGTACACGAAGCTCGAGTCGCTCGCGCTGCACCCAACCTGTTCGTCGACCCGGATGGGCATCAACGGCGCGCTCGACAGTGTCGCCGCCGCGGTCGCCGACCGTGTCGACGTGCCCGAGAACTGGGGATGCTGCGGCTTCGCCGGGGATCGGGGCATGCTGCACCCGGAACTCACGGAATCGGCCACCCGGGCACAGGCGGCGGAGGTCGTGGCGCTGGGGGCATCCGCCCACGCCTCGTGCAACCGCACCTGCGAACTCGGCATGACCCGCGCGACCGAGGAGCCGTACCGGCACGTGCTCGAGCTGCTCGCCGACGTGACCCGGCCCACTCGTTAGGGTCCGCTGAGGGCCCGGTCAGGTGCGTCGGCGAGCGCGCCAGGCCGTCCAGGCGCCGGTCGACCACAGCGCCCACAGCACGAGCAGCGGCTGGAACAGCAGGCGGATGCCCCGGGTCAGCTGTGAATCAAGCCCGAACGAATCCGTTTCGGTCACGAACTGCGACACGTTGCCCGGAAAGATCGCCACGAAGAACGCGGCCACGAGCCAGCCGACCGGCACCCGATAGCGCCACAGCACCAGCAGCGCGAGGCCCAGCACGATCTCCACGATTCCCGAGGCGACGACCACGAAATCGCCCGGCAGCGGCAGCCACTCGGGAACCTGAGCGAGAAATGCCGTGCGGTTCACGGTCAGGTGGCTGACGCCGGCCGCCAGCAGGAACGCGCCCAGCAGCATCCGCCCAAGGTGTTGAACGACGGATGCCCGGCGCGGCCGGGTCGAAGCGGTGTTTTGTGCCATGAGACCAGTCTGCAGTGTGCCGGCTGCATAAGCTTGCCTGACCGCCCCAGAGCCGTCGCGAGCGCAGGAGAAGTCATGAAACTAGTACTGACCGAGTTCGTCACCCTCGATGGCGTGTCGCAGGGACCGGGATCGCCCGAGGAAGACACCAGCGACGGATTCACCCAGGGCGGCTGGTTCGTGCCCCACATGGACGACGTGCTGATCGGCCTGACCGCGAAGTGGCTGGGCCAGGCCGACGCCCTGCTGTTCGGACGGCGCACCTACGAGGCCTTCGCGCGGGACTGGCCCGAGATCACGGACCCGAACGATCCCTTCACCGTGCTGATGAACAGCCTGCCCAAGTACGTCGCCACGCACACCCTCACGGACGGTTCCTGGAAGCCGACCACGGTACTGTCCGGCCACATCGAAGCCCAGGTCGCCGCGCTCAAGCAGCGCCCCGGTCGGGAACTTCAGATTCACGGCAGCTCCCGGCTGGCGCAATCCCTGCTCGCGGCGGGCCTCATCGACCAGGTCCGGCTCGTCGTCGCCCCGGTCGTCGTCGGGCAGGGACGCCGCCTCTTTCCCGTCGGTGGCGCGCCGGCGGGGCTGCGCCTGGTCAGCGCCGACACGACTCCCGGTGGGATGGTGATCCAGCTCTACGACTATGTCGGGCTGCCCGAGAGCGCCACCTACACGGGCGTCTCCGACCTGCTCTGACCTACACAGTCCGGGCTTCGGCGCCTGCCCTGGTGAGCTGGCGAATTCCCTGAACCGTCAACATGACGACGAGAACAAGCAGGACCATGCTGGTGATGTATTCCCACCACTCCGTCGGCCAGCCCAGGAAGAACACGTTATAGGCGATCAATGCGATCGCTCCGGCGATTTTGAATATGCCGTCACGTTTCACGTGAATGCCTGACTCGGGCATGTCGTCGACACTCGAGTTTTCGACACTGGTCTGGTCTTCGGATGCATTCATGTAGCAATACTATTGCGGCCCGGGCTGCGGAGCGGTCAGAGCAGTCCCAGGCGCGGGCTGAGCAGGCAGAACTCGTTGCCCTCGGGATCGCGGCACTCGAGTACGAGTTCGCTGATACGACACGCCATGGTCGCACCCGCTTTCCGTGACGACGGGATTCTGCGATTTTAGCTGAGTCGGCGCACATAGAAGCAGTCCGGGAAGCGAGTGGAGGCCGCTTCCCACCCTTCGGCGGCCGACGGCAACGCGCGTGGCGACAGCACGGAGACCCGCAGCGCCTCCCAGCATCCCTCGCTGCGTTCGAGAACATGCTCGCCGTGCAGCGACCGCGCCAATTTCCAGCCCTGACGCCCGGCGGCATTGATCTGGTCGATTTCCTCGGCGCGCGACACGGGGCCCAGGATGCGCGTCGCTTCGGTCTCGGCAACCGGGGTGCTGCGACGGCTGTCGAAGCGTTGCTGGGCGGCCTGACGGGAAGTGCCCAAGGCACTGCCGATCTTTGCCCAGCTCAGTCCCGACTCCTGGGCGGCGGCGACGGCCTGCGATTGCAGATCGCCCGCAACCCGCGCCAGGTCGCCGAAAACGGTAACGGAGTGCAACAGTACCTCGGGCGATGGGGTCGCCTCCGCGGTCGTCACCCCCCTCTCGGCCGCCAGCTGCGACAACTGCACCGACAGCAGAACATCCGCTTGCCCGATCATCGTTCGTCGTCGTCCGCCGGGCGCCACGAGCCCCCGCGCGAGGCGGCCGTGAACTTCTGGATCGCGAACACGATGAGACCAATCAGGCCGACAACCAGTGCGATCGAACCGGCAACGCCCGCGATCACGCTGGCCAGCCCCCAGCCGATGAACAACGCGTAGACCAGAAGGCAGATGCCACCGGCGACAAGGATGAGAAGCACACGGCGGACGGTACGAATTTTTGTGACTGTATTCATGTGTCAAGGCTACATTGACATTTGGAAACCGTCAAGGCAACCTTGACGCTCATGCCCGCTGTAGGGTCTACGGCGCCATTCCGAAAGTCTCGGAATTACCGCAGGGGCGCGGCATCCTCTACCGTGGAAGCATGGCCACGCCCCCGATCGACAAGTCCAACCGCATCATCTTTCGCTTCGCGATCTTCTACAGCGCTTTCCTGCTCGGCCTCGGTATCTGGGTGAGCGTGGTCCTCGGGGACTGGCTGCCCCTGCTGATCGCGGTCGGCCTCATCGTCGTTCCCATGGGCGGCCTGACCGCCTACAACCGCCGCCCGACCCGCTGAATTCGGGGGCGTGGGCAACCGAGCTGACGCCTCGGCGGGCCCGCGGGGGCTACTTCGGGTCGACGAGCGGGGCGGCGAGCACCGCGAAGGCGTGCGGCGCGAGCACGATCGATCCGGGCTGACGACGGATGATCGCGGCCGGCACGGTCGCGAACGCCAGCAGCACCGCACCGTCCCCGGCCGGCAGCGCCTTCGGGGTCGCCGAGAAGTTGACCAGCACCTCGGTGTCGCCGCGCTTGAGGCACAGCCAGCGGGCATCCGCATCGAACTCCACGTCGATGTCGTCGAAGTAGGGGCTCGTGAGGTCGGGGTGGTCGCGGCGTAGGCGGGCCAGGTCGCGATACAACATCAGCAGTCGTTCGTGCTCGGGCTGGCCGAGCTCGGTCCAGTCGAGCTTCGACCTCGTGAACGTCTCGGGGTCCTGCGGGTCGGGCACCACGGCCGGGTCCCAGCCCATCTCGGCGAATTCCCTCATGCGGCCCTCGGCGGTGGCCTGTCCGAGCTCGGGCTCGGGATGCGAGGTGAAGAACTGCCAGGGCGTGGTCGCTCCCCACTCCTCCCCCATGAACAGCATCGGCGTGTAGGGGCCGAGCAGGGTAAGGGCGGCGGCGATGCCGAGCTGGCCGGCATCCAGCTGCGCCGTGAGCCGGTCGCCGATCGCCCTGTTGCCAATCTGGTCATGGTTCTGTGAGGCGACGACGAGCCGCCAGGTAGGCACGGTATCGCTGTCGAGCGGGCGGCCGTGGCTGCGACGCCGAAAGCTGGAATAGCTGCCGTCGTGGAAGAAGCCCTGGTCGAGCACCTTCACGAGCGCGCTGAGCGGTTCGAAGTCGGCGTAGTAGCCGCTCACTTCCCCGGTCAGGGCGACGTGTACGGCGTGGTGGAAGTCGTCGCTCCACTGGGCGGCGAGCCCGTAGCCGTTGGCATCGCGCGGGGTGATCAGGCGCGGGTCGTTCAGGTCGGACTCGGCGATCAGGGTCAGCGGCCGGGCGAGAGACTCACTCAGAACATCGACCTCGGCGGCGAGTTCTTCGAGCAGGTGCAGCGCGCGGCTGTCGCGCAGGGCGTGAACGGCATCGAGGCGCAGACCGTCGACGTGGTAGTCGCCGAGCCACATCAGCGCGTTGTCGATGATGTACCGGCGCACCGGGTCGGAGTCGGGACCGTCGAGGTTGAGGGAGGAGCCCCAGGTATTTCCGGCCTGTTCGCTGAGGTACGGCCCGTACTGCGGCAGGTAGTTGCCGCTCGGCCCGAGGTGGTTGTAGACGACGTCCTGGATGACGCCGAGCCCGGCCTGGTGGCAGGCGTCGACGAAGCGCTGGTAGGCGGCGGGGCCGCCGTAGCCCTCGTGCACGGCGTACCAGAGCACCCCGTCGTAGCCCCAGTTGTGCGTGCCGTTGAACGCGTTCACCGGCAGCAGTTCGACGAAGTCGACGCCGATGGACTTGAGGTGCTCGAGGCGGCCGGTGGCGGCGTCGAGGGTGCCTTCGGGCGTGAAGGTGCCGAGGTGCAGCTCGTAAATGATGCCGCCGGCGAGCGGGCGGCCCTCCCAGGCTCCGTCGCCCCAGGCATACTCGGCCGGGTTGAAGGTGCGGCTGAACTCGTGCACGCCCTGCGGCTGCCAGCGCGACCGCGGGTCAGGGAACGGGCCGTTGCCATCGATCCGAAAGCCGTAGTCGATCGCGGCGCCCGGTTCGGCGCCGTGATCGGTGCTGTCGACGGATGCCTCCCACCAGCCATCCGCTCGCCGCACCATCGCCTGCGACCCACCCACGAGCACCAGTTCGACGGTCGACGCGGTGGGCGCCCAGATTTCAGGGGCTCGGCTCATCAGGACTCACTCTCATTGGGCAGCACGGTTTCGTCGGCGGGCAGGTCGTTCGGAATCAGAAGCGCCACCGGGTACCGCTCGAGCAGGTCGGCGACCGAGGTCGCTCCCCCGGTCACGTGCGAGCCGGTCAGCACATCGAGGTACTCGCGGCCGGCCAGCAGCAGGGTCGTGTCGCCCCAGCCGCCGGCGGCCGCGAGCCCGAGCGGCAGCCGGGTCGCGACGGTGATCGCGGCGCCGCGTTCGAAGGCGATCACGTGGGCGGCGGCCGCGCCGAACGCGGCGACCGGGGCGTAGCGAGTGAAACGTTCGGGTTCGTCCCGGCGCAGGCGCAGTGCTTCAGAGGTGACCAGCAGCTTGGCGGCACCGGTCGGATCGATCGGGGGGAGCCATCCGTCGTCGATGTTGTCGAGCAGGGCGCGGCGTGCGGCGTAGTCGACCGGGCGACGGTTGTCGGGGTCGACCAGGGAGGTCTCCCAGAGTTCGCTGCCCTGGTAGACGTCGGGCACGCCCGGGGCGGTGAGCTGCAGCAGCTTGGCCGAGAGCGAGTTCGACCAGCCGGCCTGCTTCACCCGGTCGACGAAGGCCTCGACGTGCGCGCCGGTGACGCCGTCGTCGAGGCCGGCCACGAGATCCCGCAGTGCCTGCTCGAAGGGCTCGTTGGTGTCGGTCCAGTGCGTGGAGGTGCCGGCCTCGCGGGCGGCTTTGAGGGCGTAATCGCGCAGCCGTTCGGGGCTGGCCGGCCAGGATCCCACGATCGCCTGCCAGAGCAGGTTTTCGAAGGGGCCATCACCGAGCGGCGCTGCGGCGCGCAGCCGGCCCAGGGTCGCCTGCCACTCCTCAGGAATCTCGGCGAGCACCGAGATGCGGGCGCGCACGTCTTCGCCGCGCTTGGTGTCGTGGGTCGACAGGGTCGTCATCGAGGCGGGCAGCGCGGCCTGGCGCAGCTGTTGCCGGCGGTGGAACTCGGCCACGTCGACGGCGAACTCGTCCGGGTCCGCGCCGACCTCGTTGAGCGAGGTCAGCCGACTGAACCGGTAGTAGGCGTTGTCTTCGACGCCCTTGGCCATGACCATGCCCGAGGTCTGCTGAAAGCGCACGGCGGCCGGATGCCCCGGGTCGCTCAGCACGGGCAGCAGCCGGTCGATCTGCTCCGACAGGTCGGGGCGGTGGGTGCGGGCGCGCGTCGCGGCGAGCTCAAGTTGCTCGGCGCCGAGCGGCAGGTACGACCGGTAGACCGGAAAACAGGCGAGCAGTTCGGCGATCGCGTCGGCGTCGAGCTCGTCGGCGGCCGGGTCGGCGTCGGCATCGGACTCGGCCACGAGACGGGCCAGTCGCAGCACCTCGGAACGCAGGATGCCGTCGGTGATCGCACGTTTGCGCTCGTGCACCATCACCGTCCAGGACACCGGCGTCGGCGTCGCCGCGGCCGGATCGTGCAGGCGGGCCTCGAGGGAATCGAGCGGGCCCTGGCCGGCCGGGTCGACGAGCACCCGGTCGACGTCACCGAGGGCGTCGTAGCCGCTCGTGCCGGCCGTCGACCAGTGCGTGGGCAGTTGCTCCCGACCGTCAAGGATCTTCTCGACCAGGACCCACGGCTCGACGAGATCTCCGTCCGGGTCGACGGTGCTCGCCGCGTCGCGCAGCAGGTCGAGGTACCCGCCGGGATCGGCGAGGCCATCGGGGTGGTCGACGCGCAGCCCCTGGGCGAGCCCGTCCTGCATCCAGCGCACGATCTCGGCGTGCGATTCGGCGAAGACCCACGGCACCTCCACCCGAATCCCGGCGAGGCCGTTGACGCCGAAGAATCGGCGGTAATTCAGATCGGTGTCGGCGAGGCGCCAGCCCATCAGCCGGTAGTGCTGCCGGTCGTGCACGACGCGAGCGGATGCCCCGTCATCGGCGCTGCCCGGCGCCAGCGGATACGCGTTGTCGTAGTAGCGCAGCTCGTCGCCAACGACCTCGAGCCGGTCGAGCTCGGTGGCGCCGTCCGAATCGTCGCCGAGCACGGGAATCAGGACCTTGCCGTCGCCGGCAGCCCAGTCCACGTCGAAGGCCTCGGCGTAGCGGGACCCCTCACCGTGGGCCAACAGGTCCCACCACCACGCGTTCGCCCGCGGAGTGGCGACGCCCATATGGTTGGGCACGATGTCGATCAGGATTCCGCGGCCGGCCGCCGTCGCCGCCTCCGCGAGCCGCACCAAGGCGTCCGGTCCGCCGCGGGCCGGGTCGACGCTGCCGTGGTCGACGACGTCGTAGCCGTGCTGCGACCCCGGTTCGGCCATGAGCAGCGGGGACAGGTAGATCCAGTCCGCGCCGAGGTCGGTGACGTAGTCGAGCACCCCGGCCGCGGCATCCAGATCGAAGTCCGCGGTGATCTGCAGTCGATAGGTCGAGGCCGGTATCCTCATTCGCCGGCGCCCTCGGCCTGCGGCTTCGCCGGATCCGTCTTCGGCTTGGCCTTGGCCCTGGACCGCGGCTTCGACTTCGGCTTGCCCTCCTCCTCCGGCGACGCGGCAGGTACGGCATCCGTCGACTTTTCGGGAGCGGGGGTGGTCTCGCCGAGCAGGTCGGGTTCCAGCTCGATATCGGGCGTCAGCGGAACGACCGGGCCCGACAGCCCGGCGAGCGACGCGGCCACGGAGTGGTCGGGCAGTGTCTCCGGCGGCTGGTAGGCCCGCAGCACGACGAGCGAGCGCGCCGAGACGGTGTGGATCGCCCCCGCGGGGCGGGGAATGGAGTCCGCACCCTCGCCGGCGGTGTCGACGACGATCTCCCAGGCGAGGGCGTACTGCCGGGGTGGCAGGGTGAATTCGACGTCTTCCGGGTCAGCGTTGAAGCAGAGCAGAAAGTTGACGTCGGTGACGTTCTTGCCGCGTGAGTCGCGTTCGCGGATCCCCTGGCCGTTGAGGAACTTGGCGACCGTGCGGGCGAGGCTCTCGTCCCAGTCCTCGCTCTTCATCTCGTCGCCGTCGGGGCTCAGCCAGACGATGTCGGGCAGCGACGCGCCCTCCACCCGGCGGCCGGGGTGGCCGTCGAAGAAGCGGCTGCGCCGAAACGTGGGGTGTTCCTTGCGCAGGCGTGACACGGCCGCCGTGAATTCGATGAGCGGGACATCCGCTTCATCCCAATGGATCCAGCTCAGCTCGCTGTCCTGCGCATAGGTGTTGTTGTTGCCCTGCTGGGTGCGTCCGAGTTCGTCGCCGTGCAGCAGCATCGGCACGCCCTGGCTGAGCAGCAGGGTCGCGATGAAGTTGCGTTGCTGGCGGGCACGCAGGCTGCGCACGGCGGCATCGTCGGTGGGCCCTTCGGCTCCGGAGTTCCAGGACCTGTTGTTGGATTCGCCGTCCTGGTTGTTCTCTCCGTTGGCGTCGTTGTGCTTCTCGTTGTACGAGACGAGGTCGGCGATCGTGAAGCCGTCGTGCGCGGTGATGAAGTTGATCGACGCCATCGGGCGGCGGCCGGAGTGTTCGTAGAGGTCGGCCGACCCGGCGACGCGGGAGGCGAATTCGCCGAGGGTCGAGGGTTCGCCGCGCCAGAAATCGCGCACGGTGTCGCGGTATTTGCCGTTCCACTCCGACCACTGCGAGGGAAAGTTGCCCACCTGGTAGCCGCCGGGGCCCACGTCCCAGGGCTCGGCGATGAGCTTGACCTGGCTGACGATCGGGTCCTGCTGCACGAGTTCGAAGAAGGTGGAGAGCTTGTCGACGTCGTACAGGTCACGGGCGAGGGCGCTCGCCAGGTCGAAGCGGAACCCGTCGACGTGCATCTCGAGCACCCAGTAGCGCAGCGAGTCCATGATCAGCTGCAGCACGTGCGGGTGCCGCACGTTGAGGGTGTTGCCGGTGCCGGTGTAGTCCATGTAATAGCGCTTGTCATCGTCCATCAGGCGGTAGTACGCCTCGTTGTCGATGCCCTTGAACGAAATGGTGGGGCCGAGGTGGTTGCCCTCCGCGGTGTGGTTGTAGACCACGTCGAGGATCACTTCGATGCCGGCGTCGTGCATGCTGCGCACCATGCCCTTGAACTCCTGCACCTGCTGGCCGAGGTCGCCGGTCGAGGAGTAGGCGTTGTGCGGGGCGAAGAACCCGATGGTGTTGTAACCCCAGTAGTTGTTCAGGCCCTGGTCCTGCAGGGTGCCCTCGTTCACGAACTGGTGCACCGGCATCAGCTCGATCGCGGTGACACCGAGCTTCTGCAGGTGGTCGATGACCGACGGATGCGCTACCCCGGCATACGTACCCCGCTGGGATTCCGGCACCTCGGTCTGCAGCTGGGTGAGCCCCTTGACGTGGGCCTCGTAGATGAGGGACTCGCTGTAGGGGGTGCGCAGCGGCCGGTCACCGGCCCAGTCGAAGAACGGGTTAACGACGACGCCGAGCATCATGTGCGGGGCGGAGTCGTCGTCGTTTCGGGACTCGGGGTCGCCGAAGTTGTACGAGAACAGCGACGGGTCCCAGTCGATGGTGCCGCAGGTCGCCTTGGCATACGGGTCGAGCAGCAGCTTGTTGGAGTTCGCCCGCTGGCCCGCTCCGGGGGCATACTCCGCGTGCACTCGATAGCCGTACCGCTGCCCGGGCTGCACGAGCGGCAGGTAGCAGTGCCAGATGAAGGCCGCGGATTCCCGCACCTCGACCCGGGTTTCGACCCCGTCGTCATCGAACAGGCAGAGCTCAACACGCTCCGCCGCCTCACTGAAGAGAGCGAAGTTGGTGCCACTGCCGTCGTAGGTTGCTCCGAGCGGGTAGGCGGTTCCGGGCCAGGTTTCCATGAGACTCCTCGGGGGAAGCGGACATCAGAGAGATCGGGACGCAGGTGCCCGCGACCACTGGCCGCCGCACCCACTGGTTCACGCTACCTTGTCCCCGGCCACATCCGGGTGCCGGTCAGGCGAGCATGTCGCGCACCCAGTGCACCCTCAGGCTTCGGTCTGACCCCGGTATCGGCCACAATGGAACGACGCGCGTACGACGCGGCACGACCGGCGGGAGCCCCGATGACTGAAACCGACCTGATCACCCTCTGGATCAAGGCCCGCTGGCACGTCATCGTGTCGCAGATCGCCCCGACGTTCCTGCTCACGGCCCTGGTCGGTTTTCTGGCCCTCGGGCTGGATTCCGCCGACCTCGGCGTGAAAATCGGCGCCGCCGGCATCCTGCTCGCCTCGGGCGTGCTCGGTGCGATCGTGCAGATTTCCGCCGCCAACGAGGCACTCGCCGTCATCGACGACCTGCGCATGATCGGCGCGCCCAGCGCGATCAGCCGCCGCATCGTGGCATCCGCTCCCTGGATCAATGTCGTGCGGGTCGGCACCCCGGCGGTCTTCGTCGTGGTCTACCTGGCGCTGCTCAGCGCGACCTTCCTGCCCGGCTAACGCAGCCCGGCTAACGCAGCCCGGCTATCGAGCGGCACAGCCCTGCGCGGCTATCACAGCTCGTCGAGCTCGCCCACGTAGAACCAGTGCCGGTTCTCCTTCACGAAACGGCTGGCCTCGTGCTGCTCATGCCGACGGCCATGCAGGCGAAAGTGCGCGGTGAACTCGACCACGCCCATCGTGTCGAGCAGCCCGCCCCGCACGGTGCGGTGCACGTCGAGGCGCACCCACTGCAGCTCACGATCCAGGTCGAGGGTCGCCGGCCGGGTCGACGGATGCCACGTGCTCAGCAGGTAGTGCGGCTCCCCCCTCGCGAACGCCGAGTACCGGGCCCGCATCAGGGTCTCAGCGGTCGGGGCTCGGAGCTCGCCGGCGTGCAGCCGACCGCAGCAGCCGCCATACGTTTCGCCACTCAGGCAGGGGCACCGCACCGGCCGTGCGGCCGCAGATTCAAGAACACTCACAGCATCCATTATCGGTCGCCGACGCGCCGAAAACACGATTGCCGTCAAGCTCGAGCAGAACACGGTCGGTTTCCGGCGCGTCGCGGCCGTCCACTAACCTCAGGGAATCGGACGACGCCGTTCCGGGGCCGCCCAACAATCGAGGCACACCATGACTGACCACTCCACGGATGCTTCCGGGCCGCACGCCCGTTCCGCGCCTCGGCCCGCCGGCTCGCCCCCGCCCGAGCACCACGCTTTCGTGGATCCCGAGATTCTCGATCCGGAGATCGACGAGGTGCCGGCGGCGGACCCGACCCTGATCGCCAGCGCGCGCGGCCTGTTCGTGCTCGGACTGCTGCTCGTGCTGATCGGCCTCAACCTGCGCACCCTGTTCTCGAGCTTCGCCGCGGTGCTCACCGAGATTCGCGCCGATACGGGCATGTCGGTACTCGTTGTGACGCTGCTGACCTCGGTGCCGGTGCTGTTGCTCGGCCTGTTCGCGCCCGTCGCTCCGCTGCTGGCTCGCCGGTTCGGTGCCGAGCGTGTGATTCTGGGTGCGATGGTGTTGCTGACGCTGGGACTGGCGACCCGAGGTCTGGGCCTGCTGCCGGCGATGCTGATCGGCACGGCGGTGAGCGGCGCGTCGATCGCGATCGTCAACGTGTTGCTGCCGGGACTCGTCAAGCGCAACTTCCACCACCGGCTCGGACTCATGAGCGGCCTCTACACGATGTCGATCTGTGCCTCGGCGGCGCTCGGGGCCGGGCTGACGCATCCGCTGTTCGATGCGACCGGATCGTGGCAGTTCGCGCTGCTGGCCTGGACGATTCCGGCCGGCGCGATGGTGCTGCTGTGGACTCCGATCGCGGTGCGGCAGAAGCACGTGCGGCGCGCGACCGTCGCCGATGGGCCGAGCGTCTGGAAATCCTCGACGGCCTGGCAGATCACCATCTTCATGGTGCTGCAGGCCATGATGTCGTTCAGCGTCTTCGCCTGGCTCGCACCGATTCTGCGCGAGCGCGGCATCGACGGCGGAACGGCCGGGCTGATCGTGTCGGTGTCGATCGTGCTGCAGATGGCCGGGTCGCTCGCCGCTCCCGCCCTGGCCGTGCGAATGCCGGACCAGCGGGTCATCAACCTCGTGCTTGCGCTCATGGCCAGCGGCGGGTTCGCCTTGAGCATTTTCGGGCCGCTCAGCATTGAGGTGGGCGGCGCTGGGTCGGGCAGCGCTGGGTCGGTGCAGCTGATCTGGGTGTGGACCGGGCTGCTCGGCCTCGGGCAGGGCGGCCTGACCGCGGTCGCTTTGACGATGATCATCCTGCGCACGCGCGACGCGCACGCTGCCGCTCACCTGTCGGGCATGATGCAGGGCGTGGGCTACGGCCTGGGGTCGTCGGGCACGCTGCTCGTCGGGCAGCTGCACGCGGTGACGGGCACCTTCACCGCGGCCGGCGTGATGTTCCTGGTGATCGGGGTGCTCGCGGCGTTCTTCGGCTACCGGGCCGGCCGCGACCGCTTCGTCGGCGAGGAGCACACGGTCGAGGAGCACACTGTCGAGGAGAACACCGTCGAGGAGCACCCGGTGCGAAAAGCGAAGCGCGCGCCCTAACCCGGTCGATTCGTCCGCTGTTCGGCGACTCTGGTCAATTCATCCGCTTTTCGTCGCGGTGCCGGCCGGCGCGCCTGCCCGAGTGTGACGACCTCGGCCAGTTCAGCGAGGCGGTGTGCCCGGCCGGCCTCGGCCGGCGTGAACGGGTCGCCGGGCCGCAGAAAGTAGAGCGGGCCGTGCCAGCTGGTCGGAATCTTGATCAACGTGCCGTCCTGGCGGATGCCCGGGGTCAGCATCCGCTCGGCGGCCTCGTCGAGGTGTTCGGCCGAGAGCAGTTCCGCGACCGTGGCGGCCAGATCGTCGGGATCATGGGCGATCCGGGTGGCCAGCGACAGGGCACGACTCTGGCCATCGGTGAGGGCCACCGCCGAGGTCGGCCAGACCCGGGTGTCCCGGCCGCCCCACGCCTCGACCTCGGCGACGAGCTCATCGTCGGTGAGGGTTCCCGGCGCGCTCAGGATGAACTCGTCGAGAACTCCGCCGCTGACCCGGTGCACGTGGATGCTCAGAATGTTCGCGTCGAGCCGGGTGAAGCCGTGCGTGATGCGCTCCAGGGTGCCGGTGCCGTCGGGCAGCACGGTGCGCACCCGCCAGAGGGCAGCGGATGCGTGCACCCGTCGGCGGCTGCGCAGCGCCGGTGCGTGCAGCCAGCGTCGCAGCAGGCGCCGCGCGGAGGGCTCAGCGACCCAGATCACGACCGCCGTCGCCGTCACGGCCAGGGTGAGCACCTTGGCCAGGTACGGCATGCTCGTGCCCACGACGAGGGCGTGCACGAGAATCTCGATCGGCAGCACCGTGAGCACATTCGCCACGGTCAGCCGGGTCTTGGAGACCTCGGGCAGTTGGCCGCACTCGTGGCAGTGCAGGTCGGCCGTGCCCGGGCGTGCCCGATCCACGGATTCTGCTCTGGTCGTCTGTGTCGCTGCGCGACGCGCTCCCCCGGGTCATGCATTCATCCTGCGTGGCCACTGTTACACCCGCGTTGCGGCCGTGTCACGGTGTCGCGACGGGGGCCTGGCACTGCGGACGACTAGGTGTCGACGGTATCCCGGCGCTGGGACGCCGCCCGGGCGGCACGGCGCTCGCGCCACCAGGCGAGGGCGCGGGTCAGGATGCGCGTGAGCCCCGCCGCGAGGCGATGTGCCGCCGGGAACTCGGTCCCAAGGGTGGCCAGGCCGACAAAGACGATGAGCCAGCCGGGTCCGGGTAGCGGAATGAGAACGATACCGACCACGACGATGACCACGCCGAGCACAGCGACCGCCGCGCGATAGAGCCAGCGCAGGTGCGGATGACGTTCAACCCGGGCCCGTGCCCGGTGCAGTGCGCGGCGGAATCCCCGCTGCGGGTCTGCGGCACGCGTGACCGACGCGTTGAGGTTCGGGGACATCCGTCTAATTTAGGCGACGAGGCTGGGAAGACGAACCAGGCTGGAAAGAACCGTGCTGGGAAGAACCGTGGATCGGGTACAAAAAAGCCCCGACCGAAGTCGGGGCTTAGTTGATGATCTGTCGTGCATATTTCTTGGGTGTGGATCCAAGGGGATTCGAACCCCTGACCCCCTGCATGCCATGCAGGTGCGCTACCGGGCTGCGCCATGGACCCAAACTTGTTTCGAATCTCTCCGAAACAACTTGTTTAGACTACTACATTTTCTACGAAAAGCGAATTCGAGCCAATCCGAAGGATTAGTCCTGAACTCCGTGAACCGGAAGCTCGATCGGGATGACCGGGCAATCCTTCCACAAGCGCTCGAGACCGTAGTACTCGCGCTCTTCCTCGTGGAAAACGTGCACCACCAAGTCCCCAAAGTCTATCAGAACCCAGCGGCCCGCCGTGCGCCCCTCGCGACGCAGCGGCTTGTGGCCGGCCTCGATGAGCTTGTCCTCGATTTCACCGGCGATGGCGATCACGTTGCGCTCGGAGCGTCCCGTGACCATGAAGAAGATGTCGGCCAGCGGAAGCGGGTTCGACACGTCCAGGGCGACGAGGTTTTCGCCACCCTTGTCGTCAGCGGCGAGAACGGCCACCTGGAGGAGCTCGTGTGCGTGGGGCGTAGCGGTCATAAAGTTAAATCCTTGAGTCTTGAAGAGCGAAACGAGTGAAGTCGAACGTGGCAGCCGCGAGCGGATGCCGGAAAGTAGTGGTTGCCTAGAAAATATTGAGCAGGTAGCCGCCGACGAACAACGCCAGCACCCCGAGCGCGAGCACCGCAGCCGTGATGGCCAGCACCGCCGGAAGCGAAGGCATACGCCGCTTGGGAGCCGCCATCACATTGCGTGTGGAGGCGTGAGTGCTCACGGCACGACTGGCGCTGACCGGTGCAGCAGCACCCGGGGCGCCGTCGTCGTCGAACTGGTCGAGCATGTGGTCCATCTCCGACGAGTCGAAGTGGTTGGGCAGCTGCCCCGTCGACCCCAGGCTGCGGGGAAGATCAAACGAACCGGTGATCAGAATCTCACCGGAATCGGTGAGCGGTCCTGACGTGGACCCCTGGTTGGGAATGGAGGGAAGAATCAGGGCGTTCGTCGTCGTCGGGATTCCGCCGGCACCGAGGCCGCGGGCCATGAGCTGGTCGAAGGGTTCGAGTCGCCCGTCGCTCGGCAGGTCGTCGTCGTCACGGTCGACGGACCAGTGCCCGACGGGCGGGTGCAGGCCGGGGAGGCGGCTGGCGTCGAAGGGCGCTGGCGTCGGGCTGGCCTCCCGCGTTGCCGCGGCACGGCCGTGACTGGCCGGCACCGGCGGGATCGGCACGCTGTCATCGACTGCGACGGGCGTGGGAGGACGCACCGGCGACGGCCGCAGAGCGGAGGGGCGCGTCATCGGCGGACGCACGGGCGTCGCGGCCTGAACAATGGGAGTCTGAACAACGGGAGTCTGAACAACGGGAGCCTGAACAACGGGAGTCCGAACAATGGGAGCGGGCGTGGCCGCCGGAATCGGCTCCGGAGCGGAGGCCGGGCTCGGTGGCGCCTCCTCGGTGTCAGCGCCGGAGTGCGCGGCGGCATCGCGTGCGCGCGCTTCCCGGCGCGTGTAGGTGCGTTCCGTTGTGACCGGCGCTTCTGCCGCGCTGGGCAGCGTCGCCGCAGCAGGCTTCGCGGGGGCAGGTTTCGCGGGGGTGACGGGCGGGGCGGCAGCAGGCTGTGCTGCAGCAGGAGACGGAACGACCGCGTCGGGCTTTTTCGCCGCCGCAGCGTCAAGGCTGCGTGCGCGGCGCGCGGCCTTGGCCGATTTCGGGGCAGCGGGGGCGGCATCCGCTGCCGTCTTCGTCGCTTCGGGCGTGCCGGTGTCAGCGGGATGACGGCCGTGGTGGTCGGTCGACGCCTTCGCCTGACTGTCGGCCAGCTCGCGAGCTTGGCGTCGTGTCAGTGGCTGCGGGTCATTGCCCAACGTCATGCCACACTCCGATACAGGTGATGCTTTGAGATGTACTGGACAACCCCGTCGGGGACCAGATACCAGACCGGGAAGCCCCGGTTCACACGTGCCCGGCAGTCAGTGGACGAAATGGCCAGAGCCGGAACCTCCAGCAAGCTTACGTCTTGGTTGGGTAAACCCGAAACGCTCAACTCATGACCCGGACGACTCACAGCGACGAAATGCGCGAGTTCCCACAGTTCCTGCACGTCTTTCCAGCCGAGGATCTGGGTGATGGCGTCGGCACCGGTGATGAAGAACAGCTCGGCGGTGGGGCGCTCGGCGTGCAGGTCGCGCAGGGTGTCGATCGTGTAGGTCGGTCCGGTGCGGCTAATGTCGACCCGACTGACGGTGAACCGCGGGTTCGACGCGGTCGCGATGACCGTCATCAGGTAGCGGTGCTCCCCCTGGGTCACGCCGTGCTTCTGCCACGGCTGACCGGTCGGCACGAAGATGACCTCGTCGAGGTCGAAACTCTGAGCGACCTCGCTCGCAGCCACCAGGTGACCGTGGTGGATGGGGTCGAAGGTGCCGCCCATCACGCCGATTCGCGGGCGACGGGTCGTCAGTGAGGTCACCACGCCGTAGTGGGCAGGGAGAGGTCAAGCGAGCAGGGGTTCAGCATGGGGTGCCGAGCAACGAGAGGCTCAGTGCCCGCCCGCCGCGCCGCCGCCATGTGCCTTGGCGTAGGCCTCGGCCTTGGCGCTGTGGCGGTTCGCGACGTCGCGGTAGCTCCACAGCACGCCGGCCAGGGCCACGAACAGCACGAGCGCGACCGCCGGGTAGGTCAGCAGCGGCAGGGGCAGCTCAACGACAGTGTGCTCGGCTTCGGCCAGCAGGCTGGTCACAAACGCAGCGGTCACAAACGACATGGGATCTCCTTCAGACAAAAATTATGAGGCATAAGCCGTCAAGCCCATCCTAGTGGCGGCTACGCGCGCACCTGTCCCGAGCCGCGCACAACCCACTTGGTGCTCGTGAGCTCGGGCAGCCCCATCGGGCCACGGGCGTGGAGCTTCTGCGTCGAGATGCCCACCTCGGCACCGAAGCCGAATTCGCCGCCATCGGTGAAGCGGGTCGAGGTGTTCACCATGACGGATGCCGAATCCACCTCGTTCAGAAAACGCTCAGCGTTCGACAGGTCGTTGGTGATGATGGATTCGGTGTGACCGGTCGAATACCGACGGATGTGCGCGATCGCCTCGTCGAGGGAATCCACGATCTTCACCGAGATGTCGAGGCTCATATATTCGGTGGACCAGTCTTCCTCGGTTGCGGGAACCGCCGCCGGGTAGAGGGCGCGGGCGCGGGCATCCGCGTGGATGGTGACACCCGATGCGGTGAGCTTGTCGAGCACGGCCGGTAGCAGGCGCGCGGCCGCGTGGCGGTGCACGAGCAGGGTTTCGAGGGCGTTGCAGACGCTCGGGCGGTGGGTCTTGGAGTTGTGCACGATGTCGATCGCCCACTGCTCGGGTGCGCTCTCGTCGAGGTAGACGTGCACGACGCCGGCGCCGGTTTCGATGACGGGCACCGTGGACTCGGTCACGACGGTGTTGATGAGGTTCGCGCTGCCGCGCGGAATCAGCACGTCGACGTAGCCACGGGACTTCATGAGCTCGGTGGCTCCGGCACGACCGAAGGGATCGATGGTCTGCACGCTTTCCGCGGGCAGGCCGGCGCTTTCGATCGCGGCCTGTACGACGGCGACGAGTACCCGGTTGGTGTTCTCGGCGGCCGATCCGCCGCGGAGCACGGCAGCGTTGCCACTCTTCAGGGCGATCGCGGCGATGTCCACGGTCACGTTCGGGCGGGCCTCGTAGATCACGCCGACGACGCCGAACGGCACCCGCACCTGGCTGATCTTGATGCCGTTGGGCAGGCTGCTGCCGCGCACGACCGTGCCGATCGGGTCGGTGAGGCCGATGATGGCCTCGACGGCGTCGGCGAGGTCGGCGACGCGCGGCGCGTCGAGGGTGAGTCGGTCGAGCAGGCCGGCGGAGATGCCCTTCGCGACGCCGGTAGCGAGGTCGATCTCATTCGCGGCGATAATCTCGGCGGAGTTCGTGCGGAGCCCGGCGGCGATGGCGGCCAGGGCCTGGTTCTTCACTTCGGTCGGAGCGGAAGCGAGTTTCAGTGAGGCACGGCGGGCGGCCTCGAGAGTCGGTGTGAGCGGTGCGATTTCGGTCAGCGGCTGCAACATGCACCCGAGTTTACACGGCCCCCCTTCAGGGACGCTGGCGGCCCCAGGCTGTGGGAGACGGCTCGAACCAGGTTCCGACGTGGTCGCCGCGCAGCGCCTCGGCCACGAGGCCGGTCGAGGTCACGAGCACGGCGGTGCCCGCGGCGGCCGCGATGCGGGCCGCGGTCACCTTGGTGCTCGCTCCCCCAGTGCCCACGCCCGAGGGGCCGGCGGCGGAGAAGACCATGCCGGGCAGCGGATCACCGGCATCGACGTGCACGATGCGCTCGGCACCGGGCAGGTGCGGGGGCTTGGTGTAGAGGGCGTCCACGTCGCTGAGCAGCACGAGCAGGTCTGCCTGAATCAGCGTGGCCACGAGTGCGGCGAGCCGGTCGTTGTCGCCGAAACGGATTTCGTGGGTCGCAACGGTGTCATTCTCGTTGACGATCGGCATGATCCGCAGGCCGAGCAGGCGCTCCATGGCCCGCTGCGCGTTGCCGCGGTGTGCGGAATTCTCCAGGTCGTGCGCGGTGAGCAGAACCTGGCCGGCGACGATGTCGTAGCGGTCGAGGCTGTCCTGGTACCGAAAGACAAGCAGGTTCTGGCCGACGGATGCCGCGGCCTGTTGCGTCGCCAGGTCGGTCGGTCGGGTCTGCAGGTTGAGGTACGGCATGCCGATGGCGATGGCGCCTGAGGACACCAGCACAACCTCGGCGCCGCGGAGGTGCGTCTCCGCGAGGGCATCAACGAGCGCGGCGATCTGGCCGGCATTCTCGCCGGAGATCGACGACGACCCGACCTTGACCACGATGCGCGCAGCGCCGGAGATTTGGTCGCGCATCAGGCCGCCCACGGTGCGCCCCCGCCCGTGGGCACACCCGAGCCGTGCAGGATGAATCCGAATCGCTGAGCCCGCCCGCTCGAACGCGTGCCGCGACTGCGGCACGTGTCGACCGAACGGTTAGAGCAGCGCACGCCTGACTGCGGTCGGGGTGGGCTCGAACCAGGTGCCCACGTGCTCGCCGCGAATGGCTTCGGCGGCGAGGTCGGTGCTCGTGACGAGCACCGCGGTGCCGGCCGCCGTCGCGAGACGCGCGGCGACGACCTTGGTGCTCGCTCCCCCGGTGCCGACCCCGGTCGCTCCGCTCGAGCTGAACTCGAAGCTGTCGAGCGGGTCGTCGTGGGCGATGAAATCGAGCTTCACCGCTCCCGGCAGGTGCGGCGGCTTGGAGTACAGCGCATCGACGTCACTCAGCATGATCAGCAGGTCGGCGTCGATGAGGGTCGACGCGAGAGCGGCGAGCCGGTCATTACTGCCGAAGCGCAGGCCGTAGACGGCCACGGTGTCGTTCTCGTTGACGACCGGCAGAATGCGCAGGTCGAGCAGCCGGTTGAGGGCGCGCCGGGTGTTGCTGCGGTGCGGTTCCTTGAGAATGTCGCCCTCAGTCAGCAGCACGGTGCCCGCGGCGATGCCGTAGCGGTCGAGGCTGTCCTGGTAACGGAAGATGAGCACGTTCTGGCCCACCGCCGCAGCGGCCTGCTGGGTGGCCACGTCGACGGGGCGCTCGTCGAGGTTCAGGAACGGCATCCCGGTCGCAACGGCGCCGGAGGAGATCAGCACCACCTCGGTGCCGCGACCGTAGGCCTCGGCGAGGGCGTCGACCAACGGGGTGATCTGGTCGGCGTTGTCACCACTGATCGAAGACGAGCCGACTTTAACGACGATCCGTTTGGCGATGGCCACGTTTTCGCGCAGTAAACCGGGCATTACTTGTCCTCCGTTGTGGCGTCGACCGTCTCTGCGGCCTCGGTGTCAGCTTCCGCTTCCGCTTCCGCTTCCGGCGTGCTCTCCGCGTCGACAGACTCGGGGACGTCGGTGACGCCGTCAGGCGTGTCCGCGGCATCCGTCGCCCCCAAGCGCACGTCTTCGTTCTGCTCTTCTTCGCCGGTCTGCCACATGCCCGCTTCGCGCTCACGGATGAGCTCGGCACGTGCGGACGCCTTGGCATCCATGCGGCCGAAGTACTCGGTGCGGCGTTCGTTGCTGGTGCGGCGCTTGGGCTCATCGAGGCGGGCATCCGTTCCACGCGGAGCGGTGATGAGCTCCGCCGTGGAGGTGAGCGTGGGCTCCCAGTCGAAGACCACGCCGTGGCCCGGTCCGATGATGACGGTCGAGCCGCTGATGGCGCCGGCCTTGTAGAGCTCGTTCTCGATGCCGAGCTTGGCGAGACGGTCGGCCAGGAAGCCCACGGCTTCGTCGTTGGTGAAGTCGGTCTGCTGGATCCAGCGTTCCGGCTTGGTGCCCAGGATGCGGTAGATGTTGCCGAACGAGCCGCCCTCGACGCGCACGGTGAAACCGCCGTCGTCGATCGGGCGGGGGCGGATGACGATGCGCGGCTTCTTCGCTTCGGCTGCGGCCGTTTCGACGCGGCCGGCGGCGACAACCTCGGCGAGGGCGTAGTTGAGGCCCTTGAGCCCCTCGTGGGTCACCGTGGAGATTTCGAAGACGCGGTAGCCGCGGGCTTCGAGGTCGGCGCGCACGAAGTTCGCCAGGTCACGGCCTTCAGGAACGTCGATCTTGTTCAGGGCGACGAGCTGGGCGCGCTCCAGGAGCGGCTTCTGGCCTTCGGGCACCGGGTAGGCGCCGAGTTCGCCGAGGATCACGTCGAGGTCGCTGAGCGGGTCGCGGCCGGGTTCGAGGGTGGCGCAGTCGAGCACGTGCAGCAGGGCGGTGCAGCGTTCGACGTGGCGGAGGAACTCGAGGCCGAGGCCCTTGCCCTCGCTCGCGCCCTCGATCAGGCCGGGAACGTCGGCGACGGTGTAGCGCGTCTCACCGGCGTCGACGACACCGAGGTTCGGGTGCAGGGTCGTGAAGGGGTAGTCGGCGATCTTCGGCTTGGCCGCGGACATCGCCGCGATCAGGCTGGATTTACCGGCCGAGGGGTAGCCGACGAGGGCGACGTCGGCGACAGTCTTGAGCTCGAGGTAGACATCGCCCTCGAAGCCGAGGGTGCCGAGCAGCGCGAAGCCGGGGGCCTTGCGCTTGGTGGAGGACAGCGCGGCGTTGCCGAGCCCGCCCTGGCCACCCGGGGCCACGACGAGGCGCAGGCCGTGCTCGTCCATGTCGAGGAGCTCGTTGCCCTCCATGTCCTTGACGACGGTGCCGATCGGAACGAGGAGTTCGCGAATGTCGGCGTTGCCGCCGTTGCGATGGTCACCCATTCCGGGGCCGCCGTTTTCGGAGCTGCGGTGGGGTGAACGGTGGTAACCGAGCAGCGTCGTGGTGCTCTGGTCGGCGACGAGAACGAGGTCGCCGCCGTCACCGCCGTTGCCGCCGTCGGGGCCGGCGAGAGGCTTGAACTTCTCCCGCTTTACCGAGACACAGCCGTTGCCTCCGTTACCCGCTCGCAAGTGCAGCGTCACGTGGTCAACAAACGTGGCCATTGGTGGCCCCTTTCAGGTGGCGAAAAACTTTCTGCAGAAACACGGAGAAACACGTAAGGGCGGACCGAAGCCCGCCCTCACGTTCGTACAAAAGTGGATGCCTACGCGGCAGCCACCACAATGTTGATGACCTTGCGGCCACCCTTTGCTCCGAATTCAACCGAACCCGGGGCGAGAGCGAAGAGGGTGTCGTCGCCGCCACGTCCGACGTTCACGCCGGGGTGGAAGTGAGTGCCGCGCTGGCGAACGATGATCTCGCCCGCACCGACAACCTGGCCGCCGAAGCGCTTGACACCGAGACGCTGTGCATTGGAGTCGCGGCCGTTACGGCTGGAACTCGCACCTTTTTTATGAGCCATCTGTTCTTCTCCTAGGCCTAGACGATGCCGGTGATCTGAACGCGAGTGAGCTCCTGGCGGTGCCCCTGACGCTTCTTGTAACCGGTCTTGTTCTTGAACTTCTGGATGACGATCTTCGGGCCGCGAAGGTTGTTCAAAACCTCTGCGGTGACCTTGACCTTGGCCAGCGAGGCCGCGTCGGAGGTGATCTTGTCGCCGTCGACGAGGAGCACAGCGGCCAGCTCGACGATGCTATCCTTGTCGGCTTTGATTCGGTCCATCGTTACGATGGTGCCGACCTCTACCTTCTCCTGCCGCCCACCGGCGCGCACAACTGCGTAAACCACTTTACGTACCAATCTCTGGGAGGCCGCGAGGCCTCGATTTTATGGAAGTCACTGTTCTATGTGAGTTCCTGCGTGGAACGGGCCGGAAGGCACATAACAATCAGAAAATCGTTGAATCAGAAAACCGTTGGCGTAATCTCGCGGACTTTAAGCCCAACGCACACCAAGGGTCGACTTTACCTGAACAACCCCGCCCGGTCAAACTGGGGCGCGGTGAGTCGTGATCGGGAGCGAATTACACTCTCACCATGACCATACTCATCGATCAGCCTAGCTGGCCCGCGCACGGAACCGTGTGGGGACACGTCGTGAGTGACGAATCTTTGTCGGAACTGCACGCCTTCGCCGCCGCTGCGGGCCTGCCCGGGCGCAGCTTCGATCGGGACCACTACGACGTGCCGCAGGACCGTTACGCCGAGCTGGTGGCCGCAGGAGCCCTGCCGGTGACATACCGGCAGCTCGTCACCCGCCTGGTGGGTAGTGGCCTGCGGATCACCGCCCGGGAGCGGCGCGGACGCTAGACATCACCCGGCTCTGCAGGTCGACTCACCAGGTTGCGACGCTCGCGAGCTCACGCTCAACCAGCGGTTCAACCAGCGGATTCGGTCTACCAGGTCGCAGCGAAGCCGACGACGCTGCGGGTGATCTGGCCGGTCGCGATGTTCACGAACAGTGTCGTAGCATCCGTCGCCTGCGCCTCAAAGGGGTAGCCGTCGCTTTCAGCGGTGTCGCGGTTGGGCTCGATCTGCACGGCCAGGTACTGGTCGTTGGGCGAGACGCTGAAAGCCACGATCGATTCCGCTCCCGAAGTGGGGGCGTAGACGACACGCTCCTCGCCGCCCGGCTGTTCTCCGCCACTGACGAGGGTCAGGCTCTGCCGCACCTGCCCGGTGTCCGGATCGAACTCGGCGAGGCGCTGCACGAAGCCGTCTCCCCCGGCGAGAAACTGCAGGCCGGCGGTGTACCGGGTGGTGCCGACGACGCTTTCGGCAGCGAGGGCGTCTTCGGTGCCCTGGGAGAGGTCGAGCACAAACTGCGCGTTCGCGGTGGAGACGGCGATGCGCAGGCCGTCGGGGGCGAAGGCCGTGAGCGCGGAGAACTGGCCGAGCGGGATCGGTTCGGGCAGCTGGCCGTCGGCCTCGATCGATTCGACCAGCGGATCGATGAGGAGCACGGTGGTGTCGTACAGCTGGGCGACGAGTTCTGCCCGGCCGGGCATGAACCCCCAGTCGATGGCCTGCACCGGTTCGGCGTCGAGGCCGAGCACCGGGTCGGCGACGCCGGTGGCGAGGTCGAACAGAAAGAGGCTGTTCTCGTAGACGGGGCCGGAGGCATCCGTCGTGCTGGTGAATCTGAAGCCGAGCAGCGACTCCCCCGGCGCGGCCTCGAGGTCCTGAACGCCGCCGCCGCCGGGCAGCGTCAGAGCGGATGCGACCCCCTCGCTGTCCACGCGGGTGAGGGTGCTGCTGAGGTCGGCGTTCAGGGTCACGACGGCCAGTTCGGCGCCGATCGGCACGAACTCCTGAATATACGGTGCCTCGAACACCGGTTCGGTCTCGTTCGAGCCGATCAGCGTGCGCAGGATGCGATCGGGCTGCTTGGCGGCGCCCGTGGCAGCATCGGGGGCAGCCCCGCGGCTCAGGTAGAAGAGGGCTGGTTCCTCGGTCGCGAACGCGACCTCGAAGTCGGAGGACTGCCCGGTCGCCGACCCAGTGGCCCCGGTAACGGTCACGGTGTAGTCGGTGTTGTAGGCGAGCGGCTGCGGGAACGAGATGATGATCGAATCCGTGCTGGTGTCCACGCTGATCGGCACCGCCGGCAGCAGCGTGACCTGCTCCGCCGTCACGGCGTCGAGCTGCTGGTTGGTTTCGAGCACCAGGCGTTGGTTCGCGCTCGCGACGACTCCCGCCGGGTCGACGTCGAAGCCGAGCAGGCGAGGACCGTTGAGCAGGTTCACGGCCACGAGCCCGGCGCAGACCAGCGTCAACACGGTGACGATCGACCAGAGCGCGAGCCGGAAGCCGCGCGCGGAACCGGGAGTGGGGGCATCCGTCAGCGCGGTCGGCACCGGCTCGGCGTGCGCAGACGGGTGGTCAGGAGACAGGTGGTCAGTAGACCGGTGGTCAGTAGACATAGGGGTCATCGGGCTGGTCGACCTCGAGGATTTCGACGGGATCGATCGCGAGTGGCTCGGTCACGCGGGCGCTGGGGTTGATCGCGAGACGGCCGGTCACCTGCACCCACTGGTCGGGCTCATAGGTCGACTGCCAGTCCGGCAGGTACACGGGCACGCCGATCGGTGTCGCGTCGACGGCGCAGCAGGTGACCACGAATCGGGCCACGTAGAAGACGTTCTCGGGGTCGTTCGCGTCGGGGCTGACGAAGCCGGTGATCTGGGCGGTCTTGTCGGCGTAGAAGTGCGGGTCGGACGACTGTTTGAGCAGCGACACCCACTCCTTGACCGTCAGGGATTCGAAGTCGCCGGTGCCGATGAGGGCGGCGGCTTCGTCGGCATCGGCCTCCGCGGCGACACCGCCCGAGTTCATCTCCCGCTGGGACGCAGTCGCGCTGGTCAGGGTAGTCGGCGGGACGACGATGGTGGCGACGCCGATCACGGCGAGCAGCACCACCCCGACGACGGTGAGCCCGGCCTCGGCGCGGCCGGTCTTCGGGGTCTCGAACTTTTCCCGCAGGCCGAAGCCGGCGATCACCAGGCCGAGCCCGATCACGGCCATGACCAGGGTGAACCCGAAGTAGCGCGGATGAATGTAGAGGCCGAGCTGCCCGCTGAGCCCCAGCCAGATCGTCGCCACGACGGCGACGAGGCAGAGCATCACGCCCTGCCAGCGGGTAGCGAAATAGCCGAAGCTGAAACGAGGGCCGGCCGAGCGAGTTCGAGGGCGGAGCTTAGGCAATGTAATTCACCAGCAATCCGATCGCGGCACTCATGAGCCCCACGATCGTTGTGATCTGGATGAGCGTCCTGGTCGTGAAGGTCGTGCGCATGAGGGCGAGCATCTTGACGTCGACCATGGCTCCGAAAACGAGGAACGCGACGATACCGCCGGGCATGAACGTGCTGCCGAAGGACAGCACGAAGAAGGCGTCCACGTTCGAGCAAACGGCCACGATGAAGGCCAGCCCCATCATCGCCAGGACGGACCAGACCGGGTTGGCCCCGAGAGCGAGCAGAACCGAGCGCGGCACGAAGACCTGCGTGATCGCGGCGATGAAGGAGCCGATGAAGAGCGCGGGCATGATGACGGATGTCTCGCGCACGAAGATCTCGGTCGTGCGGTTGAGTCGACTGTGGGCGTGGTCGTGGCCGCCGACCGGGCGCTCGCAGGCCGCCGCGAACGCGGGGGTGAGCAGGCTCTGCGGGTCGGGATGGCGGCTGTACAGCCAGCCGACGAGGTTGGCGATGAGAAACCCACCGGCGAGGCGGCCGATCAGGATTCCGCTGTCCCAGCCGAAGGCCTGGTGGGTGGTGATGATGGTGATCGGGTTGAGGATCGGCGCGGCGAGCAGAAAGGTGATCGACTCGGGCACGGTGAAGCCGCCGACCATGAAGCCGCGGGCCAGCGGCACGTTGCCGCACTCGCAGACCGGGAAGAACATGCCGAGCAGGGAGATGCACATACGGCGAAGCGCCGGGTTTCGGGGCAGGTAGCGCACGAGCAGGCCGTGCGGCAGCCAGACCTGAACGACCGAGGAGAGCAGGATTCCGAGCAGCACGAACGGGACCGACTCGATGATGACGCTGAGGGCGAGCGTGAGGGTGTCCTGCACCCGGTCAGGCAGGGCCCAGGGGCTGCCCTCCTGGCCCCAGCCTGAGAGTGCTGGCGAAATGGCCCGCACCGCGAAGACGAGGGCGACGACGGCGAGGCCGATCCAGACCCCGGTCGGCACGCGGCGAAGCGGCGACCGCGGGTTCAGCATCCTCGGCCCGTCGTCGGGAACGGGCTCGACCGGCCGGCGGCGTCAGCAACGCCCGGCACGGTGACCGTGCCGGGCGTTCCCCGGTGCATCCTGATAGGTGCTCGTTAGCTCTGCGCGTCGCGGGACGGGAAGACGATCGGCTGCGCCGTGGCCGTCGATCCGCCGGCGGTCGTCACGCGGCGGCTGCGGGCACGTCCCTGGCCGGGCTGCTTGGGCTCGGGCAGGGCGTCGAGCACCGAATCGAGCAGCTGGTCGGTCAGCTGCTTGCTGACCGGACGGCGGGTGCGCTGCGACTTCTTGACCGGGATGTCGAGAATCGCCATCTGCTCGACCGGTTCGGCGTGCTGGCTGGGCGCGACCTCGGGTGCGTGCTGACGTTCCGGAACGTCCTGGCTCGACGCGCGGCGGGATGGCGCCTGCTTCACCGGCGCCTCTGTGGCCACCGGTTCCGGTGCCCGCTCAACGGATGCCGCGGCCACGTCGACGCTGGAACCGTCGCCCTGGTTGCGGTCGTCCTGGTTGCGGTCGGCGTTGCCGCGCCGGTTACGGCCCCGGTCGGAGCCGCGTGCGCGATCGCCGCGAGAACGACCGGAGCGAGCCGGGGCATCCGTCGCCGTGTCGGTCTCAGCGGTCGCGGTCTCGAACGTCTCGGTCGTCACGGTCTCGGTCGTCACGGTCTCGGCGGTGTCGGGCGCGGTGTCGGAGGCCGTCGGCAATTCGATGACGGTCTCGATGACCGCGATGCTCTCGGTGATCGGGCGAACGATGGTGCGGGCGGCGATCAGCGCGAGGGCGTTCTTGGCGTCCTCGGTGATTCCGTGGGTGCCGCCGTTGGTCTTGGCCGTGTCGGAGTGTGCGCCGTTGTTCGCGACATCGTTGCCGTTGCCGCGCCCGTTGCCGTTGCCGTTGCCGTTGCCGTTGCCGTTGCCGTTGCCGTTGCCGTTGCCCGAGTTGTTGCTGCCGTTGTTGTTCGTGTTTCCGCTCTTGGTACGCGGGCGGCGTTCCATCGGCGGCTGGGCGGTCTGGCGGTGTGCGACGGCGGGGTCGTGGTGGATGACGATTCCGCGACCGGCGCAGGCCTCACAGTTTTCGCTGAAGGACTCCAGCAGGCCCAGGCCCAGCTTCTTGCGGGTCATCTGCACGAGGCCGAGCGAGGTGACCTCGGCGACCTGGTGCTTGGTGCGGTCGCGGCTGAGGCATTCGATGAGGCGGCGCAGCACGAGGTCGCGGTTGGTCTCGAGCACCATGTCGATGAAGTCGACGACGATGATGCCGCCGATGTCGCGCAGGCGCAGCTGGCGCACGATCTCGTCGGCCGCTTCGAGGTTGTTCTTCGTGACGGTCTCTTCGAGGTTTCCGCCCGAACCGACGAACTTGCCGGTGTTGACGTCGACGACGGTCATCGCCTCGGTGCGGTCGATGACGAGCGAACCGCCCGAGGGCAGCCAGACCTTGCGGTCGAGGGCCTTTTCGATCTGCTCGGTGATGCGGTATTCGTCGAAGGCGTCCTGCTCGCTGACGTGGTTCTGCACGCGCTCGACGAGGTCGGGCGCGATCTGGCCGAGGTAGGTTTCGATGGTCTGGCGAGACTCATCTCCCGAGACGACCATCTTCTGGAAGTCCTCGTTGAAGACGTCGCGCACGATCTTGATCAGCAGGTCGGGCTCGCTGTGCAGCTGCGCGGGTGCCGTGACGGTCTCGACCTGGCGGGCGATGTCGGCCCACTGCGCGGTCAGCCGGTTCACGTCGAGGGTGAGCTGCTCGTCGGTCGCGCCCTCGGCGGCGGTGCGCACGATGACGCCCACGTTCTCGGGCAGGACCTCCTTGAGGATCTTCTTCAGGCGGGCCCGCTCGGTGTCGGGAAGCTTGCGGCTGATGCCGTTCATCGAACCGTTGGGCACGTAGACGAGGTAGCGGCCGGGCAGCGAGACCTGGCTGGTGAGGCGGGCACCCTTGTGGCCGATCGGGTCCTTGGTGACCTGCACGAGCACCTTGTCACCGGGCTTCAGGGCCAGTTCGATGCGACGGGCGGTGTTGCCGTTCGAGGAGTTCTCGGCGGCGGCATCCCAGTCGACCTCACCGGAGTACAGCACGGCGTTGCGGCCGCGGCCGATGTCCACGAAGGCGGCTTCCATGCTCGGCAGCACGTTCTGCACGCGGCCGAGGTAGACGTTGCCGATGAGGGAGGCGTCTTGGTTCTTGGCGACGTAGTGCTCCACGAGCACGCCGTCTTCGAGCACGCCGATCTGGATCTTGTTCTGCGCAGCGCGCACGACCATGACGCGGTCGACGGATTCACGGCGGGCGAGAAACTCGGCCTCGGTGATGACCGGGCGACGACGTCCGGCGTCGCGGCCGTCGCGACGACGCTGCTTCTTCGCTTCGAGGCGGGTGGAGCCCTTGATGCGCTGCGGTTCGGTGATCAGTTCCGGTTCGCGCGGGGTGCGCACCTTGACGACGGTGTTCGCGGGGTCGTCCTGGCCGGCGCGGCCCTCGTCGCCGCTGCGGCGACGAGCCCGGCGACGGATGGTCGGGGTCGACTCTTCCTCGTCGTCATCGTCGTCACGGTCAAGGCCGTCCATCTCGGAGCTGTCCCGACGAGGCGCCGCCCGCGGAGGCAGCGAACTGATGTCGGGCGCCTGGAACAGGAGCGAGGTGGAGGTTCGGCGCACGGGCGCGACGGGAGCGGGGGCATCCGTCTCGTAGGGCATGACCTCTTCGATCTGCACCCGCTGCTCGCTCGGCGTGTCGGACGAGCTGGGGGTTTCAGAAGATTGGGGGGTATCGATCGGTGCGCTCACGGTGGCAGCGTTCCCTTCGGAGGCGCCCGTAGACGCCAGGTCATGCGTGGGGTCGATGGCGCGCGCGGAGGCGCCGTCAACCTCCGCGGGGGTGGCGACGGGTGCCGTCGCTGGCGCCCGTCGCGTGTTCTTGCGAGAACCGAACAGGCTCTTGCGTTTTTTGATTTCGTTGTCTTCCACCATTACTGGTGTGCTCCTTGACCGGATCAGGCGACCGCGCCACCCAACCGGTTACTCTCTCGTGCGAGGGAAAAACTTGCGCAAATCCAACGCGAATTTTTTACTACTGCAACCGGCTCTGGGCTCTGGCTGCACGGTGCTGATGATCTTGGCTCTTGGTCGTGGGACCAAAAAAATCTGGGCGTCTGCTGCCCATAAGTTTTTCTGCGTCTGCTTGAGCGCGGCTCAACGACAGCTTTGATTATCGCATGCAATCGCCGAAGCGCGTGCCCTGCGGTCTGACATAATCCGAGTGTGACCGATACCACCCGCTATACCCGCCCCACCGGACTCGCCATTTTTCTCATCGTTGCCGGGGTGATCGGCTTCGCGGCTGCGTTCGCCCTGACCATCGACAAGTTCCTGATGCTGGAAAATCCCGCGGCGCAGTTGTCGTGCAACTTCAGCATCCTGGTCTCCTGCAGTACGAACCTGGCGTCCTGGCAGGGTGCAATCTTCGGGTTTCCGAACCCGGTGATCGGGCTCGCCGCCTGGAGCGTCGTGATCACCATCGGCATGGCGATCCTCGCCGGAGCGCGTTTCGCGACGTGGTTCTGGGTCGGCCTGAACGTGGGGCTCCTCGGCGCGATCACCTTCGTGGTCTGGCTGATCTACCAGAGCATCTTCGTGCTCGACGTGCTGTGCCCCTGGTGCATGGTCACCTGGTCGGTGACCATTCCGAGCTTTCTCGCGGTGACGCTCTACAACCTCAAGACCGGCAATATTCCGGCGCCGGACGCGGTGCGCCGGGTCGCGGGCGTGGGCTATTCCTGGCTGTTCGTGCTGACGATCGCCTGCTACATCATCTTCGCGATCGTCGCGCAGGTGAACATGGACGTGCTCAGCCGCATCTAGCCCTGGATCCACCCCGCGCGGCGACGGGAGGACGAATTGCGCCTCCGTCGTCGTAGGGAGGTCGATGTGGCGGGTTTTGACGCCCGGTCCTCCGCTCGCGACGGCCTAGCCGGCGGGCGTCGCCGTCCCGGCGGCGTCGCACTCGGCGCTCAACGCCGTGAGGGCATCGACGGGCAGTTGGTCCCCGGCTTCGGCGATGTCTTTCAGCGGAGCGACGAACTCCGCTGGCACCCCGGCGGCCTCGGCGCCCACGAGCAGGCCGGCCAGCGTCTGCTGGTCCTGCTCACTGATCTGGCCGTCGGCCGCGACCCTGCAGACTTCCTGCTGCACGGCATCCGCTGCCGCCGCGGCGGCCTGGGAGGCGGCGTCACTCGCAGCCTCGGTGGCGGCATCCTGAACTTGGCTGCAGCCGACCAGCAGGAACAGGAACGGGACGGCGACGAGGGCAATGAGACGACGATTCATGAGCATTAGCTTAGGCGGGCGAGCGTGGCTCACGCCCAGGGACTGCGCATCAGCCGGCCCACCCCGACCACGAGCACGGCCAGCAAGAAGGCCAGGCCCACGCCGACGAGCGGAAATCCGGGGGCTCCGACGGAGAGCAGCACGAGCCCGGTGAAGATGATGGCAACAGACACGCCCATGAACACCATGAGGCCTTCGCCGTCGCGATAGAGCCGTTGTGCATTGGCTTCGGTCACCGGTACGGGGTAGTTGAACATGCGCGGCCAGGTGGAGAGGAAGGCGAGCAGCGCCTGCACGAGCAGCCACACGCCCAACAGGGGCCAGACACTGGATCGGGGCCCCCAGGCATCCGCCTGACCGGACGCACCGAAGTGGGTGGGAATCTGCTCCGGGAGGCCGCCGTAGACGGCAGCGACGATCACCGTGGCGATTGCCGCCGCGGCGAGGCCCGACCAGCGCAGCCGCCGGACCAGGCCGGACGTGTGGAAGTTCGCGGGCGGGCGGGAAGCGAAGGTCATCCCCATCAGCGTGAGATCTCGTTCGCCAGGGCGCCGCCGGTGATGCGGGCATCGTCACGGTTCGCGAGCGTCGCCGTGACGACGGCGGCGATCGCGGCAGTCATGCTGGCAATCGGGAGCGACGGCCGTTCGGTGCCGGCCGCCTGCTCGGCGCTGTACGGAACGTGCACGAATCCCCCGCGCATGCCGGGGGCGAGCTGGTGCATCAGCAGGTAGAAGACGTGGTTGCAGGTGTAGGTGCCCGCGGTCTGCGAGACGACCGCAGGAATGCCCAGGGCTGAGATCGCCGCGACGGATGCCTTGATCGGCAGGGTGCTGAAATGGCCGGCGGGTGCACCAGCGACGATGGCCTCGTCGATGGGCTGCAATCCCGTGTTGTCGGGGATCCGAGCATCGTCGACGTTGATCGCGATGCGCTCGACACGAATCTCGGCGGCGCCTCCGGCCTGGCCGACGCAGATGACGATGTCGGGGTTCGTGTCGCTGATCGCGGCGGCAAGGGCCTGGCCGACCAGGGCGAAACTAACGGGGAGTTCCCGGGCGTGCACCACGGCGTCGCCGGTCCAGCCTGCCTGAACCGCCTGCACGGTCGTCCACGAGGGGTTGCTGCTCTCGCCGTCGAAGGGCTCGAAGCCGGTGAGCAGAACGGTCGGACGGGTGCTGGGCATGGCGCTCCTTGCGTGGGTCTGCCTCCACGCTACGCGACTGCCTACCCGCGAACGGATGCCCCGCCTGCGAACGGATGGCCCCGCAGCGGCTGACGGCGACCCGCCGCGAGGTGGATGGCTGACTCACGGGGCATATTTTGGTATCTCGCTCACGAGAAGCCAAAAATGGCCCCTTGGGCTCAGAGCCTGGGGTGGCGACGGTCAGGATCGGGGGCCCGGGCATCCGTCGGCGGGGACTGCAGGGGTCCGCTCGGTGTGCCGAGGATCAGGGCTCAGGAATCGTGGCGATCGCCTCGATCTCGACGAGGGCGCCCTCGCGTGCGGGGGTGATGGCCAGCACGGTCACGGCGGTGCGGCGGTTGCCCCAGACGGATGCCGTGGCGCCGTACGCGGCGCTCGGATCGACTCCGGCGGCGAGGTAGATGGTGAGCTTGGCGACGTATTCGGGGCCGGTGCCGGCCGCGGCCAGCACGGCGAGCACGTTACGCAGGGCCTGTTCGGTCTGGGCGCCGAGCCCGTCGAGCAGGGCGCCCGCCCGGTCGGTGCCGTTCTGCCCGCCGACGTAGAGCGTGCGCCCGGCGCCGGCGATCATGCCCTGGGCGAAGGCGGGCTGTGGAAGAGTTCGGGTGGATCGATCGCAATCGGTTGAGCAGTCATGGTGGTCCATTCTGTCGGGTGGCGCTCTCTCGGATGGCGCAGGGTATCGGCAGCATACGCATCGGGCGCGACCGGGAGAACAACAGCGGCGACGAAAACCGAGGTTTTCGTCGCCGCTGTTTCGAGCAGATGTGGTCTAGTCGAACCAGAGCGCGAGCTCGCGCGCGGCGGACTCGGGCGAGTCGGAGCCGTGCACGAGGTTCTGCTGCACGGCGACGCCCCAGTCGCGGCCGAGGTCGCCGCGGATGGTTCCGGGGGCCGCCTTGGACGGGTCGGTCGTGCCGGCGAGGGATCGGAAGCCCTCGATGACGCGGTTGCCGGCGACGCGGAACGCGACGATGGGGCCGCTCTCCATGAACTCGACGAGCGGGCCGAAGAACGGTTTGCCCTCGTGCTCGGCGTAGTGCTGGGTGAGCAAGGTGCGATCGGCCTGCACGAGCTTGACGTCGACCAGGGAGTATCCCTTGGCCTCGATGCGGCGCAGAATTTCGCCGGTCAGGTTGCGGGCGACGCCGTCGGGCTTGACGAGGACGAGGGTCTCTTCAACGGTGGTGCTCATGGGTTCTCCTTGTGTTGATTCGAGTTCGGTGAGTCTGGAAGGGCCAGCGGTCGTTATTGGCCGGAGTTGTGTTGGTCGGAGTTGTGTTGGTCGAGCCGGGTGCCGGTGATCATGGCGTAGGCCCACATGCCGGCGAAGAGTGCGCCGACGAAGAACATGGCCGGAACCAGGAATCCGCTCGCGACGACGATCGCCTGCAGCGCCCAGCCGACCGGGTAAGACCAGGGGTAGCGCAGCAGGCCGATCGTCGCGACGAAGAGCACACACAGCACCGCTCCCCCGCCGAGGGCGATCGCCGGCGGGGCCGCGTCGAGGCCGAAGGCCACGAGCGCCCCGAGAAAGACGACGATGACCTCGAAGCCCAGCACGATCGACGCGAGCGAGCGTCGCACCGAACGCGGCCCGCCGGAACGGCGACCCGCGGGTTCGGGAGTGTCGGGGGTGACGGTCACGACGCCATCCACTCACCGGCGTCGGCGAGCACGAGGGCTTCCCCGACGAGGGTGATCGAGCCGGTCACGATGACGGCGCGCTTGGTGCCCTCGGCCGCCCACTCCCGGGCGCTGTCAAGGGCGTCGGAGAGCTCGTCGAACCGGAAGGTGCGCTCATCGCCGACCCAGCCGGCGATCTGGTCGGCCAGGTCGTCGACGGGCACGGCCCGCTCGGACAGGGGCTGGGTGACGTGGAAGCGGGTCACCCGAGGCGAGAGGGCCTCGATGATGCCGTGCGCGTCCTTGTCGGCGAGGATTCCGATCACGGCGACGATCTCGTCGAAGTCGAAGTAGCTCTCGAGGGCGGCGGCGAGGGCGAGGGCGCCGTGTGGGTTGTGCGCTGCGTCGACGAGCACCGTCGGCTCGATGCCGACCAGCTGCAGGCGCCCGGGCGAGGTGACCGAGCCGAGTCCCTCCGCGAGCAGGTCGCCAACGAGCATCTGCGAACCGGAGCCGAGGAACGACTCGACCGCCGCGATGGCGAGCATCGCGTTTTGCGCCTGGTGGGTGCCGTAGAGCGGCAGGAACAGGTCGGAATAGGTGCCGGCGAGTCCGCGCACGGTGATGAGCTGCCCGCCGACGGCCACGGCGCTGCTGAGCAGCGCGAAGCCGTCGCCCTCCATCGCGAGCGTCGACTCGGTCAGCTGCACGGCCCGTTCGAGCTCGGCCTGGGCGTCGCCACCCTGCAGGGCCGAGACGACGGATGCCGTGGGCTTGATGATTCCCGACTTGGTGCGGGCGATCTGCGCCACGGTCGTTCCAAGCCGCAGGGTATGGTCGAGCGCGATCGGGGTGAACACCGCGACCTGGCCGTCGGCGACGTTGGTGGAGTCCCACTCGCCGCCCATGCCGACCTCGATCACGGCGACGTCGACCGGGGCATCCGCGAAGCACGCGAACGCGAGCACGGTCAGCGCCTCGAAGAAGGTCAGTCGTTCGTCGCCGGCGGCGATCAGTTCGGCGTCGACCATGAGCAGGTACGGCTGGATGTCGGCCCAGCTCGCGGCGAGGAACTCGTCGGTGATCGGCTCGCCGTCGATGACGATGCGCTCGTTGAGGCGCACGAGGTGCGGGCTCGTGAGCAGCCCGGTGCGGAGTCCGTAGGCGCGCAGGATGCTCTCGACCATGCGGCTCGTGCTGGTCTTGCCGTTGGTGCCGGCGATGTGGATGATCGGGTAGGAGTTCTGCGGGTCACCGAGCAGGTCCATGACCCGGCGGGTCGGCTCGAGGCGCGGCCGCGGGGCGGACTCGCCGACCCGTTCGAGCAGCGCGGCGAAGACGGCGTCGCCGGCCTCCCGGGTGGTGTTGCTCGGCTCAAGGGGATCGGAGAGGGCGTTCAGCTCTGCCTCTTCGGCGGCGTCGGTGTCGTCGGCCGCGTCGAAGGTGGGCTCGATGGGGTCGTTCGGCTCACTCGAAGACGGCTCGTTCGTATCAGACATTGACGAGTCCATTCACTCGGGCGACGGCGACGATGAAGGCGCCGTGGTTGACATAGTGTTCCGCTTCGAACCGCACGTAGTGCTCGACCTCGGAGCCGATGAGGCCCGGGAGCCACTCGGCGGGGGTGCCGGTCTGCACGGGGGTGCCGAGCGCGGCATCCGTCGACGGCCGATAGGTCGCAAACCGGGTGGCGAGGGTGTCCCCCGCCACGTTGACGGTCTGCGCGAGGTCGAACGAGGTCGCATCGTCTTCGTCGAAGAAGACCAGGTCGAGGCCGATGCGGTCGCTGACCTCGAAGCCGGCGGACTTGCGGGTGTCCTGCACGGCACGGATGACGTCGCGCGCGAAACCCTCGGCCTCGAGCACCGGGGTGGTGCGGGTGTCGAGCAGCACGAATCCGCCGCCGGCCAGAAGCGCGAGGGCGGAGTCGTTCTCGCCCGAGCTGTTGTCCACCTCAAGGGAGAGGTCGTACTCCCCGGCTTCGAGGGCGATGCCGCCGGCGGTGACGACGCCGTCGGTCTCGCTCCAGTCGCCAGCGCGGGCGGCCTTGATGACCTGCTGCACCTGCTTGCCGAGGCGGGGGCCTGCGGCGCGGGCGTTGATGCTGAGCTTGGAGGTGATGCCGTAGCTCTCGGCGCTGTCGTCGGCGAGCTCGACGAGCACGACCGCCTTCACGTTGAGCTCGTCGCGCAGGATGCCCTCGAACTCGGCAAGGGCGGCGGTGTTCGCCGTGACGACCGTGAGGGTCGCAAGCGGCAGGCGCACGCGCAGGCCGGCCTGCTTGCGAAGCGACAGCACGGTGGAGCTGATGCGGCGCACCTGGTCCATGGTGGCGACGAGGGTGTCGTCGGCCGGGAACAACTCGGGGTCTGGCCAGTCCTCGAGGTGCACGCTGCGGCCGCCGGTCAGGCCCTGCCAGATGCGCTCGGTGACGAGCGGCAGCAGCGGGGCGGCGACGCGGGAGACGGTCTCGAGCACGGTGTAGAGGGTGTCGAAGGCCTCTGTGGTCTCGGTCTCGGCGGCACCGGTCCAGAAGCGGTCACGCGAACGGCGCACGTACCAGTTGGTGAGCACGTCGGCGAAGTCACGCAGCCGGGTGGTGGCGAGGGTGCTGTCGAGGGCTTCGAGGTCGGCCGTGACGTCGACGATCAGGTCGCGGGTCTTGGCGAGCAGGTAGCGGTCGAGCACGTCGGTCGAGTCGGTGCGCCAGATGGCGTCGTACCCGTCCGCACCCGAGGCGTTGGCATAGAGCGAGAAGAAGTACCAGGTGCTCCAGAGCGGCAGCATCACCTGGCGGGTGCCCTCGCGGATGCCCTCCTCGGTGACGATGAGGTTGCCGCCGCGCAGCACGGAGGAGCTCATCAGGAACCAGCGCATCGCGTCGGCGCCGTCGCGGTCGAAGACCTCGTTGACGTCGGGGTAGTTGCGCAGTGACTTCGACATTTTCTGGCCGTCGTTGCCGAGCACGATGCCGTGGCTGACGACGTTCTTGAACGCGGGCCGGTCGAAGAGCGCGGTGGACAGCACGTGCAGCAGGTAGAACCAGCCGCGGGTCTGCCCGATGTACTCCACGATGAAGTCGGCGGGGTTGTGGGCCTCGAACCATTCGCGGTTTTCGAAGGGGTAGTGAACCTGGGCGAAGGGCATCGAGCCGGAATCGAACCAGACATCGAGCACGTCGGTGATGCGCCGCATAGTCGACTGCCCGCTCGGGTCATCGGGGTTCGGTCGGGTCAGCTCGTCGATGTAGGGGCGGTGCAGGTCGGTCGGGCGCACGCCGAAGTCGGCCTCGATCTCGTCGAGCGAGCCGTAGACATCCGTTCTGGGGAAATTCGCGTTGTCGCTCTTCCAGACCGGGATCGGGGAGCCCCAGTAGCGGTTGCGGCTGATCGACCAGTCGCGGGCGTTGCCGATCCACTTGCCGAACTGGCCGTCCTTCACGTTCTCGGGAACCCAGTTCACCTCCTGGTTGAGCTCGACCATGCGCGGGCGGAAGTCGGTGACGCGCACGAACCAGCTCGAGACGGCCTTGTAGATGAGGGGATTGCGGCAGCGCCAGCAGTGCGGGTAGGAGTGCTCGTAGCTGGCCTGGCGCATGAGGCGGCCCTGGTCCTTGAGCAGCTGGGTGAGGGGCTTGTTGGCGTCACTCCAGAGCTGGCCGGCGACCTCGGGGATGTCGGCGAGAAACTTGCCGCCGTCGTCGAGGGAGATGATGACCGGGATGCCCGCGGCCTCACAGACCTTCTGGTCTTCCTCGCCGTAGGCGGGCGCCTGATGCACGATTCCGGTTCCGTCGCTCGTGGTGACGTAGTCGGCGACGAGAAAGCGCCAGGCCTTCTCGGTGCCCCAGACGGCGGTGTCGGCATAGTGGTCGAACAGGCGATCGTACGACACGCCCTCGAGCTCGGTGCCGGTGACGGTGCGTGAGACGGATGCGACGGCCTCCTCCGCGCTGTCGTAGCCGAGGTCCTTCGCGTAGTTGCCGACGAGGTCGATCGCGATCAGGTATTCGGCGCCGAGCACCACGGGCGCGTCAACGGAGCCTTCGCGGGCGACCTCAGCGTCGGGGGTGCCGTTCGGGCCGGCCGGAACGACGGCGTAGACGATCTCGGGGCCGACAGCGAGGGCCATGTTGGTCGGCAGGGTCCACGGGGTCGTGGTCCAGGCCAGCGCGCGCACGGCGGTCAGGCCGAGGGCCTCGGCCTTGGTGCCGATGAGCGGGAAGGTGACCGTGACGGTCTGGTCCTGGCGCATCTTGTAGACGTCGTCGTCCATGCGCAGCTCGTGGTTCGACAGCGGCGTCTGGTCACGCCAGCAGTAGGGCAGCACCCGGTAGCCCTCGTAAGCGAGGCCTTTGGTGTGCAGCTGCTTGAACGCCCAGATCACCGATTCCATGAAGGTGATGTCGAGGGTCTTGTAGTCGTTCTCGAAGTCGACCCAGCGGGCCTGGCGGGTGACGTACTCTTCCCAGTCCTTGGTGTACTCGAGCACCGACTCGCGGGCGACGGCGTTGAAGGCGGCCAGGCCCATCTCTTCGATCTGGCTCTTGTCCGTGATGCCGAGGCGGCGCTCGGCCTCGAGCTCGGCCGGCAGGCCGTGGGTGTCCCAACCGAAACGGCGGTGCACCTGCTTGCCGCGCATGGTCTGGAAACGCGGGAAGAGGTCTTTGGCGTACCCGGTCAGCAGGTGGCCGTAGTGCGGCAGGCCGTTCGCGAACGGCGGGCCGTCGTAGAAGGTCCACTCTTCGGCGCCGTCTCGATTGTCGATGGAGGCCTGGAAGGTGTCATCGTTCTTCCAGAACTCGAGCACCTCGGTTTCGAGCTGCGGAAAGTTTGGCGAGGGAACCAGCGGCTGGCCGGCCGGCGTGGTGTGATCCTTGGGGTACAAATGCTTCTCCTGGACGGGACGGGTTGCAGACAACCCTGCTCCACGAGGACGAACGATTCTGGTGGAATCGCCGCGGTACCACCTCGCTTGCCGGCCCGGGGGCCGACCGCTTGTTCAGAGGCTGTGACGGGCCCGACCCGTTCGGCTCTACTGGGCGGCCGCCTGGCTGGCGACGCTGTTCTGCCGAAGACTCACCGGTGATGGCCGGATCACTGTCATTCGCAGCCAATTCTAGCCGATTAGAGGGGTGCATCCGCTGCACGTGGTGTAGCGAAGCTCACCCGAATTACGGGCGAAAGGGCCCGCCTTGGTAGATTGGGGTGACCGAACATTCAGGCAGCTCACCAACGACACGCTGCCGCACACACTAACCGGAGAACTATGAGCGCCGACCGCGTCCCCGAAAAGCCCGCCCTCGAAGGGCTTGAAGCCAAGTGGGAGACCCGGTGGAACACCGACGGTACCTACCGTTTCGACCGTGAATCCGCGACCCGTGAGTCGATCTATTCGATCGATACTCCCCCGCCGACCGCATCCGGTTCGCTGCACATCGGCCACGTCTTTTCGTACACGCACACCGACGTCGTCGCCCGTTTTCAGCGGATGCGCGGTAAGAGCGTCTTCTACCCGATGGGCTGGGACGACAACGGCCTGCCCACCGAACGTCGCGTGCAGAACTACTACGGGGTGCGGTGCGACCCGTCGCTGCCGTACACCGACGACTTCGTGCCCCCCTTCGAGGGCGGCGACGGCAAGAGCACCAAGGCGGCCGACCAGCTGCCGATCAGCCGCCGCAACTTCATCGAGCTGTGTGAGGTGCTGACGAAGGAAGACGAGAAGCAGTTCGAAGCCCTCTGGCGCACCCTCGGCCTCAGCGTCGACTGGACCCAGACCTACCGCACGATCGGCAGCGAGGCGCTCTTCACCTCGCAGCTCGCGTTCCTCGGCAACATCGAACGCGGCGAGGCCTATCAGGCGATGGCGCCGACGCTCTGGGACGTCACGTTCCGTACCGCCGTGGCCCAGGCCGAGCTCGAGGACAAAGAGGTTGCCGCCGCCTACCACCGGGTGTCCTTCCACAAGCCCGACGGCTCCACCATCGAAATCGAGACCACCCGCCCCGAGTTGATGGCTGCGTGTGTCGCCCTCGTCGCGCACCCCGACGACGAGCGCTACCAGCACCTGTTCGGCACCACGGTGCGCACCCCGCTGTTCGACGTGGAAGTGCCCGTGCTGGCCCACCACCTGGCCCAGAAGGACAAGGGTTCAGGCATCGCCATGATCTGCACCTTCGGTGACGTGACCGACGTGGTCTGGTGGCGTGAACTCGACCTGCCCAACCGCGCCATCATGGGCTTCGACGGCCGCCTCATCGACGACGCCCCCGACGTGATCACGTCGGCCGCCGGACAGGCCGCCTACGCGCAGCTCGCCGGCAAGACCGTCTTCTCGGCCAAGCAGACCATCGTCGAGCTGCTGCGTGCCAGCGGCGACCTGATCGGCGACATCCGCCCGATCACCCACGCGGTGAAGTTCTTCGAAAAGGGCGACCGCCCGCTCGAGATCGTCTCGACCCGCCAGTGGTACATCCAGAACGGCGCCCGCGACGAGACCCTGCGCGCCCGCCTCATCCAGCACGGCAACGAGCTGCAGTGGCACCCGGAGTTCATGAAGGTGCGCTACGAGAATTGGGTGAACGGCCTCACCGGTGACTGGCTCATCAGCCGCCAGCGCTTCTTCGGCGTGCCGCTGCCCATCTGGTACCCGCTCGACGCCGACGGCAACGCCGTGCACAGCGAACCGATCGTCGCCACCCGCAACCTGCTGCCGGTCGACCCGTCATCGGATGCCGCCCCCGGCTACACGGAAGACCAGCGTGGGCAGGCCGGCGGCTTCGTCGGCGAGGTCGACGTGATGGACACGTGGGCCACGTCGTCGCTCACCCCGCAGCTCGCCGGCGGCTGGGAGCGCGACCCGGAACTCTTCGACCTCGTCTACCCATACTCGCTGCGCCCGCAGGGCCAGGACATCATCCGCACCTGGCTGTTCTCCACGATGCTGCGCTCCGAGCAGCAGCACGGCAAGGCGCCCTGGGCGCACGCCGCGCTCTCGGGCTTCATCGTGGACCCCGACCGCAAGAAGATGAGCAAGTCCAAGGGCAACGTGGTCACCCCCGCCGGAATGCTCGAGCAGCACGGCTCCGACGCGGTGCGCTACTGGGCGGCCTCCTCGCGCCTCGGCACCGACGCGGCCTTCGACCCGCAGAACCCGACCCAGATCAAGATCGGCCGTCGCCTGGCGATCAAGATTCTGAACGCGTCGAAGTTCATCCTCGGGTTCGAGGGCGGCGCCGATGCGGCCGTCACCGAGAAGCTCGACCAGAGCATGCTCGCCGCGCTCAGCACCGTGGTCGGCCAGGCCACCACGGCGTTCGAGAACTACGACCACGCCCGCGCGCTCGAAGTCACCGAGAGCTTCTTCTGGACGTTCTGCGACGACTACCTCGAACTGGTCAAGGAGCGCGCCTACGGCGAGGCCGGAACCGGTCAGGCATCCGCCGTCGCCGCCCTGCGCACCGCCCTCGCCACCCTGCTGCGCCTGTTCGCCCCGTTCGTGCCGTTCGCCACCGAAGAGGCCTGGTCCTGGTCGAACGAGGGTTCGGTGCACGTGGCCTCCTGGCCGATCGCGAGCGAACTCTCGGCCGGTTCTGCCGGCAACAGCGCGCTGCTCGATTTGTCGAGCCGAGCCCTCACCGGCATCCGGCGCGCCAAAACCGATGCCAAGGCCTCCCAGAAATCCCCGGTCACGTCTGCTGTAATAAGCGGAACGGCTCCGGAGATCGCCCTGCTCGCGCAGGCCGCCGAAGATTTGAAGGCCGTTGGCCGAATCCATGAATTGACGTTCGTCGAGGGCAGCGAACTCGCTGTCTCCGATATCGTTCTGACCGTAGTGTCGGCAAGTTAGGAGAAACCAGATGTCTGTAAAAGTACGACCGCTTGGCGACAAGGACTTTTTCGCGTGGCTCGGCCTCTTCGAGGGTTATAGCGACTTCTACGAGAGCGAACTCACCGACCAGAAGGCCCTGCAGGTCTGGAGCTGGATCATCGACAAGAACAACAGCCTCGACGGTGCCGTCGCGGTCAACGATGCCGGTGACTTTGTCGGGCTCGCCCACTACCGTACGGTGCCGCGTACCCTGAGCGGATCGATGGGGCTGTACCTCGACGACCTGTTCGTGACACCGGATGCCCGCGGCGCCGGCGTCGGACACGCCCTGATCGTGTTCACGAAGGCCTACGCCGTCGCTCGGGGACTCAGCCAGATTCGGCTGATCACCGCGGCCGACAACGAGACCGCCCAGGCTCTCTACAACACGGTCGGAACCCGCACCGACTGGGTCACCTACGAAATCGACGCCTGACATGCAGCTCGGAACCCGCTGGGCGCTCGGCGCCACGCCGCCGACCGGCCTGCCGCAGGTCGTGGAGATCGCGGTCAAGGCCGTCGAAGAGGACCTGGCTGGTCTCGACACCGACACGAGCACCTGGCGCTGGACGCTGACCTGGCTCGAGAGCAAGCCGGTCATCGAACTCGACGACGGCACGGTCATCCGCTTCAACCCGACCGACGACAGCGCGACGATCACGCAGCCGGCGACCGAGGTTGAAGACGACGAGGACTGGATCTAGGCCCAGCCCACGCTGTCCCGGCGTCCCGGTTGATCCGGGTCAGACCCCCAAAAAGCACGGTTCCGGCACTCCGGCACCGTGCTTTTTCGGTGTCTCATCACACAGCTAGGGTGGAGCCATGGCCGATTCCGTGACTCCCTTCTTCGCTCCGAGCACCCTCCCGTACCAGTTGCCGCCGTTCGGCGAGATTCGGGACGAACACTACCGGCCCGCCTTCGCGCGTGGCCTCGCCGAGCAGCTTGTCGAGATCGAGGTGATCACCGGCAACGCCGACGTGCCAACCTTCGCGAACACCTTCATCCCGCTTGAACGCAGCGGACAAACGCTCAGCCGGGTCGCAGCGGTGTTCTTCAACCGCAGCTCGTCGGATGCGAACGAATTCACGACCGAACTCGAAGAAGAGCTCGCGCCGCTGCTGGCCGCGCATTCCGATGCGATGCGACTCGATCCCCTGCTCTACCAGCGGATCGCTGCGGTGCACGCCACCCGACACGACGTCGCTCTCGCACTCGATGCAGAGTCGATCTATCTCGTTGAGCGGTACTTCACCGAGTTCACGCTCGCCGGTGCCGGGCTGAGCGACGCCGACAAGGCCACCCTGCGGGACTTCAACACACAGCTCTCCACCCTCACCACCCGGTTCGAGAAGAACCTGCTCGCCGACACGAACGACCTCGCCCTCGTCATCGACGACGTCGCCGAGCTCGACGGTCTCGGCGCCGGCGAGATCTCCGCAGCGGCGGAGGCCGCGAAGGAACGCGGCCTCGACGGTAAATTCCTGATCACCCTCGTGCTGCCGACATCACACCCCTACCTCGCCAGTCTCACCGACCGCGGGGTGCGGGAACGTTTGCTGACCGCGTCCCGGGCCCGGGGCATCCGCGGCGGAGAGAACGACAACCGCGAGCTCGTGCTGCAGATCACCGCCCTGCGCGCCGGGCGGGCACGCTTGCTCGGCTTTGCGAACCACGCGGCCGCGGTGACCGCCGACGAGACCGCGAAGAGCCCGGAGGCCGTCGCCGAACTGCTTGCCCGGCTGGCCCCGGCCGCCGCCCGCAACGCGCTGTCCGAGCAGGCCGAGCTGCAGAAGATCGTGGATGCCGAGCCGAACCCGTTCGCCCTCGAGGCGTGGGACTGGGCGTACTACACCGAGAAGGTGCGTGCGGCGACCTACGACGTGGACACGGCCGCGCTGCGCCCCTATTTCGAGCTGGAGCGGGTTCTGCACGATGGCGTCTTCTTTGCCGCGAACGCGCTGTACGGGGTGACCTTCACCGAACGTGCCGACCTTGCCGGCTGGCACCCGGAGGCACGGGTCTTCGAGGTCGCCAACGCCGACGGCTCCCCCGTCGGCCTGTTCATCGGCGACTACTACACCCGCGACTCCAAACGTGGTGGTGCGTGGATGAACCCGCTCACCTCGCAGTCGACGCTGCTCGGCTCGCCCACGGTGGTCTGCAACAACCTCAACGTCGCCAAGCCGGCCGCCGGAGAGGCGACCCTGCTGACCTTCGACCAGGTCACCACCCTGTTCCACGAGTTCGGGCACGCCCTGCACGGGTTGTTCGCCCGGGTCACCTACCCGAAGTTCGCCGGCACGAACGTGTACCGCGACTTCGTCGAGTTTCCCAGCCAGGTGAACGAGATGTGGATGCTCTGGCCCGAGGTGCTCACCAACTTCGCCCGCCACTACGAGACCGGAGAGGCCCTGCCGCCCGAGATCGTGGCACGCATCCAGGCCTCCGCGGCTTTCAACGAGGGCTTCCTGACCAGCGAATACCTTGCCGCCGCGCTGCTCGACCAGGCCTGGCACCGCATCGACGCCGACACCACGGTGACGGATGTCGCCGCCTTCGAGTCCGCGGCCCTCGCCGCGGTGGGCCTCGACAACCCGGCCGTGCCGACCCGCTACGCGAGCACCTACTTCGCGCACACCTTCTCCGGTGGCTACGACGCCGGGTACTACTCCTACATCTGGAGCGAGGTGCTCGATGCCGACACCGTGCAGTGGTTCACCGACAACGGCGGCCTGACCCGCGCCAACGGCGACCGCTTTCGCCAGCGCCTGCTCGGCGTTGGTGGAAGCAAGGATCCGCTCGAGGCTTACCGCGACTTTCGCGGTCGGGACGCGCTGATCCAGCCGCTGCTCGACCGACGCGGCCTGAACTAGCGGCCACGCGCCAACGCGCCAGTCCTCCCGCGCCGGCAACGTGCACGAGCGCCCTGTGGCTGCAGACGCGCCCGCAACGTGCACTCTGCCGTGCGCCCGAAACCTGCACGTGCGACCGCAGACTGGACTTGCACGCGCTCATGCGCCCCAAAACTGCTCGTGCGCTTGGCAGACCAGGCGCACGAGCAGTTTTGGGGCGCATGGATCGATCGTGCTGCAGATCGCCGGCGCAAGTGCAGCTTTCGGGCGCATCAACCTGGAAGGCCGGCATAAGAGGTGCGCCCGGGCCACGCGTCAGGAGCCTGCCGAAGGCGGCGACTCCGGTTGCACCCCCCGGGGAGGCGCCGTGAGCCTAGGCCGACTTGACCTGACGGCGAGGCTTGTGCAGGACCATCGTGGGCGGTGCGTTCTCGAGCACGCAGGCCTTCGTGATGATGACGCGTGCGACATCCGTCGCCGAGGGCACCTCGAACATGATCGGGCCGAGCACCTCCTCGATGATCGAACGCAGGCCGCGAGCACCGATCTTGCGCAGCACGGCGAGGTCGGCGATGGCTTCGAGGGCCTCCTGCTCGAACTCGAGGTCGACGTTGTCGATCTCGAACATGCGCTGGTACTGGCGCACGAGAGCGTTCTTGGGCACGGTGAGAATCTGCATGAGCGCAGACTGGTCGAGCTGCGTGACCGTCGCCACGACGGGCAGACGCCCGATGAACTCGGGGATCAGGCCAAACTTGTGCAGGTCTTCGGGCAAAACCTCGCTGAACAGGTTCACGTCGTCGCCCTTGCTGTGCAGGGGGGCTCCGAAGCCGATGCCCTTCTTGCCGGCGCGGTTCGAGATGATGTCGTCGAGCCCGGCAAATGCTCCCGCAACGATGAACAACACGTTGGTCGTGTCGATCTGTATGAATTCCTGGTGCGGATGCTTGCGCCCGCCCTGCGGCGGAACCGAGGCGACGGTGCCTTCGAGGATCTTCAGCAGTGCCTGCTGCACGCCCTCGCCCGAGACGTCGCGGGTGATGGAGGGGTTCTCGGCCTTGCGGGCGATCTTGTCGATCTCGTCGATGTAGATGATGCCGGTTTCGGCGCGCTTCACGTCGTAGTCGGCGGCCTGGATCAGCTTGAGCAGGATGTTCTCGACGTCTTCACCGACGTAACCGGCTTCGGTCAATGCCGTGGCGTCGGCGACGGCGAAGGGCACGTTGAGGCGTTTGGCGAGCGTCTGGGCCAGATAGGTCTTGCCGCACCCGGTTGGACCGATCAGCAGGATGTTCGACTTGGCGATCTCGACGTCATCGTGGATCGCTTCGGCGGCCGTGATCGTGGCGCGGGACCGCACGCGCTTGTAGTGGTTGTAGACGGCGACGGCGAGGGCACGCTTGGCGGCCTCCTGGCCGATCACGTATTCCTCGAGAAAGCCGAAGATCTCCTTGGGCTTGGGGAGGTCGAACTCGCTGACGCCCTCTTCGGTACCGGCTTCGGCGAGGCGTTCTTCGATGATCTCGTTGCACAACTCGACGCATTCGTCGCAGATGTACACGCCAGGGCCCGCAATGAGCTGCTGTACCTGCTTCTGGCTCTTTCCGCAGAAAGAGCATTTGAGCAGGTCGGCGCTTTCGCCTATTCGGGCCATAACCAGCCTCCTCCATCGGTTGTGCTGAAACGAGCCTATCCTGTGCCTGCGACAGATGCGCGCAGGTGTCGCCGAAATACCGGTGCCGTCCGAAGCGGACGGCGGGACAGGCCAACGGCGCGTCGCCCGGGGACGACGCGCCGACAGTGCGGGGTGGAACGAGAGGCCTACTTGACGAGCGTGGGAAGGTTCTTGCGGCTCGTGAGCACCTGGTCGATGAGACCGTACTCGAGGGCATCCGCTGCGCTCATGATCTTGTCGCGGTCGATGTCCTTGTTGACCTGCTCAACGCTCCGGTTGGAGTGGTGCGACAGCGTCTCTTCGAGCCAGACCCGCATGCGCAGGATTTCGGCCGCCTGGATCTCGATGTCCGAGGCCTGGCCGCCGCCCTGTCCGCCGGCGGAGGGCTGGTGAATGAGGATGCGTGCGTTCGGCAGGGCGAGACGCTTACCGGCGGTTCCGCCGGCCAGCAGCACGGCCGCGGCGGAGGCCGCCTGGCCGAGGCAGACGGTCATCACGTGCGGACGAATGTACTGCATGGTGTCGTAGATCGCCGTCATGGCGGTGAAGGAGCCACCGGGCGAGTTGATGTACATGACGATGTCGCGGTCGGGGTCCTGGCTCTCCAGAACGAGGAGCTGCGCCATGACGTCGTCGGCGGAGGCGTCGTCGACCTGCACGCCGAGGAAGATGATGCGGTCCTCGAAGAGCTTGGCGTAGGGGTCCTGACGCTTGTAGCCGTAGGCGGTGCGTTCTTCGAACGTGGGGAGAATGTAGCGCGATTCAGGCGCATTCTTGGTCGAGACGCCCATGGAGCTGTAGGCCGTTCCACCGAATGTGGGGATAGTCATGATTTCTTCCTGTTCAGTATCGGCGGACTAGTTGCTGGCGACGGGTTCGGTGCCGCCGCCACCGACGACGTCCGAAGCGGATGCGCGAAGGTGGTCGACGAAGCCGTACTCCAGGGCTTCCTGAGCACTGAACCAGTTGTCACGGTCACCGTCAGCGTTGATCTGCTCGGGGGTCTTGCCGGTCTGGGCGGCGGTGATCTCGGACAGGCGCTTCTTCATGTCGAGGATGAGGCGGGCCTGGGTCTGGATGTCGGCGGCCGTGCCACCGAAGCCGCCGGACGGCTGGTGCAGCAGCACGCGCGCGTTCGGCGTGATGTAGCGCTTGCCCTTGGTGCCCGAGGTGAGCAGGAACTGGCCCATCGAGGCGGCCATGCCGATGCCGACGGTGACGATGTCGTTGGGTACGAACTGCATCGTGTCGTAGATCGCCATGCCGGCCGTGATCGAGCCGCCGGGAGAGTTGATGTAGAGGTAGATGTCGCGGTTTGAGTCTTCGGCTGCCAGCAACAGGATCTTCGCGCAGATCTCGTTGGCATTGTCGTCACGGACCTCTGATCCGAGCCAGATGATGCGGTCCTTCAGCAGTCGGTCAAATACACCATTAGTGGGTGTCGGGTCGGCCATGTCGTGCTCCGTTTCAGTTGTCGTTCTCAATGAATCTATCGGAGGCCGCGCCCCAAAACGGCTCTGTTCGCCCTCGGCAGATTTAGCGGGCCCCGCCGCGCCCCTATCGACACGAAAGGGCCGGATGTCCACGACATCCGGCCCTCACGGGTTACTGCGGGCTGCGGCTACTTCTTGGCTGCGGCTTTCTTCTTCTTCGGCTTCTCTTCGACGACGACGACATCGTCTTCGACGGATGCGTCGGAGTCGGTGGCAGCATCCGTCGCCTCGGTGTTGTCAACAGCGGTGTTGTCAACAGCGGCGTCGTCGGCCCCGGCAGCATCTGCGGCGGCGATCAGGTCGGCGATCTCGTCCGTGGCGGACGGAGCCGTGAACTCGGCGAGGTCGACAGCCTTACCGTTGGAGTCAACGACAGTGGCCTTGCCGAGGGCGATCGCGAGGGCCTTGTTGCGGGCAACCTCGGCGACCATCGACGGGATCTGGCCATTGGTGTTTAGGGCCTGAACGAACTCGCTCGGGTCCATGCCGTACTGGCTCGCACCCTGGATCAGGTACTGGGTGAGCTCGTCCTGGCTGACCTGCACCTTTTCGGCTTCGGCGATCGTGTCGAGCAGGATCTGCTGACGGAACGTCTTCTCGCTCGCTTCGGTGACCTCGGCGCGGTGCGTGTCGTCGTCCATGCGCTTTTCGCCCTCGAGGTGACGGTTGACCTCGTCGAGGATGATCGCGTCGGGGATCGGCACCTCGACGGTGCCGAGGAGGGTCTCAACGAGACGTTCACGGGCCTGCGTGCCCTGGCCGGCAGCCTTCGAACGCTCGACCTGAACCTTGAGGCTCTCGGTCAGCTCGACAATGGTGTCGAATTCGCTCGAGATCTGGGCGAAGTCGTCATCGGCGGCGGGAAGCTCGCGCTCCTTGATGGCGATGACCGTGATCGTGATCTCGGCGGTCTCACCCTCGTGGTCGCCACCGAGCAGGTCGGAGTTGAACGTGGTGGTCTCGCCGGCGCTGAGCGCGTCGAGGGCCTCGTCGATACCCGCGATCAGGTCGCCGGAGCCAACCTCGTAGGAGATGCCGGTCGCACTGTCGACCTCGTCGCCTTCGATGGTCGCGCGCAGGTCGATCTGGGCGAAGTCGCCCGTCTTGGCCGGGCGGTCGACGGTGATGAGCGTGCCGAAACGGCTGCGCAGCTTGTCGAGTTCTTCGACGACCTCGTCGTCGGTGACATCCACGGCGTCAACGGTGACGCTGAGGCCCTCGTAGGTCGGCAGGTCGATCTCGGGACGAACGTCCACCTCGATCGCGAGCAGCAGGTCTCCGGAGAAGTCCTGGTCGCTGGGCCACTCGACGATGTCGGCTTCGGGGCGGCCGAGCGGGCGCAGCTTGTTCTCTTCGACGGCGGCGCGGTAGAAACCGTCGAGGCCCTCGTTCACGGCGTGCTCGAGCACGGCGGACTTGCCGACGCGCTGGTCGATGATCGCCGGCGGGACTTTGCCCTTACGGAAGCCGGGGATGTTGATGTCTTCGGCAATGTGGCCGTAGGCGTGGGTGATGGCTGGCTTCAACTCGTCCGGGCTCACCGAGATGGTGAGCTTGGCGCGGGTGGGGCTCAGTTTTTCGACCGTGGACTTCACTCGGGACTCTCCTGTGGTTTGAACGTTGTGCTGCGGGTAATGTCGGGGCGACAGGAATTGAACCTGCGACTTCTCGCCCCCAAAACGAGCGCTCTACCAAGCTGAGCTACGCCCCGGATCGTACGATCCGCTGGTACTGAATTACTGGGGAATCAAAGTGCAGGCGCGGGCGAAAGCTCGCGACAGGCGGATTGACCTCGTCAAGTCTAGTGCACCGAATCTGGGCGCGTCGTGACCGCTGTCCGCAGCCCTCGGTTTCCTGTACTAAGGTATTCAAGTGCCCGGATTTCGCGGGCTATGGGGACGTAGCTTAATGGCAGAGCCTGGGTTTTCCAAACCTATGACGCGGGTTCGATTCCCGTCGTCCCCTCCAGTGAAACAGCAGGACCGGAGCTACACGCTCCGGTCCTTTTTCGTGCGTGGCACCCTATTTGGCACCTCCGAGAGTTCTTGCGGGCCCGATGGGACCGCGAGCACATCATCCACACTTCGGCTCACCACCGCGCGGGAACGCATCATCCGCTCCTCCGCTCAAACAGTGGCTCGTGAGGACCAACCCGGAATGGGGCGCTCCGGGTCGGTCCTCACGAGCCACAACTCGCACTCCGCGGATAATGCGCACCCGCGCTCCACTTTTGACGTGGTCCCGCTGGAGGTGGGTGGTAGCGAGGTGTTGAGGGCTGAGGGATGCTCCGCGTTCACTGTCAGAGGTGACTGAGACACTGTTTTCATGACCAGCATTGGAGCTGTATTTGAGGAAGTAACCGGGGTTTTACACCGGTGTCAGCCGTCCGCGGCCCTGTTCGCGGAGCTCTCCGACGAGGAATCGGAGCGCACCCACACCGCTATTTCCCGTTTTGTCCGAGAGGCGACGACGTATCAGGCGTTGTCGGCGGCGAATATTCAGACACGTTCCGAGCGGGAGCTGGGGCGCACCGGCCTCGCCCGCCGCAAGGGTTTCAAGGCAACAGAAGAGTTGTTGCAATCATTGGACGGCGGCGGGTCGGGCACCCGGTCGGAGCAGCGCCACCTGATCAGTGCGGGGCTGACGGCCGCAGAGGCCGAAACGGCTCGCCTGCGGCAGCTCGAAGCCGATCTCACCGCGGCCGAGCACCCGGACCTGCCACCGGTGGTGGTGGAGGTGCCGTGGTTCGCCGCTCTCGGCGATGCCGTCGCTGACGGAACGCTCGGCACGAATGCGGCGTACCTGATTCGGACCGGTCTCGGCGAACCGGCCGTGGGCGTGACGGAGGACATGCTGCGCGAGGCCCTCGCCGGCCTGATCACAGAGTGCCGCACGGTCAACGCGGACCAGGCCGCCGTTCTCGCCCGGCACGCCCGCAACAGCATTGACGGGGCGGGCATCGCCAGCCGGGCCGAAGCGATGCGCGACCGGCAGTACGTGCGCACCTACACGAAGACCGACGGCATGCTGCACGGCGACTTCGAACTCGACCCGGTCAACGGCGCGTTCTTCAATTCGTTTCTGTTGCAAGTGACCGGGCCGCGCACTGGCGGGCCGCGGTTCACGACCGAGGAGGACAAGGCCCGGGCAGAAGCGTTGATGAAGGACCCGCGCTCCACGGGCCGGATTCGGGCGGAGTTCCTCATTGAGGCTTTGAAGGTGGCCGCGTCGGCGAACCCGAACGAGATGTTCATGCGCCCACCGAGCCTGAACATCGTCGCACTCTCGCACCCGGCCGACCAACCCGGCGGCACCGAGCGGACCGAACAGACCAAGGAGACCGAGCAAGCCGGACAGGCCGGACAGGTCGAGCAGGTCGAGCAGGTCGGACAGGTCGGGCCGTTTGGACACGCCGGAACGGCCGCGGTGCCGGGCCGGCTGGTCGTGGGGAACGGATTCGTGGAGGGCAGCAGCAACCCGGCACCGGCCGCAGTGATCGAAACGATGGTCTGCGACAGCGGCTACACGCCGGTGCTGTTCAGCTTCGACGGGAAACCGCTGGATGTCGGCCGGGAACAGCGCCTGTTCACCCGGACTCAACGGCAGGCCCTCGCCGTGCGCGACGGGGGCTGCATGGCCCCGGGCTGCCTGCTGCCACCCTCGTGGTGTGAGGTGCACCACATCGACCTGTTTTCTACCGAAAACGGCCAGACCGACATTGCGGTGGGCATCCTGTTCGGCGCGTCCTGCCACCTCCGCATCCACAACGACAAGTGGAAAGTGATCCTGAAAGACGACGTGTTCTTCATGATCCCGCCGGGCACCGCCGACCCCGCCCGAACCCCCATCCGATTGACGAGCAAGAGCCCACTCACACTCGGCTCACCCTTCACCTTTGAGAAGTGGATGCCGGCAAGCATCGTTTGAGAATGGCCGTGCACGGAGGGCTGGATCGAGAAGTCATAGGAAGGACTCCTTACTGCGAGACATGGTCGGTCTCCACAAGCTCAGTCTGCACGCCGAGGGGGACCGCGCTCCGTGAGACCCCGAGACCGTGAGATTGCGACTCGATTGGGCTAGTACTCGTTGTCGTAGGCGAGCAGTTTTGCGAGGTCGATGCGCACGAAGGCTGAACGCCGCTCGGCGAGCTTGCGGTCGTAGTCGGGTTCGCTGCCATCCACGTTCTGACGAATGAGCTTGGCGGCGAGGGCCTGGGCGAATTCGTGACTCGCATCGTCCTTGGCCTTGTCGACGATCGTAGCGACCTGCACGTCATCCTCCGCCACGGCGTCGAGCTCGGCAGTGAGACGGTCGTGCACTCGGCGGCGCAGGGCGAACTGCTTCACGTCGGCCCGCTGGTCGCGGGTGAGCTCGAGCCTCCAGCGCGCCTTGACGAGCTCGTCGCGCATCTCGGTGACGCGTGTGCCGTAGTCCTCGTTCTGGCGAGCCAGCACGTCGAGTTCGTGCCGCACGGTCGCGGAATAGTCGGCGCCCTCGAAGTCGAGGTGTTCACGCAAAGCGCCAACCAGAATGTGATTCTTGACCGCCATCCGCACCGCGGAGAGCGAGATCAGCAGGCCCTCATCGACGATGCGGTCTTCGGAGAGCACGCCCGTTCCCGACGCGTCATCGGTGGATTCGGCACCCATGCCACGCACTCGGCGGATCCAGTCCCACACCACAGTCACTCCCCCGTAAAGGCCTATCCGAGTCTACGTCGAACAGCTGCATTCCTCACAACGGATGCTCACCGCGGCCCGATTCGACCGTGGCGTAGGGTGGAGGGACCATAAACGGGGGGAACAGTATGCTGTCGACGACCGGTGACTCGCCCGCGGAGCATGGCCGAGCCCGACCGCGGGACTATCTGGCGCTGGCGACGCTCTGGCTGCCGTTTCTGGTCGTCTTGATATCCGCGGTGCTCTGGTGGCCTGAGCTGCCCGAGGCACTCCCGCGCCAGTGGAACGCAGACGGCATCGCGTCGACGTCACCCACCGAGGTGATGCTGGGCGTACTGGGCGGCCTGACGCTGGTGGCGGCGCTCGGCGCGGCGCTCGCCCTGCCGGCCGGTGCCGCCCCCAACCGCCGCACCATCTATCTCGCCGCCGGGTTCATCGCCGGCCTCGCCGGCGCCATTTGGCTACTCAGCGCCGGCATCTCAGTCCTGCCCGGTGCCGACCAGTCCGATCCGCGCGGCTGGCCCCTGCTGGCCGTGCCGTTTGCCGGCTACGGGGCCATCGCCTATTTTCTCGCCCACCCGTCGATGATGCCGGTGCAGGACTACACGGCTTCGTACGGTGGGAGCGGCGTTGACGAAACGGCGGATGCCGCGAGAGCGCGACTGGCCGCATCCGTCTTCGGTAGAACGGAGTGGACGGCGAGCACCTCGTCGCCGCTGTTCACCGGCCTCGCAAGCGTGGCCGCGGTGGGGGCCATCGGCATCATAACGCTGCCGGCGCTGCGTGACGCAGTCACGTCGGCCAATGTGGTCGTCATGGCGATCATCGCCTTCGCGCTGGTTTTCATCGTGATGTTTGCTCGGATCCGCATTCGGATCGACGGTCGAGGACTGAGCGTGCGGTCTATGATCCTGGGCGCACCTCTGAAGATCATTCCCCTCACCGACATCATCGAAGCCCACACGGACTACCTGGAGCCGCTCCGCTGGGGCGGCTGGGGCTACCGGATCACCCGCGGGCGGTCAGCGGTCATCCTGCGGGCCGGGCCGGGCTTGGTCGTGACCCGGCGGAACGGCAAGCTCTTCGCGGTATCGATGACCGATCCAGAGATTCCGGCAGCGCTTCTCGAGTCGCTCCGCCAGCGCCGCTGACTGACCACACCACGGCCATCAGAGCGCGAAGCCGCCATCGGAGCTGAGCACCTGGCCGACCATCCACCGGCCGTCGTCGGTCGCGAGCCAGCCGATCAGGCGGGCAGGGTCGCCTGGCCGGCCGAACCGGCCGAACGGAGTGTCGCGAACCATCGCCAGAATGTCGTCGAGCGGCCGGTCCGTGGTCTCGGGGTCGAGGTACCCGGTGTTGACGGGACCCGGATCGACCGTGTTCAGGATGATGCCGTGCGCGAGCAGTTCCTTCGCGACGGTCGGGGTGGCCCCAGCGAGAGCAGCCTTGCTGGCCGCGTAGGCAACCTCGCCGGCCATGGCGCCGTGAATCTGGCCCGAGGTCATCCAGATCACCCGGCCGGTCACGAATTCATCCAGCGGCAGCGCAGCGGCTGCGCTCTCCCCCGGCCGCCGCGGCGGACCCCCGACCGCGAGCCCCGCGAACTGCAGGGCGAACGCACGGGTCAGCAACAACGTCGACCGAGCGTTGACGTGCCAGTGGCCGTCGAGAACCTCGGCCGTCATATCGAGGATCGAGCCGTCGCCGCCGCTGCGGGCATGATTGCAGACGAGGATGTCGATCCGGCCGGTCAGCCCCGCGGCCGCCGCGATCAGTGTCTCGGCGGCGTCGTCGGCGGCCAGGTCCAGGCTGATATCCCCGAGCCGGGCTCCCTCGTGCAGGGCGCGACGGATGCCCGCACGCACCTCAGCGAGGTCGTCACCGCCCCACGGCTGCTCGACATCATGCGGGGCGAAATGGTGGATGAACACGTCGGCACCCAGCTCCGCGAGCCGCACGGCGACCGCGAACCCGATGCCGGCCCGGCGCGAGACCCCCGTCACCAGGGCGGTCTTGCCGAGCAGGGGCAACTCGGGGTGCGGCGTCGTCGTCATGCCCCCAGTCAACCGCACTATCCTGCAGGGGACGCGCCCCGCGAGGAGGTCCCGTGCAGAACGTCGACGAGGAGCTCACGTCCGTCGTGACAGCGCGCCTGCGCGCGGCGGGCTGTGTGCTCGCAGAGGAGGAAGCGCGCCTGCTCATCGAGACCGTTCCCAGCCGGGACGCGCTCGACGCACTGGTCGCGCGGCGGGTGGCGGGGCATCCGCTCGAATACGTGCTGGGCTGGGCCGAGTTCCACGGCCTGCACATCCTGGTCGGACCAGGCGTTTTCGTGCCACGCCGCCGCACCGAGTTTCTCGTTGAGCAGGCCATCGCGGTGGCGCAGGCCCACCCAGGCCGCGCCCTCGACCTCTGCTGCGGGTCGGGCGCGGTCGGCGCTGCCCTCATCTCCGCGGTGCCCACGATCGACCTCTACGCGGCCGACATCGACCCCGTCGCCGTGAGCTTCGCGCGTCGCAATCTCGGCGGCCAGGGAGAGGTTTTCGAGGGTGACCTGTACGCGCCGCTTCCCGTCGAACTGCGCGGCACCATCGACGTGCTGCTCGCGAATGCGCCCTACGTGCCGACGGATGCCCTGCACCTGCTGCCGGCGGAAGCTCGCCTCTACGAACCCCGAGTCGCCCTGGACGGCGGGGCTGACGGCCTCGACCTGCACCGCCGGGTGGCCGCCGAGGCGCGGGACTGGCTCGCGCCGGGCGGCACCCTGCTCATCGAGACGAGCGAGCAGCAGGCGGGGATCGCCGCCGATTTTTTCACCCGCACCGGGCTGGCGGCAAGCGTCGTGCACAGTGACGACCTCGAGACGACGATCGTCAGGGGAACCCGCGTGCGCTAGTCGATGTCCGACGTGCCCGCCTCCCGGCGCCCCTGGGACCGCTCACGAAGGGCGAAGAGATCCTCCGACAGCGAGACGATGTTGCCCTCACTGTCCTTGAACCAGGCGCCCTTTGCGCCCTCCATCTCGACGACGCCGTTTTCGGTCTTCAATCCCGGCAGGTCATACTCCTCGAACGTGACGCCCTTCGCGCGCAGGTCCGCCGCATCGCGATCAAACTGATCCGTGATGAATCCGATCGCGGTGGCCTGATTGGAGCCGGCAAACGGGGTCTCATAGAGCAGGATTCTCGCGCCGGTACCGGTGCGATAGATCAGGCCCTCCGGCATCTCCTGCTCGGGCTCCAGCCCTAAAGCGTCGCTGTAGAACCGGCGCGCTCGGTCGAGGTCCGTGGCGGGCAACACCGCATAGGATTCCATCTGGCTTGTCATCAGTTGTCCCTTCTGCAAACTGCACAGAGGCATTTTGCACAGGGGATCGTACGCTCGTGGGCGACAACCGGGGGGAAAAAGCCCGGGTGAAGTTCGTCGCTAATCCGTCCCGTGGGAAGAGTGCCCGGACGACAGCACCCGCGGTCCGCTCCCGGCGGCGGTCGTGTCCTCGGGCTCCTTCGCCTGGTGCGCCGTCGGCGGTGTTCCCGCCCGCTCCCCGGGCTCGACAACCACGAACTGGCCCATCATGCCGTCGTCTTCGTGGGCGAGCATGTGGCAGTGGTACATGTACGGAAAGTCGGCGTCGGTGTACGCGTTGAAACGCATGATCAGCTCGTACCGTTTGCCCGGTTCGAGGTAGATCGTGTCCTTCCACCCGAGCAGTTCCGCCGGCGGCTGGTCGGTGCCGATCCGCAGCACCTGGAACTGCACGCCGTGCACGTGGAAGTTGTGCGGCAGGGGCATCGCATTGTCGACGGTCCAGATTTCCGTCGCGCCCGCCTCGACGGTCTCGTCGATGCGGGACAGCTCCATTTGCCGGTTGTTGATCGACGTGCCGTTGAGGGTGAAGCTGCGGTCGACGGTCGCATCGTCGGCGTCGAGACGTTCGAGGTCGACGAGCGCGGTCGGGGTGTCGCCGATCGAGGTCAGCGTGTCGGCGACCCGAAGTTCGAGCACGTCGAGGGTGTCGGCACCGGCGTTGCGCTCGGCGGCCGAGGCCGAGGTGCCGAGGTCCGGCGGATTGGAGCGCAGGGTGACGGTCTCGCCGGGCGTGACCCGCACGAGCACCTCGGCGCGTTCTCCGGCAGAAAGACGGATGCCGTCCATCGTCGCCGGGGCGTCCAACAGTCCGCCGTCGGTACCGATCAGGTCGAACTCGCGCCCGTCATCGAAGCCGAAATCGTAGGTGCGGGCGGTCGAACCGTTCAGCAGGCGCAGGCGCACGACATCCGTCGTCACGTCCACATACGGCCCGAGCGTGCCGTTGACCAGCACCTCGTCGCCGATCGCGCCGATGTAGCCGCGCGTGCCGATGTCGAACTGGCCGTCGCTGTCGAAGCGGCGGTCCTGCACGATGACGGGGATATCGTCGACGCCGTAGGTGCGCGGCAGGTTGAGGGCCGCCTCCTCGTCGTCCTGCAGGATGAACATGCCGGCAAGGCCCTTCTCGACCTGGCCTTCGGACTCCTGGTGGGGGTGCGGGTGGTACCAGAGGGTCGCGGCGGGCTGGTCGATGGTCCACTCGGGCTGCCAGAGTGCGCCGGGTTCGATGACGGAGTGCGGGCCGCCGTCCATCTCGGCGGGCAGGTGCATGCCGTGCCAGTGCACGGTGGTGACCGCGTCGAGGTCGTTGGTGACGTTGACCTGCACGTTCTCGCCCTGCTTGGCGACGAGGGTCGGGCCGAGGAAGCTGCCGTTGTAGCCCCAGGTGTCGGTGTCGACGCCGGGCATGAACTCGGTGGTCGATTCGTCTGCCGTCAGGTCGAAGACCCGGTCGCCGTTGGCGGCGATCGTCGACTCGGCCAGCGGCGGAATCGCCAGCGGCGTCGAAAAGTCCACCGCGCCGACGGTGTTGATGATGCCGCCGCCCTGGTCGCTCGCGCAGGCGGACAGGCCCAGTGCAAGAGCCACCGCCCCGGCCAGTCCGGCGCTCACGAGCGTGGCGACGGGTCGGCGGGAACGGGTGGTGCGAGCGGGGTGCATACCCCCAGTTTCGCAGGTCCAGCTGTACGCCCAGCGCCGCCGTTCACAGGCTCAGAGGGTGCCGTTCAGAGCGTGCGGTGGGTGAACCGGCCGGCGAGCAGGGTGGCGGCCACGGGCATCCGTCGCAGGTCGGCGACGGATGCGACGAGCGGGTCGATCTCGCACACCGCGAGGTCGGCGACATCCCCCACGCTCACTCGGTGGCGGCCGCGTGCCGATGCGGCGAGGGCGTCCTGCCGGGAGACGGACTGTTCGGGATGCCACGGGTCGTCACCGTCGCGGCCGCGCCCGACCGCGGCGGCGATGGCGACCCAGGGATCGAGGGGTGCGACGGGAGCGTCGGAGCCGAAGGCGAGCTCCACTCCGGCAGCGAGCAGGCTCGCGAGCGGGAACGCGCGCTGGGTGCGGCCGGCCCAGAACCGGTCGGCAACCTCGCGGTCGTCGAGGGCGTGCTCCGGCTGCACGCTCGCCACAATACCGAGCCGGGCGAACCGCTGCACGTCATCATCGCTGAGCAGCTGCGCGTGCTCGATGCTGTGGCCAAGGCCCGAGAAGTGGGGCGTGGGAGCTTCGGCCGCGAGCTGTTCGAGAGCGTCGAGGGCGAGTCGGTTGGCCTGGTCGCCGATGGCGTGCACGGCAGCGCGCAGGCCGAGGCCGGCGGACTGGCGCAGCAGCGGCAGCAATTCGTCGGGCGTGACGTTCAGGAGGCCGTGCGCGTCGGGCCCGGTCAGCCCCGGGTAGGCATCAACACAGTAGGCCGTTCGGGTGTTGAGAGATCCATCGGTGATGACCTTGAACGGGCCGACGCTGAGCAACCCCTCGGTGCCGTCGATGAGTGCGCCACCGCGCAGCCCGAGGTCCGCCGCGTGCTGCAGGTGCTGGCTGTAGACGCCGAATTCCACCCGCAGGGCCGTCGTGCCGGCCGCGATGCGCCGCTGCCAGGCATCGAGGTTCCAGGTCATCTCCATGTCGACGACGCCGACGACGCCGCGCGCGGCGGCGGCGCGGGCAGCGTCATCCACCCAGCCGTCGACGACCCCGTCCGAGACGGTGTCGAGCATCTGGGCGACGCGGAACGCGTCGGCCTCCCGCAGCAGCCCGGTGGCATGATCCGGCAGGCCGTAACGGGCCAGGGCGGCGGAATTCAGCCAGCAGCTGTGCAGGTCACCGCTGACCAGGGCGACGGGGATCGGGCCGAGCGCCGACGCGGACGCGGCGTCGAGCACGGCGCGGGAGGGGGCATCCGCCCACATCGCGTCGCGAAAACCGAAGCCGATGAGGGTGTCGCCGGACGGCGTGAACGTGGCCCTGGCCGCGATGCGCGCCGCGACGAAGGCCGCCGCGTGAGCGGCGGATGCGGCCCCGGACACGTCCAGACGGCGCGCCGTCTGCGCCCACTGGGTGAAGTGCACGTGGTTGTCCCAGAGCCCCGGGATCAGCCAGCGTTCACCCAGGTCGACGACCTCGACCGCGGCACCCGACCGGCCAGCGGATGCGGCGGGGTCGATATAGCCGAGGTGCGTGACGGCGCCGTCGTCGATGCGCACGTCGACGAGGTCGTCGCTGCCCGGCAGCCGGGCGTTGCGCAGCACGAGCGAGCCACCGGCGGGAAGGGCCACCGGCGCGGGACTCCGCGCGTCCAGGGTCATGCGCCGGTTACCCCGTGGGTGCGGCGCATTTCGGCGGCGAGGGTCGGGCTCGCGTAGGGCCCGTCGCCGTCGAGTTCGCCGATGATGCGCTCCACGGTCTCGAGCGGTCGGTTCTGGCTCATCTTGTTCTTGGCCGTGAACCTCGTCACGCGCAGGCGAAAACCGACGGTGCCCTGCACGATCCGGGCCGCGTATTCGCTGTTGGCGACCGTTCCGTTCAGCCGACGGGGTTCGGGCAGCAGGTCTTCGAAGTGGTCGACGAGCCGGTCGAGCACCCGCAGGTTCTCGTCGTCGCTGAGCAGTTCGGGGGTCCCGGTGAGGTGCGCGGTCACAAAATTCCAGGTGGGAACGGCGGGGTTGGCATCGTACCAGCCGGGCGAAATGTACCCGTGCGGGCCCCGAATGATCAGGAGCAGCTCGTGCCGTCCGAGTTCGTGCAGCCGTTCGTCGGGTCGGCCGACGTGGCTGACCAGCACGATCTCGTCGGTGCCGCCGGTCGTCTCGTCGAGGATCACCGGGTAGTGCGACGCGACGAGTTCGCCCGCGTCGGTGTGGCTGACGAGCGTGGCCCAGGGGTTCTCACGAATGAGCCGTGTGATCTCGGCGACCTCGGTCAGCGCAAAACTCGGTGTGTGTCGCATCAGGATTCCTTAGCTCAGAACTACGCCTGGCACGAGGGGCACCAGTACAGCTTGCGGGCGGCCATCTCCTCGAGCACGATGTGGGTGCCACAGACCCGACACGGCAGCCCCTCGCGCTTGTACACCCAGTGCCGGTCGGCCCGGTTTTTCATCGCGCGGGCCAGCTCAGGGCCGGCGAGGTCGTCGCGGGTCATCATCTGCCCGGTCTCAATGCCGATGTGCAGGAGAAAACCCCAGTCAGCCCACAGGGCGTGAACGGCCGACAGGCTGATCGCCTTGCCGGGAGTGTGCGGGTTGAGGCGGGCCCGAAACAGCATTTCCGCGCGGTAGACGTTGCCGATGCCGCTGACCACGCTCTGGTCCATCAGCAACCGGCCGATCGGGGTGGGCTTGCGCCGCACCACGCTCGTGAACCGGTCGCGGGCGGCTTCGCTGTTGTCGAGTTCCGGGTCGGGCCCCAGGCGCATGATGACCGTTTCGACCTGCTGCGGGTCGAGCACCTCGCACGCGGTCGGGCCGCGCAGGTCCGCCACGACCGTCTCGCTCAGCAACCGCACCCGCACCTGGCCGACGGGTTCCGCCGGAAAGACGACCGGGGCATCCGTCACCTTTTCGTCTTCGGACATGCGCAGCCGGGCCCGCCGGGGCGCCCCGATGCTGTGCAGCGAATTCTCCCCGGCCGAATCGACGACGGATGCCTCCGGCAGGTCCATCAGGATCTCACCGGCGAAGTCCCACGCCCCGTACAGGCCCAGGTGGATGCGCAGCCAGAGTCCGTCGTCAAACTCGAGGAACATCTGCTTGCCCACCGCGTGCGCGGCGGTCACGACCCGGCCGTCGAGCTGCGCGGCTCCCTCGGCGAAGCGGCCCTGCGGGCTCGACACAGTGACCCGGCTGCCGACGAAGTTGCGCTGAAACTGTCGTGCGATGCGGTGAACGGAATGACCCTCGGGCACGGTTAGTCGTTGCCGGTGCTACTGGTTGACGTTTCGGCCGGCGATCGTACGGGTCGTCTCGTACTCGGCCAGCTGGGCAATGCGGCGTACGTGGCGTTCCTCAGCGCTGAACGGTTCGGCAATGAAGGCGTCGATGAATTCGGTCGCTTCGGCAATGGTGTGCTCGCGGGCACCGATGGAGATGACGTTGGCGTCGTTGTGTTCACGGGCGAGGCGGGCGGTGCTGAGGTTCCAGACCAGGGCCGCGCGGGCGCCGACGACCTTGTTGGCCGCCATCTGCTCGCCGTTGCCGGATCCGCCGAAAACGACCCCGAGCGCCTCGATACCGGCGTCGCGGTCGTCAACGGTGGCCTGCGCGGCATTGATGCAGAACGCGGGGTAGTCGTCGAGCGGGTCGTAGCTCTGCGGCCCGTGGTCGATCACTTCGTGGCCGCCCGCCCGCAGGTGCTTGATGAGGTGGTGGCTGAGGTCCAGACCGGCATGGTCGGTGGCGATGTGGATGCGCATGGTCCCATCCTATTTAATTCCCATTTGATCCACGTCACCGCGTTCGGCGGAGCGGCGAGTGTTCGGCTAATAGACGAGGCCGAAGACCCACGCCGCGAGCGTCATCGTGGTGATCGTGGTCAGCACCAGGGCGATCAGGTTCAGCCAGATGCCGGCCTTGATCATGTCGGCGATTTCGATGTACCCCGACGAGAACGCGATGGCGTTGGGCGGTGTGGCCACCGGCAGCATGAACGCACACGTCGCGGCGATCGCGACGGGGATCACGAGCAGCATCGGGTCGAGCCCGAGTCCGATGGCGACGCCGCCGATCAACGGCAGGAACGCGGCGGCCGTGGCGGTGTTGCTGGTCAGTTCCGTGAGCAGCAGCACGATGGCGGCGATGGCGGCGATGATCAGCACGAGCGGCAGCACCTGCAGTGACGTGACCTGTTCGCCGACCCAGGCACTGAGGCCCGTCGCGGTGAACTGTGCCGACAGCGAGAGGCCACCGCCGAAGAGGATGAGGATGTCCCACGGCAGCGCGCGGGCGCTGCCCCAGGTCAGCAGCGGAACACCGGTGCGCAGGTTCGCGGGGGTGAGGAACAGGATGAGGGCGACCGCCATGGCGATGACGGCATCCGCTACATTCGAGCCGGGCCAGACCAGCGGAACGGTGATCCATGCCGCGGCCGCCAGCACGAAGACCGCGAGCACGAGCTTCTCGCCGGTGTTGGCTTTGCCGAGTTTCGTGTACTCGTCCTGGATCATGGCCCTGCCGCCGGGAATCTCGGTGATTTCCGGTTTGAAGAACACGAAGGTGAGCAGGAACCAGGCGATGGCTATGAAAATGACCGCGAGGGGCACACCGACGAGCATCCACTGCCCGAAGCCGATGGTGACCCCGTGCGTTTCGGCCATATAGCCCACGAGCAGGGCGTTCGGCGGGGTGCCGATGATGGTGCCGAGCGAGCCGATCGAGGCGGAGTAGGCGATGCCGAGCATCAGGGCAATGCCGAACTTCTTCGGCGGCTTGCCCGCGGGATCCATCCGCGCCACGAGCACGAGCACCGACACGCCGATCGGCAGCATCATCACCGCGGTGGCGGTGTTGGAGACCCACATACTGAGGAATCCGGTGGTGATCATGAACCCGCCGATGAGCTGACGGGGTTTGGTGCCGATCAGCAGAACGGTGAGCAGCGCGATGCGGCGGTGCAGGTTCCAGCGCTGCAGGGCGAGGGCGAGCAGGAATCCGCCCATGAAGAGAAAGATGATCGGGTTCGCATACGGCGGGGCGACCTCGCCGATCGGCGCGACATTCAACATGGGGAACGCGACGAGCGGCACGAGGGCGGTGGCCGCGAGCGGAATCGCTTCCGTCATCCACCACAGCGCCATGAGAACGGCGATGGCAGCGGTGAGGCGTGCGGCCTGGTCGAGGTCGGTCGGCATGATCGCGTAGACGATGCCGCCCATGACGAGGCCGGCGAGCAGTCCGAGGCGTTTGCGCGTCACGACCCGGGGCGGTTCCGGACTGTCGAGCATGCCGGGAGCGGTCGTATCGTCTGAGGTGGCAGACATCCGTGTGGGCGGCCGGGTCGGTGGATGGACAGACGTCATCGTCTTGAGTCTCCTAGGTTGGTGGCGTTTCTCCCCTGAGACTAGGTTGACCGGCGGACAGACTCGAATTTGCACATGCGGGCCGTGCCCCGTATGGGGCACGGCCTCGATACCGGTCGCTGCATGCGGGTCAGACGACGGCGCCCTGCGCAAAAATGGGCTCCCGGGTGCGGCTGCGCTTGAGCTCGAAGAAGCCGTCGAAGGCCGCGACGGCGAGCACGCCGTCCCAGAGGGCGAGTGCCTGGTCACCCATCGGGGCGGGCGAGATGACGGGCCCGAAGAAAGCCACGCCGTTGACGGCGATCACCGGGGTGCCCACGTCCTGGCCGACCCGGTTGATGCCATCGAAGTGGCTCGCCCGCATCTGCACGTCGAAGGCGGCGCTGTCGGCGTGCGCGGCGAACGCGGCGGGCAGGCCGATTGCGGCGAGCGCCGCAGGGATGACCTCGTCGGCATCGCTGTTGCCGCCCGGGTGGATGCGCTCCCCGAGGGCGTCGTAGAGCGCCTTGACCATGGCCTGGCCGTGCAGCTCCTGCGCCGCCGCGACCAGGCGGGTGTACCGCAGGGCTCGGGGGAAGAACGCGCGGTACTCGTCGGACACATCCGTGTCTTCGTTCAGCACGGCGAGGCTCATGACGTGCCAGGTCACTTCGAGGTCGCGCAGGCGGGCGACCTCATCGACCCAGCGGCTGGCCATCCAGGCCCACGGGCACGACGGGTCGAACCAGAAATCAACGGCAGTGGATGCGACGGAATCAGTGGGAGCAGGCATGCTCCACAGAGTAGAACATCGGTCTGTGATTTTGGGGGTAGACCCCCCATTCGGGTAGTGTAGTCAAGTTGAAAAATCTGCTTTATGTAGGGCGGCACTGTCGTCGTAGCAAATGATCTCCCAGGAGAAACCCAAATGCCCACTGATCGAAGCACGTCCCTGTCCCAATCGGGTGCACCCGGCACCGCTCGCAGAACCCCGAAGCTGCGGGTAAAACCGTTGCTGAAGCGGCGCTTGAAGGTTTCCGACGTCAATGTGGTCGACAAGCCCATCATGAAGCGTGCGCTCGGCGGCACCATCGTCGGAAACACCATGGAATGGTACGACGTGGGTATCTTCGGATACCTCATCACGACCATGGGGCCGGTGTTCCTGCCGGAAGCGGATGACTCCGTTCAAACGCTTTTTCTGCTCGGTACCTTCGCCGCAACCTTCTTCGCCCGCCCCCTCGGCGGGGTGTTCTTCGGCTGGCTCGGCGACCGCATCGGACGTCAGAAGGTGCTCGCCACCACGCTGATCCTGATGGCCGCCTCCACCTTTGCGGTCGGCCTCCTGCCCGGCTACGCCCAGATCGGCGTGTGGGCCGCGGTGCTGCTCGTGTTCGTCAAGCTTGTGCAGGGTTTCTCGACCGGCGGCGAATACGCCGGCGCGACAACCTTCGTCAGTGAGCACGCCCCCGACAAACAGCGCGGCTATTTCGCCAGCTTCCTCGACATGGGCAGCTACCTCGGTTTCGCGATCGGCGCATCGCTCGTCTCGGTGCTGCAGCTCACCCTCGGCCAGGAGGTCATGGAGGACTGGGGCTGGCGCCTCCCGTTCCTCATCGCCGGACCGTTGGGCCTGATCGCCATCTACTTCCGCATGAAGATCGACGAGTCGCCGGCCTTCCAGGCCACACTCGACGCGCAGGAGGAAGCCCAGAAGAACCCGGTCGGCGCCACCGCCGACACCCCCAAGGGCCCGATCGCGATCTTCCAGGCGTACTGGCGCAACATCATCATCGCGATGATCCTGGTCGCGGCGGCCAACACGGTGGGTTACGCCCTCACCTCCTACATGCCGACCTATCTCACCGAGAACAAGGGTTACGACGAATTGCACGGCACGGCGCTGACGATTCCGATCCTTGTCGTCATGGCCCTGTGCATCCCGCTGGCCGGTCGCCTGTCCGACCGCATCGGACGACGTCCGGTGTTGTGGATCGGCGCGATCAGCACCGTGGTGCTGGCCTACCCGGCGTTCCTGTTGATCGACATCGGCGAGATCTGGTCGACCCTGCTCGGCCTGGCCTTCATCGCCTTCCCGGTCACGTTCTACGTGTCCAACCTCGCCTCCGCGCTGCCGGCACTGTTCCCGACGGCGAGCCGCTACGGTGCCATGGGCATCTCGTACAACTTCGCCGTTGCCATCTTCGGCGGCACCACACCGTTCATCATCGCCGCGCTCATCGTGGGCACCGGCAACGACATGATGCCGGCGTTGTACCTGATCGCAACCTCGCTCATCGGTGCCATCGCCATCTACTTCCTCAAGGAGTCGGCCAACCGCCCCCTCCCCGGGTCGATGCCGAGCGTGAACACCGACGACGAGGCGCACGAACTGGTCAAGACGCAGGACGACAACCCCCTGCTCGACCACGACGAGATGCCCTTCGACAGCTCGTACGAGCCGCCGACGTCGTCGATCCCGATCCAGGTCGCCGCTGAGGACGACCGCGCGCCGGAGCCCGCGAAGATCTAGCAGCACCTGCATCACCCTCACGGACGTGTGCGGCCGAATTCCCGGCGGCACACGTCCGCTTCGGGCTCAAGTCCTGCCAGACTGACGTAGCGCCACATAACGAGGGGGTCCCGATGTCTCGGTTGACACAGTCCACGCTGATCACCGCCGTCGGGGCGGTCCTGCTGACCTTTCTCGTGAGCGGATGCTCCCCCACGGCGACCGATCCGGCCGGCGGGGGCACCGCATCCGCCGCCCCGAGTTCGAGCGCCTCGGCGTCCCCGACCGGCGCGGCGTCGCCCAATCCCGAGACCACGGCGGGCGCCGCCGCGCCGGAGGGCGACTGCCCCGCCGGGAGCACCCTCGCCACGACGTACACGGTGATCACCGACGATTCGACCACCCCGGTCGTGATCGAGTACACCGCCTTCAACCAAGACGGCAGCGCACCGGTGCAGACCGAAACGGTGTACGGGCCGATCGTCAGCCGGGTGTCCTACAGCTGCGATGCCGATTCGAGCGGTGAGTTGTGGACGCTCACGGCGACGAGCACGACGCAGGGCGCACTGAGCTGCCTCCTCGGGTTCGGCGGCAAGACCGTGTCGCAGGACACCGGCTACAACGAGGGTGCGCTCGTGCCGCTCACCGTCGACTGCACCGGTAACCCCGGTCGCTGACCGCACGGTGCCGCGGCACTCATCCGGTCACGCGGCGCTCCTTATCTCGGGTGCCCCCTGGCACGGGGAGTGCCGGTACCCGAATGGTAGCGGCATCTGGCCCGCGTAGAATTTACGGATGACTACCGCGCCCACACCGAGCATTGACCCGCACGATCTCGAGGTCACACTCCGCGTGCTCGCTTCCCTCAGCGACATCGACCCCGACGACCCCAACTTCGTCACCGTGCGCCAGGCGACGGCCAAGATGTTCAAGTCGGTGAAGATGGTGCGGCGCACCGAGAAGCGCCAGATCATCGCCGAGGCCGACCGCACGGTGATCGCCGCGACCGCGACCGGCGCGCCCACCCGGATCGACGATGAAACCCGGGGCGCCCAGCTGTCGATCGGAACCACCGCGGCGAGCGCTGGCGAGCTGCTCGTGCCGCGCGCCTGCTACATCTGCAAGCAGAAATACACCGTGGTCGACGCGTTCTACCACCAGCTCTGCCCGAGCTGCGCGCTGATGAGCCACGCCAAGCGCGACGCCCGCACCGACCTCACCGGAAAGCGCGCGCTGCTGACCGGCGGCCGGGCGAAGATCGGCATGTACATCGCGCTGCGGCTGCTGCGCGACGGCGCTCACACGACCGTCACCACCCGGTTTCCCCGCGACGCGGTGCGCCGCTTCGCCGCGATGCCTGACTCGAAGGACTGGCTGCACCGCCTGCGCATCGTCGGCATCGACCTGCGCGACCCCGCGCAGGTCATCGCGCTTGCCGACTCCGTCGCCGCCCAGGGGCCGCTCGACATTCTGATCAACAACGCGGCACAGACCGTGCGGCGCTCCCGCGGCTCATACTCGCCCCTCGTCGAAGCCGAGGACTCTCCCCTGCCCGACGGACCGCTGCCCGAGATCGTCTCGTTTGGACACACCAATGACGCGCATCCGCTCGCGCTCGCCGCGTCGGTCTCGGGGCACCCGCTGCTCGCCTCGGCTGCCGGCGCGGGCAGCCTGACCGCGGGTGACCTCACCCGCCTGGCCCTGGCCGCCGGCTCCTCGTCGCTCGAGAAGCTCGCCGCGGGCACGGCGATCGACGCCGGCGGGCTCGTGCCCGACCTCCACGATGTCAACAGCTGGACCGCCAACGTCGAAGACGTCGACCCGCTCGAGATGCTCGAGGTGCAGCTCTGCAACACGACCGCGCCGTTTCTCCTCGTGAGCCGCCTGCGGGAGTCGCTCGCGGCATCCGCTGCCCGGCGCACCTATATTGTGAACGTCTCGGCGATGGAGGGTGTCTTCGGTCGCGGCTACAAGGGCCCCGGCCACCCGCACACCAATATGGCCAAGGCTGCGCTCAACATGCTCACCCGCACGAGCGCGAAGGAGATGCTCGGCGACGGCATCCTCATGACGAGCGTCGACACCGGCTGGATCACCGACGAGCGCCCGCACCCCACCAAGGTACGACTCGCCGAGGAGGGCTTTCACGCCCCGCTCGACCTGGTCGACGGCGCGGCGCGGGTCTATGACCCGATCGTGCGCGGCGAGGCCGGCGAAGACCTCTGTGGCGTGTTCCTCAAGGACTACGTTCCGGGTTCCTGGTAGCTCGCGGCGCCCCGCGCGGCGGGCCTCACTCGTGGATCGGTCAGGTACGGACTTCGTGCCTTCCTGTCGCGGAGGAGGGCACGAAGTCCGTGCTTCAGCGGATCAGGCGGCCGATACGGCGGGTTCGAGGATGACGACCGGGATCTCGCGGGTGGTGCGGCCCTCGTAGTCGGCGAAACCGGGATAGTCGGCCCTCTGCTGCTCCCAGATTGTGGATCGCTCGTCGCCGGTCGCGACCCGGGCCGTGACCGCGAGCGTCTGGGTACCGACCTCCACCCTCGCGTGCGGATTGGCGACCAGGTTGTGGAACCAGGCCGGGTTCGTCGGCGCGCCCGCCTTGGAGGCGAACACCGCGAACGCGCCGTCGACGTCGCGGTACATCATGGGACTGACGCGCTCGGCGCCTGTCTTGGCCCCGGTCGAATGCAGCAAAAGCAGTGGTGCCCCGGCGAAGTTACCGCCGACGCGGCCCTCGTTGGCGCGGAACTCCTCGATGATCTTGTCGTTCCAGTTGTTCGTCGCCGACATGAACACACTCCTTCGATCGGACTCTGGACCTTCGAGCCTACGCGCCGGCATCGGTGCGGTGCCCGGGGCTCCGCGGATGCGATCACGCTCTCAGCGAATTCGCACAGGATGGGTCGAACGGCCCTGCTCGGGCCACCCCGCCCCCGCAAGGATGAAGGTAATGACCGCTCAACCCCGTGATCGAGGTCCAAAGGCCGGTCCGAAGGAGAGTCATGTCCGCGTATTCGATGGTGACGAGCCCAGGCCCTGCGGTCCACCGCACTCCTGACCGCCGGTGGCTGCGCCTGGCGATCGTGGCCGGTGCGCTCGCGTGGGCCGGCAGCATCTGGGCCCTCGCCGCGGCCGGCACCTACGACACCGTGACGCCGGCGTTCCTGCCGCAGGCGCTCGCCCAGGACCTGGTGAATCTCGTCGTGGCGGCCCCGACCCTCGTGGTCTGTGCGATCCTCGCCCGGCGCGGTTCCGTGCGGGGGCTGCTGGTTTTGCTCGGTGTCCTGGGCTATACCGTCTACAACTACGTGATCTACGTGTTTTCGATCCCGTTCGGCCCGTTGTATCCGCTCTGGACGGCCGTGCTCGGACTGAGTCTGTTCGCGGTGATCGGCGGCCTGCGCTCGCTGCCCGCCGCGTCGATCGCCGCTCGTTTTCGCAGCGAACGTGCGGCCCGCGTCGCTGCCTGGGTGCTTCTCGTCGTGGCGGGCCTGTTCGCGCTGATCTGGCTCCGGGAGGACGTTCCTGCCCTGCTGGCCGGAACTCCGCAAGGGAGCTCGGTCGACCTCGACCTTCCGACGAACCCGGTGCACACCCTGGACTACATCTTCTTTCTGCCCTCGGCCTTCCTCGTGGGTACCGGCCTCCTGCACCGCCGCCCGTTCGCCTACCCGGCCACCGCCGCATTTCTGGTCTTCATGATCTTCACGTGTGTGCCGATCGTGGTGACTCCGTTCGTGCAGGCCGCGATCGGCCAGACCCCGGCCTGGAGCCTACTCGGGCCGATCGGCGCCCTGGCCCTCGTGATGCTCGGCAGCGTTCTCTGGCTGCTCGCGACGGTGACCGGTAAGTCAGAACCAGCGGATGCTGCGACCGTGCGGCTGGGTGAAGGCGATGGGGTCGCCGTCGAGGGCGAGGACAAAATCTGAACTGACAGCCGGCACGCGCACCAGTTTTTCGAGTACCCCGGGCACCACGCCCTGCGCCTCGTTCGACAGCCAGCGCACCGGCAGACGCCGCATGTGGGCGGCGAAGCGCGCCTGGGCCTCCGGGTCAAGGTAGAGGAGCACCGCGGTGTGGAACACCACGATCATGGTCCCGGCAGGGGTTTCCGCCCGAGCACGGCCCACGAGAGCCCCGACCTGCTCGTTCAGGTCGCCCTGCACGATCTCGGCCGGATGCCGCCGCGCCACCGCGACCGCGGCCCGCAGCCGGGCTCGCCGGTCATCGTGTTCGGGCCAGATCAGGGCGTCGAGCCAGTCGACATCCGCTTGCCGGGTGACGGAGAGCGGATTGAGGTCGATCCCGGCCCGCCAGATGACCGCGGGCATGCGCTCCGGAATCGGGGCTGGGCCGGTCACCATGCAGTCGAGCACGACCGGGCTGGGACCGCCCACCGGATGGAGCATCCGCTCGCCCGTGGGCGTCGCATATCGGTAGCTGTAGCGGTCCGGGTGCAGGCACAGACCGGCGGATGCCCCCACTTCGATGAGAGCGAGCGGTGCGCCACCAGCCCGGACCTGACCGGCGAGCGCGGCGAGCGCCGGAAGCAGCACCGCGCACCGCCCGGCCTCGTTCGTCTGCGTCGCGTGGGTCAGGGCGACGCCCTCCACCTCGTGCCAGTGCTCCCCCAGCCAATCGGCGAAGGCGGGATACGGTGACACGGGCGCCCCGAGAAACCGTGCCGACGTGAACACGAGGTTCGGCTGGCGTTTGGCCGGCGGCAGATGGTCGATGAGAGCCACGGCAGCCGGGTCACCAGCAACACCACGCGCCCACTCCTCATAACAGGCGCTCAGCCCCGTGGCTTCAACCGCGGCGAACTGGCGGTACCGTTCCGCGGTGGCGGCGCTCGGATCCGTACTCGTTCTCATGCGGCCAGCGTAGGCAGATTCGGCGCGCTGTCATGCCCCCAATCCTGTGGGCGCTGATTGCCGGTTAGTCTGGTCAGCGGGCAAAGACGCCACAAGCGCCTCGTGGCGCCCCACCACTGAAACCGAAATGGAGAACCTGTTGCCAGGAGAAAACCTCACCCGGATCGAAGCCCAGGAGCGCGCTGCGCTCGTCACCGTTCACTCCTACGCCGTGAACCTTGATCTCACCACGGGACCCGAGCTCTTCGCCAGCACCACCGCCGTGAAGTTCGCCGCGACGCCCGGCTCCTCCACCTTCATCGACGCCATCACCCGCACGGTGCACAGCGTGACCCTCAACGGAGTCGACCTTGACCCCGCCGTCGTGAGCGACGGCATCCGCATTCAGCTCGAGAATCTCAGTGCCGAGAACGAGCTGACCGTCGTCGCCGATGCCGTCTACACGAACACCGGCGAAGGCCTGCACCGTTTCGTCGACCCGGTCGACAACGAGGTCTACCTCTACAGCCAGTTCGAGGTGCCCGATTCCCGCCGCGTCTTCGCGGTCTTCGAGCAGCCCGACCTGAAGGCCACGTTCCAGTTCACGGTGACCGCCCCGCGCGCCTGGGAAGTCATCTCCAACTCGGTCACCCCCGAACCGACGGATGCTCCGGCCGGCCGCGACGGCGCCGCCCGCGGCACCTGGGCCTTCGCCCCCACCCACACCATCTCGAGCTACATCACCGCCCTCGTCGCCGGTCCCTATGCCGTCGTGCGCAGCGAACTCACCTCGAGCGACGGCCGCACCATTCCGCTCGGCGTGTTCAGCCGCAAGAGCCTGTCGGAGTACCTCGACGCCGACTACATCCTCGAGAAGACCCGCCAGGGCTTCGCGTACTACGAGGAGAAGTTCCAGTACGCGTACCCCTTCGACAAGTACGACCAGATGTTCGTGCCCGAGTTCAACGCGGGCGCGATGGAGAACGCCGGCGCGGTGACCTTCACCGAGAGCTACATCTTCCGCTCCAAGGTCACCGACGCCGTGCGTGAGCGCCGCGTCGTCACGATCCTGCACGAGCTGGCCCACATGTGGTTCGGCGACCTGGTCACCATGAAGTGGTGGAACGACCTGTGGCTGAACGAGTCGTTCGCCGAGTGGGCGTCGACGATCGCGACCGCCGAGGCCACCGAGTGGCACGAGGCCTGGACCACCTTCGCCGTGATGGAGAAGAGCTGGGCCTACAAGCAGGACCAGCTGCCCTCGACCCACCCCGTCGTCGCCACGATCACCGACCTCGACGACGTGCTCGTCAACTTCGACGGCATCACGTACGCCAAGGGCGGTTCGGTGCTCAAGCAGCTCGTCGCCTGGGTCGGCATCGACGCCTTCTTCACCGGCGTCGGCTCCTACTTCCAGAAGCACCAGTGGGGAAACACCGAACTGCGGGACCTTCTCGCGGAGCTCGAAATCGCCAGCGGCCGCGAGCTCGGCGGCTGGGCCGCGCTCTGGCTCGAGACGGCCGGCGTCAACACGCTGCGCCCCTCGATCACCGTCGACGACCTCGGTGACATCACCGCGTTCACCGTGCTGCAGACCGCCGCGGCTGACTACCCCACGATTCGCCCGCACCGCCTCGCGATCGGCTTCTACGACTTCGACGGCGCCAAGCTCGTGCGCACCCACCGCGTCGAGCTCGATGTCGACGGCGTGGCGACGGATGTCCCCGAGCTCGTCGGCCGAGCGCGCCCTGCCCTCGTGCTGCTCAACGATGACGACCTCGCCTACGCGAAGATCCGCCTCGACGAGGTCTCCCAGGCGACCGCGATCGCCCACCTCGCCGCCATCGAGAGCCCGCTCACCCGCGCCCTCGTCTGGGGCTCGGTCTGGGACGCCACCCGCGACGCCGAGACCCCGGCGCGCGACTTCGTGACGCTCGTTCTCGGCAACATCGGCACCGAGACCGAGTCGACGATCCTCCGCACGGTGCTCGGCCAGGTCGTGCTCACGGCCAGCTACTACGTGGCGCCCGAGCGCAGCGCCGGCACACTCGAGCAGGTAGCGGATGCCCTCTGGGCCCTCGCGTCCTCGGCTGAAGCCGGCAGTGACGCCCAGTTCCAGTTCGTGAAGTTCTTCGCCTCCGTCGCCTCGACCGACGCTCACCTCGCCGCGGTCGCAGCGCTGCGTGACGGGTCGGCGCCGCTTCCCGGCCTCGAGATCGACACCGACCTGGCCTGGGAGCTGCTCATCGCCCTCGTCGCCGGCGGAAAGGCCGGCACACCGGAGATCGATGCCGCCCTCGCCGCGGACAACACGGCAACCGGTGCCCAGTCGGCCGCCAACGCCCGGGCATCGCTGCCCACGGCGGCCGGCAAGCAGGCCGCCTGGGATTCGCTCGTCGTCGTCGACACCGCGCCGAACACGATCGTGCGCACGACCGCCGCCGGGTTCCTGCGGGCGCACGACAAGACGCTGCTCGAGCCGTTCGTCGCGCAGTACTTCGACGCCCTGCAGACCGTGTGGGAGGCCCGCAGCTTCTCGATCGCCGAAGCCCTCGTCATCGGCCTGTACCCGTCGCCACTGTCGAACCAGGCACTCGTCGACGCGACCCGGGCCTGGCTCGCCGCGAACGCGCAGCCGGTCGCGCTCCGCCGCCTCGTGATCGAGAACCTGGCCGGTGTGGAGCGTTCGCTCGCCGTGCAGGCGCGCGACGCACAATAGGACCGACACTCCCCGTTCCTGACAAACGAGGCCCTGTATCCATAACGGATGCGGGGCCTCGGCTGTGTCGCGTCCCAGACTTCCCCAAAATCGTCTGCCTAGACTGGCAGCACTATGAACTGGGATACCGTGTGGACCGACTTCGGCGCCTACCTCGCCAAGATTGACTGGACCGGCATCTGGGAGACGCTCTTCTCGATCGTGGTCATCATCGTGCTCGCCTTCTCGCTGCGCTGGATCCTGCAGTTCGTGATTCGGCGCGTCGTGCAGCAGATCGTCTCCGGGGTCAAGAAGAACCAGAAGGTCGACGATACCCAGGCGCTCAACGTGTCGCCGCTCGCCGCCGTGCGGGTCGTGCAGCGATCCCGCACCCTGGGGTCGGTGCTGGCCAACATCGTCAACGTCTTCATCCTCATCACGGCGATCCTGCTGATCGTGCAGCGGATCAGCCCGGATATCCTCGGCTCCTTCGCCTTGCTGACCGCCGCGATCGGTGCCGGCCTCGGTTTCGGCGCCCAGAACATCGTCAAGGACATCCTCAACGGCCTCTTCATGGTCGTGGAAGACCAGATCGGCGTGGGCGACATCGTCGACGTGGGATTCGCATCCGGTGTGGTGGAGACCGTCGGTATTCGCATCACCCAGGTGCGCGACGTCGACGGAACCCTGTGGTTCGTGCGCAACGGTGAGATCCTTCGCGTGGGCAACATGTCGCAGGGCTGGGCCCGGGTCATCATCGACCTGGCCATCCCCTACAGTTCCGACGTCGAAGCGGTACAGACCGAACTCCTGAGGGTCGCGACGGCGCTCGCCTCGAGCCGCAAGTGGCGTTCGGTGATCCTCGAGAAGCCCGAGATCTGGGGTCTCGAGTCGATCAGCGCCGAAGCGCTCGTTACCCGGCTGGTCGTGAAGACCCGGGTCTCCGCCAAGTGGGACTTCGCCCGCGACCTGCGCCTGCACATGAAGAAGGCCCTCGACGGCGTGGGTGTATCGCTGACCCCGCTGAACAGCGTGATCATGACCGGTTCCGACGGCGCCATCGAGTCTGCCGCAGAGTTCGATCCGGCAGCGGATGTGATCGACGCGGCCGAGGAGGCCGCCGCTGCCGTGCCCGACGCAGTGTCGCACGTGCGTACCGCGCCGGTGCCCGTGCGCCGCCAGCCGCGCGCGCCGCGCAAGTCGAAGAACACGCCGGCCGCGACACCGGCGCCGAAGACTCCCGCCAAGCCCCTGCCCGTCGTCAAGTCCGCTCCCGACCCACAGACCCGCGGCGACGACGGCGATTAGGCGCCCCGCGTGACAGACTTGAGGAGTGACTTCCGTAAACTCTGAACCCAGCACCAGCCCGGCATCGCCGGTCGGACCGGCCGAGATCCGCATCCGCGACGGCAAGAACGGCGCCGTGCTCGGCACCACGTTCTACGAGCAGGTCGGCGGACGCGTGTTCTTCGAGAAGCTCGTGCACGAGTTCTACACGGGCGTCGCGACCGACGAGCTGCTGCGGCCGATGTACCCCGAAGAAGACCTCGGACCGGCCGAGAACCGGCTCGTGATGTTCCTCGAGCAATACTGGGGCGGCCCCGGAACCTACAGCGAACAACGCGGACACCCCCGCCTGCGCCAGCGCCACCAGGGGTTCAAGGTCAGCCCGAAGGCACGTGACGCCTGGCTCGGCCACATGCGCGCCGCCGTGGATGCCTGCGACCTGCCGCCGCTTCAGCGCGAGACCCTGTGGGACTACCTTGACCGCGCCGCGCAGTCGCTGCTCAACACCTTCGACGACTGACCCATCGCAGGCACGCAGGCCGTCGACCTAGTTTTTGACGAGCACGTGCCCGCGAGAGGTGCTCAGACGCAGCCAGGAGCCGGCCTGGAAGAGCCGCACCGGCTCATCCGCGGTGAGAAAGCCGAGGCTGTAGGCGGCGAAGGCGGCCCCGGCCGGCACACCGGCCAGGTCGCCGAGGCCGTCGACCGGTCGGCCCCAGATTTCGGAGCGGACCCGCTGCACGATCTGTTCTCCGGTGCCGGCGGGGATCACGGCGGCGACCTCGTCGATTCCGGCCCGGGCGGCCGCTTCAAGAGCGGCGGCATCCGCCTGCCCGCGGGGCTCCCAGCCCGACCGGGGCGGCGAAATGCCGGCCCAACTGACCGTGGTGGTCTCAAACGGCACGGGAACCGACACCGGGGCATCCGTCACCCGGTCGGAGACGGGCAGGTGCGCGATGCGATCGAGCACCGAACGCACGGTGACGACGGTGTCGAGGGTGACCGGTTCGGTGAGCGCGAAGGTGCGCAGTCCCAGCACGGTCGGGCTGGAATCGAGCAGCCCACGCCGGTAGAGCACGGCGCTGTACACGAGCAGCACCGTGTCGGCGGCGATCAGGCGCACCGACCCGTCCTCGACGCGGGCGGCGCGGGCGAGGTACACCTGCAGGTCGCTGAGGGCATGGGAATCGGTGAGAGAAATTGTGGTGCTCATCTGCAATCTAAACTACCAAGGTACGGTGACCGTTCCTGTCGGCCGCGCTCGTTTCCCGCCTGAGGAGGCCCCATGCACATTCCGATGCAAGGTTTTCTGACCGCCCTCGACCTGACCGACACCGGCGCACGCACCGATGAGGACATCTTCACCGGGCCGTCCCAGTGGATGCCCCTCGGCCGCGTTTTCGGCGGACAGGTGCTCGCGCAGTCCCTCGTGGCCGCGATGCGCACCGTGCCCGACGAGCGTCACGTGCACTCGATGCACGGGTATTTTCTGCGGCCCGGTGACGTCAACCACCCGATCACCTTCTCGGTGGAGCGCATCCACGACGGCCGTTCATTCTCGACCCGGCGCACCCAGTGCTACCAGAACGGCCTGCCGATCCTCTCGATGATCGCGTCGTTCCAGGACCCCGACGAGGGTCTCGAGCACCACATTGAGATGCCGAGCGACATTCCCGACCCCGAATCGCTGCCGACCGCGCAGGACGCCCTGAAGCACATCGACCACAGTGTCGCGCGGTACTGGTCGACCGAGCGACCGTTCGACATGCGGCATGTGCCGTCGCCGATCTACCTCAAGGTCGACGGGGAGCACACCTCGCGGCAGGCGGTGTGGATGAAGACCTTCCTGCCGATGCCCGACGATCCGGACCTGCACCGCGCCGCGCTCGCCTATGCGAGCGACTACTCGATCATGGAGCCGATCATGCGTCGGCACGGCATCGCCTGGTCCTCCCCCGGCCTCAAGGTCGCGAGCCTCGACCACGCCATGTGGTGGCACCGCTTCGGCCGCGTCGATGAGTGGCTGCTCTACGTGCAGGACTCCCCGTCCGCACAGGGCGGCCGGGGCCTGGCCACGGGCAGCATCTTCACCCGCGAGGGCGTGCTGTTGGCCACAGTGGCCCAGGAGGGCATGTTGCGTCTTCCCATCATTCTTGAATAGCGTGAAGACCGTGTTGCGCCTGACCTGACCTGTTGACTTACTCGAGGAGCCTCATGACGAACACTTCTGACCTGTCCCGCCGTTCCCTGCTCGTACTCGGTGGGGTCGGGTCCGCCCTCGCCCTGGCCGCCTGTGCTCCCGCGGGGGAGGTCACCGCCGAGACGGATGCCGCCTCACCCGACGCCACCGCCTCCAGCGCTCCCGAGCAGGTCGCCACGCTCGCGGACATCCCCGTCGGCGGCGGCATTGCCGTCATGGTTGCGGGGCAGCCGGTGCTGCTATCCCAGCCGACCGCCGGCGAGGTCGTCGCGTTCAGCGCCGTCTGCCCGCACCAGGGCTGCACCGTCGCTCCCGCCAGCTCCGGATTCGAGTGCCCGTGCCACCAGTCCAAGTTCGACGGCGCCACCGGAGAGGTGCTCGACGGCCCGTCGCCGCGCGCACTCGACCCGCTCACCGCCACGGTCGACGGTGAGTCCGTTCTCGTCGGCTAACGGCGGGCGAAGACCATCGGCTCGTCGAGGTAGGGCGTCCAGGCGTCGCGTTCCACATCGTTGATCCGGCGGGGGCGTTCGCTCTGGGCGTCCACGAGCACGATCGTCGTGTTCGCTCGGGCGAACAGCACCTCGGGGAGCACTCCGGCCGGGCTCCACACCTCGTAGCAGACGTCGAGGCTGGCGCCGCCGAGCTTGCCGAGCCACAGCCGCACGTCGATCGGTTGGCGCAGGTACGGCACCGGCGCCAGGTATTCGATCTCCTGGCGCGCGATGAGGGTAAGCGTCGCCGCTCCCGGTCGTCCGTCGAGCACGGCCATGCTCGCCACCGTGGTGTCCGCGCCTACAGCCGGGGCATCGGCTTCATCGGTCGCCCAGAATGCCTGGATGCGCGCCTCTTCGAGCAGGCGCAGCATCTCGGCATTGTTGACGTGGCCGTAGGCATCGAGGTCGGACCAGCGCAGGCTGATCGGAACGTGCAGCTTCACGCTGATCGATTCATGCCGGCCTAGTCGCGGGTGAGCTTGCGGTACGCGGACCGGTGCGGCTTCGCCGCGTCGGGGCCGAGGCGCTCGATCTTGTTCTGCTCGTAGGACTCGAAGTTGCCCTCGAACCAGTACCAATTGGCCGGGTCGGCATCCGTTCCCTCATAGGAGAGGATGTGCGTGGCGACGCGGTCGAGGAACCACCGGTCGTGAGTGATGACCACGGCGCAGCCCGGGAACTCGAGCAGGGCGTTTTCGAGCGAGCCCAGGGTTTCGACGTCGAGGTCGTTTGTGGGCTCGTCGAGCAGCAACAGGTTGCCGCCCTGCTTCAGGGTCAGCGCGAGGTTCAGGCGGTTGCGCTCTCCACCGGAGAGCACCCCGGCCTTCTTCTGCTGGTCGGGGCCCTTGAAACCGAAGGTCGACACGTAGGCGCGCGACGGGATCTCGGTGCGCCCGACCTGGATGTAGTCCTGGCCGTCGGAGACGACCTCCCACAGGGTCTTGTTGGGGTCGATGCCGCCACGATCCTGGTCGACATAGCTGATATCGACCGTCTCACCAATGCGCAGCTCGCCGCCGTCGAGCGGCTCCTTGCCCACGATGGTCTTGAACAGGGTCGTCTTACCGACACCGTTCGGGCCGATGATGCCGACGATGCCGTTGCGGGGCAGGGTGAAGCTGAGGTTGTTGATGAGCAGGCGGCCGTCGAAGCCCTTCTCGAGCTTGGACGCGTCGATGACCTGGGCGCCGAGGCGCGGGCCGACCGGAATCTGGATCTCTTCGAAGTCGAGCTTACGGGTGCTCTCCGCGGCGGTGACCATCTCTTCGTAGCGGGCCAGGCGCGCCTTCGACTTGACCTGGCGGCCCTTGGCGTTGGAGCGCACCCACTCGAGCTCGTCGGCGAGGCGACGGCTGAGCTTGGCGTCTTTCTTGCCCTGCACCAGCAGGCGTTCCTGCTTCTTCTCGAGGTACGTCGAGTAGTTGCCCTCGTACGGGTAGAGGTGGCCGCGGTCGATCTCGGCGATCCACTCGGCGACGTGGTCGAGGAAATACCGGTCGTGGGTCACGGCGAGCACGGCGCCGGGATACTTGGCGAGGTGCTGCTCGAGCCAGAGCACGCTCTCGGCGTCGAGGTGGTTAGTGGGCTCATCCAGCAGCAACAGGTCGGGCTTCTGCAGCAGCAGCTTCGTCAGCGCCACGCGGCGCTTCTCACCACCGGACAGGTTGGCGACGGAGTAGTCCCCCGGCGGCGTCCGCAACGCGTCCATCGCCTGCTCCAGCTGGGAGTCGAGGTCCCAGGCATCGGCGGCGTCGATGGCTTCCTGCAGCACGCCCATCTCTTCGAGCAGCGCGTCGAAGTCGGCGTCGGGTTCGGCGAGGGCGAGGCTGATCTCGTTGAACCGGTCGACCTTGGCCTTGATCGGACCGACGCCCTCCTGCACGTTTTCGAGCACCGTCTTGCTCTCATCGAGCTGCGGCTCCTGCATCAGGATGCCGACGGTGTAGCCGGGCGACAGCCGGGCTTCACCGTTGCTCGGGGTGTCAAGACCCGCCATGATCTTGAGGATCGTGGACTTTCCCGCGCCGTTCGGACCGACAACGCCGATCTTGGCGCCGGGGAAGAACGACATCGTGACGTCGTCGAGGATGAGTTTTTCGCCGATTGCCTTGCGGGCACGGACCATTGAGTAAATAAATTCGGCCATAGTGTTTACCAGTCTATTGAACGGGTGGTACCGAGAAGACACGTGCCGGAGCCGAGCAGTGCCGAGACGGCGCTGTGGTAGCCGCCGCTGGCGGGCCCGTTCTGCCCCAGCAGGCACTCCCCGTTGAACCGAATCGCGAACTGGATGGTGTCGGCGGCCAGATCGGCGTCGGTACGGTCGAAGGTGACTTCCATCTGGGTTTTGTCGAAACCGGCTGCGGTCAACGCGTCGACAAAGGAGCGGCCATCGATCGTGGTGACCGTGGACGCCACCGAATCGAAGTAGGCCTGGTTGTCGGCGGCGCTGGCCGCAGGCTGGAGCGCGAGCGCCGGGGCCGGGGTCTCGGTGGTCGTCGGCGCGACTGAATCGGTCTCCGACGGTGACGAGCTCGGCGCCGGCGCCGGGTTGGTGCACGCGGCCAGGATCAGGACCAGTCCTACGGCCACTCCGACACGGGTGGCGGAGGCGACGGCCCGGGACGGAGCGGACCTCCCGAGGTGGCTGCCGGCCACGACCGATCGCTGGCTGGATACGTTGTGACGCACGCGTAGTTCCTCCCCGTGGGCACAGTCGTGCCGACGTTAGAAGTCTACGGGGGCCAGGGCCGGAGCGCCGCTGGGGCGGGCGGGCGCCGTCTCCGTTTCGGTGGCAGAAGCCTCGCCCGCGCGGCTCGGCCGGTTGTCCAGCCCGGCGTCGCGTTCGGCGTCGAGGTCCGCGGCGATACCCGGTGCAGTGCCCGGGGTGGAGCTTGGCGCGGAGCCCGGCGCGATCTGCGCCGTCATGCCCGTGCGGATCGCCGTGGTCATATACCAGTTGAGGTCATGACCGAGAGAATCCGCGGTCACCTCGATGGAGGTGCCGGATCGGTCGCCGCTTTTCCACTCGCGCAGTCGCAACTTGCCCGTGAGCATCACGTGCTGCCCCTTCTGCACCGAGCGCGCCACGTTGCGGGCGAGCAGCCGGAAGGTGGACACGGTGTACCAGTTGGTGTCGGCGTCGACCCAGGAATTGGTCGAGCGGTCGAAGCGTCGTTGTCCGGACGCCAGCCGGAAGGTGGTGATCGCCACCCCGTCGGTCGTGACGATGTGGCGCGGATCAGTGGCGACAATTCCGGTCAGGGTGATGCTGTCAATCATCGTTCTCTCCCCACTCGAGGTGCGCAGGCGATTCGCTGCGTACCTCGAGTGTCGGCGTCCCACCGGACCGGTGGGCGGGAAACATCCGTTTTGTGCGATCTTGCCTGTGCGCCGCGCCTGTGGAGGAACGACCTCCGCAGGCACGCGGCCGGGCGTTCGACTCGGTGGGCGTTCGACTAACTGACCAGGTACTCCGAGTAGGACTTGCGAATCTTGTTCACCTTGGGCAGCGCGACGGCCATGCAGTAGCCCTGGCCGGGGTTCTTCGCGAAAAAGTCCTGGTGATAGTCCTCGGCGTCGTGATAAACGTTGAGAGGTTCGATCGTGGTGACGATTCCCGCGCCCCACCATTCCGTTGCCCGGGTGCGAGCGGTTTCGAAGAGTTGCTTCTGCTCGTCGTCCGTATAGAACATGGCGGAGCGATACTGGGTGCCGACGTCCGCGCCCTGGCGGTTGAGCTGAGTCGGGTCGTGCAGGGTGAAGAACACGTCCAGAATCACGCTCGCCGGGATGACTTCGGGGTCGAACGTGACGGCGACGGCTTCGGCGTGCCCCGTGCGGCCGGTACAGACCGACTCATAGTCGGGATTCGGCGTCGCACCGCCGGTATAGCCCGAGACGACATCGCTCACCCCCCGCAACACGCGATAGACGGCGTCGAGACACCAGAAACATCCACCTGCGATCACAAAAGTTTGCATTGTTTCAGCGTAACCGCCCCAGCCGGATCGAGGCTGAAAGTCGCGGAGAAAGCACGGCGGATGCCGCCGGTCGAGTTGAGTGTCGGAGGGTGCCGCTAGCGTGCAGACAACACCGACAACCACTCCCGCACCATCGACGGAGGAATCATGACCACGCAACTCACCAGAAGCGCCTCGGAAAGCACCACTCCGATGGGCACCCTGATTCTCCATCCCGTGCGTGACGGGCTGTGGCGGGTCTCGGCCCGCAACGGCACGGTTCTCGGCCACATCGAGCGTCGACCGACGCCCGACGGTGACCGATACAGCGCGCGCCGTCTCGTCTTCGCCACCCTGACACGGGAGGTGGGCGAGTTCTGGCACCTCGCCGACGCGGCGGACTGCTTTCGCTGACCCAACCCCGCGCTGAAATCGTCATTCGCGCCGCTCACGTCGCGTAATTCACGACACCAAGTCGTGGCACGCCGCGAATGTACCCCGAATCGCCGAGCGGGCCGGTAATGTGCCGCTCATGCAGTCGTTGACGAACTTCGTAGACTGGCTCTTTGGAGCCGACGCCCAGCCCGTGATCTTTAGCGCGCTCGTATTCATCTTTGCCCTCATCGTGGGCAGCGTGCTGGCCGCGTGGATCTCCCGCGCAGCGGTTCGCAGCATGCTCGCCCAGCGCGACCACGAGACCAAGGCTGCTGCGATCGGCACCCTGATCGATGCGGCGACCGAGGCATCCGTCTGGAATTCGCTCACCCCCGCGGAGCAGGTACTCAGCGACCGCGCCGTCGGCCAGGCGGACATCCAGCTGCGCCTGCTGCCGGTCAAGAGCTCGGGGATCGCCGCAAACTGGGCGGCCAACCAGCTCGCTGAACTGAAGCGCACCTCGGCCACGTTCGGCTACCAGCTGGAGCCGGCCCTCGTCGAGTTTCGCGACCGCCTCATCGACTGGCAGAACAAGCCCAACCGTGCCCGCAAGGTCTTCCAGGCCGACCTCGATCGGTGGAAACTGCAGAGTTCCAGTTCCGACAAGGCCGTTCTCGCCGAACAAGACGCCTGGGTTGCCCAGCAGCACCACGAGAAGTACAGCACTCCGGTCGCCGCTTCCGAGTTCACGCCCCTCGCGCCGACTCCGGCCCGCCAGCTGCCGTCGACCTACCCGGCCAACCCGTCGAACCCGTCGACGGAGACCCAGCGACTGCTCGACGACGTGAATGCCCTCGAGGTTCGCGGCTCCGAGCCTCTCACTCGCCCCTAAAACCTGCACCCGCTCAGGGGCGGCACTCGGCTGATGCCGGGTGCCGCCCCTTTTTTGGGCCTGAGACCCGTCAGACCGTGACGGATGCCGACTGCCACCAGTCATCGAAGAGTGAGGCCGGAACGCGGCGCTTGTGTTCGGTGTTCAAGTAACGGGTTTCGATTGACTCGGCGATGGACTCGTCAACGGCCAGGCCCTCGAGGTAGTCGTCGATGTGCTGGTAGAACAGCCCAAGATTCGTCTCGTCGGTCTGACCGGGGTCGTTGTCGAGCAGGTCAGCCGTGGGCTGCTTGAGGTAGAGGCGTTCCGGAGCGCCGAGCTCCACCAGCAGTGCCCGGCCCTGGCGCTTGGTGAGTCCGGTCAGGGGAAGAATGTCGGTTCCGCCGTCTCCGTACTTCGTGAAGAACCCGGTCACCGCTTCCGCGGCGTGGTCGGTGCCGACCACGAGCAGATTCTTCTGGCCCGCCAGCGCGTACTGGGCGATCATGCGTGACCGGGCCTTGACATTCCCCTTCGTGAAATCACTCATCGGCTCCTGCGCGCTGTCCGCGTATTCGGCCTCGAAGCCGAGCACCGCACGCTCGATGTTGAACACGACCGAGAACTGCGGGGCGATGAAGCCCAGCGCGAGCTGGGCATCCTCTTCGTCACGCTGAACCGCGTACGGCAAGCGCACGGCGATGAAGGTCAGATCCCGCCCCTCGGCCGCGAGTTCCTCCATCGCCAGCTGGCACAGCCGGCCGGCGAGAGACGAGTCCTGGCCACCGCTGATACCGAGTACCAGACCGGCGGACCCGGTGCGGATCAGGTAATCCTTCAGAAACTGCACACGGCGGCGAATCTCGGCGGCCGGGTCGATGGACGGTGAGACATTGAGTTCCGCGATGATTCGCGCCTGTAGTTCTCGCATACTCCAGCCTAGCAATCACGCTGGTGCCCCCGGTAGGAATCGAACCTACGACAAGCGGATTAGAAGGCCGCTGCTCTATCCACTGAGCTACGGGGGCTCGCGGCGCTCGTCAAGGATAGCAAATCTGCGCCAGCCACGAAGGCAGGCCGGCTTCTCGGCTGCTAGAGCGCCTTCGCTGCCGCGACGAGAACCTGGGCGACGGACGGCACACCGGCAGCACGGAAGACCTCGACGCCGTCGGCGTTCTTCACGATGACCGTGGGCGTATTGCGGATGCCGTTGCGCTCGGCCTCTTCGGTGTCGTTCGCCACGTCAAGCTCTCGCACCGTTGCCTGTGGCACCAGGGCGCTCATTTCGGCCAGGACAGCGCGGGTTTGCATGCACGGCTCACAGAAAGCGGACGAAAAGAACAAGAATTCCATGCGCCCAAGTCTACGGTTGTGCCCGCACGCCGGGGTCGGCACTGACGCCGCTGTCAGTGCCCGCCGTTAGACTCGGAGCATGATAAATAGCACTGACCGGTTGGTGTGGATTGACTGCGAGATGACCGGGTTGAACGTGGAAGCCGATGAATTGGTCGAGATTGCCGTCGTGGTGACGGACTTTGACCTGAACATCATCGACCCCGGGCTCGACATCATCATCAAGCCCAGCGCATCCGCTCTAGACAATATGAACGACTTCGTGCGCAAGATGCACACCACCTCGGGACTCCTCGACGAGCTTCCGAACGGTGTCAGCACCGCCGAGGCCGAGTTCCAGGTGCTCGAATACCTGCTGCGGTTCATCCCCGCGGAGCACAAGGCGCCGCTCGCCGGCAACTCCATCGGCACGGACCGCGGATTCCTGGCTCGCTATATGCCGCGCCTGGACACCCGGCTGCACTACCGCAACGTCGACGTCTCCTCGATCAAGGAACTCGCCCGCCGCTGGTACCCGCGCGTCTACTTCAACGCCCCATCGAAGGACGGCGGCCACCGCGCCCTCGCCGACATCCTCGAGTCCATTCGGGAGCTCGCCTACTACCGCCAGACCGTGTTCGTCGCCGACCCGGGCCCCACGAGCGATCAGGCAAAATCGCTCTCAGCCTCGGTCGTGTCAAACTTCACCGCTCAGGTGTAATAGACTCTATGAGTTGCCCTCGTTCGTAAGAGCGAGGTGACACATGGTGGGTATAGCTCAGTTGGCAGAGCGCCTGGTTGTGGTCCAGGAGGTCGCGGGTTCAATCCCCGTTACTCACCCCATGCAAGTCAAGAAACCACGTAAGTCAAGAAAATGTTAGTCAAGACATTGTTGGTCAAGAACATTGTTAGTCAAGAATATTTTTCACCACAGTGTGCACGACGAAAGCCCCGACAGACTCTGTCGGGGCTTTTTGTGTCCCGCCTATTCCCGCGGAAAGATCGCCACCGGGATGAGCTGGTGAACGGTCTCGCTGCTGTACGCGGCCGACCCGGCGACAGATTCGGTCGCGATCGTCATGGCGAAATCGAGAGTGATTCCGGTCGCATCGGCCGGTAACGAGCCGATGCGCTCCGATTCCAGCTGGAAGCCGCCCTTGGGCGAGGTGATCAGCAGCCCCTGGTCGGATTGCAGCGCCTCGGGATCGAGCGTGAGCATCACCGGGTCGGCATTGAGGTCATAGGCCGACGATGACGCTGCGGTCGCCGATTCGATCGTCGACGTCACCGCAATGTTGGACATGTAGACGTGCCGCTTCGATTCGAAGCTCGCATCGGCGGACACCGACCGGTCGTACACGCTGATGACGAACGAGAACAGCTTCTCGCTGTCGGGAGACCAATCCCGCGTCTTCTGCTCCGTCCACATGTCGAGTTCGAGTTCGAGTTGGTCGGCCAAGACGATCGTGGGGTGCACCGACCCCATGTCCGTGAACTCGGAGTTGAAGGCCAGGGCGCCGTCGTCGGGAACGGTGGTCGACGTCACCGGGTCGATGCCGATGACCGAGGACAGACCCGCGCACCCCGTGAGAGCGAGACCGAGGAGCCCGAGCCCGAGGACCAGAACCGCTGCGTTGGACGTTCGACTGGCGCGGGCAACTCGTTGGGGCATGTGTCCTGGTCTTTCACGTTCGCGCAGCGGGAAGGTCGAGCGGCACGGCCCTCATCAACTACGGCCCTCATCAACACGCTGGTAGTCGACGCGCGGTGCACTAGATGTATCCTGACACGAAATATCCGCCGTCGGGGCGCCAACGTCGCCCAGCCGCTCATGACATGCTGGGTCAATGCTGCAGCTCGACACCACCGAATTCGAACGACTGGTCGTGGACGAGCTCGATTTGCTCCCCGACGACATGGTCGACGGGCTCGACAACATCATCTTCGTCGTCGAGGACCGCCCGGAAAACGGCACCCTGGACACGCTCGGCCTCTATGACGGCATCGCCCTCACCGAGCGCGACCAGTACGGCTTCGGTGAGATGCCGGACCGCATCATTCTCTACCGCGAGCCCCTGCTGGCCGCCTGCGAGACCCTGGACGAATTGCGCGACGAGGTGCACATCACCCTCGTGCACGAAATCGCGCACTTCTACGGAATTGATGACGACAGGCTGCACGAGCTCGGCTGGGGCTAACCCCACACGGGCTAGCCTGATTGCATGAGCAGATTTCGCCCCGGCCGGTTCGTCGGGATCCTGACCGGAACCGTCGTGATTCTCGGCGTCGGCGTGTACGGTCCGGCCACCCTGCTCGGGCCGCTTCCCGCAGCGACCATGACCGTGGTCACACCCGATGCCGTGGTTTCGACCCTGTCCCCGCCGGTACTCCCGGCCGCCGGCGCCAGCGCGGTTGTGACCCTCGGACTGGCGCGCCCGGCCAGCGACGCCGCCAGCACGTCTGTCGAAGCGGATGCCACGACCCCGGCCGTCGAAGCGGTCACGCCCATCGCGGTGGGCGGCACCAGCGAAGCCCTGCCCATGGCCTCGATCGCGAAGGTCATCACCGCCCTGGTCGTTCTGGACGCCAAGCCCATCACCGATGGCGTCGGCCCCACGATCACCCTCACCGCGGCCGACTACCAGTCCTACCTCGACTACTCGAATCAGTTCTCGCGCAGCCTGCCCGTCTTCACGGGCGAGACCTGGACGGAACAGGAGATGTTGCAGGCCATGCTCCTCGGCTCGAGCAACAACCACGCCGATTCCCTCGCCCGCTGGGCCTTCGGGTCGGTGGATGCCTATGCCGAGGCCGCCACTGACTGGCTGGCCGCGAACGGACTCAGCGGCACCCGAGTGGTCGATGCGACCGGGCTCGACGCCGACAGCGTCGGCACCGGAACCGACCTCGCCCGCATTGCCGCCCTCGCCGCGACCGACCCGGTCGTGTCCGACATCATCGCCCATCCCGCATCCGCTCTGGCCGGACGCGGCATCGACAACCGCACCGAGTTCATGTCGGACGAGGGCGTCACCGGCCTGTCGAACAGCTACACCGACGCAGCCGGGCTCTGCCTGCTCTTCACGGCCCAGGTGGTGAGCGGCGACTCGACCTTCGTCTTCGCCGGCGCCATCGTCGGCGAGCCCGATCAGGACACGCTCGACGCCGACATGGCAGCCCTGCTGGCCAGCGCGCAGGCGGGAGTCGCCGAGCTGCCGTTGCTCGCGTCAGGCGCCGCCTACGCGTCGTTCGACACCGAATGGGGTGAGACCGCGTCGGCCGTGGTCGGCGTGCCGAAGACCCAGGTGGGCTGGCAGGCCGTGGCGACGGGAGCCGCGGATGTCACCGTCGACGCCTTCGCGACCGGGCGCAAGGGCGAGACCATCGGCCGCGTGCAGGTCGAGACCGGGGACGGCAGCACCGTCTCATCGCCCCTCGAACTTGACCGAACGATCCGTGACCCGGGAGCCGGCTGGCGCCTGCTGAACCCGGGGCCGGTCATCGGCGCCCTGATCGCGAGTCGGAGTTAGCCGACGGTCAGGGTGATCGTCGCCGACCCTTCCGGGTTTTCGCGCACTCGATAGGCCTCCCAGTCGGTCTGCCATTGGTCCCAGTGCGAGCGAAACGCGTCCCCATCCCGATCGAGGGCGCGCCGTTTGCGCAGCGCATCATCGGCTCTCATCCACACCCGCACGTCGCTCAACCGGGCGTGCGCGGCCGCGAGGGCGCCGCAGCCTTCCACAATGAGCGGATGCCCCGGCTCGACGGGGTGCCACTCCGCCGGCTCCCCGCGCTCCCAGTCGAAGCGTTGCCAGGCCGCCGGCCGGCCCAGGCTGCGCGGAATGAGCACCCGTTCGGTGAGCTGTTCGATCGCCGCGTCGAGTCCGGCCCAGCCGGGGTAGATGTCGTCGAGGCGCACCAGTGTGGGGCGTGCCGTGGTTCCGGCAACGCCGGGCCACTGGGCGACGAGCACGTCGGCGAGGGTGCTTTTGCCCGCGCCGCTGGGCCCGTCGATGAGCACGACGCAGTCTGGCCGGGTTCCCTGTAGCGCCGCCAACACCGGTGCGGTGAGCACGGTCGCTGCCCGTGTCGCTGCCCGTGTCGCAGCCGACCCTGCGGCCGACCGCGGTGCGTCCGGGATCGCCAGGTCAGGCGAGGACAAAGTTCCAGTGGCCCGTCATGACGGAGACCGTCACGGCGAGCAGGGCGATGGCCAGTCCGATGGCCATCAACCCGTATTCGCGCGCTCCGAACGTCGATTCCCGGGCCCAGGTGCGCTGGATCGGCGCCCCGAAGCCACGAGCTTCCATGGCGGTCGCGAGTTTGCTGCCGCGGCGGATGGAGAGCACGAGCAGCGCGAAGGCCTGGTTGAAGAACCGTCGAATCGCTCCCGAATCACCGATGCCCCGGGCCCGACGAGCCAGTTCCAGCGCACGCCAGTCATCGAGGAACAGGCCGACCATCCGCAGCCCGGCAAGCCCGCCGAGCACGAACCGGGCCGGCAATTTCACGACCTGTCCGAGGCCGTCGGCGAGGTCCGTCGGGTCGATGGTGATGAAGAGCACCACTGCGGGCAGCCCGATCGCGAGCACGCGCAGCACGGTCGCGACGGCGAGCTCGATGGACCCGTCGGTCACCAGGACGAGCCCGAAGGACCAGTGCACGACGCCCGCCGCCTGGCCGTAGAGCAGCGTGGTCAGACCGGCAGCCGGGGCCGCGATCCAGACCAGTGCGGTGCGCACGAGGAAGACTCTCAACGTGAGCCCGGCCCACAGGAAAAGCACCAGTTCGCAGGCGAGCGCGACACCCGCTGACACCCAGTCGATGGTCAGCACCAGAACGAGGGCAAGAACCAGCGACGCCCCGAGCTTGGCGACCGGGTTCAGCCCTGCCAGCGCGGAGCGAGTTCCGGTGGAATCGCCGCGCCCGGGCGCGAGCGTCGTCATCGGCGCACTACCGGGGCAGCAGAGCGTTCGGTTTCCGGCAGGCGGTATTCGACATCGGCGAGGGCGGCCACGAAGTCCGCGTCGTGCGAGACCGCGACGACAGCGGTGCCACCGTCGATCAATTCCCCGAGGAACCGCACGATCTCCCGCCAGGTGCGAAAGTCCTGACCGAAGGTCGGTTCATCGAGCACCAGCAGTCCGGGCTGGGTGGCCAGCACCGTGCCGACCGACAGCCGTCGTTTCTCCCCGCCGGAGAGCGTGAACGGGTTGGCCTCGGCCAGGTGGTCGAGGCGGAGGCGCTGAAGCAGTTCGTCGATACGGGAGGTGATGACGGCATCCGTCAGCCCGAGCGCCCGCGGGCCCACGGCCAGTTCGGCCCGCACGGTCGCGGCGATGAGTTGATGCTCCGGGTCCTGGAAGACGGTCCCGATTCGGGTCAGCAAGTCCCGCGATTTCCAGCGGATGGGATCCCCGGCCGCACCGCGAGCGAACTCACGGCTCGCGACCACGCGTCCCGCCGTCGGCGTGAGCAGCCCGGCCAGGGTCAGCGCGAGGGTCGACTTTCCGGCGCCGTTTGGCCCGGTGATGGCCAGCGCCCGGCCGGCAACGATCTGCACGTCGATTCCGGAGGCGACCACCTGATTCGCCGATCGCGCAATCGACAGGGATCGGGCCTGAAGCAGCGGCTCGGGGCTCGAGGGTGATGCGCCCGGGGCCGTCGCGCGGGCGCGGGCGGGCAGCTGGTGGGCAACCCCGGGCACCCAGACCCCCGACTCGGCGAGATGTTCCCGCTGTCGCGCCAGGACGTCGCCGGGGGCCCCGTCGGCGAGCACTCCCCCGTCGCGGTCGAGCACGATGACGCGGTTGACGAGGTCCTGCCAGATCGACACCCGGTGTTCGATGACGAGAAAAGTCGCGTCAGACTGGTCGAGAACCCGCGCCACCGAGTCGCGCACTTCTTGCACTCCGGCGGGATCGAGGTTCGCGGTCGGTTCGTCGAGCAGCAGCAGGCCCGGGCGCATGGCGAGCACTCCGGCGAGGGCGAGCCGCTGCTTCTGGCCTCCGGACAGGGCCGAGGTGGGGTGGTTCAGGGGCAGGTTCAGACCCACCATGCGCAGGGCGGCCTCAACCCGGCGCCAGATTTCGTCGCGCGGAACACCGAGGTTTTCGCAACCGAAGGCGACGTCGTCGCCGACCCGCGCCAGGATGACCTGCGAATCGGGGTCCTGCAGGAGCAGGCCGACGCGGCCGCGGGCATGCATCGGGTCGCTCCCGTTGAGGAGCAGCTGGCCGCTGTGTTCGCCCTCGTCGTCACCGCCGAGCACCCCGGCGAGAGCGTGCACGAACGTCGACTTGCCCGAGCCGGAGGCCCCGAGCAGCAGCACGCGTTCGCCCGGTTCGATGCGCAGGTCGAGGTTGGAGACGGCCCAGGCGCGACGTCCGGCGTGCCGCCAGCCCCACCCGCGGGCGTCGATCGACGCGCCCGCAGCGGAACCGGATGCCGCGCGGCGGGCTTTCGAGGAATCGACGGTCATGTCCGCCGGCCTACACGGCCGCCGTGCCGTCTCGTCCGGATGCGAATCGGCTGAGCGCTCCCGTGCGGGCCAGCCCCCTGAGCGCCAGCCAGGACAAGCCGCCCGCAACCACGACGCCGGAGATGATGGATGTCGCCATGTAGGTGCCCATGAACAGGGCAGCAGAACCGGGGTACCAGAGGAGGAGGTCGGTGATGGTGAGCGCGATGCCCGCGCCGGCTCCGGCGAGCAGAGCGACGTAGGCGCGGTAGTTGCCGTAGAGGAACAGGGCGAAGACGAGCTCGGCACCGAGCCCCTGCGTCAGCCCGGAGACCAGCACGAGGCTGCCCCAGGCGTTGCCGCCGATGAGCGTCGCCACGAACGCGGCGAGCAGCTCGGTGTAGAGCGCAGCCCCGGGTTTGCGAATGATGAGACCGCCGAGCACGCCGGCAAACAACCACCCGCCGCCGAGCAGGCCCTGCAGTCCCGGCAGGAGGGGGGTCAGCAGACCGCCGAGCGGGTTGGAGGCCTGGTTCCAGACAACGAAGATGAGTCCGCTGGCGACACCGATAATACTGGCGACGACGATGTCCACGACACGCCAGCGAAAATTACGCGCGGCCTTGACCGGATTCGACAGGGAGGAGCTGGTGAGGAGGGTGGGTGTGGCGTGCACTGTGCGTGCCCTTTCCGTAGGTGGAGTCGGGGCACGGGTTAGAGAAGTCTCCCTGCGCTGGCATGATCCAGATCAGGTTCGACGGTCGAAGCCAAAGAAGCTTCCTCTCAGCCCGGTTCACCGGACTCCCGTGTTCTCTTGGAGTCTAACCCCACCCGGCGGCACCCGCGCGAATGTGACGCCGCCCGCACGGACGGCGTCATTCGTGCGTGAGCGCGTCGCGCGGACCTACTTCTTGAGGGCCCGCACGATGCGCGCGATCGCCCAGCCGACCGCCGACACGAACGGGATGCCCACGGCGAGCAGTGCAATCACGTTCGGTTCGAAGTGCACCCGTCCGCCGGACTTGAGGTAGGCGCCGATCGGGGCAGACATTCCGCCGCCGCCGCCGCCGCCCATTCCGTCGGGCGACTCGGCGTCGCCGCCACCGCCGAAGCCGTAGTAGCTGACCGCGACCGGAACGATGGTGGTGCCGTCGATCTCGACGGGATCACCGTAAGCGGTCTTCACACCGGCGGAACGGGCATTTTCGGCAAGTTTGAGGGCAAGATTCGTCATGCCCACAGGTTACCCCCCGGCTTCCGGATTCGGACCCGGCGAACTCTGGCGAGGTTTCAACAGGGACGCGGGCTGCACGGCCCCGCGGCCGAACCGATCCGACACCGAATCGACCGCTTTCTCTGCCGCACGCCAGTCGTCGTCCGGGTCCCAGAGTGCCAGCCCCTGCCCGTCGCTGTCGCTGAGCTGCTCCACCCGCACGCCGATCAGGCGCACCCGGATGCCGTGGGCCGCCAGGGTCTCAAAGCTCACGACCGCTTCCTCATAGATCCGGCGGCCCACATTGGTGGGCTCCGCGAGGGTGCGGGACCGGGTCACCGTGCTGAAGTCGGTGTACCGCAGTTTGAGCGACACGGCACGGCCCACGAGACCGGCCCGCCGCAGGCGAACGGCCACGTCGTCGCACTGGCGCAGCAGTTCGCTGCGCAACCGGGCGACATCCGTCACGTCGTGTTCGAAAGTCACCTCGCGGCCGACGCTTTTTTCCTCGCGTTCCACCGTGACCGTGCGGGGGTCCTGGCCCCAGGCGAGGTCGTGCAGCTTGCGGCCGGCCGCCTCACCGATGCGGCTCTGCAGGGTGGCCAGCGGCGTCTTCGCGATGTCGCCGATGGTGCGGAGGCCGAGCCGGGTGAGGGCCTCTTCGGTCGCGGCTCCCACCCCCCAGAGCGCGGTCACGGGCAGCGGATGCAAAAAACCGATGGTGTCTTCGGCCGGAATCACGAGCAGGCCGTTCGGCTTGGAGAGTCCCGAAGCCAGCTTGGCCACGAACTTGGTCGCCGCGGCCCCGACCGAACAGACCAGGCCGGTCTCGGCGAACACCCGGGCGCGAATGAGCTCACCGATCACCGCGGGCGACCCGTGCAGGCGGCGGGCGCCGGCCACATCGAGAAAGGCCTCGTCGATGCCGAGACGCTCGACGAGGGGCGTGAAGTCGTCGAAGATCGCCATGACCTTCGCCGAGTAGTGCTGGTAGGCCCCCATGTGCGGTTCGAGCACGACGGCGTTCGGGCAGCGCCGCAGCGCGAGGGCCATCGGCATGGCCGAGTTGACCCCGTAGCCGCGGGCGATGTAGTTCGCGGCGGTCACCACCGACCGGCCCGACCGGTGGCCGACGACCACCGGCTGGGAGGCATATTCGGGGTGGTCAAGCAGTTCGACGGACACGAAGAACGCGTCGAGGTCGATGTGCAGTACCGTCGCCGAGCTGTCGTCGACGGGTGTGGTCGTGACCTGTCGGCCGCTACCGTCCTGTCTGCCCATACCAGACCCTCATCCTTCCCATCCCCGCCGGTGGCCGCAGATTAGCCCAGTGTCGTGCCGAACGCGAGGCCGAGGAGGTAGGTGACCGCGGCGGCGCCGAGCCCGATCGCCAGCTGGCGCAGCGCCCGGGCGAGCGGCGGGCCGCCCGAGAGCAGGCCCACGACGGCGCCGGTCGCCAGCAGGGCAAGGCCCACGAGCACGGTCGCGAGGACGATCGCGGCAATACCGGTCATCCCGAACAGATACGGCAGCACCGGCAGCAGGGCACCCGACGCGAAGAAGCAGAAACTCGACGTGGCGGCGCCGATGCCGGTTCCGATGGCTTCGTGCTCGTCGACGACGGGCACGGTGGCCCGGCCACGAACCTCGATCGGGCCCGTGGCGACGGCCACGGTGCGCAGCACCTCACGGGCGTGTGCTTCGGCCTTCTCGGGAGACATTCCCCGGGCACGGTAGACGAGGGTGAGCTCATTCGCCGCGAGGTCGAGGTGGGCCAGCACGGTGCGGTCGGTGGGGTTCGGCGTGGAGGCCTCGAGCAGCTCCCGCTGGGACCGCACCGACACGTATTCCCCGGCGCCCATCGACAGGGCGCCGGCCAGCAGGCCGGCGATACCGGTGAACAGGATTGTGGCCGGCGCCACGCCAGTGGCCCCGATGCCGAGCACCAGGGCGAGGTTGCTGACCAGGCCGTCGTTCACGCCGAAGACGGCCGCGCGAAACGTGCCCGACAGACGCTTGCGTCCGCGGGCCGCGAGGCCCCGCACGACCTCCTCGTGAATCGTCTCGTCGGCGGCCATCGCGCTCGTCGCGTCGCGATCGCCGTCATAGGGTGACCGCGACTCGGCCCGCTGGGCGAGCGCGAGCACGAAGACCGAGCCGAAACGCCGAGCGAGCAGCCCGAGAAAACGGGAGTGCAGCGCTCCGCGTTTGGGAGATCCGACCCGGTCGCCGAGCAGCTCCCGCCAGTGCTGTTCGTGGCGCCCCTCGGCATCGGCGAGGGCCAGCAGAATCTCCCGCTCCTCCCCCGCCCGCCGGGCGGCCAGGTCGCGGTACACCGCCGCCTCGGCCTGCTCATCGGCCAGATACCGGCGCCAGCGACGGATGTCCGCGCCACTCGGCGTACGGGTCGTCACGTCGCTCACGACGCGGGCTGCCCGGTGCCTGGCCGGTCGGAGCCCGGCAGGCCCGAGTCCGGCGCCGCTTCCAGCAGGCCTTGCGGGACAACGGCAGACTCATGCGGGCCCGACCCGTCGAGGCCGTAGAACGGTTCCTCGAACTGCACCTCCCAGCTCGCCTCACGACGGGTGGTGGGCGCGTAGAACGCCGACCCACTCAACTCACCGGGCGCGACGATCACCCCGATCGGGTCCTCCGCGAGGGAGTCGGGAAACCGGGTACGGTCGAGGCGCACGATCACCTGCACGCCGACGCCGAACCGCACGCCCGAGGGCGCGCCGTTCGAGTCGGGCCCGGTTCCGGGGTCACGCCGCATCCACATTCGCTACTCGACCGATCCGGACTCGGCCGTTCCGGCGCGTTCGAGAACGAGCTCGCGCACGCGGGCGGCATCCGCTTGACCACGCATGGCCTTCATGACCGCGCCGATCACGGCGCCGGCGGCCTGCAGCTTGCCGTCGCGAATCTTGGCGAGCACGTCGGGCTGCTTGCTGAGGGCTTCGTCGATGGCGGCGATGAGTGCGCCGTCGTCGGAAACTACCGCGAGGCCGCGTGAGGCGACGACCTCGGCGGGGGTGCCTTCGCCGGCGATGACGCCCTCGAGCACCTGGCGGGCCAGGCGGTCGGTCAGGGTGCCGGCCTCGACGAGCGCGATCAGCGCGGCCAACTGAGCGGGCTGCACGAGGGAATCCGCGGCGACACCGGCCGCGTTGGCGAGGCGGGCGATCTCGCCGGTCCACCATTTGCGGGCGGACTGGGCGGAGGCCCCAGCGGCGACGGTCGCCTCGACGGCGTCCATCAGGTCGGAGTTGACGACGTCCTGGAACTCGAGGTTCGCGAAGCCCCAGTCGGCCTGCAGGCGCTTGCGGCGGGCCGCGGGCGGTTCGGGCAGGGTCAGGCGCAGCTCTTCGACCCATTCGCGCGACGGCGCCATGGGCACCAGGTCGGGCTCGGGAAAGTAACGGTAGTCGTCAGCGTCGCTCTTGGGGCGGCCGGCGCTCGTGATGCCGGTGTCCTCGTGCCAGTGCCGGGTCTCCTGCGTGATGGTGCCGCCAGCGTGGAGCACGGCGGCCTGGCGCTGGATTTCGTAGCGCACGGCACGTTCGACGCTGCGCAGCGAGTTGACGTTCTTGGTCTCGGTGCGGGTACCGAGCACCTTCGAGCCGCGCGGACGCAGCGACACGTTCGCGTCGCAGCGCACGTTGCCCTCTTCCATCCGGGCGTTGGAGACGCCGAGGGCCTTGGCGATCTCGCGGATGCCGGCGACGTAGGTGCGGCCGATTTCGGGGGCGTCGTGTTCGGCGCCCTCGATCATCTGGGTGACGATCTCGACGAGCGGCACGCCGCCGCGGTTGTAGTCGACGAGGGAGTAGTCGGCGCCCTGGATGCGGCCCGTCGAGCCGCCCATGTGGGTGAGCTTGCCGGCGTCGTCCTCCATGTGGGCGCGTTCGATCTCGACGGTGACCAGGCGACCGCTTTCGAGTTCGATGGTCAGCGAGCCGTCGTGGCAGATCGGGTCGTCGTACTGGCTGGTCTGGAAGTTCTTCGCCGTGTCGGGGTAGAAGTAGTTCTTGCGGGCGAAGCGGGAGTGCTCGGCGATCTCACAGCCGAGGGCGAGGCCCAGACGGATGCTGGACTCGATCGCCTTGTGGTTCACCTGCGGGAGGCCACCGGGCAAGCCGAGGCAGGTCGGGCAGGTGTTCGTGTTGGCGCCGGAGCCGAATTCGTTGGCGCAGCCGCAGAACATCTTGGTCTTGGTGTTGAGCTCGACGTGCACCTCGAAGCCGAGAACCGGCTCGAACAGCTCGAGGGCCTTGTCGTAATCCATCAGTTCGGGCTTGGCCATCAGATGGCTCCCTTTGCGGTTGTGGCCAGCGCGAGCGCCGGAGCCTGGTCGAGCATGGTGTGACCCCAGGTCGCTTCGAGCAGCTGCTCGATCGCGGCGCCGTAGGTGTAGAGGCGGGCATCCGCTCGCGCGGGCGCCATGATCTGTAGACCGACGGGCAGGCCGTCTTCGGGGGCGAGTCCGATCGGGATGCTCATGCCGGGCACTCCGGCGAGGTTGGCCGGGATGGTGGTGATGTCGTTCAGGTACATCGCCATCGGGTCTTCGAGCTTCTCGCCGAACTTGAACGCGGTGGTCGGCGCGCTCGGGGAGACCAGGATGTCGACCTGGTCGAAGGCGGCGGCGAAGTCGCGCTGGATGAGGGTGCGTACCTTCTGGGCGCTGCCGTAGTAGGCGTCGTAGTAGCCGGTGCTGAGGGCGTAGGTGCCGAGTATGATGCGGCGCTTGACCTCGGGGCCGAAACCGGCCTCGCGGGTGGCGGCCATCACGTGCTCGCTCGTGAGCGATCCTTCGGCCGGGTCGACGCGGATGCCGAAGCGCACGGAGTCGAAGCGGGCGAGGTTGCTCGAGGCTTCCGCCGGAAGGATCAGGTAGTACGCCGCGACGGCGTACTCGAAGTTCGGGGCGGAGACCTCGGTGATCTCGGCGCCGGCGGCGGTCAGCAGCGCGAGGGTCTCGGTGAAACGCTGGGTGACGCCGGCCTGGAAGCCGGAGCCGGAGAGCTCCTTGATGACACCGACGCGCACGCCCTTGAGGGCGCCGTCTTTGAGTCCCGCCGTGGCCGCTGCGGCCATGGAGGGCCAGGCATCCGTCAGCGACGTCGAGTCGAGCGGGTCGTGGCCGCCGATCACGTCGTGCAGCAGGGCGGCGTCGAAGACCGTGCGGGAGACCGGACCGACTTGGTCGAGGCTCGAGGCGAGGGCGATCGCGCCGTAGCGGGAGACCGCGCCGTAGGTGGGCTTGACGCCGACCGAGCCGGTGACGGCGGCGGGCTGGCGGATCGATCCGCCGGTGTCGCTGCCGAGGGCGAGCGGCGCCTGGAAGGAGGCGACGGCCGCGGCCGAGCCACCGCCGGACCCGCCGGGGATGCGGTCGCGGTCCCAGGGGTTGCGGGTGACGCCGTAAGCGGAGTGCTCAGTGGAGGAGCCCATCGCGAACTCGTCCATGTTGGTCTTGCCGAGCGGGATCAGGTCGGCGGCGCGCAGGCGTCGGACGACGGTCGCGTCGTAGGGCGGCACCCAGCCTTCGAGGATCTTGGAGCCGGCCGTGGTCGGCATGTCGAGGGTCGTGAGCACGTCTTTGATCGCGATCGGCACGCCGGCGAGCGGACCGAGCTCTTCGCCGGCGGCGCGGCGGGCGTCGATGCGGGCGGCGGTGGCGAGCGCAGCGTCGGCGGCGACGTACAGGAACGCGTGCAGGTCGGTGTCGACGGCGGTGATCTGGTCGAGGTGGGCCTGGGTGGCTTCGACGGCGCTCACGGACTTGTCCTGCAGGCGGGAGCTCAGCTCGGCGGCGGTGAGGCGGATGAGTTCGGTCATGGTTACTCCTCGTCCAGGATGGCGGGCACCCGGAATTTGTCGCCGGCGCGCGCGGGCGCACCGGACAGGGCCTGCTCGACAGAAAGCGAGGGGACGACGACGTCTTCACGGAACACGTTGGTCAGCGGCATCGGGTGGCTAGTCGCCGGCACGTCGCTGGTGGCGACTTCTTGCACCTTGGCGACGGAGTCGACGATCTGGCCGAGGTCGAGGGTGAGGTTCGTGATCTCTTCCGGACTGAGGTCGATCCGGGCGAGGTTCGCCAGATGGGCGACCTGCTCGGCCGTGATTGCAGACATGTTGCTCCAATGAACTGGTGGGGAACCTCAATTCTAAAGGAGGCGGCCGGGGGCGCGGGCCGCGTAGCCTGCGCGAGGTGCGTGCGGGCGGTGGGTGCGGCATCCGTCGGTTCGGCGGCGGATGCGGCAGCGCGGCCAGCCAGCGGACGCTGCGGGTCAGGGGCTGCCGCGCAGCGGACCCTGAGCGGGGACAGACGGAAAGCTGCTTAATATTCCTCAGGAGAACGGGCATCGTAGACACCTTGCGTCGGCCGAATACAGGCCATGGGGCCATCTCTGACACCTCGCGCACGAAGTGTCACAGAGCGCCCCTTGGGGTCGATGTCACCGCCGCGACGTGGCGGAGATGGCCCCTTGAATCGAGTTGAAGGGGCCATCTCTGACACTTCGCGCGCACCGCGGGGCCTCCATGAGGCCGTCTCTGACACCTCGCGCACGAAGTGTCACAGAACGCCCCTTGAGGACGACGTCAGGGCCACGAACTGGCTCAGATCACCCGGGGGGATGCCTGGCCTCTACCGCCCGGCGCCGGAGAACCACTCACGCGGCGGAAAGCTGCACGTGCGCCCGAAACGTGCCGGCCGTCCTGCGCCCAAAGCCGCTGATGCGACCGGATGTTGCAGCCCGGCTCGATCGAGCGCCCAAACCTGCACGTGCGCTCACAACGGGCGAGCTGTCGTGCGCCCAAAAGCTGCTGATGCGCGCGAATGTTGCAGCCCGGCGCGCCCATGCGCCCCAAAACTGCACGTGTGCCTGGCCTGCCACGCGCACGTGCAGTTTTGGGGCGCATGACCTGCATGGAGTGCACAGTGATGGCGGGGCCAGTGTCGGACGTTACTCGGCGGAGTCAGCGTGGCCGGCGCGGTCGGCAGGGTCGGCAGGGTCGGCGGAGTCAGCGTGGCCGGCGGGGTCGGCGGGGTCGGCGGGGTCAGCTTCTGTGTCGGCGTCGACCGGGGGCAGGGCGTCGGGGCCGCCCTCGAGCAGCAGGCGAAACTCGTCGGCGTCAAGGATGCGGATGCCAAGCTGTTCGGCCTTGGTGAGTTTCGACCCGGCGCCGGGGCCGGCGGCCACGAAGTGGGTCTTCTTCGACACGCTCGACGCGCTTTTACCGCCGGCGGCGATGATGGCTTCCTGGGCGCCCTCGCGGGTGAAGCCTTCGAGCGACCCCGTCGCGACGACGGTGATCCCGGCGAGCACTCCCCCGGCGGCCTCGGCCGCGCCCGGGCCGGGGTGGCCGGGAGTCGTGAACTGCACACCCGCCGCGGCCCACTGCGTGACGATCTCCACGTGCCAGTCGACCTCGAACCAAGCCAGCACGGCGTCGGCAATGATGCCGCCGACCCCGTCAACTTGCGCAAGTTCGTCGCGGCTCGCGGCTCGGATGGCGTCGAGGGCGCCGAAGTGGTTCGCGAGGGCGCGGGCCGCAACAGGCCCGACGTGACGGATGTTCAGCGACACCAGGATGCGCCAGAGCGGCTTGGTCTTGGCCTTCTCGATCTCGGCGAGCAGCTTCAGGGCACTCGTCGACGGCTGCGGACCGGTCAGGCCGGCCTTTTTCTCGGCGGCGGTCGGGTTGCGGCGGAACGGCATGCGGATCTTGGCGACGCCGTCGTCGTCTTCCTTCGGCAGCCCGGTCTCGGCGTCACGCACGATCACCTGGATCGGCAGCAGGTGCTCCAAGCTGAGGTCGAACAGGCCGGCCTCGGTCACGAGCGGCGGCTCAGCCGGCACGGTCGGCTGGGTCAGGGCGGAGGCCGCGACCTCGCCGAGCACCTCGATGTCGAGGCCCCCGCGACTGCCGATGTGTTCGACCCGGCCACGCACCTGCGCGGGGCAGCTGCGCGCGTTCGGGCAGCGCAGGTCGATGTCACCCTCCTTCGCGGGGGCGAGCGGGGTGCCGCACTCGGGGCAGTTGACGGGCATCACGAACTCGCGTTCGGTGCCGTCACGCAGTTCGACGACCGGGCCGAGCACCTCGGGGATCACGTCGCCGGCCTTGCGCAGCACGATCGTATCGCCGATCAACACGCCCTTGGCCTTGACCACGTCCTGGTTGTGCAGGGTCGCCTGGCGCACTTCGGAGCCGGCGACGAGCACCTTCTGCATCACGGCGAACGGGGTGGCGCGGCCGGTGCGGCCCACGCTCACGACGATGTCAAGGAGCTTCGTGTTGACCTGTTCGGGCGGGTACTTGTAGGCGATCGCCCAGCGCGGCGCCCGGTTGGTGGCGCCGAGTTCGGCGTGCAGCGCCAGCTCGTCGATCTTGATGACGATGCCGTCGAGTTCGTGCTCGACGCTGGCGCGGTGGGCGCCGTAGTACTCGATGTAGTCGGCGGCCTCGTTGACCGAGGTGGTGACCGTGAAGTAGCTGCTGGTCGGCAGCCCCCAGGTACTCAGCAGCCCGTACACCTCGGACTGGGTGGCGACCGGCGGGTTCTCCCACGCACCGATGCCGTGTACGAGCATCCGCAGCCGACCGAGACGGGCCTTCATAAGAGCAAGCTGGTCGGGGTTCTTGCCGGCGGCCTTCTGGCGCAGCGACCCGGCGGCCGCGTTGCGCGCATTGGCGAAAACCCGTTCCCCCGAGGCGGCCTGCGCGGCATTGAGCTCGTCGAACGCGGCGACGGGAAAGAACACCTCGCCGCGCACCTCCATCAGCGACGGATGCGCCGCGCCGTCCGGCAGATCGGCCAGCCGTCCCGGGATCCCCGGCACAAGGTCGATGTTCTCGGTGACGTCTTCGCCGACGACGCCGTCACCGCGGGTGGCCGCCGAGACGAGCACCCCATCGGCGTAGCGCAGGTTGATGGCGAGGCCGTCGATCTTGAGCTCGCAGAGAAAATGCACGGCCCGGCCCGAGTTCTCGACGGCTTTGTGGGCCCAGGCCTCGAATTCCTCGCGGGAGAACACGTTGTCGAGGCTGAGCATGCGCTCGGCGTGGGTGACGGGGTCGAAGAGGGTGACTTCGGCGCGGCCGCCGACGGTCTGGGTGGGGCTGTCCTGGCTCTGCAGCTCGGGGTGCAGACGTTCGAGTTCGCCGAGGCGCTGAACCAGGGCGTCGTACGCGGAGTCGTCGATGATGACGGTGTCCTGGCCGTAGTAGGCGTCGCGGGCTTCGAGGATGTGGGTGGTGAGGTCGGCGGCCTCGGCGGATGCGGCCGCCAGGTCGGTGGGGGTGGTCGCTTTCGTCGACGCGGCCACCGACGGTTCGGGGAGTGTTTCTTCGGCGGCGTCAGGCATTGACCGTGGCGGGGCTGGCCGACGCGGACGTTGCGAGAAGTGTGGTGGTGGCGATGCCGGCGGCGGCAGCAGGAACAGCCGAGACCGGAACAGCACTGACGGTGCGGTCGATGGTGCACTGGCCGAGCACTCGGGTGCCCATGTACACGACGGCGGTCTGGCCGGGCGCGACGCCGGTGAGCGGCTGCTCGGGCAGGATCTTGAACTCAACACCGCCGTCTGCGCGGGTGACGACCTGCGCGATGGCCGGTTCGAGCTCGGAGTGCGCGCGAATCTGCACGTGGCAGTTGAAGGCGACCTCGGGGTGTTCGGGTGCGAGACCGGCCCAGGTGTACTTGTCGCCGGCGATCTCCTTCACGGCGAGGGCTTCCTTCGGGCCGACGACAACGGTGTTGCTGACCGGACGCACCTCGAGCACGAAACGGGGCTTGCCATCGGCGGCGGGGGTGCCGATCGAGAGGCCCTTGCGCTGGCCGACGGTGAAGGCCACGGCGCCCTCGTGGGTGCCGAGCTTGTTGCCCTCACGGTCGAGGATGTCACCGGTGGCGGGAGCGACACGTTCGCCGAGCCAGCCGCGAGTGTCTCCGTCGGGGATGAAGCAGATGTCGTAGGAGTCGGGCTTGTTGGCGACCGAGAAGCCGCGGGCGGCCGCTTCGGCCCGCACGAGCGTCTTCGACGGCGTGGTGCCGAGCGGGAACATCGAGTGTGCGATCTGGTCGGCGGTGAGCACGCCCAGCACATAGGACTGGTCCTTGGCCTCGGCGCTCGCGCGGTGCAGCTCCTTGTTGCCCGCGGCATCCGTCAAAATACTCGCGTAGTGGCCGGTGCAGACTGCGTCGAAGCCGAGGGCGACGGCTTTTTCGAGCAGGGCGGCGAACTTGATCTTCTCGTTGCAGCGCATGCACGGGTTCGGGGTGCGGCCGGCGGCGTATTCGGCGATGAAATTGTCCACGACGTCGAGCTTGAAGCGCTCGGAGAAATCCCAGACGTAGTACGGGATGCCGATGATGTTGGCGGCGCGCTGGGCATCCATCGAGTCTTCGACGGTGCAGCAGCCGCGGCTGCCGGTGCGCAGCGTTCCCGGCATTCGGCTCAGCGCCAGATGCACGCCGACCACCTCGTGCCCTGCTTCGACCGCACGCGCGGCTGCCACGGCGGAATCGACACCGCCACTCATTGCTGCTAAAACCTTCACCGTGCGAGTGTACTCGGCGAGGCTGGGCGCGCCACCGACGGGCGGCCTAGGTGCCGGGCGCGCGGTCGGCCATGCCGGCGCGGGCAGCCTGCGCGTGCGCGGCCGGCAGCGCGGCCAGCAGAGCATCGACGTCGGCATCCGTCGACGTGTGGCCGAGGGTGATGCGCAGGGCGCCGCGGGATTCGACCTCGCTGCGGCCCATCGCCCGCAGCACGTGCGAGGGTTCGGGCACCCCGGCCTGGCAGGCAGAACCGGTCGACACGGACACTCCGGCGGCGTCGAGCAGAAAGAGCAGCGAGTCGCCCTCGCAGCCCGGAAAGCTGAAGTGGGCGTTGCCCGGCAGGCGACCGGATGCCACCGGGTCGCCGTTCAGCACGGCGGCCGGAACGAGGGCGGTCACTCCCGCGATGACCCGGTCGCGCAGCGCTGCGAGGCGCGCGGTCTCGCTGGCCTGCCCGGTGCCGAGGGCACCAGCCGCCACGGCGAAGGCGACGGATGCCGCCACGTCCTGGGTTCCGCTGCGCACCTTGCGCTGCTGCCCGCCGCCATGGATGAGCGGTTCGACGGTGGTCCTGCGGCCGAGCACGAGCGCGCCGATGCCGACAGGGCCGCCGACCTTGTGCGCCGAGACGCTCAGCGCCGAGACGCCCGCGGCGGACAGCGCCGCGAAGTCGACCGGCACGTAGCCGTAGGCCGCGACCGCGTCGACGTGCACCGGGATGCCGTGGGCCGCGGCGAGCGCGGCGACCTCGGCCACCGGCTGGAGCGTGCCGACCTCGTTGTTGGCCATGATCAGGGTGACGAGGGCGACATCCGTGGGATCACGATCGATCGCGGCGGCGAGCGCGACGAGGTCGATGCGCCCCACCGCGTCGAGGGGAATCCACTCGATCACAGCGCCGTCGTGGCGTTCGAGCCATTCCACGGTGTCGAGGGTCGCATGGTGCTCTCCGCCGGGAACGAGGATGCGGGTGCGCGGAGACCGGGCCCAGAACAGCCCCTTGATGCCGAGGTTGATGGACTCGGTGCCGCTGCCGGTGAACACGACTTCGATGGGATCGCAGCCGAGGCTCGCGGCGACGGTCTCGCGGGCCTCCTCGAGCATCCGCTTCGCGTTCTGGCCGGCGCTGTGCACCGAGGCCGGGTTTCCGACCACCGCCATCGCGTCGGCGTAGCGTCGAATTGCCGCGGGGAGCATGGGCGTGGTCGCCGCATGATCCAAGTACACAGTCATATACATCTCATTCAGTCTGGTCGTCCGGGTCGTTCGTCGTGGTCGCTCGGCCGATGCGATTCTCGCCCCGTGGCACCCGTGGTCGGCGCGCGCGCTCACACTGATTACTCTAGAACCCATGACATCCGCCGATTCCCTGCGCTCCCTCGGAGTGCGGGTGACCAGTACCGGCGGAGAACTGCGGGTGTGGTCGGAGACGGCCGACGGCATGGATCTCTGCATTTTCGACGATACCGACCCCAACTGGATCGTGAAGAGCGTGCCGATGAAACGGGACGAGGCGAATGTCTGGTCGGGCAAGTCCCGCACCCTGACTCCCGGCCGCCGCTACGGCATCCGGGTGACCGGCCCGGCGGGCCCGCGCAACTCATTCCACCCAGAGAAAACCCTGATCGAGCCCTATTCGCGGGGCTTGGTGCGGGTCGGCCCCGACCAGTGGCAGTCGAGCGTGATCGACGGGTACTTCGACTGGAACGGCGCCGAGAAACCGGCCGTTCCGCTCGATCACACCGTGGTCTACGAGGCCCACGTGCGCGGCATCAGCCGACTCAACCCGGCCGTTCCCGCACACCTGCGCGGAACCTACGCCGGCCTCGCCCACGAGTCGACGATCGCTTACCTGAAAGACCTCGGTGTGACGGCGGTGGAACTGCTGCCGGTGATGTCGTTCGTCTCCGAGCAGCGCCTGATCAAACAGGGACTCATTAATTACTGGGGCTACAACACCCTCAATTTCTTCACCCCCCACGCCGACTACGCCACCCAGGCCGCCCAGGCCAGCGGCCCCGAATCGGTGCTGCGCGAGTTCAAGGGCATGGTCAAGCTGCTGCACGAGGCCGGCCTCGAAGTCATCCTCGACGTGGTCTACAACCACACCGCCGAAGAGGGCCCGAACGGCCCGGTGACGAGCCTGCGCGGCATCGACGAGGCCGTCTACTACCGCCAGAACGACGACGGGTCGTACATCGACGTCACCGGCTGCGGCAACACCGTCAACTTCGGCCACGAGGTCCCCCAGCGCCTCGTCCTCGATTCGCTCAAATACTGGGCCAACGAGGTACAGATCGACGGGTTCCGCTTCGACCTGGCCGTGACCCTCGGACGCGACGGCAACGTCGAATACCGGCCGGAGCATCCGCTCTTGACGGCGATTAGGGACGACCCCGACATGCAGGGCGTCAAGCTCATCGCGGAACCGTGGGACATGGGCATGAGCGGATGGCAGACCGGCAACTTCGCGCCCGGTTGGTCGGAGTGGAATGACCGCTACCGGGACCGCATGCGCGACTTCTGGCTCTCGGACATTCAGAGCATGCGCACCCGCGGCTCGGTCGGCTCGGGAATCGGCCGTTTCGCAACCCGGATGGCCGGCTCGTCGAACACCTTCGCGACCGACCGCGGGCCGCTCGCCTCGCTGAACTTCATCACGGCACACGACGGCTTCACCCTCGCCGACCTCACCGCCTACAACGAGAAGCACAACCTCGGCAACGGCGAGTCCAACCGCGACGGAACCGACAACAACAACTCCTTCAACCACGGTGTGGAGGGCCCCACCCGCAACCTCGAGGTGCTCGCGACCCGCCGCAAGGCCATTCGCAACCTGCTCGGCACGCTGCTGCTCTCCGCCGGCGTGCCAATGATCACCGCCGGCGACGAATTCGGCCGCAGCCAGCGCGGCAACAACAACGCCTACTGCCAGGACAGCGAGCTCACCTGGCTGAACTGGAACTTCGACGACTGGCAGCAGGACCTGCATCGCGTCAGCCGCCGCCTGTTGCAGCTGCGCCGGGAGAACCCGGCGCTTCGGCCCGTGCACTTCGGCCGGCTCGGGGAGACCACCCTGAGCGCGAGCAACCTGGAGTGGTACAACATCGAGGGCAAGTCGATGTCCCAGCAGGATTGGAACTCCCCCAAGGAGCGCACCCTGCAGTACATGGCGGCGAGCACCCCCGAGCACGAGGGCTTCAACCGCATCCTGCTCGTCGTGCACGCCCTCGAGCAGGACCTCACGGTCACGCTGCCGCTGCACCCGGGCGTGTCGTCGTATACCCTGCTCTGGGATTCCAGCCATGACGAGCTCGACGAGTCGAGCATCGAGCACGCTCCCGGCACTCCCCTGCTCGTGCCCGGGGCGTCGATGCAGCTGTTCCGCGCCAACGACTGACGCCCGACGAACAGGAATGCCCCCGACCACTGGTCGGGGGCATTCCTGTTCGGGCTCTGAGGCTACGAGGCGACCGCGACCAGGCCCATCTCAGCCGGGCTGATCAGCAGGTCGTTGCGCGGAACCACGCGTACCGTGTAACCGAACGCCCCGGCTCGGTCGAGTTCGACCGTTCCGGTGAACAGCGTCGGAACGCCGCCGCCGGCTGACCCGGTCGCGTCGTCGGCCGGGTTCTCGGCTTCGATTTCGAGCGCCTGGGTGCTCGTCTCGCTGAGGTCGTCGCCGCTCGTGCTGCGTCCGTAGACCACCTCGACGGTGACGTCATCGGGGAGCAACCCGTTGAGCTGCACGTGTGCCCGCAGGTGCAGGTCGTCGCCGACCTCCGGCACCGCACTGACACCGCCGGATTCGACGTGCGTGACCGCGACGCCGTGCCAGGCCTGCAGGATGCGGCCCTTCCAGGCGGCCAGTTCGCGGGCCGCTCGAAAGTTGTTCGTCGACAGCAGGTGCTCGTAGTGCCCGGCGGGCCGGTAGAGCTTCTGCACGTACTCGCGCACCATGCGGTCGGCGCTGAGCTCGGGCGACAGGGTTGCGAGGGTGTGACGGATGCTGGCCACCCACCGCTTCGGCACCTCGTCGCCCTCACGCTCGTAGAAGCGCGTCGCAACGTGGTGCTCGATCAGGTCGTAGAGTGCCTCGGACTCCATCCGGTCGCGCTCGGCGGAATCGCCCGCGGCATCCGCTGACGGAATCGCCCAGCCGTTCTTACCGTCGTAATATTCCGGCCACCAGCCATCGAGGATCGACAGGTTCAGCACGCCGTTGAGCGCCGCCTTCATGCCGCTCGTGCCGCAGGCCTCGAGGGGACGCAGCGGGTTGTTGAGCCAGACATCCGTTCCCGGGTACATCAGCTGCGCCATCGCGATGTTGTAGTCGGGCAGGAAGGCGATGCGCTGGCGCAGTTCCGGAGTCGCCGCGAACTGCACGATCTTCTGGATCAGGCGTTTGCCCTCCTCGTCGGCGGGGTGCGACTTGCCGGCGATGACGATCTGGATCGGGCGCGTTGGGTGCAGCAGCAGGGCCCGCAGGCGTTCGGGGTCGTGCAGCATGAGCGTGAGCCGCTTGTAGGTCGGCACCCGGCGGGCGAAACCGATGGTCAGCACGTTCGGGTCGAAGACGCCGTTGATCCAGGCCGGCGCGATGCCGCCGGGGTTCTGTTCCTGCCAGGCCGCGAGCAGGCGACGGCGGGCGTCTTCGACGAACTGCAGCCGCATCTGGCCGCGCACGTTCCAGAGGTCTTCATCGGTCACGGCGGGCGAATTCCAGTCGGCCGTGGACGTGTCCGAGGCGCCCAGGCGATCCTGGGCGAGGGCGAGCAGTGCCGGGTCGGTCCAGGTCGGCGCGTGCACGCCGTTGGTGATCGACCCGATCGGCACGTCGCTCGGGTCGAAGCCCGGCCACAGTCCGCTGAACATCTTGCGGCTGACCTCACCGTGCAGGGTCGACACGCCGTTGGCGTGCTGGCCGAGGCGCAGGCCCATGATCGCCATGTTGAACACGTCGGGCGAGCCGCCGGCGTAGGTCTCCGCGCCGAGGGCGAGCAGGTCGTCGACGTTGACCCCGGGCAGCAGGTCGGTGCCGAAGTAGCGGCGCACGAGGCCGCGGTCGAACCGGTCGATGCCGGCGCCGACCGGGGTGTGCGTGGTGAACACGGTTCCGGCGCGGGCGACCTGCAGGGCTTCCTGAAAGCTCAGGCCTTCGCCGATGAGGCTCGAGATGCGCTCGAGGCCGAGGAACCCGGCGTGTCCCTCATTGGTGTGGAACACCTCGGGTTCGGGGTAGCCCTTGAGCTCGCTCCATAGTTTGACGGCGCGGGCGCCGCCGATGCCGAGCAGCAGCTCCTGCAGCAGCCGGTGCTCGCCGCCGCCGCCGTAGAGGCGGTCGGTGACCAGGCGCAGGTCGTCGGGGTTCTCGGGGATGTCCGCGTCGAGCATGAGCAAGCGGATGCGTCCCACGAGCGCCTGCCAGACCCGCGCGTGCAGGGTGCGACCGTCGGGAAGGGCCAGCGAGACCTGCACGGCCGAGCCGTCGGCGCGGCGCAGGACGGACAGCGGGAGCCCGTCGGGATCCAGCAGCGGGTAGCTCTCCATCTGCCAGCCGTCGGGCGAAATCGACTGGGCGAAGTACCCCGCACGGTAGAAGAGGCCGACGCCGACGAGCGGCACGCCGAGGTCCGACGCGCTCTTCAGGTGGTCACCGGCGAGGATACCGAGGCCGCCGGAATACTGCGGCAACGCCGCCGCGATCCCGAACTCCGGGGAGAAGTAGGCGATGGCCGCCGGCTTCTCGCCTTCGAGGCCCTGATACCAGCGCGGCTGTTCGAGGTAGTCGCGCAGGTCGTCGCGCATCGCGTTGGCCGCGTTCACGAAGTCCTGGTCGCGCGCCAGCTCGTCGAGCCGTGCCGGATCGACGGCGCCGAGGAGCGCCACCGGGTCGGTTCCGATCGAACGCCACAACTCTGGAGCGATCTGTTCAAACAGTTGCCTCGTCGGCTCATGCCAGGACCAGCGGAGGTTACCCGCTAATTCTTCAAGAGCCACGAGGGGTTCGGGGAGTACTGCACGGACTGTAAATTTGCGGATCGCCTTCACGAACCCAACACTAGGGGCGGCTTGTGTCGAATGGGTAACCACGAGAAGCAGGTTTTGCGATTTATTCGCGCTACGGTCGTGTTGTGGCTAAGACAGCAGGAAACCGAGACCTCGTTAACCAGGCACCGCGCGCAACCGAATTCGTTGCGCGCGTCGGCCGTATCCCCGTACTCGATCTATCGCCCCAGCTCCCCGACAACCTGTGGCCGACCCGCTCCTTCGTCGGCGAGGTCGTTCCCTTTGCGGCGACCGCGTTCCGGGAAGGTCACGATCTCATCGGCGTGACGCTGCTGCTGCGCGCTCCCGACGGTGCCCTCACGAGCCGCCCGATGACGCTGACCGTTCCCGGCACCGACCGGTGGGCCGCCGAAGCGCAGCTCGACCAGCCGGGCAGCTGGGAATACCGGATCGGCGCCTACGCCGACGACTGGAACACCTGGCGTCACAACGCGCTCATCAAGATCCCGGCCGGCGTCGACGTCGACCTGATGTTTCTGATCGGCTCGGAGCTGCTGTCCGTCGCGGCGGCCGACAGTGGCCGCGTGGCCGCCGAACGCCGGCTGTTCCGCGCCGCGGCGAAGGTTCTCGTGAATGGAGACCTTCCCGTCGCCGAGCGCCTCGCCGCGCTCGATGAGGCCAAACTGGCGAAGGCGATCGCGCTGCATCCGCTGGCCGGGCTGGATTCCGTCTCCGAGCCGCGCACCATCATCGTGGAGCGAAAGCGTGCCGCGGTCGGCTCCTGGTACGAGTTCTTCCCGCGGTCAGAGGGCGCCAAAAAACTCGCCGACGGCTCGTGGAAGAGCGGAACCTTTCGTACCGCCGCCAAACGCCTGCCCGCCGTCGCCGCCATGGGCTTCGACGTGCTCTACCTGCCGCCGATCCACCCGATCGGCACGTCGTTTCGCAAAGGCCCGAACAATTCCCTGACCGTGGGGCCGTTCGACCCGGGCTCGCCCTGGGCGATCGGCTCGGCCGACGGCGGCCACGATGCGATCCACCCCGACCTCGGCACCGCCGCCGATTTCACGTATTTCCTCAACCGCGCCAAAAAGCTCGGCATCGAGGTCGCCCTCGACTTCGCCCTGCAGGCGTCCCCCGACCACCCGTGGGTCACCGCCCACCCGGAGTGGTTCACGACCCTGCCCGACGGGTCGATCGCCTACGCCGAGAATCCGCCGAAAAAATACCAGGACATCTACCCGATCAACTTCGACAACGATCCCGCGGGCATCCGTGCCGAGGCCCTGCGGGTGCTCACGCACTGGATCGACCTCGGCGTGACGATCTTCCGGGTCGACAACCCGCACACCAAGCCCCTCGACTTCTGGGAATGGCTCATCACCGAGGTCAACAGCCAGCACCCCGATGTGATCTTCCTCGCGGAGGCATTCACCCGGCCCGCGCTCATGCAGGCGCTCGGCAAGGTCGGCTTCCAGCAGTCGTACACCTACTTCACCTGGCGCAATACGAAGGAAGAGCTCGAGGATTTCTTCGACGGGCTCGCCCGCGAGACGCCCAATTTTCTGCGGCCCAACCTGTTCGTCAACACCCCCGATATCCTCACCGAGTTCTTGCAGTTCGGCGGGCCGGCGGCCTTCAAGATCCGCGCGGCGCTGGCCGCCCTGGCTTCCCCGAGCTGGGGGGTCTACGCGGGCTTCGAACTCTACGAGAGCGTCGCCCGGCCGGGTGCCGAGGAGAGCATCGATAACGAGAAGTACGAGTACCGGCCGCGCTCCTTCGCCAAGGCCGAAGAGCTCGGCCAGTCCCTCGCTCCGTTCATCACCCAGCTCAACCAGATCCGCCGGGACCATCCGGCGCTCGGCCAGCTGCGCAACCTCGACATCCACTCGAGTGATGACGACTCGATCCTCGTCTTCAGCAAGTACCTCGACGCCGCATACACCGGAACGGGCGAAGCGGATGCCCTGCTCATCGTCATCAACGTCGACCCGCACTCGGTGCGGGAGACCGTCGTGCACCTCGATGTGACGCGCTTCGGCATTCCCGTCGGAGAGCCCTTCGACGTGACCGACCTGCTCACCGGAACGACCTGGACCTGGACGGCCGACAACTTCGTGCGGCTCGACGCATTCACAGAACCGCTGCACATTCTGCACGTGAAGGGACGGAGCGCATGACGCCCGCAACAGGAGACACCACCCCGGCCGACAAGGCCAAGGCGACGCCCACCCCCGCCGCGGCGCCCCCGGCAGCCGCCGTTCCGGCCACCACACCGGCCACCACACCGACCCCTGAACCCGACACGATCGGTGGTTTTCCCGTGCACGTGCTGCAGGCCGTGGCCGCCGGCAGCTACTACAGCCCGCACCAGGTCCTCGGCCAGCACCTCGCGAACGCGGCCGGCGTCACCGACCCGCTCGTCACCATCCGCTCCTTGCGGCCGCTCGCCACCGAGGTCACCGCGATTCTCGCCTCGGGCGCGCACGTCGAACTGAACCACCTCGCGTTCGGCATCTGGGAGGGCACGAGCACGCTCGGCCTGCAGGACTACACCGTCGAATCCCGCTACGAGGGCGCCCCCGCCTGGATCGCCGACGACCCCTACCGTTTTCTGCCGACCCTCGGCGAGCTCGACCTGCACCTGATCGGTGAGGGCCGCCACGAACGCCTGTGGGACGTGCTCGGCGCGCACCACCGCGAGCAGTGGGGCGTGAACACCGCCTTCGACGGCACGTCGTTCGCCGTCTGGGCCCCGAACGCCCAGGCCGTGCGCGTGATCGGTGACTTCAACGGCTGGAACGGCGTGACCCACGCGATGCGCAACATGGGCGGCTCCGGGGTCTGGGAGCTGTTCATCCCGGGCCTCGTCACCGGGTCCACCTACAAGTTCGAGTTGCTCACCCAGCACGGCGAGTGGATCGCCAAGGCAGACCCGATGGCGCGGGCCGCCGAGGTGCCGCCGCAGACAGCATCGGTCATCGCCGAATCCCACTACGAGTGGGCGGATGCGGCGTGGATCGCGGCCCGAACGGCCACCGACCCGCACGACCAGCCGATGAGCATCTACGAGATGCACGTCGGATCCTGGCGGCCGGGCCTCAGCTACCGCGACCTCGCCGACGAGCTCATCGGATACCTGGGCGAGCTCGCGTTCACGCACGTCGAGTTCATGCCGCTCTCGGAGCATCCGTTCGGAGGCTCGTGGGGCTACCAGGTCAGCGGTTACTACGCGCCGACGAGCCGCTTCGGCGGCCCCGACGACCTGCGCTATCTGATCGACCGGCTGCACCAGGCCGGCTTCGGCGTGATCATGGACTGGGTCCCCGGCCACTTTCCGAAGGACGCCTTCGCCCTGGCCCGCTTCGACGGCCAGCCCCTCTACGAGCACCCCGACTGGCGCCGCGGCGAGCAGAAGGAGTGGGGCACCCTGGTGTTCGACTTCGGCCGCCCGCCGGTGCGCAACTTCCTGGTCGCGAACGCGCTCTACTGGCTCGAAGAGTTCCACATCGACGCCCTGCGCGTTGACGCGGTCGCCTCGATGCTCTACCTCGACTACTCCCGCAAGGACGGTGAGTGGGAGCCCAACCAGTACGGCGGCCGCGAGAACCTCGAGGCCATCAGCCTGCTCCAGGAAGTGACCGCGACGGCGTACCGCCGCAACCCCGGCACGATGATGATCGCCGAGGAATCCACGAACTGGGGTGGGGTGACGGCCGCGACGAGCGGCGGCGGGCTCGGCTTCGGGTTCAAGTGGAACATGGGCTGGATGCACGACTCGCTCGAGTACATCAGCGTCGACCCGATGTACCGTTCGTACCACCACAACGACATCACCTTCAGCTTCATGTACGCGTTCAGCGAGAACTTCCTGCTGCCGATCAGCCACGACGAGGTCGTGCACGGCAAGGGTTCGCTCATCAACCGGATGCCCGGTGACTCCTGGCAGCAACTCGCCAACGTGCGCGTCTACCTGTCGTTCATGTGGGCGCACCCGGGCAAGCAGCTCCTCTTCATGGGCCAGGAATTCGGCCAGCGCTCCGAATGGAGCGAAGAGCGCGGCCTGGACTGGTGGATGCTCGACCAGCCCGCTCACCGCGGCCTGTTCACCTTCGTCGGCCAGCTCAACCGGGTCTACCAGGCCAACGCGAGCCTGTGGGCACGGGACAACGACCCGAGCGGATTCGAGCTCATCGACGGCGGCGCGGCCGCCCAGAACGTGGTCTCGTTCCTGCGCTGGGACAACGACGGCCAACCGATCGCCTGCTTCTTCAACTTCGCCGGGCACCCGCACGAGAACTACCGTGTGGGCCTGCCGTTCGCGGGCCGCTGGGACGAAATCCTCAACACGGATGCCGCGGACTTCGGCGGTTCCGGGGTCGGCAACTTCGGCGGTGTCTGGGCCGAGTCCGAGCCGTGGGGCGGGCGCCCAGCCGCGGCGACGATCACCCTGCCGCCGCTCGCCGGCGTGTACTTCAAGTACCGGCCGTAGCCGGACGCCGCACACGAACGCCCCCGGCACGACCCACTCGCGTGGGTCGTGCCGGGGGCGTTGACGTGCTGGCGTCTAGTACAGCAGTGCCGTGAGGCGGCTGCGGGTGGGAGCGACCCGCGGGTCTTCCGCGCCGACGACCTCGAACATCTCGAGGATGCGCTCGCGAATGGCGTTGCGCCCGGCGGGGTCCTGGGCCGGGAACAGGCCGAGAAGCCGGTCGAAGGCATCCTCGATGTGACCGCCGGACAGGTCGAGGTCGGCGACCAGCAGCTGGGCCTGCAGATCGTCGGGAGCGGAGGCCGCCCCCGAGCGGATCTGATCGAGCGTCTTGCCCTTCAGCCGGGCCAACAGGCTCACCTGGGCGAGCCCGGCGACGGCCATCGTGTCGCCCGGGTCCTGCGCGATCGCGGTGCGGTATTCCGCCTGGGCGGTGTCGAAGTCGCCGCGCTCGATGGCTTCGTAGGCCTCGGCGTGGTGCGGCGGCAGCGGCGCGGGCTCGGGCGAGGCCACAGCCGTATCCGCGACCGTGGCGCTGCCGGTCACGCCCTGCTCCGCGGCCAGCTGCAGGAGGCGTTCGAAGACGTCCCGCACTTCGGCCTCGGCCAGCGCCCCGGTGAACAGCTGCACGGGCTGGCCGCCGATGACGGCGGCCACCGTGGGAACGGAGGTGGCCTGGAATGCCTGGGCGAGCTGGGGGTTGGCCTCCATGTCGACCCTGGCCAGCAGGAAACGCCCCGCATAGTCGGTGATGACCGTGTGCAGCACCGGTGTGAGCTGTTTGCCCGGCTCAGACCAGTCGGTGGACAGCTCGACGATGATCGGGATTGTCGTGGAGAGTTCCAGCAGTTCACCGAAGTTCGCGTCGGTGCCGTCGAGCACCAGGCTGGGAACGGCGACCGGTCCGGAGGGGGCGGCGCCCGGCGTCTGCGGGGCGGCGGATGCCGCCGGGCTCGGCGCTGAGGGCCGGTTCACGAGCGAGGAGAGATCAACCGCTCCGCGCAGGTTGGATCCGGAAGGGGGCACGTTGGTCATGGAAGCTCCGCCGATGAGATGAGGCCCTGGGAGAAGCCCAGGAGGGAAATTTTGTCGTCTGACCCCGCGGCCGGCACGTAGAAGAGCAGCTGGTCGGCGTAGGTACTCTGCAGGCCCTTGGTCGACTCGTCGATACCCGACAGCGCCCTGCTCGAGACGGAACCTTCCTCCGGGCCGACGACGGCCTGTTCGGCGACCGGGCTGACGGTCTCGACCTCGTTCAGGCTGACCGCGATGACGCTGCCGGAATCGTTCGTCGCCAGGGCCAACGTGCGCCCCGAGCCGCCCGTGCTCGTGTATTCGAGGGCCGCCGTGATTTCCAGCTCCGCGATGGCGGTTGCCCGGCGCTCGGCGACCTGGGAACGGAAGCTGTCACCGGTTGCCTCGAATTTGTCGAACCACTGGCTGGCTTCACCCTGGGCCAGAATATCGGCGTAGGCGGCGCCGACCTCGTCCGGGGGCATCAGCAACAGCCGCGAGTCGGGCGCGATGAGCGGCGCTCCGACGATGGCCGGCGCGACGTCGACGCGGGATTCGGGCTCGAGTTGCACCGCGTACTCGACGAGGTAGTTGTCCCGCGGTGTCTCCTGGCTCAGCACCAGTGCCGTCGGTGCGACGCTCGTGGTGTCCGTATCCTGGATCACGGTCATCACCGTGCGAGGCCAGGATTCGGTCTGCTGGGGCAGGGTGAGCACCAGCGGCGATGCGGGGATGGCCGCCGACGCCGTGACCTCGGGTGCGACAGCGCGAATCTTGTAGTTGGCCAGGCGCTGCTCCAGGGCGGGCCCGGTGAAGCGTGTGGTCAGTGAGTCGGAGTCGAGGGCGGCATCCGCCTCGGTGGCGATCGTGGAGATCTTGGCCACGATGCGCTCCAGCTGGGGTACGGTCACCGCCGCGGGCGCCGGCGCCGTCGCGTCTTCGGCCTCATCGGTCGAGTTCGGTGTCGGCGAGGCCGTCGAGCTCGATCCGGAGACCGGATCCCCGCCGCCCGGCCAGAATTCGGCGGAGCATCCACTCAATACCAGACCCGAGATGGTCAGGACCGGAACGATCACGACGAACCGGTTGAGGGACTTGCGCGGGCCGGTGATCTCACTGGCTTTCAGAGCGCGCGGACGCGGCGGACGGGGCAGGCGCGGCAGCCGGGGGCGCGGCACGTTGCGGCGCGGGCCGCGGGATCGGCGCAGGTGCAGCAGCGCGAGGAGATAGAGCACAAGCCCGAGCAGGAGCATCACGGCGCCCCCGACGATGAGCGGACCGGCCCACGGGGTGCCGTTGTCCACCCGCCAGGACAGCGAGATCTCGCTCGGCGCCGGCTCAACACCGTCGGAGGCGACGATCAGGGAGATGTCGTCCGGCACGTTGATGGCGGAGACGAGCTCCTGCTGGGCCGAGAATTCGTCCAGCCAGAGGTCGGAGCCGACCGGACTGGTCTGGGGCTCATCAACGACCTCGGTCGTTTCGGAGGTATCGGTGTCGCTCTCGGAGCCATCCGTCGTCGCGGCGGTGTCGGTCGCGACGAGTTCCCCGTCGACGAGACTGATGTCGACGTGGGCGTCGTTTCCAATCCACGCGTCGACATCCGCCGAACGGCCGAAGGCCATGAAGACCTCACCGGGGCCGCTCAGCGACACGGTTTGACGGCCGGAGTACGCGGCCAGCGCAGAGGGGTCGATGACCGTGTAAGCGGCATCCCCCGTCACGGTTGTGCTGAGGGAGATCGAGTTCGGTTCGAGGAACACGGTGCGCTGGGCAAGGCCCAGCACGATCATCGCCGCAGCAAGAACGAACGCCACAATGGCGAAAACAAAACGCACGTCTTCCTTCCTGTGTTGCCCATCAGTCGGCGTGAGCTCGCGGTCAACACCAGTACGGGTCCGAAAGGCAACAGACACGGACGTTCTACGATAGTGGACTCTCCTGAGAGCGACCTAATAGGTCGCACGTCGCGCCACGCTGTGCCCTGACCGGATTCCACGGCGGGACGACTACAGTTAATTTGCCTGCTCCGCTTCACGAGAGCAGGATTCGCCCCCACCTTGAGGAGTCACCACCGTGTCCAACGACGAGGCTGAATTTGCCCAGGTCTTCCGTGGCTACGACAAGGAAGAGGTCGATAAAGCGATCCAGGGACTGCGCCGCGACCTGATCAAGGCCAACACCCAGAGCGCCTCGGCCAGCGCCGAAGTGAAGCGATTGTCCGCCCAGGTTCACGACCTCATCCAGGAGATCGATGAGGTCGGCAGCCCTACCTTCTCGGGCCTCGGCACGAAGCTGGAAAGCACTCTTCGCGTCGCCGAGGAGCAGTCCACCCGGGTCATCGCCCAGGCCGACATCGACGCCGAGAAGCTGCGTGCGACCGTGGCCCACGAAGTCGACGACCTGCACCGCACCGCCACGGAGCAGTCAGACCGCACGCTGGCCGATGCCGAGGTCAAGGCTCGCCGCATCCTCGACGACGTGCGGGGAGAAGCGGATGACCTGCTCTCCCGGGCGCAGGATGAGCACGCCACCCTGACCCAGGAGGCCCTGCGCGAGGCCGCGCTCATTCGCGGCACGGTGGCCACGGAAGCCGCCGAAGCGCGCGCGACGGTCAAGCGTGAGGTGGCCGCCATCCGCTCCGAAGCCGAACGCGAGGCCGCCGAGGTGCGCGTGGTCGCCCAGCGCGAGGCCACCGACGCACGCGAGACCGCCGCGGGCCTCGGCCGCGAGACCGAGCTGACCCGTTCGGCGGTCGCGCACGAGCTTGACCAGAAGCGTGCCGTATTGGCCCAGGAAACCGAGCAGGCACGCATCGATCTGGCCGAACGCACGGAACGCACCGAAACCGACCTCGCTCGTGAGACCGAACAGGCCCGAAGGGACCTCGCCGAGGAGCTGGCGCTCGCGCGCAGTGAGGCTGCCGCCGAGATTCAGCTGGCTCGCAGCGACCTGGACCGGGATCTGCGTGACGGACGCAACACCATCATCACCGAGCGCGCACAGGCCGAGACCGAACTGGCGCGCGACCTCGAACGGCAGCGCGCGACCGCCGAACGAGAGGCCGCGACCATTCGCACCGAGATCACGATCGAAGCGGAGGACGCCCGCGCCGAGCTGGCCCGCGAGATCGCCCGCGCCAGGGCCGAGTTCGACGCAGCCCGGGAACAGGCCCGCATCGACCTGGACACGGAGCTGACGGCGACCCGTCGTGCGGTCGAGTTCGAAGCCGCCCAGCTCGGCCGGGAAACCGACCAGGCCCGTGCCGACCTCGACATCGAGCTCAAGGCCCGGCGCGACGAGGCCGAGCAGGAACACCTGGCCCGCCACCGTGAGGCCGTGGCACTGGCCCAGAAGTTCCAGGGCGACGCCACCCGGCAGCTCACCGAGACCAATATGCGGCTGCGGGAGCTGCGGGAGCTCAACGCCGAACTCGATGGCGGAGCACGCGTCATCGCCAAGGACCTCAAGGTCGCCTCCGAGGAGACCGCGGAGCGCACCATCCGCGAGGCCGAAGAGAAGGCCGCCGCGATCCTGCACGAAGCCACCGAGCGCACCAGGGAGCTCGTCACCGACGCGGAAGACCGCATGAAGCAGATCAGGGTCGAACGTGATGCCGTCGCCGGCTACTTCGAAAGCCTGCGCAGCGTGCTCACCCAGGCCGAACGGGTCTCCAGCGAAAAAGACTAGCCCCCGCGGATTGATCGGGCCACGCTGACCAATCCGGGGTCTTGGGCTGCCCGAGCACTACGGTATTGATCGGGCCGGAACCGGCCGCACGAGTGGGGAGATCCGCGTGAAGATTCAGAATGCGTTCCGTTTCGGTCTGGTCGGCACCCTCGGCGTGGGTCTGGGGCTGCTCATCATCACCTCGGTGATCACCCTCCAGACGATCATCATCTACATCGGAGCGGCCCTGTTCATCGCTCTCGGCCTCGATCCGGCCGTGTCCTGGTTGGAGCGCAAGCGTTTTCCGCGCTGGGCGGCCATCCTCACCGTGCTCGTTGGCGTGCTCGGGGTGCTCACCGGCGTGATCTTCGCGGTCGTGCCGATCATCATCGAGCAGGTCACCAAACTCTCGGCGCAGTTTCCCCAATTGGTGCGCTCGATCAACTCATCGACACTGCTGCTCGACATCCAGGACCAGTTCCCGACCCTGCAGGTCAACGAGATCGTCTCGGCGGTCACCGACTACCTCGGCGGAAACCTCGACACCATCACCGCAACGGTCGTGCAGTCAGGCCTGGCCGTCGTGAACGGCCTGTTCGGCGGGCTCATCATCCTGATTCTCACGCTGTACTTCACGGCCTCACTGAACACCATGAAGCGCGCGAGCTACCAGCTCGTTCCCGCCTCCAAACGCGAGCGGTTCACCGACCTGAGCGAGCAGATCACGAAGGCCGTCGGTCGCTACGTGGTCGGGCAGGCCGGGCTGGCCGCCTGCAACGGCGTGCTGAGCTTCATCTTCCTCTCGATCATCGGCGCCCCCTTCCCCGCCCTGCTCGCGTTCATCGCCTTCCTGCTGTCGTTGATTCCCCTGGTCGGAACGATCTCCGGGTCGGTCATCATCGTGCTGACCTGCCTGATCCCCGGCATCGGCAGCTCGCCCCTCACGGCCCTGGTCGCCGCGATCTACTACCTGATCTACATGCAGGTCGAGGCCTACGTGCTCAGCCCGAACATCATGAACCGGGCGGTGTCGGTTCCCGGCGCCGTGGTCGTGATCGCGGCGCTGGCCGGCGGCTCACTGCTCGGCATCCTCGGCGCCCTCATCGCCATCCCGGTGGCGGCGTCGATCATCATGATCATCAAACAGGTCGTGATCCCGCGCCAGAACGAGCTCTAGGCGGCGGGCCCTGACCACTCGCTCGGCAGCGGCAGCGCCCCCGGGTTGACGACGGCAACAATCTCGTCGAGTACCCGGCGGGTCATCGCCTCACCGACCCAGAGGTGCTTGCCGTTCTCGACGGCCACGAAGTGGGTCTCCGGAACGACGGCGAACCGGGCGCGCGCCTCCGCGGGCTTCAAATAGTCGTCGTGTTCGGGGATGATGGCCACGAGCCGGCGGGAGTTTCCCGCCCAGGCGGCGAGTTCGGCATCCGTCGCCCGGTGCAGGGGCGGGGACAGCAGAATCGCCCCGAGAATGGGGTGTTCGAGGCCGTACTTGATGGCGAGTTCGGTACCGAACGACCAGCCGACGAGCCAGGGATTGGGCAAACCGCGTTGCGCGACAAAGGCCATCGCCGCCGCCACGTCAGCTCGCTCGCCGACTCCCCCGTCGAAGTCACCGTCGCTCGTGCCGCGTGGGGAACTGGTGCCGCGCGTGTTGAAACGCAGCACGGCCAGATCGGCCAGGGCCGGCAACCGCCCCGCCGCCTTGCGCAGGATGTGGGAGTCCATGAAGCCGCCGGCCGTGGGCAGCGGATGCAGGGTCACGAGCGTTGCCACCGGAGCCCGGCGCGCCGGGGTCGCCAACTCGCCGACCAGGGTCAGCCCATCCGAAGTCTGCAGCTCGATGTGTTCGCGGATCGCCGGCAGTTCGACGCCGCCGCGAATCTCGATCGGGCTGGTGCCGGTCGCGGTGGTCTCGGTTGCGGTCGTGCTGGTCGCGCGGGGATCACTCATGCGGGCTCCTTGATCACTTGATGAAGATCACTTGATACGCCAGCAGTGCGTGTGCCAGTGTCGCCGGTTCGACAGGTCGGCGGCGTCGCCGAGAACACCGTCGCCACGCCAAGCCACCATATGGGCCGTGCCGGGTGCGATCTGCAGGCGGCAGCCCGGGCAGAGGTAGGTTTTCGCGGCCTGTGCCGCAGGAATGGGCTGGACGTGCCAGAGTCCGTCGCGTCGAACCTCGCTGCGCCGCCAGCCCTCGAGCAGGTGGCCGAGGTCGCCGTCATCGTCTGGTTCCGGCTTGCGGCCCCTGGGTCGGTTGCTGCGCGCCATAAAACCAGTCTACGGCGAGTCGGACGACAGACGACGCCGCAGGGCCCTGACAGCCCCCAGGCGCCCGTGGCACGGAGGGGCAGAATCGCCTAGTACCAGCCGGAGTTCTGCGACTTGGCCCAGGCACCACACGGGGAGCCGTAGCGGTCGGTGATGTAGCCCAGGCCCCACTCGATCTGCGTGGCGGCGTTGGTCTCCCAGTCTGATCCCGCGGAGCTCATCTTGGAGCCCGGCAGGGACTGCGGAATGCCATAGGCACCGCTGGAGGAGTTCATCGCGGCGACATTCCAACCGGATTCCTTCTGCCAGAGCGACACCAGGCAGTTGTACTGCTCTTCGCCCCAGCCACGAGAAGCAATCGCGGTATAGGCATACGCCTTGGCCGATCCGGGATCGGGGACAGCGGCGGGCGGCGCGGTGTAGACCTTCGGCTCGGAGGTCTCCGCTTCGGTGTCCGTTTCGGTCTCGGCGACCGATGCGGCGGCGACGGGCACCGGCTCGGGGATGACCTCCGTCACGACGAAGCCGTCGCGCGACACCGTGTTCGTGAAGCCGCCGGCAACGGCGAGGGTCTGGGCGCTCTGACCGTCGAACCGGTCAACAACCGTCGGCGCAATCTGAAAATAGGGGGAGGCCGTCGCGCCGGAGTATGGATCGACGATCGTCACCAGCATGAAGGCGGACGCGGCGGTGAACGCAAAAAGCACGTGCGATGCCTTGGCCTTCGAGCGGGTTCTGCGGATTCGGCCCCCACGGGGGGCCGTGCTGGACTCGATTACGCTCAAATGTCTACCCACGATTACCCGACCCTAGCCGACTTTGCGACATTCGCCTAGATAACGAGCAGATAACGGTCACTCGTTCAGCGCACAGCGAGCATCACATCGATGACACTGTCGAGCAGGGCGTCGACCTGCGCTTCACGATAGCCGCCACGTTCCGCACGAAATACGGCGGTGCGTACCTCGTCGACGGACAGGGGACGCCCCTCCGAAAAATACCGCTGCAGTCGGTGCGCGAATCGGTCGACGTCGGCGCGGCGGTAGCCGACGCTGAACACGCTGGTGCGGGTGAACCGGTGGCCACGATCGCGGCCGAGGCGAGCGAGAATGATCTGGGCACTGGCCTGCGCCTGCTCCATCCATGCCTCCTCCCCCATCAGTCGGGCGGCAGACTCGCGTTCACGGGCCGCAAAGGCGTCTTCGAGGCGTTCCAGGGCCGCATCGACCTGGGCCGGGGAATATCCGCCCTTCTGCATGGCGAAGGCGGTGTGGCGGATCGTGTCGGCGGTGAGCTGTGTCGGGTGTGCCCGGGACGGCGCTCCGTGCAGACGGCGAGCTGGCACGACGGCGGTGTCGTCCTCCGCGTGTGGCTCGACCGGCGCGTCGCTGTGCGCGTCGTCCTGAGCATCGTCCTGCGCGTCATCCTGGGCATCGTAGGCACTGCGGGCGAGGGCAAGGAATGCCTCAACCTGCTCGCTGCTGTAGCCCAGGGTCTTCTTGTCGGTGCGGGGAAAGGTGGTGCTCACATCTTCATTGTGTCCCACCGGGCGACGCCTGTCGAAACGAGGCGGGGTCACGCGAAAATGAGGTAGAGCGTATAGGCCGCACCGGCCGACGGAAGAATGGAATCGAGGCGGTCGAGGAAGCCGCCGTGTCCGGGCAGCCACGAACTCATGTCTTTGATGCCCAGGTCCCGCTTGATCAGGGATTCCGCCAGATCACCGAAGGTCGCGCTGACGAGGATCACGGCACCGAAGATCAGGCCGAACCACCACGGCTGCTGCAGCATGTACACCGCGAGCAGCACGCCGGCAATCATCACGACGACCCCGGCACCGATGAAGCCCTCCCAGGTTTTCTTGGGACTGATGCTGGGCGCCATCGGATGCTTGCCGAACGAGAGTCCGCTGGCATAGGCCCCGGTGTCGGCGGCGATCACGAGGCAGAGGAACGCGAGTGTCCACCACTCCCCACCGTCTTTCCCGACGAGGAGAACGGCGAAGCTCGCCAGGAAGACGACGTAAACCTGGATCAGGATGCCCGCGCTGACATCTCGACCGACCGCGCGAGCATCCGCTCGGTGCGCCGGCCAGGCCAGCAGCGCGAGGCGCCACAGGCCGATCAGGGCAATGCCGCCCAGCGTCGCGAGCCACTGACCCGCTGCACCCCACAGGAAGGCCGCCGGAACGACGGCACAGGCCGACACGATCACCGGAATGCGCGGCACGTTCAGGCCGGCGTGACGCAGGGCCTGGGCCAGCTCGAAGGCGGTGAAGCCCACCACGACCAGGGCGAAGATCAGAAAGATCTCCTTGATGAGGATCAGGCTGAAGAGCATCGTGAGTCCGAGGACCAGCCCGATCAGGATCGCCAGGATCAGGTTGCGGCCCGTGCGCGCCTCGATACGCTCGTTCGTCGCGTCCAGGTGTGCCCGAGTGGCCTGCACCTGCCGATCGAAGTCGGCCTTCGAGGCCTGGACCTGGCGCTCGAAATCGCTGCGGGTGGCGTTGACCTGGGCCCGGAACTCGGCGCGGTTGACCCCATGACCGTGGCTGACCCCCTTGCCACGTCTGGGTGGCGGAGTGGGGGCATCCGGCTGTGAAGGTCCGGGTTCGGGCGTCGTCATTGTGGTACTCCCCTAGATCTCGAGGAGCTCCGCTTCCTTGCGTTTGAGGGCATCGTCGATGGCGTCGACGTGCGTCTTGGTGATCGATTCGAGCTCTTTCTCGGCGCGAGCGACCTCGTCATCGCCCACGTCGCTCTTCAACGCGTCGAGCTCGTCCTTGGCCTTACGGCGGATGTTGCGCACCGAGATCTTGCCGTCTTCACCCTTGGTCTTGACGATCTTGACGAATTCCTTGCGACGGTCCGTGGTGAGTTCGGGCAGCGACGCGCGAATGACGACACCGTCGTTGCCGAGGTTGGCCCCGAGGTTGGGGGTATCGCGGATGGCCTGCTCGATGTCGCGCATCGCGCTCTTGTCGTAGGGCGTGATGAGCAGCGTGCGCGCTTCCTGGTTTTGCAGGGAGGCGAGCTGCTCGAGCGGCGTCGGAGTGCCGTAGTAGCTGACGAGAATCTTGGCGAACATCTGCGGGTTCGCACGACCCGTGCGGACCGTTCCGAAATCGTCTTTGGCGGCCTCGAGGGCCTTGTGCATGCGCGCGGTGGCGTCGGACAGAACATCCGCAATCACGGTGACTCCTTCTTCGGTGGCTGGAACAAGCTTAGTTGGAGACCCGGGTGCCCAGATCCTTGCCGAGGATCGCGTCGGTGACGTTGCCCTCGGGTGCCATGCCGAAGACCTGCATCGGCATGCTGTTGTCCATGCACAGGCTGAAGGCGGTCGAGTCGACGACCTTCAAGCCGCGCTGCAGGGCGTCACGGTAGGTCAGGTGGTGGATCTTCTGGGCGTCGGGGTTGGTGTTCGGATCATCGGAATAGACGCCGTCAACGCCGTTCTTGGCCACGAGCACGACATCGGCGTCGATTTCCAGGGCACGCTGGGCGGCGACCGTGTCGGTGGAGAAGTACGGCAGGCCGGCTCCGGCACCGAAAATGACCACCCGGCCCTTTTCGAGGTGACGCTCGGCGCGGCGAGGGATGTACGGTTCGGCGACCTGGGTCATCGCGATGGCGGACTGCACGCGGGTTTCCGCGCCCGCCTGCTCGAGGAAGTCCTGCAGGGCGAGGGCGTTCATGACGGTGCCCAGCATGCCCATATAGTCGGCCCGACCGCGGTCCATGCCGCGCTGGGACAGTTCGGCGCCGCGGAAGAAGTTGCCTCCACCGACGACAATGGCGACCTCAACCTGCTTGGCGCCCTCGGCGATTTCACGCGCGAGGGAGCTGACCACGTCGGGATTGACGCCCACGCTGCCGCCGCCGAACGCTTCGCCGGAAAGTTTGAGGAGGACCCTGCGCTTCTTGCCCGAGTTGTTCATGTGCGTGGGACGCCTTCCGTTGTGATTTGTTTCAAAACTACCCGGTCGATCCGGGCCGCGCGCGCAGGAAGGCCGGGTCGCTTTCGCTGGCCCGGCCTTCCCCACCGTGATTATCTAATCGTGGTGTCGATCACGCGCGTGGTGTTACGCGCCGACCTTGAATCGGGCGAAGCCCGACACGGTCAGTTTGGCGTCGGCAAGAACCTTGCTGACGGACACCTTGTTGTCCTTGGCGTAGTCCTGCTCGAGCAGGGCGACCTGCTTGAAGTAGGCCTTGACGCGACCCTCCACGATCTTGGGCAGGGCCGCTTCGGGCTTGCCTTCGTTCTTGGAGATTTCGGTCACGATCTTACGCTCGGTCTCCACGGCCTCGGCCGGAACATCGTCCGCCGCGAGGTACTCGGGGTTGGCGAAGGAGATGTGCTGCGCGATGCTGCGCGCGGTCTCCGCGTCAGCGCCGGCGTAGCCCAGAACAACTCCGACCTGCGGGGGCAGGTCCTTGCTGGTCTTGTGCAGGTAGATCGAGAAGGACTCACCGTTCACGGCAACGACGCGACGCAGTTCGAACTTCTCGCCGATGATGGCGGCTTCGCCGTCGATCAGGTCGGCGACGGTCTGGGTTCCGGCCAGGGCGGCCAGTCCCTCTTCGACCGTGGTCGCTCCAGCGGCCGCGACAGCGTCGAGGACCTTGTCGGCGAGGACGACGAACTTGTCGCCCTTGGCGACGAAGTCGGTCTCGCAGGCGAGCTCGATCATGAACGCGGTGGTGCCGATTTCCTTGGCGGCGACGAGGCCCTCCGAGGTGGAACGGTCAGCGCGCTTGGCGTTGCCCTTTGCTCCCTTGAGACGCAGAATCTCAATGGCCTTGTCCATGTCACCGTCGGCTTCGACCAAAGCATTCTTGGTGTCCACCATTCCGGTGCCGAGGTTTTCGCGCAGGGCTTTGACGTCTGCAAGTGTGAAGTTTGCCATACCTGAATCCCTACTTGGTTTCTTCAGCGGCAACGTCGGCCTCAGCAACGACGGCTGCAGCGTAAGCGGCGGCAACGTCGGTGTTGGGAACGGCGTCGGCGATCGTGACGTCAGCAACGGGCTCGGCAACAACAGCGGCTGCCTCTTCGACGACGGGCGCGTCGACAACGGCCTCTTCGGAACCGGCCTTTTCCGAACCCTGAAGGAGTTCGGCTTCCCATGCGGCGAGGGGCTCGACTTCGGCCTCCGGCTTGGCGTGGCGCTGGATGAGGCCCTCGGCTGCGGCGTCCGCGATGATACGGGTCAAGAGGCCCACGGAGCGGATGGCGTCGTCGTTGCCCGGGATCGGGTACTGGACGTCATCGGGGTCGCAGTTGGTGTCGAGGATCGCGATGACGGGGATGCCAAGCTTCTTGGCCTCGTCGATTGCGAGGTGCTCCTTGTTGGTGTCGACGACCCACAGGGCAGACGGGGTCTTCGTCAGGTTGCGGATTCCGCCGAGGCTCTTGTGCAGCTTGACGAGTTCGCGCTTCTTGATGAGCATTTCCTTCTTCGTGAAACCGCTCTTGGCGGTGTCGTCGAAGTCGAGCTCTTCGAGTTCCTTCATGCGGGCCAGACGCTTGGAAACGGTCTGGAAGTTGGTGAGGAGGCCACCGAGCCAGCGCTGGTTGACGTAGGGCTGGCCCACGCGCGTCGCCTGCTCCGAGATGGATTCCTGGGCCTGCTTCTTGGTGCCGACGAAGAGGATGGTGCCGCCGTGGGCAACCGTCTCCTTGACGAAGTCATAGGCCTTGTCAACGAACCCGAGCGACTGCTGCAGGTCGATGATGTAGATGCCGGAACGCTCGGTGAAGATGAAGCGCTTCATCTTCGGGTTCCAACGGCGGGTCTGGTGCCCGAAGTGCACGCCGCTGTCGAGCAGCTGGCGAATGGTTACGACGGCCATGAGCCGTTCTCCTTGTCCGGCGTTGCTGCAGGGCAGCGAAACGCCAATCGGTTTCTGCGATGATCGGACGATCATCACTCCTGGTGCCCGGCACACGTCCGCCCCTGTTTCTATCGGGAATTCCGAGGAACGAATCCGAGGAATCCCGACGAGACGAGGACCGATTGGACCTGGAGGCCGAATGGGCACGCGTAGTCAGCGCACAAAGCGCTGCTCTGAGTAGAGTACCACCCCGGCGCGGTCGGTTCCTCCACAGGGCGAAGTGTCGGCGGAGTCTGCCCCATCTCCGTTTCGGTCCCCCGCCGAGTGATGCACGGGTGCAGTGTGGTCGCATGCGTGCACCTGCATCGTTCACCGCCCTCCTGGTCGTCTCGCTGCTCGCCGGTGCCGGTGGCGGTGTCGGTCCTGGTGTCGGTCCTGGTGCTGGTGCCGGTCCTCGTGCCGGTGCCGCGCCGACGGATGCCTGGGTCTGGCCGATCGGCCCCCCACACACCATCTCTGCTGCCTATGACGCACCGGCAACGCCTTATGCGGCCGGACATCGCGGGCTGGACTTCGCCGCTCGGCCGGGCGACCCGGTGCTGGCGCCCGCGGATGGCGTGGTCAGCTTTGTCGGCGTGGTCGTTGATCGCCCGGTGTTGGCGATCGCCCACCCCGGTGACCGGGTCTCCAGCTTCGAACCGGTCGAGGCCTCGGTGGCCGTGGGCGACCCGGTGCTCGCGGGCCAGCGCATTGGAACGGTGGCGACCGGCGGCCACTGCCAGGGCTGCCTGCACCTCGGCCTGCGGCTGCACGGCGAGTACGTATCGCCGCTGCTGCTGCTCGGCGGGATCCCGGGCGCGGTGCTGCTTCCCCTGGCGTAGGTTCGACGCGGCCCGGTCAGGCCCGCGGATGGGCGAGTCGGTAGCTCTGCTGCAGGCGTTCGGCCGAGACGTGCGTGTAGATCTGCGTCGTGCCGAGGCTCACATGCCCGAGCAACTCCTGCACGGCCCTCAGGTCGGCTCCCCCATCGAGCAGGTGGGTCGCGGCCGTGTGGCGCAGGGCGTGCGGGCCGGACGGACCGGAACCCGGGACATCCGCCAGCAGCCCGGCCACGAGACGATACACCGCGCGCACGCCCAGGCGCTGTCCGCGTGAGCCCAGGAACAGGGCCGTCTGCAGACGGGCCGGCGCCGTGCCGGGCTGGGCGGCGAGCACGGGGCGCGCATGCTGCAGGTACTGCAGGACGGCGGTTTTCGCCGGCACTCCGAAGGGCACGACGCGCTCCTTGGCCCCCTTCCCGGTGACCCGCAGGGTCAACCGGTCCAGGTCGAGGTCGGCCACGTCGAGACCGACCAGTTCCGAGACCCGCAGTGCCGACGCGTAGAGCACTTCGATGATGGCGAGGTCCCGTCGCGCCCCCGGGTCGCCGTCGGCGGTGCGCGCCGTGAGCGCGGACAACAGCGCGGTCATCTGGGCGGTGCCGAGCACGCGGGGCAGGGACTGCGCCGGTTTCGGCGCGCGCAGGCGCACGCCCTCGTCGGCGGGAGTCTCCCCGGTGCGCGCCAGCCAGGCCGTGAAGCTGCGGGCCGAGGCCGAGCGGCGGGCCAGGGTGGCTCGCGAGAGCCCCGCCTGTGTCTCGACCCACAGCCATTCGCGCAGCAACTCGAGGTCGACGTCGCGGGTCTGGGTCAGCGACCGCTGCCGGGCGAAGTCGGCCAGCCGGGCCAGGTCGCTGCGGTAGGCGCGCACGGTGTGCTCGGAGAAGCCGCGCTCCACCTGCAGGTAGAGCACGAAGTCGGCGATCTCCCGGGTCAGCTGCATGGTGCCAGCCTATTCGGGGCGACGGCCACGGGTGGGCTAGCGCTGCCGGGAGAATGCGTCGAGGCGGCCGGCGGGGCTGAGCGCCTCGATTCGGGCGAGGAGGGCAGCGTCGAGATGGGTGACCGTGGTGAAATCCCCGATGGGCACCTGGGAGTGCACGATTCCGCCACCGGTGCTCGGCGCGTACACGTGCACGAGGTGCAGCGACTGGCCGCCGTTCACGCCCGTGAGTTGCCGGTGTGGCGCGGTGAGGTCCATCGTGTAGCAGGTCGCCGCGGCCACCGACACGGGAATCCCGGCGAACAGGCCGTGGGTTCCGTAGTGCAGGTGCCCGCCGAGAATGGAGCGGATGTCGCTGCCCGCTACCACCCGCGCCAATCGGTGCTGCTCGCGCAGCTCGAGCACCGTCATGAGCCCAATCGGGGAGGCGATCGGAGGGTGGTGCAGGGCGAGGATGGTGCCGTGGGGTGCCGGTTCCTGCAGCTGCCGGGCGAGCCAGCCGAGTTGGGCATCCGTCAGTTCGCCGTGGTGGTAGCCGGGCACCGACGTGTCGAGCGCGATCAGGCGCAAACCGTTGACGGTGACGGAGCTGTCGACCGGTGCCGGTGGCGTGTTCGGCCCGGTGGATACGGCCTTCCCCTCCGCCGGTCGACCGAGCAGGTCGGCGCGGAAGGCGGCTCGATCGTCATGGTTTCCCATCACCCAGACCACCGCGGAGCCCCATCGGGTGGCGGCGGTGTCGACCAAGGCTCGAATGCGACGGTAGGCGTCCGGTTGCCCGCGATCGGCGATGTCGCCGGTGAAGACGAGGGCATCCGGGCGCAGGCCCAGCCGGTCGATCTGGGCCAGCGCCCGCACGACGGTGCTGTCGGTGTCGACGCTGCCATAGAGCGGCGCCGCCTCGGCGAGGAAGTGCGTGTCGCTGAGGTGTACCAGGAGGTGGGTGGCGGCCGGGTGCTGGCCGAGTTGCACGTGGGGGGCCCGTTCGGTCGGGGGAGAAGCGTCGTTCGGCATGGATCCACCCTTCAGTGAAGTCCCACCCTAGGGCCCGCGACCGTCAGGAGTGTCTTCACTCACGTCGTGCGCGACCACCCCGATTCTCGTTCGTGCACCACCCCCTCGAGCCCGAGGCCACCCAGAGCCCCGCGCACCGACGACAACGACAGTCCCGAACGCCGCGCGATGTCGGCGACGGAGCGAGCGGCCCGGGCGCTGAGAGCATCGAAGACCCGCACCTGGTCACTCGTGCGGCCGTGACCCGACCCCGCGCCCGCGTCGCCGTCCGCGGCCGGCACGTTGAGCCCGGTCGGGTGCGGACTGATGCCGGCCAGCTCGGCCATTTCGCTCGCGTTGGTCACGCATTCGGCATCGTATTCGCGGATCAGGCGGTGGCAACCGGCTGAAGCCGGACTGGTGACCGGGCCCGGGACCGCCCCGAGCGGCCGCCCGAGCGCCGCTGCATGGCCGGCCGTGTTCAACGATCCGGATCGCCAGCCGGCCTCGAGCACCACCGTCGCCGCACTCGCGGCGGCGATCAGTCGGTTGCGCTGCAGAAACCGCCACTTGGTCGGGCTGGCACCGCAGGGAAGCTCGGAGATGACCGCCCCGAGCTCGGTGATTCGGTTCAGCAGGGCGTCATGGCCGGTCGGATAGAAACGGTCGACTCCCCCGGCGAGGAAGGCGACGGTCATGCCGTCGCTCGCGAGCGCCGCCCGGTGCGCCATGCCGTCGATGCCGTAGGCCGCCCCCGACACGATGGCGAAGCCCCGATCACACAGTCCCGCTGACGCTTCCATGGCGACGTGTTCGCCATACTGGGTGGCCGCACGCGACCCGACCAGCGCGATCGAGCAGGGCATCGCCCGGAGCGCGGCCGGAGTCCCCCGCCACCACAACGCGATCGGCGTATGTGCCGCGAGGTCTCCGAGGGCCAGGGGCCAGAGCGGATCGCTCGGCAGCAGCAGCTTCGCCGACACTCGCTGCGCGGCGAGGAGCGAGCGCACCACGTCGTCCAGCACCAGCCGGGGGCGCCACCGCTCCAGGCCCTGCTGGAGGGTGGTCTCGAACTCCTCGTCACCTCCTCGTGCCGGCCCCGCTCCCCGCTCGTTCACGCCCGCACCGCGCCGCTCGCGGATCAGGGCCGAAATTCGCCGCGGGGTCCAGGAATCGTGCAGGACTTGCAGGGAGCTGACCGCACCCAGTTCGGTGACGAGCAGACCCGCGAGTCCGTCGCCGGGCTCGGCGATCCCAGACCACGCCGCGCGGGCGAAGATGTGCGCCGCCGCCGCGGGATCCGGCGGTTCGGCTCCGCTTGCGCCGAGTGCCACGCCGGCGGCGAGCGCCATCACGCGCGCCTCGTCCAGTCCGAAAATTCTCATCACGCCATCCCTTTTCTCAGGTAGAGAGCCAGACCCACCTCGTTGGGGCCCGGCCGTACGGTTCCGTCGAGGTCCGCGATGGACCACGCGACGCGCAGGACACGGTCGTACCCGCGCATGGTGAGGCCGCCGCGCTCGAGGGCACGGTCGATCGACGCCGTGGCGGCGAGGTCGAGACGGGCCGGCGCGGCTCGCAGCCACGGGCCCGGCACCTGGGCGTTCACCCGCCACGGGGTCTGCGCCAGCCGCTCGGCGGCTGCCGCGCGGGCCGTGATCACGCGGGCCCGGGCATCCGTGCTGCTCGTGCGCGGGGTCTCGCCGGCCAGCCGCAGCTGCGCCGCGGTGATGCGGCTGACCGCGAGCTGAATGTCCATGCGGTCCATGAGCGGGCCGGAGAGCCTGGCCAGGTACCGGCGCCGGGCGCTCGGCGGACAGGTGCACTCGAGGTCGCCAGCCCCGTACTGGCCGCACGGGCACGGGTTGGCGGCCATCACGAGCTGGAATCGGGCCGGAAAATGCGCGATCACGTTGGCCCGATGGATGCTGATCACCCCCGATTCCAGGGGCTGGCGCAGCGCGTCGAGAACGGGACGGGCGAACTCCGGTGCTTCATCGAGGAACAGAACGCCCTGCGACGCCCGAGCGGCGGCCCCCGGCCGAATCTGCGAACTGCCGCCGCCCACGATGGCGGCCGCGGTGGCCGTGTGGTGCGGCGCCTCGAGCGGCGGCCGGGTGATGAGCGCTGAGCCGAGGCCCCGGCCGCTGAGGGAGCGCAGCGCGCTGACCTCGAGGGACGCGGCCTGGTCCAGGTCGGGCAGCAACCCCGGCAGGCGTGCCGCGAGCATGGTCTTGCCCGCCCCGGGCGGCCCGAGCATGAAAACGTGGTGCCCGCCCGCGGCCGCGATCTGCAGGGCCAGGATGGCGTCGTCGTTGCCGATCACGTCGACCAGGTCGAGTTCCGCCGCATCCGCGGATTCTGCGGCGGCATACCGGATCGGCTCAACCGGGCGCGGCGTGAGCTCACCGCCGTGCCAGATGACCGCGTCCCGCAGCGACGCGACGCCGATCACCCGCACGCCGGGCACGAGGGCGGCTTCTTCGGCGTTGCCCGCCGGCACCATCACCGTCGTGTGACCGAGTCGGGCAGCCGCGATGACCCCGGGCAGGATGCCGGGGGTCGGCCGCAGCCGACCGTCGAGGGCGAGCTCCCCGAAGTGCACCACCCGCCCCACCGATGCCGTCGACACGACCCGGTCGGCGGCGAGGCAGGCCAGCGCGATTGCGAGGTCGAACCCCGCGCCGTGCTTCGGAAGCGCGGCCGGCGACAGGTTGACGGTGAGCCGGTGCGGGGTTACCGGGCAGCCCGAGTTCTGTGCCGCAGCCCGCACCCGCTGGGCGGCCTGCGCGAGGGCCGCATCGGGCAGCCCGATCAGGATGAAGTTGGGAAGCTGCGAGGAGATGTCGGCTTCGACTTCGACGAGGGCACCGGTCAACCCGATCAGGGCCACAGCGTGCGTGCGTGCGACGCCCATCAGCGCGGCCCCCACAGAACAGGCCCCATCAGAACACCCCTTTGAGATGCTCGACGATCGGCTCGGAGCCGGTGCCCGTGCCGGTGATCACCGCAATCGCGTCGATGCGGATGCGCGGCGGCCAGACCTCGGCCTGTTCACACCAGGCGGCCGCGAGCCGCCGCATTCGGGCGAGCTTCACCACCGTGATTGCCTCAAACGGATGCCCGAACCGGGTACTCGAACGGGTCTTGACCTCGACGAACGCGACCTCCCCATCGCGTTCGACGATGACGTCGATCTCGCCCTCGGCACACCGCCAGTTGCGTGCGATGATGCGGTAGCCGTCACCGGCCAGGTACTGCGCGGCACACTCTTCGCCGCGCCTGCCCACTTCGTCTTTGTGCGCCACGTTGACCTCCGCGCCCAGACTGGCGCACGTCGGAGCGACCAGGGTGAGGAAAAGCCTGATCAGTGAACAAGTCGTCGGCACCGTGCCCTGTGGAGGGATGGTGCCGCGCCGAGACAGGCCGCGCCGCTACAGCCCCAACAGCACCAGTTCCGCATCCATTCGCCGGGCGATTTCGGCGTAGCCGGCGTCACTCGGGTGCAACCCGTCTGACCCGATCCACTCGGGATGGCCCTCGATCCAGCGCGAGGCGCCCGCGATGAAGTCGGCGTCGATGGCCTGTGCCCCCGCCTGGGCCCACCCGCTGATCTGGTCGACGGACTCTGGGCGGGCATCCGTGTACCAGAACGGCTCGACGACCACGATGCGCGCCTCGGGCAGAGACCGCGCGAGCGCGCCCAGGTCGTCACGGATCGCCGCCTGGATCTCGTCGGCTGCGGCCGGCATCGAGAAGTTGTCGTTGAGTCCCATCGTGACGATCACGATGTCGGGATCGGCGTCGATGACCTGTTCCACGAGGTCCTGGCCGGGCAGGCTGCTGCGGTTGTTGACGAAGCCGAGCCCGTTGACGCTGGGATTGACCTCGTTCCAGCCCCGCGGAACGCTGATCAGGGTCGACCAGCGCAGGGCCGGGTCACTCGCCCCGGTGCCGAGCGTGTAGGAGTCGCCGTAGAAAGCGACGGTCGGACCATCGGGGAACTGCGCGGCGGTCGGTGACGTCGGCGCCGGCGACAGGTTCGCGATCGTGAGCGCGACGGCGCCCACGACGCCGAGTGCAGCGATGCCGAGGATGACCCGGTGGCGTGTAGATCTCATGACCGTGGTTCGGAGCGGCGCTCCCCCAAGTTTGGCTCGGTCCGTGCTCGACACCGGTCCTGGCCACCGACCAGCGTCGTCAGCGAATCAGCGTCGTCAGCGAATCAGCGTCGTCAGCGAATCAGGGTCGGGACAGCCGAGGTGAACGCGAAGCGGGCATCCGTCGCGCGCAGCACCCGCAGCACGTTTCCGCCCGCGAGCGCGGCGAGGTCGGCGGCAGACCAGCCGCGTTCGGCGAGCTCGGTGAGCAGGGCGGGGTACCCGTCGACGCCCTCGATGCCGAGCGGAAACTCGTCGGTGCCGTCGAAATCGCCGCCGAGCCCGATGTGGCGCAGCCCCGCCAGGTTGCGGGCGTGCTCGACGCGATCGGCCACGTCGAGCACGGTCACCGCGGGCGCCGGCCCGGTGTGCGGGCCGTCGAACCAGGCCGAGTACTGCTCGGAGAGGAACTGCGGCACAAACGTCACCATGAGCACGCCATCGTTCTCGGCGAGTCGGGCGAGCACGTCGTCGGGCACGTTGCGGGGATGATCGGCGAGGGCACGGCAGGAGCTGTGACTGAAAATGACGGGCGAGTCCGTCACGTCGAGGGCCGCGTGCATTGTGGCCGGGGCCACATGGGACAGGTCGACGAGCATGCCGAGCCGGTTCAGTTCCCGCACGTACTCGACGCCGCGGGCGCTGAGGCCATCGTGCGCGGGGGCATCCGTGCCGGAATCGGCCCACTCGGTGTTGTGCACGTGGGTCAGCGTGAGGTAGCGCACGCCCAGCCGGGCGAGCATGCGCAGCACGGCGGGTGAGTCGTTGAGGCAGTGGCCGCCCTCCGCGCCGAGCAGGGAGGCGATACGGCCGCCGGCGCGGGCGGCTTCGATGTCGGCCGCGCTGCGGGCGATGCTGAACACCTGCGGGTAGCGCGCCGCGAGGCGGTACACCCAGTCGATCTGCTCGAGGGTGCCCTGCACGGCCTCGGCGCCCGGAAGGTCGTCCGCCACGTAGACGGACCAGAATTGGCCGCCGACCCGCCCGGCACGCAGCCGGGCGATGTCGGTATCGGTGGCCAGGCCGGCGCTGAGGTCTTCGACGGAGTAGTCGCGGTGTTCGCGGCATTCCCAGGCCCAATCGTTGTGGCCGTCGATCAAGGGGGCCAGGTCGAGTGCCTGCGCGACGATCGCCGCGACGGCTGCCGGTCCCGGGGCATCCGGTGTCGACGCAGCCGGGAGGGTCGGCGGCTGCGCGGGCTCGGCCGCGGTCATGCGGTCACGAACAGTCGGCGCACCACGCGCCCCTCGGCGAGGGCGTCGAGGCCCTCGTTAATCTCGGCCAGCGGCCGGGTGTCGGTGTGCAGCAGTTCCACGGGCAGCCGCCCGGCGCGCCAGAGCGCGAGGTACCGCGGAATGTCCCGTTCGGGTACCGAATCGCCCATATACGAGCCCAGCAGACGAATGCCGGTGCCCGCGAACTGCAGGGCCATCACCGTGATCGTCTGCTCGGGGTGCGGCAGCCCGACCGAGACGAGGGCGCCGCCGCGGGTGAGCAGCGGCAGGCAGGCTTCGAGCACCCGGGCGCTGCCGACCGCCTCGACGGCGAGGTCGACACCCGATTCTCCGCCGCGGCCGTCGCCGGTGTGCGCGACGACGAGGGCGGCGGCATCGCCGGGGGCGCCGGTGAACTGTGCCCCGCAGGCGAGCGCGAGTGCCCGTTTCTCGGGCAGCGGGTCGATGGCGATGACCGTCGCACCGGGCACCTGGGCGGCCGCCATCACGGCCATCAGCCCGACGGCGCCGAGCCCGAAGACGATCACCGACTGGTTCTCGGTGAGCTGGCCGGTGTTCAGCACGGCACCGATACCGGTGAGGGCGGCGCAGCCGAACATCGCGGCGACGTCGAGGGGTACGTCGGCGTCGATCACGACGACCGATTCGCGGGCGACGACGGCGTACTCGGAGAAGGCCGACACTCCGAGGTGGTGGTTGATGCGTTCGCCCGTCGCCGACCGCAGCAGCGCCGGCCCGTGCAGCAGGTCGCCGGTCGTGTTCGCGGCGGCCCCGCGATGGCAGAGCGCCGGGCGACCCGAGCGGCAGGCCCGGCAGTTTGCACAGCCCGGAACGAAGACCAGCACGACGCGGTCACCGGGGTGCACATCGGTGACCCCGTCACCACAGGCGGCGACGGTACCGGATGCCTCGTGGCCGATAGCCATCGGCAACGGACGCACCCGGGACCCATCGATCACCGACAGGTCGGAGTGGCAGAGGCTCGCCCGTTGGATCCTCACGAGCACCTCGCCGGCCCGCGGGGACGGCACTGCGAGGGTGCGAAGGGACAGCGGAACACTCGCGGCATAGGGCCGCGGCCGCCCGGCTTCGGCGAGAACGGCGCTCTGCATGGTGGCAGGAATGGGGGCAGGAACGGTCGGGAAAGGCGTCGCAGCTGTCGTCATGGCCCAACCTAGCCGGGACCGCCGACACGCGGGGCGCGTGGGCGCTGGCGCGCGTAGAGTTCTGCCATGACTGCGCGCACGAAGCTCACCGACCTGTCGATGAAAGCCATGAACGGCGTGCACCGGGCCCTCCTCCGGGTCTCCGGGGGCCGGATCGGCTGGACCATCGGCACGATCCCGGCGGTCGAGCTGCACACCATCGGGCGCACGAGCGGGCAACGACGATCGACGATGTTGACGGCGCCGGTGCACGACGGCGACACCTACGTGCTGGTGGCGTCCAAGGGCGGCGACGATCGACATCCGTTCTGGTACCAGAACCTCGTCGCCAACCCGGAGATCGAGCTGACCGTGCGCGGGCGCACGCGGCCGTTTCGGGCGCGCACCGCGACATCCGCGGAGAAGTCCGAACTGTGGCCGCGCATCGTGGCCGCGTACAGCGGATACGCCGCCTACCAGACCAAAACCAGTCGCGACATTCCTGTCGTCATCTGCGAGCCGCGCGGCTGACCGCCGCGCGGCTGACTGACGTGCGGGGCTAGCCGGCGACGACGGTGAGGGCTGCGGTGCCGGGGAAGGTCGGGGCCTGAACCTGGGCCATCTCTTCGAGCACCCGAATCACCTGGCAGCTGTAGCCGAATTCGTTGTCGTACCAGACATAGAGCACGACCTTGTTGCCGGTCGCGATCGTTGCGAGCCCGTCGACGATGCCCGCCCGGCGGGAGCCGAGGAAGTCGCTCGAGACGACCTCGGGCGAGTCGATGTAGTCGATCTGCTTGTGCAGGTCGGAGTGCAGCGACATGGTGCGGAGATAGGTGTTGAGCTCCTCCTTGTCGGTGCCCGACTCGAGGGTCAGGTTGAGGATGGCCATCGACACGTCGGGGGTGGGCACCCGGATCGCGTTGCCGGTGAGCTTGCCGGCCAGTTCGGGCAGGGCCTTCGCGACGGCTTTGGCCGCGCCGGTCTCGGTGATCACCATGTTGAGCGCCGCCGAGCGTCCACGCCGGTCGCCCGAGTGGAAGTTGTCGATGAGGTTCTGGTCGTTGGTGAAGGAGTGCACCGTTTCGACGTGGCCTTCGACGATGCCGAAGCGGTCGTTGACGGCCTTGAGCACCGGGGTGATCGCGTTCGTGGTGCACGAGGCGGCGGTGACGATGAGGTCGTCGGCGGTGATGGAGGCGTGGTTGATGCCGTGCACGATGTTCTTGAGCGCGCCCTTACCCGGCGCGGTCAGCAGAACGCGGGAGACTCCCGGGCATTTCAGGTGCTGGGACAGTCCTTCCGCGTCGCGCCAGCGGCCCGTGTTGTCGACGACGACGGCGTTGTGGATGCCGTACGACGTGTAGTCGACCGTGGCCGGGTCACTCGAGTAGATGACCTGGATCAGGGTGCCGTTGGCGAGGATCGTGTTGTTGATCTCGTCGACGGTGATGGTGCCCTCGAAGGGGCCGTGCACGGAGTCCCGGCGCAGCAGACTGGCCCGCTTGATGATGTCGTTCTCCGAGCCCTTGCGCACGACGATGGCGCGCAGGCGCAGGCCCTGGCCGCCGCCGGCGTGTTCGATCAGGATGCGGGCGAGCAGGCGGCCGATGCGGCCGAAGCCGTAGAGCACGACGTCGGTGCTTGTGCGCTCGTCGAGGCCGTGCTGGCCGACGATCGGGGCAAGTTCCTCGCGCAGGTACTCGTCGAGGGTCGTGTCTGCGGCGCTGGCCCGGTAACCGACGGCCAGGCGGGCCAGGTCGAGCGACGCCGCGCCGAGGTTCAGGTTGCCGAGGGCCTGCAGAATCGGAAGGGTCTCCTCGAGCGGCAGTTCGACGTCGGCGATGTGCCGGGCGAAACGGTGCGCTTTGAGCAGGCCGACCACCGATTTGTTGACCAGTCCGCGACCGTAGACGCTCGTGACCACGTTGTTGGTGCGGTAGAGCCGGCCGATCAGGGGGATCATGGCTTCGGCCAGCGCCTCCCGGTCGATCCAGAGTTGCCGAGCACGATCCGCTGCCTGATTATGATTCACTGCGCTACTTCCTACCGTCGTTGGTTTGTGTGAGCGCCTGAAGCCTATCGCCTCGCCACCCGTCCAACGCCTACCCGCGCGCCTACCCGTGGCCTATCCGTGGCCTATCCGGGGTCTACTCGTCGATCGCCAGTTCCTTGGGCAGCTCGAAGTCCTTCGACGCGAGTTCCTCCACGTTGACGTCTTTGAACGTCAGCACGCGCACCGACTTCACAAAGCGGTCGGACCGGTAGACGTCCCACACCCAGACGTCTTTCATGGTGAGTTCGAAGTAGAAGTCGTGCTCGGTGTCCCGGCGCACGAGTTCGACCTCGTTTGCCAGATAGAACCGTCGCTCGGTCTCGACGACGAACTGGAACTGCCCGACTACGTCGCGATACTCGCGGTACAGGGCCAACTCGACCTCGCGGTCGTAGTCCTCAAACTCGTCTTCTTCCATGGTGACCCAATCCTAGTTCTTGATTTTGGGCCGACGAATCAGACCGGGGTCTTGAGCCAGGACCGGCGGTGCAGCCCGCTCGGACCGAGCTCGGCTATGGCACTCATATGGGCCGCACTGCCATACCCCTTATTGCCGGACCAGCCGTACCCGGGGGTGGCCGAGTCGTAGGCGATCATCATGCGGTCGCGGTGTACCTTGGCGATGACGGATGCTGCTGCCACCGACCCGCAATCCCGGTCGGCTTTGATGCGGGTCACCACGCGCAGCGGCGTTCCGAGGGAACGCGTGAGCCAGTCGTCGCTGCCGTCGAGCAACACCACGCTCGCGCGCACGTCGACGCCGGAGTCGTGCAGCTTCGCGAGGGCGCGCTTGCCGGCCAGGCCGAGGCAGGCGATGATGCCGAGCTCGTCGACCTCCTGAGCCGTGGCGAGCCCCACGGCGGAGTGCCTCGCCCAGGACACGGCGAGCGGCGCGAGCAGTTCACGTCGGGGTTCGCTGAGCATTTTCGAATCGCGCAATCCGGCCGGAATGGGGGTGACATGCACGTCGATCGCGGCGAGCCCCACGGCAACCGGTCCGGCGAGGGCCCCGCGGCCGACCTCGTCGCAGCCGATCACGCACCCCGCACCGGAGGCGAGCGACGGGTAGGCCGCGAGCATCTCGCGTTCCACGTCGAGCGTGGGGTCCGAAACGGCCACCTACTCGTCGGCTGTCTGCGTGCCGGTGGTGCTGTCGGTGTCGGTCGCGCCATCATCCGTCTGCTCGACGCCCCGGAAGACGTCGGAGTAGTTGTCGAGCCAGCTGAGGTGCCCGAGCGGCCAGGACACGACCAGGGCGCGCCCGACGACGTTCTCGATGGGCACGTAGCCCTCGCCGGGGGTGGTGCCGTTGTAGCGGGAATCCTTGGAGTTGTAGCGGTTGTCGCCCATCATCCACAGCGAATCCGGCGGCACGGTGACGTCGAAGTCGTCCTTGGAGACGCGGGTCTCACCGGTCGGCGACAGGTAGGCGGACTCATCGAGGGCGATGTCGTTCACGCTCATCTGGCCGAGGGCGTTGCAGCAGACCACGTGGTCGCCGGGCAGCCCGATGACCCGCTTCACGAGGTGGTCATTGCTGTCGGGCGCGGACAGGCCGACGATGGAGGCGACCCAGTCGAGGGAGGCGACGATCGGGTTCTGTTCCACCTCGACCGACGGCGGCAACCAGCCGCCCGGATCGGTGAAGACGACGACGTCGCCGTGCTCGATCGGCATCAGGCCGGGCTCGAGCTGGTTGACGATGATGCGGTCGTCAACCTGCAGGGTCTGCTCCATCGAACTCGACGGAATGTAGAACGACCGAATGAGGAAGGTCTTGATCAGGAACGAGATGAGCAGGGCCACCACGAAAATGATCAGGAGGTCGCGCAAAAAGAGCAAGACGCTGGTCTTCTTGCTCCTGGGTGAATCTGATTCCCGGCGATCGGATCGCGAGGTCAGTACATTTTCTGTCAATTAAACCGCCTGAGCTCCGGATCCACTGTACGGGATCCGGAGCTCAGGTTGATACGGGGCCTAGCTTTGTGCAGGAGTTGCGGGTTAGCGCTTTTCCTTGATCTTGGCCTTCTTGCCGCGCAGGTCGCGCAGGTAGTACAGCTTCGCGCGACGCACGTCGCCACGAGTGACAACTTCGATGTGGTCGATGACGGGCGAGTGCACCGGGAAGGTACGCTCGACGCCGATCTGGAAGCTGACCTTGCGCACGCAGAACGTCTCGCGCACGCCTTCACCGGAGCGGCCGATGACGACGCCCTGGTAGACCTGAATACGAGAGCGGGTACCTTCAATGATGTTGACGTGCACCTTGACGGTGTCGCCGGCACGGAAGTCGGGGATGTTCGTCTTGAGGGACGGCGCATCCACCTGGTCGAGAATATGCATGAGTTTTCGCTCTCTGTACCCGCCACAGGTCGAATACGAATAAGTGACTGATTTTGTTGCGCCGAAAGTGACAGCTCCCCTGTGGCAGAGGCTTGCCGCGGCACAAACGCCTATTCTGTCAGAAACCGCGCGCTCTCGCAAAGCGGATGCGTCACAGCCCAGACTCAGGGCTGGGTCGGTTTTTCCTTGATCACAATGACCTCGGGGTCGGTGCGTGCCGGCCGCGGGGCCGAACTCTGCGGCGACGAGGCGCTGCCGGGCATGTTCGGCATGGTCGGCATGTTCGGGAACGACAGCGGACCCTGGCGGGACGTGCCGGCCGGCGGCCGGGCCTGCTGCTCGACGAGGTCGATCATCGCCCGCATCCGCTTGCGCGCGGCATCGTAGAGTTCCCAGAGCGCGAACCAGAAGGCTCCGATGCCGATGAAGACGACCAGCACCGAGAGCCAGCCGGAGGCGCTTTCGGCGAATCCGATGCCGATGATGAGCGCGTGCCAGAGGGTGAGCACCCCGACATCGGCCCAGGAGACCATGCGGGTGGAGCGCACCTCTTTGCGGGCGTACACCAGAAGCGCGACGACCAGCAGGCTGAGTCCGAGTGCGACGGCGCCGAAGAAGACGCCGAGCACGGCCCAGCCTCCGGTGCCGAAGATGGCCGAGCCAATCAGCAACCAGAGGGGCAACACGGCTACGGCGGCGAACTGCCAGGAGTAGAAAATCCGTCTAATGATCACCAGTCCAGAGTATTCGCACGTGCTGCGCGAAGCCTCACAGTTCGCTGAAGGCGCAGTGCAGATTCAGGCGCGGCAACCTGTGCTGGGGAGCGGTCAGACGGCCGGCGGCAGCAGGTCGGGGCGCACCCGGCGGGTACGCTCGAGCTGCTGAGCGCGCCGCCAAGCACTGATGGCGCCGTGATTGCCGCTCAGCAGCACGGGCGGCACGTCGAGGCCGCGCCAGCTCGACGGCTTCGTGTAACTCGGGTATTCGAGCAGCCCGCCCTCGTGCGACTCTTCGACGAGGCTCTCGGGGTTGCCGACGACGCCGGGAATCAGCCGCCCGACGGCCTCGATCATCGCCATCACGGCCACCTCTCCCCCGTTGAGCACGTAGTCACCGAGGCTGACGAGGCGCACCTCGCCGCGGGTCGCGAAATGGTCGACGACGCGCTGGTCGATGCCCTCGTAGCGGCCGCAGGCGAACACCAGGTGCGGCTGCTCGGAGAGCTCACGGGCCATGGCCTGGGTGAACTGCTCCCCCGCGGGAGACGGAAAGATCAGGATCGGGCCGGGTGCGGCATCCGCTTCGGAAGATACCGGCGCGGGCTCGCCGAAGATGGCGTCGAGGGCGTCGCCCCAGGGCTCGGGCTTCATCACCATGCCGGCGCCGCCGCCGTAGGGGGTGTCGTCGACGGTGCGGTGCCGGTCGTGGGTGTGGTCACGCAGATTGTGCACGCCGAGCTCGATCAGGCCGCTCTGGCGGGCCTTGCCGAGCAGGGAGAGGTCCAGCACATCGAAGAACTCGGGGAAGATGGTGACGATGTCAATGCGCATCCCTCGATTCTAGGTTGCGGGCCGGTCTGGGGTGCGCGGGCCGTGTCGCTACGCCGCGTGGGCGGCGAGGCGCCCCGCAGCGAGGTGGGCGTCGAGGTAGCGGTCGATCACGAGGTCGACCATGCCGGCCGGGGGCGCCTCAGCGGCAACCAGCAGCGGGTCGCTGACCAGGTCGGCCCCGACGTTGCGGGTGAGGTCGAAGAAGAAGCCCGGGGCCATCAGGTAGGTGCTGATGGCGAGGCGGGCGTGTGGATGGCGGATGCGCGCGGCGGCCACCGCGCAGGCCAGCCGCGGGCTGGCGGCGGAGAGAAACCCAACGGTGACACGCACGCCGAGGCGGGCGGCGAGCATCCGGCCGACTTCGCGGCAGTCTTCCACGGCGCGGGCGTCGCTCGAGCCGGCAGCGGCGAGCACGAGTTCATCGCCGGCCCGGTAGCCGGCCTGGCCCAGACGGTAGACGAGTACCTCAACCAACCGCCGGTCGGGGCCAAGGGCGGCGGAGACGACCGTGTCGCGGTCGACGGCGGCGGTCTCCTTCTGCAGGTCGACGTGCACGTGGTAGCCGGCCGACAGTAAGAGGGGTACGACGATGGCGGCGGATGCGTCGGGCAGCGCCCCGAGGGTCGTGGCCACGTCGGGCTGCTGCACGTCGACGAAACCGCCGGCGACCGTGAGGTCGGGGCGGGCAATGGAGACGGCCGCGACTAGGGCCGCGATCGCGGCCTGCCCGGCGAGCGAGTTGGTGCCGTGAGAGACCGCGACGAGCGCGGGCTGGGCGGCGGACCGCACGTTTCGGGGCATCCGTCCGGTTAGTGCGCGGCGCGCCACATCGGTGCGGGTCCGGCTCACGCCTCGACCGCGACCTCGATGTAGCCGCCGACGACGCGGGTCTGGTAGGTCGGCAGGGCGAGGGCGGGGTTGGAGAAGCACTCGCCGGTCTCGAGGTCGTAGACCTCCTTGTGCAGCGGAGAGGCAATGGTGGGCCGGTCGCCCTTGGAGCCGACGATGCCGCGGGCCATGACGTAGGCATCCGTGTGCGGGTCGCAGTGGGCGACGGCGTAGATCTCGGTCGGGGAGAGCAGGAACAGGGCGATCTGCTTCATGCGCACCAGCGCGGCCTCACCCCAGGAGGGCTCGAGGTCGGTGACGGCGCAGGCCCGCTCCCACACCAGGTCGGCGCTGCTGAGGTCGGTGCTGCTGAGGCCGGCGGGAGCAGCGCCGGTGGCGGAGGAGACGGTGGTCGGTGTCGTGATGGTCAGGCTCATGGTGCGCTCCCACTCTTGGTGTACTGGTGCTGCCGGGGATGTATCCGTCCGGCTGCTTGGCGTTGGTTTCACGCTACGGCGGTCAGGTTTCCGCGAATCACGCCCCGTGTTTCGCCGACGTGAAACCTGCCTCACAGGGTGCTTGCGCGACTGTGGGACTTCTGACATGACAGGACACATGGGGGACACGACGGTGAAATCGCGTGCCCGTACGCTCGGGAACACTCGCCCCGAAAGGACGCTGATGCTCTCTTCTTCCCCCGAATCCTCCGCCGCCGGGTCTCCCCCGGAGGCACGCCGCGTTGTCATCATCGGTGGCGGCCCGGCCGCCCACCGTTTGACGGATGCCCTGCATTCCCGCGACACGGAGCACATTCTGGCCGTGACGGTGATCGCCGAAGAACAGCACCTGCCCTATGACCGGGTCGCCCTCAGCCAACGCCTCGCGGGCCAGATCGATCTCACCCTCGAGCCGACCGGTGTGTGGGATTCCGAGCACATCACCCTGCGCATCGGCGAGCGGGCCGAGTCCATCGACCGGGACGCGAAAACCGTCACGACCGCCCTCGGCCACACCGTGCCCTACGACGACCTGGTCTTCGCGACCGGCTCGAGCGCCCCGGTTCCGCCCCTGCCCGGCTCCGAGCACATTCGGGTCTACCGCACCCTCGACGACGTCGACGCCCTCGTCGCCGAACTCGGCGAGCTGACCGTGTCGCTCGGCCGCGCCCCGAAGGTCGTCGTCGCCGGCGGTGGGCTGCTGGGCCTCGAAGCGGCCGGCGGCCTGCACCGCCTCGGCGGCGAAGCCGCCCTCGTGCACTCGGGCCCGTGGCTGATGAGCGCTCAGCTCGACGCCGGCGGCGGGCAGGCCCTCGGCCGCCTGATCACCGCCCAGGGCATCGCTCTGCACCTCGGCACCCGTGCCACCGCGATCCTCAGTAACCCCGTCGGCACGGAAAGGGGCACCGAAACGGATGCCCCGGTCGTCACCGGCGTCTCCCTCGGCTCGGGCGACACCATCGCCGCCGACATCGTCGTCTACGCGATCGGCATCACCCCGCGCGACGAACTCGCCCGCGACGCCCACCTCGATCTCGGTACCCGCGGCGGCATCGTGATCAGCGGGGAGTGCCAGACCAGCGATCCGAACATCTGGGCCATCGGCGAGGTCGCCAGCTTCGGCGGCCGCTGCGTGGGTCTCGTCGCCCCCGCCAACGCGATGGCCGAGGTCGTCGCCGACCGTCTGCTCGGCGGAACGGCGACCTTCACCACCGTCGATGACGCCACCAAGCTCAAGCTGTCCGGCGTCGACGTGGCCAGCTTCGGCGATGCGCTCGCCGTCACGCCCGGGGCGCTGGAAATCGTCTACGCCGACCCGGCCCGCGGCCTGTACCAGAAGCTCGTCGTCACCGACGATGCCAAGACCCTGCTCGGCGGCATCTTCGTCGGCGACGCCACGCCCTACTCAGCCCTGCGCCCCCTCGTCGGCCGTCAGCTCTCCAGCGAACCCGGCGCGTACCTGTCCGCGGCGGGCGCCGAGGCTCCCGGCGGCGACGAGCTGCCCGACGACGCCCTCGTCTGCTCCTGCAACATGGTCACCGCCGGCACCGTGCGCGAAGCGGTGCGCGGCGACCACACCGAGCCCTGCACCGAACTCGGCGCGCTGAAGACCTGCACCCGCGCCGGCACCCAGTGCGGCTCGTGTGTGCCCCTGATCAAGAAGCTGCTCGAAGCCGAACTGACCAAGTCGGGCCAGACTGTTTCCCACGCCCTGTGCGAGCACTTCGAACTCAGCCGCCAGGAACTCTTCGAATCGGTGCGGGTGCTCGAACTCGTCAGCGCCGAGGAGGTCTTCGAGCGCTTCGGCACCGGCCGCGGCTGCGACGTCTGCAAGCCCGCCGTCGGCTCCATCCTCGCCAGCCAGAACTCGGCGTATATCCTCGACGCCGGCCGGGGCACCCTGCAGGACACCAACGACCGGGCCATGGCCAACATGCAGAAGGACGGCACCTACTCGGTGGTCCCCCGCATCCCGGCCGGTGAGATCACCCCCGCGAAGCTCGCCGTGATCGCGAAGGTCGCCGAGGACTTCAACCTCTATACCAAGATCACCGGCGCGCTGCGCATCGACATGTTCGGTGCTCGGCTCGAGCAGCTGCCGGACATCTGGCGGGTGCTCGTCGACGCCGGCTTCGAATCGGGCCAGGCCTACGGCAAGGCGTTGCGCAACGTGAAGAGCTGCGTCGGCTCGACCTGGTGCCGCTTCGGCGTGCAGGATTCGGTCGCGCTCGCCATCAAACTCGAGCTGCGCTATCGCGGCCTGCGAGCCCCGCACAAGTTCAAGTTCGGCGTCTCCGGCTGCGCCCGGGAGTGCGCCGAAGCGCGCGGCAAAGACGTGGGCATCATCGCCTCCGACCTCGGCTGGAACATGTACGTCGGCGGCAACGGCGGCTTCCAGCCCGCCCACGGCCAGCTGCTCGCGAGCGACCTCGACGAAGAAACCCTGATCAAGTACATCGACCGCTACATGATGTACTACATTCGCACGGCCGACCGGATGCAGCGCACCGCGCGCTGGATGGAAGACCTCGACGGTGGCGTCGACCACGTGCGCGACGTCGTCATCAACGACACCCTGGGCCTCGGCGACGAACTCGAAGCCGCCATGGAGAAGCACGTGGACACCTACGAGGACGAGTGGGCCGCAACGCTCGCCGACCCCGAGCGCCTGCGCCGATTCCGCTCCTTCGTCAACGCGCCGATCGAGCCCGATCCCAGCATTGCCCGGGTCGTCGAACGTGACCAATTACGACCGGCCACCGCGGACGAACGGGCCGATTCGAGTACTGTTCTCTTAAGTGGAAGCCGTATTCCCGTTCGAGGAGAGTGACAATGACAGCCCGAAATTCTGGGTTGACCGAACCGGGAGCTGGGTTGACCGAAACGGGAGCTGGGTTGACCGAACCGGGATCGCGGCCCGTGGGGTCGGTGGCACTCGTCGGTGGTGGTCCCGGCGCCGGTGAGCTGCTGACCGTCGCCGCGGTCGCCGCGCTGAGCGCGGCCACCGTCGTGCTCTACGACCGGTTGGCCCCGCACGAGACGCTGCGCGCCCTTGCGCCGCAGGCCGTGCTCATCAACGTGGGTAAGCATCCGGGAAACCATGCGATCTCGCAGACCGACATCGAAGCCCTCCTGGTCGAACACGCCCTCACCGGCGCACGCGTCGTGCGGCTGAAGGGCGGCGACCCCTACGTCTTCGGGCGCGGCAGTGAAGAAGTGCTCGCCTGCCACCGCAACGGCATCCCGGTCACGGTGATCTCGGGCGTCACGAGCGCCATCGCCGTGCCCGCCGCCGCCGGCATCCCGCTGACGCACCGCGGGCTCAGCCACGGCTTCACCGTGATGAGTGGCCACGCGCCGCTCACCGACCGTGAACTCGAAGGCCTGACCCTGCTCGGCAGCACCATCGTGGTACTGATGGGCGTCGGCACCCTGCCGACCCTCAGCCAGGGCCTGCTGCGCCACGGCATGGATGCGGACATGCCCGTCGCGATCATCGAGCGTGGCTTCAGCGAGACCCAGCGCACGACCATCGCCACCCTCGCGACCGTGCTGTTCGAGTCGGCGCGGGTGGGCGTGACCTCCCCCGCGGTGCTCGTGATCGGCGAGGTCGTGAGGCTCGCCTATGACGGCGACCTCAGCGCCGAAGACCTGCTGCGCCGCGCCGGCGAGTTCGCAGCGGTCGACTGATGCCGAACGAACCCACCGAACCTCCCGTCGTCCCCGAACCTGTCGACGTGCCGATGACCGCGTTCCAACCCGACCAGCTCGAGGGGTTTCGCATCGGGGTGACGAGCGACCGCCGGTCGAGCGACCTGATCGACGCCTTCGAGCGCCGCGGGGCCCGGGTCGTGCACGCCCCCACCCTGCGCATCGCCAACTCGCAGCAGGACGGCCCGCTGCTCGATGACACCCGCACCATGATCGCCGCCAAGCCCGACATCCTGCTCGCCACCACGGGCTATGGGGTGCGACGCTGGTTCGAGGTCGCCGAGATGGACGGCCTCGGGCACGCCCTCACCGAGGCCCTGGCCGAGACCACTATTTTGGTGCGCGGCCCGAAGGCGCGCGGCGGTATCCGTGCGACCGGCCTCAACGACTCCGGCATGAGCGACACCGAAACGACGGCATCGCTCGTGGACAAGGTACTCGCCGAATACCCGCCCGGCCTGACCGTGGGGATCCAGGTGCACGGACACACCGACGAGCGGCAGCTGGACCGCCTGCGCGCGGTGCACGACACCGTGCTCACGGTGGCGCCGTACCGCTGGATCGCCGTCGACGACTCCGACGAGCGCGTCTACAAGCTCATCGAGGCGATCTGTGCCCGGCAGCTGGACTGCGTCACCTTCACGAGCGCACCCTCGGTGCACGCGCTGTTCGGCGCGGCCGAGGGCATGGGCGTCTATCCGGCGCTGATCGCCGCACTGCAGACCAACGTGCGGGCGGCATCCGTCGGCCCGGTCACATCCATCCCGCTGATCGCGGCCGGAATCGACCCGATCCAGCCGACCCGTTTTCGCATGGGCGCGCTGATTCGGCTGGTCTGCGAGCAGCTCGAACTGGTCGGCATCGAACGCATCGAGACACGGCACGGACCGCTCGCGCTGCGCGGCGCGATGGTCGAGTTCGGGGGGCAGCGCATTCCGCTGCCGCCGACCGCGCTCGCGATCCTGCGCACCCTCGTGGCCGCCGGCGGGGCCGTCGTGTCGCGCGACGAGCTCGCCCAGGCGCTGCCGGGCACGACCGACGACCACGCCATGGAGGTGTCGCTCGGGCGGCTGCGGCAGGCGCTGCCGGAAGCGGGGCTCATCGCGACCGTGGTCAAGCGCGGATACCGACTCGACGTGTAGCCGCATCGGTCGGGGTGCCTGTCGATACGTGACAGCTGTGGGCGCACGACTCTCGTATGGGGCCGTCGCACGCTGTCAGCTGTCACGTATCGACAATTGCGCACTCATCGAGCTGCGGATTCGGGTCTACCGGAGCGCGAGCACCGGCTCGGGCGCGGCCGCCTCGGCGGGCAGACCCACGGCATCCGCTCGCTGAATGTGGGTGCGATGCGAGAAGTAGAACAGCCCGGCGCACAGCGTGACCGCGCCGATGAAGTTGCCGACCAGCACGGGCAGCTGGTTCCAGCCCCACCACTGGCCGATGCTGACGTCGGCGCCGAGCAGCATGCCGGCGGGGATGACGAACATGTTGACGACCGCGTGCTCGAATCCGAGCGCGAAGAACATGCAGACCGGAAGCCACATGGCCACGATCTTGCCGCCGGTCGAGGTGGAGGACAGGGCGAGGATGGCGCCGAAGGCGACCATCCAGTTGCAGAGGATGGCCTTGATGATCACGAGGGCGATGCCGCTCGCGCCGAGGATCTCGTAGCCGGTGGTCTTGGCCTCGGCGGCAGCGATCAGCGTCGCGATGAGCGGATGCGTCTGGTCGGTTCCCATGCGCGTGATCGTGGCCAGGTAGAGCCCCGCGTAGAGGCCGCAGCCCAGCAGGTGCCCGACGATCACGACACCGAAGTTGCGCAGCATCCGCCCCACGCTGGTGCGGCCTTCCAACACGGCCAGCGGGATGAGGGCGAAGCTGCCGGTGACGAGTTCGAGGCCGAGCAGCACGATCATGACGAAGCCGATCGGAAAGATCAGGGCGCCGACGAGGGGCAGGCCGGTCTGCGCGGTGCCGGTATAGGCGAGCGTTGTCGCACAGGCGAGGATCGCGCCGGCGAGGGTGCCGCGGGCGAGGAGCTGGCCGATGCTGAGGTTCGCCTTGGCGATGCCGGCCTGAACGGCGGCGTCGATCAAGCGGGTGGGGGTGACGTAGGACATGGTGCGGCCTTTCGAAGAAACCGGCCGGTGGGGCCTGTTTCCACGGTAGGACTCACGCGATGCGAGCGGGTTTCTGCCGGGTGGACTGCGTGTTTCCGACGCCTCAGGGTGTCGCATGGCCGCTGTGAGGCCGGACGGGCGACGTGGCGGGCCTGGCCGCTGTGCGGGCGCGCGTGTCGATACGTGACAGCTGTGAGCGAGCGAGGCCGCTAGAGCGGGGTGGCGCGCACACAGCTGTCAGCGATCGACAGCACAACCTACGAAAGTTCGGAAGCCTCGGCTTCGGGCAGCTCGGGCTCTTCGGCCAGCTCGGGCTCTTCGGGCAGATCGGGCTCTTCGGGCAGATCTTCGAGCAGTCCGGGCGGCGGCGTGATCGTCACAATGCCGGCCTTCACGTCGACGGCGGGCACGATGGCCTTCACGAAGGGCACCATCACCTCACCGGACGCGGTCTTGACGATCAGCAGGTCCTGCGCGGGCAGGTGCTCGAGCCGCGCGATGGTGCCGATCTTGATGCCGTCGCGGTGCACGGCGAGGCCGACCAACTGGTGGTCGTACCAGGCGTCTTCCTCGTCGGGCTGCTCAGCCGAATCCTGGTCAATCCACAGGATGGCTTTGGCCAGCGTTTCCGCTGTCTCGCGATCCGGGACATCCTTGAAAAACCCGACGGCGTGCTGGTTGTACCAGCGCAGCTCGACGAGTTCGATGGTCTTGCCGTGCCAGCTGCTGCCGGTCGGAACCTGGAGCGTGAACACGGCGCCCGGGACGAAACGTCGCCCCGGGTCATCCGTGAACAGTTCGAGCTTGATCGCTCCCTTGAGGCCGTGCGCCTTCGTCAGACGCCCCACCCGCAACTGCGGCTGGGGTTCTGACGCACTGACTACTGCTGTGTCGTTCACCGGACTCATCTCCGGCTCAGAAATCGGTGTCGACGACGTCGACCCGTACGCGCTTGCCGTCGGCCAGTGCCGCCACCAGGGTGCGCAGCGCTTTCGCGGTGCGACCGGCACGGCCAATGACCCGGCCGAGGTCTTCGGGGTTCACACGAACCTCGAGGACATCGCCGCGGGGGGACTTTTTTTCGGCAACGTGCACATCGTCCGGGTGATCAACGATCCCCTTGACGAGGTGCTCAAGCGCGGGAGCGAGCAAAATTACGCCTCGTCGGTCGCGTCGGCAGCGGCCTCGGCGGGCTCTTCAGCCTTGACAACGGGCTTCTCAGCCTTGGGACGCAGAACCGGCTTCTTCTTCTCGTCGGCGACGAAAGCAACCTTCGGCTCTTTGATCTTCACGGTCGACACGGCGTTCTTGTCGCCCTTGAAGATTCCCCAGTCGCCGGTCAGCTTGAGGAGGACAGCAACCTGCTCGGTCGGCTGGGCGCCAACGGAGAGCCAGTACTGCGCACGCTCAGACTTGATCTCGATGATCGAGGGGTTCTGCGTGGGGTGGTAGATGCCGATTTCTTCGATCACTCGACCATCGCGCTTGGTGCGACCGTCGGCAACGACGACGCGGTAGTACGGTGCACGGATCTTGCCCATGCGCTTCAGACGGATTTTGACAGCCACAATTCTCCTGTGTTGATTCTCTTGTTTGGCGAACCTTGGCCGTGAGCGTGGGGGCACACTCGGCAATAAGCTCTAGGGGATCTTCTTCTGTCTAGATAGAGGGTCGGACAGAAGAGATCACGACTGATCATTCTGCCAGACATCCCCGCATTCTGCATAATCCACCTGTCTGACCCCCGCGCAAGGAGCACCCGTGACACTCGACTTCGCGCAATCCGCCCGATCCACCATCGGCATCGAATGGGAACTGGCCCTCGTCGACCAGCAGACCGGCGACCTGCGCTCGATCGGCGGCGACGTGCTCGAGGCCCTGCGCGGCCCCGACGGCTCGCACCACCCGCACATCACCGAGGAGCTGCTGCTCAACACGGTCGAGCTGGTCAGCGGCGTGCACGACACGGTCGCCGGCGCGGTGGCGGATGTCGCCGGTCAGGTCGAGGAGGTTCGGGCCATTACCGAACCGCTCGGCGTCGACCCCGTCTGCAGCGGCTCGCATCCGTTCGGGCAGTGGTTCGACCAGGAGGTCACCGACAAGCCGAGATACCACAAGCTCATCGACCGCACCCAGTGGTGGGGCCGCAACATGATGATCTGGGGCATCCACGTGCACGTGGGCATCGAGGACAAGAACAAGGTCATCCCGATCCTGAACGGCATGCTCAGCTATATCCCACACCTGCAGGCGCTCTCCGCGTCGAGCCCGTTCTGGGCCGGGGTGAACACGGGCTATGCCAGCAACCGTTCGCTGATGTTCCAGCAGCTGCCGACCGCGGGCCTGCCGTGGGACCTCGATGACTGGGAGGCCTGGGAAGGCTACGTCGACGACATGACCAGCACCGGAGTGATCGAGGATGTGACCGAGGTGCGCTGGGACATCCGCCCCTCGCCGCGCTGGGGCACGATCGAGGTGCGGGTCTGCGACGGCGTGTCGACGACCCAGGAGCTCGGCGCCATCGCGGCGCTCATCCAGTGCCTCGTGGAATGGATGTCGACTCGGCTGGACGCCGGCGAAACCGTGCCGCGGATGCCGCAGTGGTTCGTGCGGGAGAACAAGTGGCGTGCCGCGCGATACGGCATGGACGCCGAGATCATCCTCGACGCCGCCGGCAATGAGCGCCTGGTGACGGATGATGTGCGCCGGCTCATCGAGACCCTCACGCCGGTCGCCGAGCGGCTCGACTGCCTGACCGAGTTGCTGCAGCTGAACCTGATCCTCGACAAGGGCGCGAGTTACCAGCGCCAGCTGGCCGTCGCCGCGTCGACCGGCGGGAGCCTGCCCGCCGTGGTGCGGTCGCTGCGCCGCGAACTGCGGCTCGGCCTGCCCGCCTGAGGCGCTGCCCTTCTCCGGCGGCGGCTAGGCGTTCTTGGAGTCGCGCCAGGCCAGCCAGTCGGTCGCCGGCGCGAGGTCGTAGTCAGGCCCGGAGACGCCGAGCGTGAAGAGGCGCGCGCCGAGGTCGTAGAGCTGGTCGGCCTGCTCGACCGTGCGGTTCTTCAGTTCGGTGGAGATCTCGATCTCGGTGATATCGCGGCCGACCTTAGTGCACCACTCCCCCAGCACGCCGAGCTTGTGCGCGAGCACCTGCGGGTCGCCGAAGGAGTGCCAGATGTCGGCGTGCTGGGCGACGATGCGCAGGGTCTTCTTCTCGCCGCCACCGCCGATGAGCACCGGGATCTCGTGCACGGGCGGCGGGTTGATCGTGCCCCAGCGCGCCTCGATGCGGGTGAGGCTCTCGTCGAGGGCGTTGAGCCGGGTTCCGGGCGTGCCGAACTCGTAGCCGTATTCGTCGTAGTCCCGCTCGAACCAGCCGGCTCCCGTGCCGAAGATGAAGCGCCCAGCGCTGATGTGGTCGATCGTGCGAGCCATGTCGGCCTGCAGGTCGGCGTTGCGGTAGCTGTTGCAGTTGACGAGGGCGCCGAGCTGGATCGTGGTGGTCTGCTCGGCCCAGGCGGCGAGCATGGTCCAGGATTCGAAGTGCAGGCCGTCGGGGTCACCGCTCAGCGGAAAGAAGTGGTCCCAGTTGAACGCGATGTCGGCGCCGAGTGCTTCGACCTCGGTGAGGGTGTCGCGGATCTTCTCGTAGGGGGCGTGCTGCGGGGCGATCTGCACGCCGAGGCGCACCGGACGGTTCGTCGTTGAGGTCATGCCGCCATCCTAGGTTGCGCCCCTGACACCTCGCCTTTTCCGCTGGTCGAGATTTCGACAGGCTCAACAACCGGCGTGCGCGCTCCCGCTGGATTGAGCCTGCCGAAATCTCGACCAGCGGGAATTGGCGCGGCAGGGGGCGGGGCGGAGCTACCGGCCGAGCATTTTCTGCAGGGCTTCCATCTCTTCGGCGCTCGGGCCGCCGGCCTTGCCCTTGCCGGGCTGGGCCGTGCTGCCGCCGCCGATGCCGAAGCCGGAACCCGCGGCATCCGTCGACGGCGTGACGGGCTTGACACCCGCGGCGAGGGCCGCGTTCTCGGCGGCACGCTTGGCCGGGTTGCCCGACTTGGAGCCCTTCTTCTTCTGTACCTGCTTGCCCTTGCCGCCGGCGAACGGGGCGCCGGGGATCGGGCCCATGCCGGGGATGTTGGGCATGCCGCCGCGGGCGACGGTCTTCATCATCTTCGCGGCCTGCTCGAAGCGCTGCACGAGCTGGTTGACCTCGGTGACACTCGAGCCTGAGCCCTTCGCGATGCGCAGGCGGCGCGAGCCGTTGAGCAGCTTCGGGGTGGTGCGCTCGAGCTTGGTCATCGACTGGATGATGGCCTCGGTGCGCACGATCTCGCGCTCGTCGAAGTTGTCGAGCTGCTGCTTCATGGCGCCGGCGCCGGGGAGCATGCTCATCATCTTCTTGATCGAGCCCATGTTGCGCAGCTGCTGCATCTGGCCGAGGAAGTCGTCGAGGGTGAAGGTGTCGGTCGCGAACTTCTCGGCGACCTTGCGGGCCTCGTCTTCGTCGAACGCACCCTGCGCCTGCTCGATCAGGGTGAGGATGTCACCGAGGTCGAGGATGCGGCCGGCCATGCGGTCGGGGTGGAAGGGCTCGAAGTCGTCGAGGCCCTCACCGGTCGAGGCGAACATGATCGGGCGCCCCGTCAGCGAAGCAACGGACAGCGCGGCGCCACCGCGGGCGTCGCCGTCGAGCTTGGTGAGCACGACGCCGGTGAAGTCCACGCCGTCCTGGAAGGCCTTCGCCGTGGCGACGGCGTCCTGGCCGATCATGGCGTCGATGACGAAGAGCACCTCGTCGGGGTCGATGGCCTTGCGGATGTTCGCGGCCTGTTTCATGAGCTCGGCGTCGACTCCGAGGCGGCCGGCGGTGTCGACGATGACCACGTCGTGCACCTTCTGCACGGCCCACTTCACGCCGTCGCGGGCGACCTTGACCGGGTCGCCCACACCGTTGCCGGGCTCGGGCGCGTAGACGGCGACGCCGGCCTGGCGGGCGACGACCTCGAGCTGGGTGACGGCGTTCGGGCGCTGCAGGTCGGCGGCGACGAGCAGCGGGGTGTGGCCGTCTTTGGCGAGCCACTTCGCGAGCTTGCCGGCGAGCGTGGTCTTGCCGGCGCCCTGCAGGCCCGCGAGCATGATGATGGTCGGTGGCTTTTTCGCGAACTCGAGGCGGCGCTGGGTGCCACCGAGAATCTGCACGAGTTCTTCGTTGACGATCTGCACGACCTGCTGGGCCGGGTTCAGCGCCTTGTTGACCTCGTCGCTGAGCGCGCGCTCGCGCACGATGCCGGTGAAGGCCTTGACGACCTCGAGGGCGACGTCGGCGTCGAGAAGGGCGCGCCGGATCTCACGAACGGTGCCGTCGACATCCGCTGCCGTGAGCTTGCCCTTGGTGCGGAGATTTTTGAACGTCTCGGCCAGGCGATCTGAGAGGTTTCCAAAAGTAGCCATAGTTGGATTAGTTTAACGGAACTTCACGGCTCCCCCGGTCACCCGGCCTGATTCGCCGCCCGCTTTGGCTGTACCAGTACGGTGTAATCACCCGCATCTCGCCGGGTCGCTCACGAGGAGAACACATGTCAGTCGTCGTCGTTGCCACGCTCACTCCCCAGCCCGGCAAGCTGCAGCAGATTCTCGACGCCTTCGCCCTCGTCGCACCCAAGGTGCACGACGAGCCCGGCTGCGAACTCTATGCCGCGCACCGCAGCGCGAACCACGTCGTGATCATCGAACGCTGGAGCGAGGCGACCGACCTCGCCGCCCACGCCGCGGGCACCCCGATGACACAGCTGAACGCCCTGTTGCGCGGCCTGCAGGCCGAGCCGACGGATGTCACGGTGCTCGAAAACGTGCCCTTCGGCGATCCGCAGAAGGGCACGATTCAGTAAGTGTCCTAGACGGATGCGTCGGCGTGCGCCGTCTCGACGGCCGGCGTGGCCGTCTTCCTGCGGCGCCGCAGCACGATGAGAGTGCCGGCAGCTATCAGCAGGAGCAGCACGCCCGAGGAGACGAGCGTGATCAGCAGCACCGGAGCCTCGTTCGGGGCCACGGTTTCGCCGACTCCAGCGTCGGGGAAAGTGATCGTGGCCGTAACTTCGCGCTCGACCAGGCCGCTCTTGAGAGAGAGCGTTGCATCCCACGGGCCGTTCGGGAGTTCGTCGGAGAGGGTGAAGACGACTTCGCCGGAGTCGCCCGGGGCCAGCGTCGTGGCTTGCTGAACCGTGAACGGTCCCGCAGAAAGCCCAGCGGGCCCATTGGCCAAATTTAGTTCACCCGAGATATCGATCGCTCGACCGCCTGTGTTCTCCGCCAAGGCAGAAAGCGTAGGAAGCCCCTCGGCGTCGCGTGATGGGGTCAACGATCCGACAGCAAAGTCTGCCGGTGTTCCGTTGCCTTCATCCACTGACAAGTAGATTCTCACGCCCGCCCGGCTTGCTTGAACAATGCTCGACCCAGCTAACGGAGCGCTTCTCACCTCAGCCCAAATCGCGCCGTATTGCTCTCCCTCCGATGCATCGGAGGGGACGGAGATGGTGGCAAGTACATCAACTTCGCTCCCACTGGGCATTTTCAGCTGAGATTGTTCGAGAGTCGTCCATGTTGTGAGCTCATTTTGCGAGGACGAGGAATCTCCAACGAAGTTCCCATCCTGGATAGTTGCCGAGCTCACGTAGACGTACACCACCTTGTCGGAGGTCGAATTGTTCTGAATCTGGACCCGCCGCTCTAATACTGTGCCGGGGCCAACTTGATCGACGATGTACGTTCGCGTTCGGGGATCGCTTTGAGTCGACTCGGGCATGTCGAGAAGTTTGATTCCGACACCCTGGCCCCCTTCAACTTCGGCCACGGCTCCGCCCGAAATCCCTGACTCCTGTGCTTGTGCAGCCGAGGAAGCGACCGACAGTAGGAAGATGACGCCAATGACGGCCACGAATTTTTTCCTGATCAAGAGCAATCGTCTTTCCAAGCCGAATTCCTGGCCGTTATGTGTTTCGCGGAAGATGTTGGCAGCTACGAGAGAGTGGGGCCACGATTCACGCACCCCCACCTATCGCCTATCGCTAGAAATTAGCTGACGGAGTGCGTGAGCGTCGCCGTATAAATGTCTGCCAGAGCAAGAGCCGGAACGGTGACTTCGACCTTGGCCCCCCACGTGGCCGTGTTACTGCTGGTGCCGCCGGCGGAAACCTGGACGGTCTCCGGGTCAGTCAAATCAGTGACTGAGCTGGGCGTGACGACGGTAGTCGGGCTCACAGTGACTACGGCGGCGTCCGGGACGTAGGTGGCAGTGGTCAGGGGGATGACCGTGGTGCTTCCGTTCGTTGGGACGAACGCGCTGAGGGTGGCAGTGGCGGTCCAAATTGCAATAGAGGCTCGATCATCGATGACCTGCACCCCAGTCAGCTCTGCGGATGCTGTCTGGGGGGCCGAGCTCGACACAATGGCCGTGAGGGCAGCGGTTTCGGGTGCCACCATCGTCAGGACTCCACCGGTGACGGCGACAGTCGCGATCGTTGTGTCTGTTGTGGCGGCCATGGCGGGCGTGACTGCAGCGCCGACGAGGGCTACGGAACCCATGAGTGCCAGAGCGGCGAATGTTGACTTACGCATGATAAAACCTTTCAAATCAGCGATCTATGTATGCCGCTCGGCGTTTGGCTCGATGCCCCCGTGTCGTCCAGCAGGTCAAAGTTTCTTTGACTGATCTCACCGTACGAGCGTGCTTGAAAAGCGCGTAATCACGCTTAAAACAGCTGTTCTATCCCCCGTGCCGCGCCAGCATTGGGATGCACGGCCCATGCCGAAAACAGGTCATTTGCTTCGTGCCCCATTCTGGGGTCGACCGGTTGACCAAGGTCGGGACCTTGTACCTAGTCGGCAGCCCGGGAGCGGGGCTCGACGAGGCGCTCGACGGCGTGCACGACGTTGGCGCGGCGCGCGGCGAGGGCCGCCGCATCGGGCTCACGGCCGTAGGCGAGGGAGAGCCCGGGTTCGTGCAGCCAGGCCGAGATGAGGCCGAAGATGAGCGTCATGAGCTGGCTCGGCGCCCACGCGGCATCGACGGTTCCGGCCGCCTGGGCGAGCTCGATGCGACGCACCTGCTCATCGCGGTAGCCGAGCACGACATCCGTCGAGGGAGTCAGCGTGCCGTCGGTCTCCAGACGCGCCCAGTCGATCATGCGCAGGTGGTCGGGGTGAGCCACGGCGTGGTCGAAGAGGGCCCCGGCGAAGGCCGGCACGTCGTTGTCGACCAGCACGACAGCGCTCGCGAACTCCCGCAGGTTGAGCTCGAGCACCGCGAGAAACAGCTGCCGCTTGTCGGAGTAGTAGGCGTACATGCGCTCCTTGCTCGCCGATGCAGCCTTCGCGATGCGGTCGATGCGCGCCCCGGCGAGGCCGTAGGCCGCGAACTCGGTGCGAGCCGCCTCGAGAATGCGGGTCTGGGTGTCTGCTCCATCGCGTGCCATGACTCGACTATAGCGAGAAGTTCACACAAAACGAACTAGTTCGTTCGGTTTTGGCGTAGAGTACTCCTCATGCCTAACCCCGTTTCCAGTACCGTCCCGCCCTCGTCGGCGGCCGCAGCACCCGCTGCCCACACCGCCTCCGCAGCGGCCGACTCCACCCCGCACAACGCGAAGCGCTGGTGGCTTCTCGCCATCGTCGCGCTCGCCCAGCTCACGGTCGTGCTCGACGGCACCATCGTGAACATCGCGCTCCCCCAGGCCCAGATCGCCCTCGGCATGAGCGACGGCGACCGCACCTGGGTCGTCACCCTCTACTCCCTCGTCTTCGGCGCCCTGCTTCTGCTCGGCGGCCGGATCGCCGACTTCTGGGGCCGCAAGCGCTCCTTCATCGTGGGCATGGCCGGTTTCGCCATCGCCTCCGCCCTCGGTGGCGCCGCCCAGAGCACCTGGGAACTGATCGCGGCCCGTGGCCTGCAGGGGCTCTTCGCCGCCTTGCTCGCCCCCGCCTCACTCGCCCTGCTCACCGTGAACTTTCCCGGCGGCAAGGACCGCATCAAGGCCTTCGCCGTCTACGGTGCGATCGCCGGTGGTGGCGCGGCCGTCGGGCTCATCCTCGGCGGCGTGCTCACCGAGTACGCGAGCTGGCGCTGGTGCCTCTACGTGAACGTGCCGATCGCCATCGTCGCGATTGCGGGCGCCATTCCGATCATCAAGGAGAGCAAGGCGCACGGCAACACCAAGTACGACGTGCCCGGCGCCATTCTCGTGGCCCTCGGCCTCGGCTCGCTCGTCTTCGGCTTCGCGCAGGCCGAGAACGGCTGGGGTACCTGGCCGGTGCTCGTCTTCCTGCCGCTCGGACTCGTGCTGCTGGGCCTGTTCGTGTTCGTGGAAAGCCGTTCGAACCATCCGCTGCTTCCGCTGCGCATCATGGCCGACCGGGTGCGCGGCAGCGCGTTCCTGACCGCGCTGCTCTCCGGCGCGGCGCTGCTGGGCGCGCTGCTCTTTCTCACGCTGTACTTCCAGATCGTGCTGCAGTACACGCCCATCCAGTCCGGACTCGCCTCGCTGCCGATGACCGTCACGATCATCATCGGCGCCGGCGTGCTCTCGAAGTTCCTCGCCCGCATCGGTGTGCGCATCCCGATGACGGTCGGACCGATCGTCGGCGCCGCCGGCCTGCTCTGGCTGACCGGCATCACCGTCGAGGGCAACTACCTCGTCGAGGTGCTACCGGGGCTGATCCTGCTCGGCGCGGGGCTCTCGATGATCTTCGTGCCGCTGCAGAACGTGGCCCTGTCGGGGATCGCCGACCACGATGCCGGCGCGGCGAGCGCCGCGGTGACCGCGATGCAGCAGATCGGCGGATCGATCGGAACCGCCCTCTTCACCGCGCTGTACACGGCCGCGGTGAGCTCGTACCTCGTCGGCACGGCTCCCACGCAGGCGGCCGAACTCGGCGCCCTGGTGAGCGGATACCACTCCACCTTCCTCTGGGCCGCCATCCTCATCTTCGCGGCCGGGCCCCTGGCCTTCTTCATGGTGCGCGGCCATAAGGATCTGCTGAGCTAACGGTCACACGAAAAGTCCCCGTACCGAGGTCGGTACGGGGACTTTCTCGTTGGCGGCGTCGCGTCAGCTGTCGGGCGCGATGACGATCGTGTCGCCGTGGATGTCGATGGTCACCACGAGCAGCGCGTCGGTGTCGCCGGGGCTGATCGAGTAGTCGAGCAGCGCGAAGTGCTCCTCATTGCCGTTGTGGTGCGGGTGGAAGCCCACCCGCTGCAAGCGCAGCGAGCGCAGGAAGTCGATCTGCTGGTCACCGGAATCCCAGATCAGGGCGTTGCCGAGGGCCTCGGGGCCGAGCTCGTCAACCTGCTGGTCGATGAACTTCGCAGTGATCGAACCCTCCGCGGAGAGGTCGGCCACGAGCGACTCGCGGGCCTGGGAGTCGACCTCTTCGATCGCGTGGATCATCGCGGCGGCAATGTCGAGCGCCTCCACCGACACCGAGTCCTCGTCGGGTGAGCTGAGATCGACCTCGACGCTCTCGTCGCCGAGTTCGGCGGTGTCCGACCAGTACACCTCGCCGTCATCGTCGCTGCCGAGAATTCCGAAGAAATCGTGTTCGATGGTCATGCGGTCCTCATTGTCTTGAAGCGTCGGGAAAAGTGTGGGAGCTCGTGAGCGTTTACATGCGCGGTCATCCGATGAGTTTCTGTGCGAACACGTGCGGCGTGAACCCGGTGAGGTCGTTGATGCCCTCGCCCTGGCCCACGAGCTTGATGGGAATGCCGGTCTTCTCCTGCACGGCGAGCACGAAGCCGCCCTTCGCCGAACCGTCGAGCTTGGTCAGCACCAGACCCGTCACCCCCGCGTGTTCGATGAAAGCTTCCGCCTGCGCCAGGCCATTCTGACCGGTCGTCGCGTCGAGAACCAGCAGAACTTCGGCGATCGGCGCTTGCTTCTCGACGACCCGACGAATCTTGGTGAGCTCGTCCATCAGCCCGCCCTTGGTCTGCAACCGGCCGGCGGTGTCGATCAGCACGATCTCGATGCCCTCCCGCTTGGCCTTGTCCACGGTCTGAAAGGCGACGGATGCCGGATCCTGGCCCTCCATCTGCGGCCGCACGATCTGCGCCCCCGCGCGATCCGCCCAGGTGGCGAGCTGCTCGACGGCCCCCGCGCGGAACGTGTCGGCCGCGCCGATCACGACCGTGCGCCCATAGGTGTGCAAAAACTTGGCGAACTTGCCGATCGTGGTGGTCTTGCCGACCCCGTTCACGCCGACGACGAGCACGATTGCCGGCCGCTCACTGAGGGTGAGGGTGGGATTGTAGGCGGCGAGGCGCTCTTCGATGCCCTCGCGCAGCATCCGCTGCAAATCGGCCGGGTCGGTGGTGTTGTATTTGGCGACCTTCGCCCGCAGCTCGGCGACGACGACCTCGGTGACGCCCGGTCCGAAGTCGGCCTGAATGAGGGCGTCTTCGAGGTCGTCCCAGGTCGCGTCATCGATCGTCTTCTTCGCGAACATTCCACGCAGAGCGCCGGACAGGGACCAGGGGGTGCGTTCAGCCATACCCCTACCCTAGGGCGGCGAGGCTCGGTACCTTCGTTGTCAACGATGACGAAAGGAATACCCATGTCGAATTCAACCCGGCTTCACCCCGTTCTGGACTATCTGGCCGCCGACCTGCACGGTTCCCTCGTGCGCCCCGGCGACCCCCGGTGGGATACCGCCCGCAAGCCCTGGAACGTCGCGGTCGACCAGCAGCCGCTCGCCGTGGCCACGCCCCGCGACGTGCACGATGTCACCCGCATCGTCGCTGCCGCCCGCGCCGGCAAGTTCGGAGTGACCGTGCAGCCACGCGGCCACGGTGCCGCCGGTGACTGCGCGGACTGCATTCTCGTGCGCACAAGCGCCTTCGACGAGATCACGATCAACGTCGCCGACCGCGTCGCGCGGGTCGGCAGCGGCATCAGCTGGGGCACCCTGCTGGCCCGACTCGAAGGAACCGGCCTGATCGCCCTGGCCGGCAGCAGCCCCGATGTCAGCGTGACCGGCTACCTGCTCTCGGGCGGTCACTCCTGGTTCAGCCGCTGGCAGGGACTCGCCGCGCACTCCCTCCGCGCCGTCGAGCTCGTCGACGGCCGCGGCGATATCTGCCGGGTCACCCCCGAGAGCAACCCCGAACTGCTCTGGGCGCTGCGCGGCGGCGGCGGACTGTTCGGTGTGGTCACGACTGTCGAGATCGACCTGTTCGAGGCGCCCGAACTGTTCGGCGGCCGCATCGTGTTCGCCGCCGAGGAAGCCGACACGGTGCTCGAACAGGTCGCCGTGATCATGGCGAATGCCCCCAACGAGCTGAGCATCTTCGCCGGCCTGATCAACATGCCCGACATCGAAATGGTGCCCGAACCCATGCGCGGGCACAGTTTCGCGACCGTGGACGTGGTCTTCGTCGGGGGCGCGGAGCGCTGTGCCGACCTGCTCGCCCCGCTGCTGACGGCCGCGGAGCCGATCATGGACCAGACCCGGGCCTTCGGCATCAGCCGCCTCGGCGAGGTCTCGGCCGATCCCGACGAACCGGTCCCCTCGCTCGACTGGGGTGCCACCCTGACCGAGTTCACCGCCGACACGATCGGCGACCTCGTGGCGGCGTTCCGCGCGGCGAGCGCCGACGGGCTCGCCATGCTGCAGCTGCGGCCGCTCGGCGGGGCCCTCCGGCCGGATGCCCGCGGCAACTCCCCCGCCGGCGTCGCCGGGAGCCTCAGCGCGGAGTGCATCGTCTTCGCGGCCGCGTTCCTGATGGATCCGAGCCGGCACATCGACGACCACGTCTTCGACACGCTGCGGGCAGCGACCGCCGGGAAGACCGTTCCGCGCTCTCCGCTGTCGCTGCTCTCGAGTTCGTACACGATGGCGGATGCCGTCTCCCGCGAGGACATCACCCGCCTCGCCGAGATCAAGCGCACCGTCGACCCCGACGGGCTCATGCGCAGCAACGTGCCGCTGGTCTGACGACCGTGTCGGGCCTTCAACCCGACATCTGAAATCTGAAACCTGGCGCAATACGGCGCGGAACGGGTGCGGCGCCCCGCAGACTGGGGGAATGCAGACTGAGGGCGTGACGCGCGACGGGGCGGCCGCACCCTCCTCTCTCGTGGGCATCGCCCACGGCACCAACGCGCCCGCCGGGCAGGCCGCCGTGGCAACACTCATGCGAGCCGTCGCGGCCGCCGCCCCGCACCTGAACGTCACCCTCGGATTCGTCGACGTGCAGCAGCCCGACACCCCGGCCACCCTCGCGACGCTGCCCCCGGCGGCCCCCGCCATCATCGTGCCCCTGTTGCTCTCGGCCGGCTATCACGTGCACGTCGACCTGACCGAGGCCGTGCTCGCCGCGACCGACCGAGCCGTTCAGCTCGGCGCAGCGCTCGGACCCGACGACCGCATCGTGCGCCTGCTGCAGCGCCGCCTCGCCGAGGCCGGGCTGCTCGCCGAAGACACGCTCGTGCTCGGGGCTGCCGGATCAAGCGACGCCCGCGCCGTCGCCGACTGCCGGGTGGTCGCCGACCGGCTGTCGCGGGCGCTGGGTCGCCCGGTGGCCATCGGATTTCTCTCAGCGGCCGAGCCCCGCCTCACCGCAGCCATCGCGACAGCGCGCGCCGAGCATCCCCGACATCGGGTCGTGCTTGCCAGCTATCTGCTGGCGCCCGGCTACTTTCAGGGCCTCGCCGAGGCCGCCGGAGCTGACCTCGTGACCGCTCCGCTGCTGCGGGCCGACGCGCCCGCACCGCAGGAACTCGTGGACGTGGTGCTGGACCGCTACCGAGCGGCGGCGCACCCGCATCCGGCGCGCCGCATGCTACGGCTCCCCCGGCGCAAAAGCCACCCGCTGCGCGGCGCGCGACGCCGTGTGACAGCAGATGACCGCGCGTGACCGCGCCCGCCGTGCCGGCCCGGCCCGCGCGATAACTTAGGGCCACCGGTCACCCCTCCCGGGTGACCTCGACCCGCACATCCCCTGTCCCACCCGCCCCATCCCCATCTCAACCCGAGGAGTAGATCGTGTCGTCGAATCAGACCGAGGCCACACCGGCACAGGCGCCGGCACCGAAGCTGCCGGCAGCCCGACCACCGCGGCCCTCGACCCGCCCCAACGGGCAGTGGAAGATCGACGGACCCGAACCGCTCAACGGCAACGAGGTCTGGAAGCAGGTCGACAACGGCCTCGCGGTGCGCGGCCGCATCGAAGAGATCTACTCCAAACAGGGTTTTGACTCCATTGACGGCACCGACCTGCACGGCCGGTTCCGCTGGTGGGGCCTCTACACGCAGCGCAAGCCCGGCATCGACGGCGGCAAGACCGCGACGCTTGAGCCCGAAGAGCTCGAAGACCGCTACTTCATGCTGCGCGTGCGCATCGACGGCGGCCAGCTCAGCACCGAACAGGCTCGCGTGATCGGTGAGGTCTCCCGCGACTTCGGCCGCGACACCGCCGACATCACCGACCGCCAGAACGTGCAGCTGCACTGGATCCAGATCGAGGACATGCCCGAGATCTGGCGCCGCCTCGAGGCCGTCGGGCTCGAAACCACCCAGGCCTGCGGCGATGTGCCCCGCGTGTTCCTGGGCTCACCCGTCGCCGGCATCGCCGCCGACGAGCTCATCGACCCCACCGCCGCCATCGCCGAACTGGCCGAGAAGTTTCTCGGCACCGACGAGTTCGCCAACCTGCCCCGCAAGTTCAAGACCGCGATCACCGGCCACCCCAGCCAGGACGTCGTGCACGAGATCAACGACATCGGCCTCGTCGCCGTCGAGCACCCCGAGCTCGGCATCGGCTACGACCTCTGGATCGGCGGCGCCCTCAGCACCACGCCCCGCCTGGCCGAACGGCTCGGCGCCTTCGTCGCCCCCAACCGCATCAACGAGGTCTGGCGCGGTGTCGCCTCCATCTTTCGCGACTACGGCTACCGACGCCTGCGCGGCAAGGCCCGCCTGAAGTTTTTGCTCGCCGAGTGGGGCACCGAGAAGTTCCGCCGCATCCTCGAAGACGAATATCTGGGCTACCCCCTGCCCGACGGCCCCGCCGCCCCGCGCCCGAAGACCCAGGGCGACCACATCGGCGTGCACAAGCAGAAGGACGGGCGCTTCTACATCGGCGTTGCCCCCTTCGTCGGCCGCATCTCCGGCCAGACGCTGATCAGGCTCGCCGAGCTGCTCGAAGAGCGCGGTTCGACCCGGCTGCGCACGACCCCGCACCAGAAGATCGTCGTGCTCGACGTCGCCGAGGAGCACGTGGAGTCCCTCATCGCAGAGCTCGACGAGATCGGCCTCGCGGCACGGCCCAGCCTGTTCCGCCGTTCCACGATCGCCTGCACCGGCATCGAATTCTGCAAGCTCGCGATCGTCGAGACCAAACAGGCGGCGACGGATGCGATCCTCGAGCTCGAAAAACGCCTCGCCGGCATCGACGCCCCGCACCCGATCAGCCTGCACGTGAACGGCTGCCCGAACTCCTGCGCCCGCATCCAGACGGCGGACATCGGCCTGAAGGGCCAGCTGCTGCCCGACGGCGACGGCGGGTCGACCCCCGGGTTCCAGGTGCACCTGGGCGGCGGCCTCGCATCCGTCGACCGCGAAGAAGCCGGACTCGGTCGCACCGTGCGCGGCCTCAAAGTCACCGCCGACGACCTCGCCGATTACGTGGAACGCCTCGTGCGCCGCTTTCTCGCCGACCGCCAGAACGACGAGACATTCGCCGAATGGGCGCACCGCGCCCCCGAGGAGGCACTGAAATGACGTCACCCCGCACGATTCGTACGCACCCGGCAGCGCCCGTCGCCGTTCCGCTGCGCCCGGCCAAACGCTCCCACGCCGAGCTGCAGGCCCTCGCCGCTCGCGGCTCGGCCCTGCTCGGGGAGGCCAGCGCCGATCAGGTCGTCGCCTGGGTCGCCGAGAACTTTCGCCCGGATGCCGCCGCCGTCGCCTGCTCGATGGCCGACGCCGTGCTCCCCCACCTCGTGGCCGAGCAGCTGCCGGGCGTCGACGTGCTCTTTCTCGACACCGGTTACCACTTCGCCGAGACCTACGAGACGCGGGACGCCGTTGCGGCGAGCCTCGACGTGACCATCGTCGACGTTTTGCCCCTGCTGACCGTGCCCGAGCAGGACGCCGAGTACGGCGCCGAACTGTTCGGCCGCGACGCGAACGCCTGCTGCGCGATGCGCAAGGTCGAACCCCTTCAGCGGTCCCTGAAGGACTACGAACTCTGGTTCACCGGCGTGCGCCGCGACGAAGCGCCGACCCGCGCGAACACGCCGCTCGTGGTGTGGGACGACCGCAACGGCCTCGTCAAGGTCAACCCGGTCGCCGCCTGGTCGTACGACGAGATCCTCGCCTACGCGGCCGAGAACGAGGTCGTGCTGAACCCGCTGCTCGACCAGGGCTACCCGTCGATCGGCTGCGCGCCCTGCACCAAAGGCGTCGCCGAAGGCGACGACCCACGATCCGGCCGCTGGGCCACCCTCGAGAAAACGGAATGCGGGTTGCACCTATGAGCACTGTCACAGCCACAACCGCCACGACGGCGACCACGACCGACCACCGCCTGAGCGAACTCGACGTGCTCGAGAGCGAGGCCATCCACATCATCCGCGAGGTCGTCGCCGAGTTCGAACGCCCGGTGCTGATGTTCTCGGGCGGCAAGGACTCCGTCGTCGTGCTGCACCTCGCCGCGAAGGCGTTCTGGCCGGGCACGATCCCTTTCTCGCTGCTGCACGTGGACACCGGCCACAACTTTCCCGAGGTGCTCGAGTTTCGCGACAAGACCGTCGCCCGCCACGGCGTGCGGCTGACCGTGGCGAAGGTCGAGGACTACGTGCAGGACGGCCGCCTGGCCGAACGCGCCGACGGCACCCGCAACCCGCTGCAGACCCTGCCGCTGCTCGACGCGATCGCGGCGGGCCGGCACGACGCCGTCTTCGGCGGCGCCCGCCGCGACGAGGACAAGGCCCGCGCCAAGGAGCGCATCCTCTCGCTGCGCGACGAGTTCGGCCAGTGGGACCCGCGCAACCAGCGACCCGAGCTGTGGAACCTCTACAACGGCCGCCACACCGTCGGCCAGCACGTGCGCGCTTTTCCGATCAGCAACTGGACCGAACTGAACGTCTGGCGCTACATCGAACGCGAGAACATCGAACTGCCCCCGCTCTACTACGCCCACGAGCGTGAGGTCTATCGCCGCGACAACATGTGGCGGTCGGTCAGCCCGGTCAGCCTGCCCCGCGAAGACGAAATCGTCGAAACGCGCACGGTGCGCTACCGCACCGTGGGCGACATGAGCTGCACCGGCGCGGTCGACTCGACCGCGGCATCCGTCGCCGATGTCGTGCGCGAGGTGGGCGTGAGCACCATCACGGAGCGCGGCGCCACCCGCGCCGACGACCGCATTTCCGAAGCCGCCATGGAGGACCGCAAGAAGGAAGGCTACTTCTGATGCGGGCCGCCCCCCTCGGGGTCGTCGCCGTCGCGGTCGGTGCGTCACTCCTGCTGAGCGGATGCTCCGGCGCCGCTTCTGCTGCCCCCGGCCCCGCCGCGGAACTGCGCCTGGGCTACTTCGACAACCTCACGCACGCGCCCGCGCTCGTGGGCATCGAAAACGGTTTTCTGCAGGACGCCCTCGGCGACACCGCCCTCAACGCCCAGAGCTTCGGCGCCGGACCGGCCGCGATCGAGGCGATCAGCGCCGGCGCGATCGACGCCGCCTATGTGGGCCCGAGCCCCGCCGTGAACACCTTCGTGCAGAGCGCCGGCCGCAGCGCGGTCATCGTCGCCGGGGCGACCGTCGGCGGTGCCGCCCTCGTCGTGCAGGAGGGCATCGACTCGCCCGCCGACCTCGCCGGCGCCCTCATCGCCAGCCCTCAGCTCGGCAACACCCAGGACGTGGCCCTGCGCTCCTGGCTCGCGAGCGAAGGCTACGAGACCAGCACGACCGGCGGCGGCGACGTCACCGTCGCACCCACCGACAACGCGCGGGCCTTCACTCTGTTTCAGAGCGGGCAGATCGACGGCGCCTGGCTGCCGGAGCCCTGGGTCTCCCGCCTCGTGCTCGAGGCGGATGCCACGGTGCTCGTCGACGAGGCCTCCCTCTGGGAGAACGGCGACTTCCCGACCACCGTGCTGCTCGTCGGTGCGGATTTCAACCGCGACCACCCGGAGACGGTGCGGGCCCTGCTCAAGGGGCACACGGCATCCGTCGCCTGGCTCACCGACCACCCCGACGAGGCGGCCGACGTGATCAACGCCAAGCTCACCGCGGACACCGGAAAACCACTCTCGGACGCGGTCATCGACCGTGCCCTCGGCGGTCTGCGATTCACCAATGATCCGCTGGCCAGCACCTTTCCCGTCTCTTTGCGGGAAGCCGTGGCGGCCGGCACCGCCAAAGACGGCGACCTCGACGGCCTGTTTGACCTGACCCTGCTCAACGGCGTGCTCGCCGAAGCGGGAGGCGCGCCCATCTCGGCCGCCGGACTCGGAACGGAGTAAGCGCATGACCTTGGTAACCGACACCCCCGCACCCTTCATTACCGCCGAGGCGCCCCTGATCTCTGAGGCACCGCAGGGCACCCTGTTTCGCTTCGCGACGGCCGGCTCGGTCGACGACGGCAAGTCCACCCTCGTGGGCCGGCTGCTGCACGACTCGAAGGCGATCCTCGCCGACCAGCTCGAAGCCGTCACCCGCACCTCGCAGGAGCGCGGCTTCGGCGGCGCCGCCGGCGGCATCGACTTCGCCCTGCTGACCGACGGCCTGCGCGCCGAACGCGAACAGGGCATCACCATCGACGTCGCGTACCGCTACTTCGCGACCGCGGCACGCTCATTCATCCTCGCCGACTGCCCCGGGCACGTGCAGTACACCCGCAACATGGTCACCGGCGCGACGACAGCGGATGCCGTCATCATGCTGATCGACGCCCGCAAGGGCGTGCTCGAGCAGACCCGCCGCCACCTGAGCGTCGTCGCGCTGTTGCGGGTGCCGCACGTGATCGTGGCCGTGAACAAGATCGACCTGCTCGACTACGACGAGCTCGCCTACCGTGAGGTCGAGGCGAGCGTTCGCCAGGTCACCACGGAACTCGGCATCGACGCCGCGGCTGTCAGCGTCATCCCCGTCTCGGCGCTCGTCGGCGACAACGTCGTCGACCGCTCCGCGCTCACGCCCTGGTACGACGGCCCCAGCCTGCTCGAACTGCTCGAAACGCTCACCGTGATCGACGACCTCGACGAGAACGGCCGCGCCACCGAAGACTTCCGCCTGCCCGTGCAGCTCGTGCTGCGCCCGCAGGGTGCGGTCGTCGTCGCCCCCGAGCTGGCCGATGACTACCGCGATTACCGCGCCTATGCCGGCCAGGTCGCGAGCGGCAGCATCCGTGTCGGCGACGCCGTCACCGTGCAGCCCGGCGGCGGCACGAGCGTGGTCACCGGCATCGACTTCGCCGGCGTCGAACTGACCGAGGCGTTCGCGCCGCAGTCGGTCGCCCTGCGCCTGGCCGACGAGCTCGACATCGCCCGCGGCGCGGTCATCGCCGCCGCCGGCACCCTGCCCGGTGTCACCCGCTCGCTCGACGCCGAGCTGTTCTGGCTCGACCCTCGGCCGCTGGCCCCCGGCGCCCGGGTGCTCGTGAAGTTCGGCACCACCGTCGTGCAGGCCCTGATCGCGGAGGTGACCGGCCGACTCGACCTGACCACCCTCGCCGTGGAGCCGGCCACGACGCTCGCCGTGAACGATATCGGGCAGGCCAGCATCCGCTTGTCGCGTGACCTGCCCATCGAACGCTACGCCGACAACCGTCGTTCCGGCGCGTTCCTGGTCATTCACCCTCAGGACGGTTCGACCCTCGCCGCCGGTATCGTCACCGCGCCGGGGCCGCTGACCGGCGCCGGCGACGGCTCGGGCGCAGGCTCCGAGGTGTCGCCGTGAGTACGCCGGTCGCGACGGCCGCACCGGTCTCGACAACAGGGCTCGCCGCATCCGTCGTCGAACCGGCCGCGATCAGCATCGACGCGCTCGGCAAGCGTTACGGCGCCGGCCCGCTCGTGCTCGACGACATCAACCTCCGTATCGAGCCCGGCCAGTTCGTCTGCCTGCTCGGCGCGAGCGGATGCGGCAAGTCGACCCTGCTGAACATCATCGCCGGCCTCGAAAAACCCACCGAGGGCAGTGTGACCGTGGCCAGCGGCAAGGCCGCCGTCATGTTCCAGGACGCCGCCCTGTTTCCGTGGCTGACCGCCGGCCGAAACGTGGAACTCGCCCTCAAGCTGCGCGGCATGCCGCGCGCCGCGCGCCGCCCCGCCGCCCTCGAACTGCTCGACCTGGTCAATCTCGCGGACGCCGCCGACAAGCGCCCGCACGAGCTCTCCGGTGGCATGCGCCAGCGCGTTGCGCTCGCCCGATCGCTCGCGCAGGACCGTAAGGTGCTGCTGATGGACGAGCCCTTCGCCGCCCTCGATGCCATCACCCGCGACCTGCTGCACGAGGAACTCGAACGGGTCTGGAAGCAGACCGGCCGCACCATCGTCTTCGTCACCCACAACGTGCGCGAAGCCGCGCGGCTCGGCCAGCGTATTCTGCTGATGTCGTCCCGGCCCGGCCGCGTCGTCAACGAGTGGACGATCGCCGACACCGGCTCCCGCCGCATCGAATCCAACGAGGTCGCCCGTCTGGGCGACGAAATCACCGACCAGCTGCGACAGGAGATCCGCCGCAATGCCGCCTGAAACCAGCACCACCAGCACGCGCCCCGCGGAACCGGCTGGCTCCGGCGCTGCCGGCCACGATGAGCTGCGCCGCCTCGAAGCCGGGCTCGACAGCCTGCAGGCCGTGCCCGAGACTCCGCGCGGGGCCGTGCGCCGCACCCTCGACGGCGTCGTGCCGCCGATCCTGCTGCTCATCGGCCTCGTCGCCGCCTGGCAGCTCTACATCGTCATCGCCCGGCCCCGGCCCGACCTGATTCCCGGCCCGTTCGACGTCTTCGGTGCCCTCGTCAGCGCCTGGTCCAGCGACCGGCTGCAGATTGCCGTGCTGACGAGCCTCGAACGCGGCGGTGCCGGTTTTCTCATCGCCGTCGCCATCGGCACGCCGATCGGCCTATTGTTGGCCGAGTGCCGCCCCGTGCGTCGGGCGTTGGGGCCGCTGCTCTCCGGCCTGCAGGTCCTGCCGTCGGTCGCCTGGGTACCCGCCGCGATCATCTGGTTCGGCCTCACCGACGCCACGGTGTACTTCGTAGTGCTGATGGGCGCCGTTCCCTCGATCGCCAACGGCCTCGTCTCCGGCGTCGACCAGATCCCACCGCAGCTGCGCCGCGTGGGCACCGTGCTCGGCGCCTCTCGACTGCAGATGGCGACCCTCGTCGTGCTGCCCGCCGCCCTGCCCGGTTATTTTTCGGGCCTGAAACAGGGCTGGGCGTTCGCGTGGCGTTCGCTGATGGCCGCGGAAATCATCGCGATGGGCGGTACCATCGGATTCGGCCTCGGTTCACTGTTGCAGCAGAGCCGCGAGCTCGCCGACCTGTCGGGAGTGCTCGCCACGATCCTCGTGATCCTCTTCGTCGGTATCCTCGTGGAGCTCGTGATCTTCGCGCCGATCGAGCGTCGCCTGCTGCGCCGCCGCGGGCTCATGGCCGCCGGACTGCGCTGACCGCTCCGGTTTGACCTGCGCCACCCGCGCGCATCCACTTTTTTCGTGCTCGTTGTTTTGTGAAAGGCCTCCTGTGACCGCCGTACTCCCATCCACCTCGCCGCTGCGCGTCGCCATCATCGGTGCCGGGCCGGCCGGTATCTACGCCGGCAACATCCTCACCCGTCTCGCCGGTGAAGCCGGCCACGAGGTCGCGATCGACGTTTTCGACGCCCTGCCGACCCCGTACGGGCTCATCCGCTACGGCGTCGCCCCCGACCACCCCCGCATCAAGGGCATCGTCAACTCCCTGCACGAAATGCTCGCCGGCGGTGCTCTGCGGTTCCTCGGCAACGTGCGCTACGGCGTCGACGTGAACCTCGCCGATCTGCAGGCCCGCTACCACGCCGTGATCTTCGCGACCGGCGCGCTGAGCGACGCGCCACTGGTGATTCCCGGCATCGACCTGCCCGGATCCTTCGGCGCGGCCGACTTCGTGTCCTGGTACGACGGCCACCCCGACGTGCCCCGCACCTGGCCGCTCGACGCGACCGACATCGCCGTGATCGGCAACGGAAACGTCGCCCTCGACGTGGCCCGCGTGCTCGCCAAGCACCCCGACGACCTGCTCTCGACGGATATTCCGGAGAACGTCTACGCCGGGCTCGCCGGATCGCCGGTCACCGACGTGCACATCTTCGGCCGTCGCGGCCCGTCACAGGTGAAGTTCACGCCGATCGAGCTGCGCGAGCTGGCCGACATTCCCGACGTCGACCTCGTCGTCTACGCCGACGACTTTGTGCCCGACGAGCACGTGGCACAGCTCGTCGCCTCGAACAACCAGGTCAAGATCATGTCCCGCACGCTGAACGGATGGCTCACCCGGGTTCCGAGCGGCGCCTCGCGTCGCCTGCACCTGCACTTTCTGCACGCTCCGGTGGAGGTCTACGGCGATGAAAGGGTGGAGGGCATCCGCTTCGAACGCACCGAGCACACCGGTGATGGCGGCGTGCGCGGCACCGGCGAGATCCTCGACTACCCGGTGCAGGCCGTGTACCGCGCGGTCGGTTACCGCGGCAGCGCGCTTCTCGACGTGCCCTTCGACGAGGCCCGTGGCGTGATTCCGAACGACGGTGGCCGGGTCATCGACGACGCGGGCGTGCCCGTTGCCGGGCTCTATGCCACCGGCTGGATCAAGCGCGGCCCGGTCGGGCTGATCGGCCACACCAAGGGTGATGCCCTCGAGACGGTCACGCGCCTCGTCGAGGACATTCCGGTGCTGCAGGCGGGGACAGAGGATGTCGACGGGGACGCGATTCTGACCCTGCTGGATGAGCGCGGCATCCGCTACACGGACTGGGCCGGCTGGCTCACGCTCGACGCCCACGAACGGGCGCTCGGCGCCGCGGCTGCGGCCGGGGCCACGGCCCGTGAACGGATCAAGGTCGTCGCCCGCGACGAACAGGTCGAGATCTCCCGCGCGGAAGCGTTGCTGGCGCTGTGACGTACGTCATCGCGTTGCCCTGTGTGGACGTCAAGGACCGGGCCTGCATCGACGAGTGCCCCGTGGACTGCATCTACGAGGGTGAACGCTCGCTCTACATCCACCCCGACGAGTGCGTCGACTGCGGCGCCTGCGAACCGGTCTGCCCGGTCGAAGCCATCTACTACGAAGACGACCTGCCCGAACAGTGGGCCGACTACTACAAGGCCAACGTCGAGTTCTTCGACGACATCGGCTCCCCGGGCGGCGCGGCCAAGGTCGGCGTGATCGCCAAGGACCACCCCGTGATCTCGGTGCTGCCGCCGCAGGCCTAGGCCCCTGGCTCTGCAGGTCGGCCCACCAGGTTTCGAGACGCTCGTCGGTTGTCGAGCCTGTCGAGACACGCTCCTCAACCACCGGCGCCGGGGCCGGGAGGGTCAGGAGGCGACGGAGTCGCGCTCGACCCGCTGGCCGACGACGGCACTGACCCCGTCTTGCCGCATGCTGACGCCGTAGAGGGCATCCGCTATCTCCATCGTGCGCTTTTGGTGCGTGATCACGATGAGTTGGCTTGTCTCGCGGAGGTCTTCGAAGATCGTGAGCAGACGACCGAGGTTGGCGTCGTCGAGGGCGGCTTCGACCTCGTCCATGATGTAGAACGGGCTCGGCCGGGCCTTGAAGATCGCGATCAGCAGCGCCACCGCGGCGAGGGAGCGTTCGCCGCCGGAGAGCAGCGACAGCCGTTCGATTTTCTTGCCGGCCGGCTTGACCGACACCTCAATGCCGGTGGCCAGCAGGTCGCTCGGATCGGTCAGCCAGATGCTGCCGACCCCGCCCGGGAACAGCACCGGGAAGACCTCGGCGAACGCCGCCTGGGTGTCGTCGAACGCGGCACGGAAGATGACCTGCATCTTCTCGTCAATCTCGTCGATGATGGTGAGCAGGTCGGCGCGGGTCTGGGTGAGATCAGTGAGTTGCTCGGTGAGAAAGCGGTGGCGCTGTTCGAGCGCGGCGAACTCCTCGAGGGCGAGCGGGTTGACGCGGCCGAGTCGGCCGAGTTTGCGCTCGGCCAGGCCGAGTCTGGCTTGCTGTTCCTCACGCACGTAGGGCGTGCCCGTGGCCTGCCCGATTCCTGCCTGCGTGATTGTGGCAGCGGATGCCGCGGGCAGCACGGCAGGAATCAGCACGTCGGGAATCAGCACCTCGGGAATGAGCACGTCGGGGCCGTACTCCGCGGCGAGCACCTCTTCGGTCAGGCCGAGTTCGCTCAACGCCCGTTCGAGCAGGCCCGACAGGTGCAGCTTCTTCTCGTAGATCTGCAGTTCGAGGCCGTGCACCGTCTCGGTGAGGGCCTGCACCCGGTCGCGCAGCGCCGATTCTTCGCGGCGCAGGGCGCGCAATTCTTCGTTCTGGGCGCTGCGTTGCGCTTCGGCGGTGGCGACCCGCAGGCGGGCGGTGCTCACGGCCGCATCGACAGAGGCGAGCACGAGCGGGAGCGCCTGCGCGACGCCGGACGCGGCATCCACCTGCCGACGGCGAAGCACGGCGCGTCGGGCGGCTTCGAGGGCGGCGGCACGTTCGTCTTCGAGCCGGGCTGCGAGGGCTTCGGCCTGGGCGCGTGCCGCGGAGACGCGTTCCCGTGCGGTGTCGAGACCGAGCCGGGCCTCGACCTCGTCTTCCCGGCAGGCTTCGAGTGTGCGGGAGAGCTCGTCGCGGGCGGTCACATCGAGCACCGGTCGCGGAAGCGCCAGCGCCGCCTGCAGCGCAGCATCAGCCGCCGTTGCGGCGGCTTCGGCTTCGGCCACGGCGAGCAGCGCCGGTTCGTGACCGGTCGCGAGGCGCTGAAAGTCGGCCTCGGCCGCGTCGAGCTGCAGCCGGGCGCGGTTGCGCTTGTCGGTGTGGGCGGTGCGCGCCGCCTCGAGCGCACGCAGGGCCGTGCGGGATCGCTCGACCTGCGCTTTCTGGGCTTGCAGGGCCGCCCGCTGTTCGGCGAGTTTCCCGCGCACCAATTCCACCAGCCGGGTCGCGACGACCAGACGCTCGGCGGCCGCCTCCCGTTCCGCGACGAGCTCGACCTTGCTGGGAGTCGCACCCGATCCGCCGCGCAGGGCATGATCGGTGAGCACTTCGCCGGCGAGGGTGACGACGGTCAGACCGTGCACGGCGACCGATTCGGCGAATGCGGCCTGCGCCGCGGCCAGGTCGTCGGCGATGACGCACGACTCGAGCACGCCGAGCACCCCGGCGGGAGCCTCGATCACGGTGTGGGCCCAGACGAGGCCGGCCGGGGCATCCGTCGCCGGAACGCCCGACGGGGACTCGGGCACCGGCCCGGCGACGATCAGCTCGACCCGGCCGAGGTCGCTCGCCGCGGCCTGCTCGAGCGCCGCCACGGCCTGGATGCGGGTGTCAGCGAGCACCGCGTTGGCGAGCGTTCCGAGCGCGGCCGCGATAGCGCTCTCGAAACCGGGCTGCACGTGCACGTGCTCCGCGACGAGTGCGGTGATGCCCGGCAGTGTGGCCTGGATGAGGGCCGACGAACCGTCACGCTGGTCGAGGGCGAGCGCGAGGGCTCCGCCGCGGGCGGCCTGCGCGTCGCGCTCACGCTCGTGGCCGTGCAGCGCCTCGCGCAGCCGCTCGATCTCGCCCTCGGTGCGGCGTACCTCCGAGCGCAGCCGGTCGAGCGCCGCCGCGCTCGGTACCGGCCTCTGCTCGTCAGCGGATGCCGCCTGCTCGGCCTCCAGGCGGGCTCCGGCCGCGTTCACCGCGTCGACGACTTCTTGTGCGGAGGCGCGACGGGCGGCCGCCGCGTCGAGGGCGTTCTGCTGCCGGAGCACCTCGCCGCGCACGGCGGCCAGCCGCGACGCACTCGTCGCCAGCTGCCCGCTCAGTTCGGACTTCTCCAGGTCGTACCGCGACACCAGAGCGGCCTGCTCGGCGATCTGCTCGTCGGCCGCATCCACACGGGCGCGCACGGCGATCGTCTGCGCCTGCCGCGCGGCCCGGTGCGTTTCGGCGGTCGAGATCGCGGCCTGCAACCGCTCGATCTCGGCTTCGGCGTCGTGCACTGCGGCCGGCGTCACGCCCGCGGTGACGGGCGCGGGTTCGGCGGCGGAGCCGAGCAGCGCCAGGCGCCCGGTCGCGAGGCTCAGCAGGCCGCGCAGGCGCTCCTGCACCGCCTCCAGCGCAAAGCTCGTGCGGCGTGCTTCGTCGACCGCGTCGCCGACCTGCTCGTCTTCGAGGCGCAGCACGCGAGCCTGCCGGTGCGCGAGCTGTTCCTGCAGCACGAGGCGTTCGGAGTGGCGCTCGCGCTCCGTGCGGCCGTGCGCGTCGAGCAGGGCCCGCAGCGAGGCCACGTCGTCGGCGAGCAGCCGGGCCTTGGCATCCCGCACCGTGGCGGCGATCGTCTGCGCTTCGCGGGCGACCTCGGCCTGGCGGCCCAGGGGCGTGAGCTGGCGGCGGATCTCCCCGGCGAGGTCACTCAGCCGGGTGAGGTTGGCCTGCATGGCGTCGAGCTTGCGCAGCGTCTTCTCTTTGCGGCGGCGGTGTTTCAGGATGCCGGCGGCCTCCTCGATGAATCCGCGGCGCTCCTCGGGACTCGCGCGCAACACCGCGTCGAGCTGCCCCTGGCCGACGATGACGTGCATCTCGCGGCCGAGGCCGGAGTCGCTCAGCAGCTCCTGCACGTCGAGCAACCGGCAGGTGCGGCCGTTGATGGCGTATTCGCTGGCCCCGGTGCGAAACAGGGTGCGCGAGATGGTGACCTCGGAGTAGTCGATCGGCAGGGCACCGTCGCTGTTGTCGATGGTCAGTGTGACCGCGGCGCGGCCGAGCGGCCCCCGGGTGGAGGTGCCGGCGAAAATCACGTCGTCCATCTTGCCGCCGCGCAGCGTTTTCACGCCCTGCTCCCCCATCACCCAGGCGAGCGCATCGACGACGTTGGACTTTCCGGAGCCGTTCGGCCCGACGACACACGTGACGCCGGGCTCGAACGCGAAGGTCGTCGGCTGCGCGAACGACTTGAACCCTTTCAGGGTGAGGCTTTTCAGGTACACGCACACCCCTTTCGTCGGTCGCTTGGTCGGTCGGCCGCGCATCGCCACTGAAACAGGCACCGAACAGGTGCTGATCGTGGGCGTGTTTAACGCTACCTTGCCCCACCGACACAGCCCGGAACATCCGCTTGCCGCGCCGTGTGGCGGCGAAATCGGCGAACCGCGGCCAGAAATCAGAGTGCCGGCGATCACCAGCGCCCTCAGCCAAGCGCCGGATGTGGGGCTATCCTGCTTGCGATGACTGAGATCTCGTTCACCGTAGACGAACTGACCGTTCCGACGGCGCCCGGCGCCGCCGGTTGGAACGACTTTGTCGCCATGGTGGCGGTGCGCAACACGGTCGACGCCGAGGCGTATGGCAGCGATGAGCTGGATTTCACGCCCGAGGAGCTGCTGCCGGTCTGGCAGAACCAGCGTTATGAGCCCAAACGGGCGTTGGCCGCCCGGGTCGAGGGCCGCATCGTGGCGCGTGCCACGTTCGAGCGTTTGCCCGTTCGGGACGCCGACTCCGGCGAGACGACCATCACAACCAGCGCTGAGGCGAACGCTGCACCGCGTGACGTGGCCTGGCTCTCGGTTCAGGTGCTGCCCGAATGGCGACGGCACGGCATCGGCCGCGCCCTCACCGACCGAATTGAGGCCCTCGCCGCCGCCGACGGATGCCGCACGCTGATCGTCTACGCCGCGTCTCGTCCCGCGCCCGGTGCGACCCTGGCCTCGCCGACCGGATTCGGTGCGGTGCCCCTCGGGAACGCCGAGGTGCGGTTTCTGCTGCGCCGCGGGTACCGGCTGGAGCAGGTCGAGCGGGGCAGCCGCCTGTCGCTGCCGATCGGCCCGGATCTGCTGGCGAGCTTCGCCGAACAGGCCGCAGAATTTGCGGGCGTCGACTTCATCGTGCACTGCTGGTGCAACACGACTCCCCCCGAATGGCGGGAAAACATCGCCATGCTGTACTCGCGCATGAGCTCGGATGCCCCCTCCGCCGGTCTCAAGGAGCCGGTAGAGGTGTGGACCGCCGAGCGCATCGTCGACGAGGAACAGTCGTTTGCCGGTTCGCCGCGCGTGCTGCTCACCGCCGCCGTGCGCCATATCCCCACGGGTCGCCTCGTGGGCTACAGCCAGCTGTCCGTGCCCGCCGAACTCACCCGCCCGGTCAGCCAGGAAGACACCCTCGTGCTGAGGGAGTACCGCGGCCACCGCCTCGGCATGCTGCTCAAAGTTGCGAACCTGCACTACCTGCAGGGCGTCAGCCCGGGACATCCCTCGATCATCACGTTCAACGCGGAGGAAAACCGACACATGCTCGCGGTCAACGAGGCCCTGGGGTTCGTTCCGATCGGCTACGAGGGAGCCTGGCGCCGGTCGCTCCCGGCCCCACCCGCACCGCTCAACGCGGCGCCCGAGCCGGCCGCATCGAACTCAGACCGCGACTAGCTTGTACCGCGGCTCGCTCAGACCGCGGGCTAGCTCCGACCTCGACCAGCTCAGACCGCCACCAGCTTCAGCGGCCTCCTAGAAGGGGCAGTCGTTCGGTGTCGGGAGGGCCATGAGTTCGTCCCAGGTGAGGTGGCGGGGTTCGAGTGCTTTCTCCTCGGCCCTGAGTTGGGCTTTCGTTTTCGGTCGGATCGGGATCGGGATGGGTGGGTTCAGGCGGGCGTCGGGGAAGGTGGGGTAATGCCGGCCGGCCGGGCTCGTCCAGTGCAGGATGCCCTGTTTGTCTTGGCTGACTTCCCACCCGGTTTCGTGCTTGAGTCGGTGCGAGTACCGGCAGAGCATGGCGAGGTTGTTGAGGTTGGTTTCACCGCCGAAAGCCCAGTCGTGAGTGTGGTCGACGTCGTCGTCGGTGGCGGGACGGGTGCAGCCAAAGAACCGGCAGGTTTGATCGCGAATCTCGACCGCCTTGCGCAGCCCGGCCGGAACGGCGTAGCGGTCACGGCCGACGGAGAGCACGACCCCGGTCTCGGGGTGGGTGAGCAGGCGGGTGAAACCGGTCGCGGTGCCGGCGAGACGGCGGGCGGTGTCGGGATCGATCGGGACGGTGCCGTCGAGGAGGCCGGGTTCGTCGCTGTGACCCATCAACGTGAAGACGGGAACCGTCACGTGCACCGTCGCGCGCACGCCATGGCCGAGGCCCGTGGCGGTGACCCCCTGAATGAGGAGGTCGGTGGCGATATCGGCACGCAACTGGGCCCGGGTGCGCTGATCAGTATTAGTGGTGCGGAGCTCTTTGGCCATGGTGGTGAGGCGGTTGAAGATGGCGTGGGCATCGTCGGTGGGCAGCAGCAGATCGAGAAAGCTCATGCCGTCGACGGTGTCTTTGAGGCGCACACACCGTTCCGCGACGGCTTTCGTGTGCCGTCGGGTGATGGATTCCGGGTTCAGGCGTTCCCGCACCCGCGCCGCCCGGCGTCGCAGCTGCTCGATCGAGAGCCACTCGGCGTCTTTCAGCACACGCTCCTCGAACTCTCCGAGCACCTCATCGGGCAGCATGCCGGACTGGTCGACGGCGACCTGCGCGTGCTCATAGCTGATGTCCCCGCGCTGCAGCCGGGACAGCATCGCGGGCAACGACTGCGCGAGCCGTTCACTCTCGTACAGCAACGCCCGGGCCTGGTCAGGGCTCTGACGCAGCAGAGCACCAACCTCCGAGACCAGGGTCTCTTCGCCCCGGCGCTCATCGCTCCACCGCGGAATCTCCCGGCCCAACGCATCCCGCGCCGGCTCGTTGCCTGGCTCGGTCACGGGCCGGCCCGGCAGCACCAGACCCCGCATGTGGGTCTGCACCGCATCGAGGGCAAGAGCGCGGTCGGCCGCCGCCGCCGCCATCCGCCGATGCGACTCCTCGACCACATCGAGCAGCAGATTGCACTTCTCCATCCCCGACACCCACACCCGACGGGACTGTGCGGCCGGATCGGCCGGTGCGGGCTCGGCCGGCAGCGGATCGGTCAACACCGCAGCAGAGAGTCCCGGGACACACAGCGCCGGATCCAAAAGCGCTGGATCAAGCGGTGCCGGGTCGAACAGCGCCGGATCCAGCAGGGCCGGATCAAGCAGGGCCGGATCCTCAGGCTGCCAGTCAGTCGTCAGTGTGTTCTCAGATACCCACGACGCGTCGGGCGGGCGATCGGGCGGCGGAACCGGACTATCCGGCTCCTCATCTGGCATTTCCCGTGAAATGGTCATAACACCATTTTCCCACACCCAACCCCAAAACTCGAGCTTTTTTCAGGAATCGTGGCAGAAAAGTAGCAGCTATGTGCTATCCCCTAACAGGCTCGATGACCGGATGAGTTTGCACCGACACCCATGGTCCCGAGGAGGGTGGTGCAGCTGGCTCCTAGGTCGGGCGCAGCCGCTGGCACCGCGGGCACAGGTGGGAACCGCGATTCATGAACTGCTCGCGCACGATCAGGGTGCCGCACCGCGCGCACGGGGTGCCCTGCTGCCCGTAGACGCTCAGGCTGTGGGAGAAGTAACCCGACTCCCCGTTGACGTTCACGTACTGGGCGTCGAAGCTCGTGCCGCCCTCAACCAGGGCGCGCTGCAGGATGGTGCGCACCGCGGCGAGCAGCACTCGCGCCCGCGGCAGTGACAGCGAAGACGCGGGCTGCTCGTAGTGCACCTTCGCGGCGAACAGCGCTTCGTCGGCGTAGATATTGCCGATGCCGCTGATCACGGTCTGGTCGAGCAAGACCCGTTTAATGCCGGTCTTCTTGCGGGCCAGGGCACGATAGAACGCTGGCGCCGAGAAGGCCGGATCGAGCGGGTCCCGGGCAATGTGGGCGACCTGGGACGGCAGGCGACGCTGCCAGCCGGTTTCGCCGCGCTCACCGCCGGCGACCGTGGCCAGGCCCGAGAAGCCGCCGGAGCGGCCATCCGCTGTCGGCGTCATGGCGTCGACGGCCATGCTGCCGAAGATGCGCTGGTCGACGAAGTGCACCCAGAGCTCGCCGAGCACGGGGTGCTCGACCTTCAGGCGGATGCGCAACATGCGGTCGTCGACGGCGCCCGGCGCGCGCAGCAGCACCTGGCCGCTCATACCGAGGTGCGCCACGAGGGCCTGCCCGGAGCTGAGCGGCACCCAGAGAAACTTTCCGCGGCGCACGACCGCGAGCATCCGCTGCCCGTCGAGAAGCTCGACGAAGGAACCGGCCGAGGCGTCGTGGCGGCGCAGGGAACGCGGTTCGAAAACCTCGACGGCGGTGACGGATGCCCCGGTGAGCGCCGGATCCAGCCCCGCACGCACCACCTCGACCTCGGGCAGCTCAGGCATGCACGGTCAGGTCAGGCGGATCAGCGGGAGCTGCGCGCGGTGAGCTGCTCGACCGCGGAGCGAGCGGCGGCCATTTCGGCGAATTTCTTGCTCGTGCCTTCGCCATGCGCCACGAGGTCGGGCCCCACGGCCACGGCGGCAACGAAGACCTTGGCGTGATCGGGTCCGGTTTCAGTGACCGTGTAGGCGGGCGCTCCGGTTCCGCGGCGGGCGGAGAGCTCCTGCAGCGAGGTCTTGAAGTCCATCGAGCCGCCGAAGCGCTTCGGGTCGGCCAGCAGCGGCGCGATGAGGCGCAGCACGAGGGCCGTGGCGGCGTCTGCGCCGGAGTCGAGGTAGACCGCGCCGATGAGTGCCTCAACGGTGTCGGCGAGGATCGACGAGTTGTCCCGGCCGCCGGTCAGCAACTCTCCGCGGCCGAGCCGCAGGTAGTCGCCGAGGCCGATGCCCCGAGCGATGTCGGCGAGGGCGGAACTCGAGACGAGACTTGCCCGGCGCTTGGACAGCACGCCCTCATCGACCAGCGGATTGCTGCGATACAGCATGACCGCGACGGCCTGTCCCAGGATCGAATCGCCCAGAAACTCGAGGCGTTCGTTGGTGGGGATGCCGCCATTTTCGTACGCGTACGAACGATGAGTCAGTGCCAGTTCCAGAAGGTTCGGCTCAATCTGCACACCGAGGGTCGCCAGAAGAGGCGACCGCTCGGGATCAGAGTTCGTCATCGTTCGGTGTCGACAGTCGAAATTGTCGACGATTTAGATGTCGGCGACTTTACGGCCCTTGTATTCCATGAAGAGGGCGGTGCCGGCGGAGTCGGTGACGACCTTGGCGCGGTGGGGAAGGCTGTAGACAACCTTGCCGTTTTCCATGGTCTTCACGAGGGTGGGAGGGGTGGCCTTCCACTGCGCGCGACGGGAGTGGGTGTTGGAACGCGACATCTTGCGCTTCGGTACTGCCATGACTACTTCTCTTCTCTGTATGAATCAACGCTGTCTGAACCAACGCCGTCTGAGTCAACGCCGTGCTTGTCAGCATGGATGTTTTCATCCGTGTTGATGGTGGTGGAGGCTTGGAATCCCGCAAGCGCTGACCACCGGGGATCGGTCGCTTCAATCGGTTCGAGTTCCGGTGAATCTTCCAGGGGCTGCCCGGTCTCACTGTCAAGACCCGGGCAATCCCGCCGGCAAACCGGCTGGAACGGTAGTGACAAGACTACCGCGTCCCGAATCAAGGATTCCGCGTCGACATGGTCGTCGGAAATCTCAAACTCAAAAGCTTCGTCTTGAGAGTAGCCGAAAAGTTCCGAGAAATGAACTCGGACCGGCAAAGCGATGTCTTTCAAGCAGCGACCGCAGATGCCTTCGGCCGTTCCGGTGATGCTGAACGTCGCCAGGATGCCCTCGTGCATGGCTTCCAGGCGCAGGTCGGTTTCGAGCGTGGAGCCCGCCTTGACCGACACGAGGCCGGCACCGAGGTCTTCGGGCACGACAATGTCGAGTTCCCGTTCGTGCATTGTGCCGGGACGGTTGATGAGATCACGGACATCAATCGTGTATGGCGTTTTCTTGAACTTGGTCACCAGCCCTATTCTACGCGTGTGACGGGCCTCGCCCGCGCGCGGCCCCGAACAGGGCGCGTGGGCCGCTTCGAGCGAGCGACACGGGCGAGAGCGCGGCCCTCAGCCGTGCGACTCGCGGCGACGCCTCGAGCAGGGCGCCCACGACGAGCAGCACGTCCTCAGCCAGCACAGCCTCAGCGAGCACGGCGCTGCCGGCCCCGGCAGCGTTCCCACCTGGTGCGGGACGGGCGAACCGGAGCCGTTCGAAGCGACCGAGCACACGCTCAAGGGCGGCCTGGGCCGCCGGGTGCGGGTCAGCGGATGCCCCGATCCGGTCCGCGATGCGCCGCGCCACCTCCCGCGGCGTGTCTGTACGACTGACCGGCACGCCGAGGTCGAGCGCCGTGTCGGTGAGTTCCGTCCATGCGTCGGCCGCACCGGCGTCGGCACCCTGGCCCGCGCGGATGCGACGCAACCGACCACGACGCCGCCATCCCCGCAGCAGCCCCGGCACGAGCACCACGATCAGGGCCAGCAGCAGCACGGTTCCAGGCCAGAAGACGATCGCCGGGATGATCGCGTCGCCGGCGGGCGTCTGCCCGGGCACCGCACCCGCGTCGGTGGGGACGGCCGCACCGGGGGTCGCCGGCGCCGTGGCATCCGCTGCCCCGGGAGTGCTCGACGGTGCCGGATTGGCGCTCGCCTGCGCGTAGTCGGGCACGCTGCCGCGGCCCGGGGTCGGTTCGAAGGGCACCCAGCCGACGCCCACGAAGTACAGTTCCGGCCACGCGTGCAGGTCATGGGAGTCGACCTCGAAAGTTTCGATGCCCTGGTCGAAGGTGCGGGTGCCGGGCAGGTACCCGATCGAAATGCGAGCGGGAATGCCGAGCGCCCGCGCCATCACGGCCATGGCACTGGAGAAGTGCACGCAGTAACCGCTTTTCGCCTCGAGGAACGTGCCCACGACCCCGAGGCCGCCGCCGTCGTAGTCGTCCTCGACGGGCGCGTCGGTGTCGTAACGAAAGTCCGGGCCGTTGAGGAAGTCCTGGAGCGCCACCGCGGAGTCGTACGCAGACGCGCTCCCGGCCGTCACCGCACGTGCGGTGTCGTCGATGATCGCGGGGCGGTCCTCGGGCAGTTCGAGGTTCGCGGCAGCATCCGCGGGATAGTCCCTGCTCGACACCCTCAGCTGCTCGGCCGTGGGCGCGACCTCGAATCCGGAGACGGTGTAGGTCTGACCCTGCGTGGTCGCATCCACGCCGGTGACCGTGAGCGTTTCACTGTTCCAGTACCAGTCACCGGTGAGGCCGTTCACCCGGGTAGCCGGCATCGGAAGCGGCAACAGGGTCGACCGTACCCCGTCGATGACGATGGACGAACTGAAATCCACCGTGGCCACGTCGTCGCCGAGCCCGGCCGGCCGGTCGATGGCATCGACCGTGTTGGATTCGTCGACGGCGTCTTCGACGGACGTCCAGGTGGTCCCCTCGAACCGGTCCAGGGTGAGCAGGGTCAGGTAGGGGCGGTTCTCGGCCGTCGTCACGTAGTGCAGTGCCGGCCCGGCGTCGGGGCGCCGCAGGTCCTGGCCGAGGTCGATCATCGGGTTCACCCCACCTCCGAACAGTGACCCTGGGCCGCTGCCCACGCCGTTGCCCGTCGCGACCGCGGGCACGAGCAAGCTGAGCGTCAGCGCGCCGACGAGGGTGACCCCACCGAGCAGCAGCGAACCGCCACCGGAGCCCGGGCCGCCCCAGGGTCCGGACGCCCAGACGCGAGGCGCGGCGCGGCCGGGAGCCCCGGCACGGTCACGCGCCGGGCGGGTCTCGACCTGGCTGCGGCGCTGCCGTAGCCGCACGTCGATGCGTAACAGCCACAGGTACGCCGCCCCGACGAGCACGAGCGGCACGAGGCCGACGCCCTGCGACAGCACCAGGCCCGGAATGAGCACGGGGATGAGCACCGCGAGCCCCGCGATCGCGGGCACGCGCAGGGTGACCGCGATGAGGTGCACGAGCCAGGCCAGGATGCCGGCCCCCGCCGCGAGCAGGAACGCAATGCCCTCCGTCAGCACGGCGGGCGTGGTCTGTTCGTTGATCGAGCTGACGCCCTGTTCGGTGAGGGTGGTCACCACCGCGACGGTGCCGGGTGTGGGGATCAACCAGAGCAGCCCGGTTCCCTGGCCGAAGAACAGGGTGAGCACGACCACGAGCACGCCGAGGCCGGCCACCGGTACCAGCGGCCGGGGCACGCCGATGCGGCGCAGTGCGGCGAGCGCGGCGAGGGTCACGACCGCCATCATGGCGATCACCCACCACCATGCCGATCCGCGCAGCACCGGAGCCAGCCCGCTGAACCCGGTCAGCAGCAGAACGAGCAGCACGAGCATGAGCGGCCATTCAGCACTGCGGGGCGCGGTGCGGCGTCGGGCAACGCGGGCGAAGCTGCTACTCATCGAGTTCCCCCTCCCGGTCCGGGCCGGGCCGCAGCGCCGAGTCCCAGGCTTCGGGGATGTCGGCGGCCGTGTTGACGAGGATGCAACGCCACCCCGCATCACGCAGGGTGACCACGCTCCCCGGACTCACGGTGGCGAGCACGAAGGCGATGGCCGGATGGGACCGCTCGCGCAGGGCGCGCAGGTCGGCCAGGCCGCGGGCATCCGTTTCGACCAGGATCGCGACCGTGGGGCTCTGGCCCGTGCCCAGCTGCCGCAGGGGCGCCTCGTCGGGTGTCGCCGGGGCCGCGGCGATCGGTTGCACGGTGGACAGGGCCTCGAGCAGCGGGCGTTCACCGCCCACGTCGAAGAAGACGGGGGCGTCGCCGCGCAGGCCGCCGTGCTCGCGCTCGGCGCCCGGAGCGACCTGGCTCGGCCCGAGCTCGACGAGCTGCATGCGAAAACCCGCCCCGATCAGGTGTACGCCGACGGATGCCGCCACCTCGATCGCGAGCTCGAACGCGCAGGTTGTGCGGGGGTTGCTGCCCGGCGGTGTCGTGTCGAGCACGAGCCGCGCCTCGGGGTTGCTGCGCTGCTCCTCCTGACGCACCATGAGTTCGCCGTGGCGGGCGGTGGCACGCCAGTTCACCCGCCGCAGCGGGTCGCCGGGGCGGTATTCGCGGGCGATGAGCTCGTCGGCGTTGGGGCTGATGTTGCGCAGCGCTTCCCGGCTGGCGCCATCGCCGCTCACCACGGCGAGGCCGGAGCCGGGCAGCACCGTGACCCGGGGGGTGACGATGAAATCCTGGGGTTCGCCGACCGGGCGTTCGTGGAAGGCCAGGCCGAAGGGATCGCTGCGGCCGAGCTGCAGCGGTCCGCTCGTGTAGAGCCCGCGGCTCGGCGGCAGCACCGGGTAGTCCACGCGCGCGGAGTCGGGGCCGCCGTCGGGTCCGGACCCGCCCCGGTCCAGGGTCGGCAGGTCCCGTCGTTCGGGGGGACGGATGCTGCCCGACACCGTGTCTCGCCAGCGGGCTCCGAATACGGGACGCGGCGACAGGTTTCGGATTCTCAGCGAGATCAGGGCGCTGTCCCCGGCGGCGACGACCGCCGGAAACACCGCCCGCCCAACGTGCACCCGCACCGGGCGCACCGACACGAAGACGAGGGCGAGCAACGGCAACAGCAGCAGCAGCACGGCCACGAAGAGCAGGTCCCGGCGGCCGAGCACAAGGCCGACCACCGCGAGCGTCGACCCGGCGAGCAAAAACACGCCGCCGCGCAGGGTCAGCCACGGCAGCCAGGCCGGGCGGGTGCGGCGGCGGCGCGCGCTCATCGCTTCAGGCTCGCGGCGCTCATCAGGGACGGCCTTGCGCCCCGACCGGAACGGGCGTCGCCGCGACGATGCGCCGCACGATCTCCTCGATGAGCGGGGTGCTGTCCTGGTGGTGGTGGCCGAGGGCCCGACTGGTGGGCACCAGGCGGTGGCCGAGCACGGCCACCGCGAGGCCGTCGATGTCGTCGGGCAACACGTATTCGCGGCCTTGCAGGGCCGCCTGCGCTTTCGCGGCCCGGATCAGCTGCAGGGTGGCACGGGGGCTGGCACCGAGCCGCAGCTCACGGTCGTCGCGGGTCGCCCGCACGAGGTTGACGGCGTATTCCTTCACGGCCCCGGAGGCGAACACCCCGCGGGCGGCGGCCATCATGCCCCGCAGCTCAGCCCCGGAGACGACGGGATCGATGCGGGACAGCGGACTCGTGTCGTCGCGGGAATCCAGCATCGCCAGTTCGGATCCGGCATCGGGGTAGCCCATCGAGATGCGCGCCATGAAGCGGTCGCGCTGGGCCTCCGGCAGGGCGTAGGTGCCCTCCATCTCGATCGGGTTCTGCGTGGCGACGACCGTGAACGGCAGGTCGAGCGGGTACGTCGCGCCGTCCACGGTGATCTGGCGCTCCTCCATACACTCGAGCAGCGCGGACTGGGTCTTCGGGCTCGCCCGGTTGATCTCGTCACCGATGACGATGTTCGCGAACACCGGCCCGGGTTTGAACTCGAACCGGTTCTGGGCCTGGTTGAACACCGACACACCGGTCACGTCGGAGGGCAGCAGGTCGGGGGTGAACTGGATGCGACCGACGGTGCAGTCCACCGACCGTGCCAGGGCCTTGGCGAGCATGGTCTTGCCGACCCCGGGCACGTCTTCGATGAGCAGGTGGCCGCCGGCCAGCAGCACCGTCAGCGCGGTCAGCACGGCGTCGTGCTTGCCGTCGATGACGGTCTCGACGTTCTGGATGATGCTGCGGCCCGCCTCGGCGACGGCGGCCAGCGACACGGCCTCAACCATCGAAGGTTCGTCGGCGGCGAGGCCGAGGCTGGCCGTGGTCATGCCTTCGCCCGTTCCAGGAAACGGTTCACGACCGCGGGAACATAGGGCGACACATCGCCACCGAGGGCCGCCACCTGCCGCACGAGCGAGCTCGAGACGTGGGCGTTGGCGGGGTTCGGCAGCAGAAAGATGGTTTCCACCGCCGCGAGGTTGCGGTTCACGATGGCCATCGGCGTTTCGTAGGCCACGTCGACCTGCGAGCGGATGCCCTTCACCAATACGCTCGCCCCGACGTCCATGCAGTAGTCCACGAGCAGGCCCATGCTCCACGACGAGACGATGATGTTGCGCGGCAGGCCGGCCTCGACGATCGCCTGTTGCAGCAGCGACACCCGCTGGCTGATCGGCAGCAGGGCGGTCTTGCCGGGGTTGTGCACGACCAGCACGTGGAGTTCATCGAACAGGCCGGCGGCCCGGTCGATCACGTCCAGGTGTCCGAGCGTGACGGGGTCAAACGATCCGGGGACGACGGCGATCCTGCGCATAGGAAACACCCTACTGCCCTCCGGTTACCGTGCCCCTATCGAGGCGCACACTGAGGGCAGAACGGTCGTTTCTATCCCTTGTGCAGCCAGGTGAGCTGGTTGTCGTTCAGGCGCCGTTCGACGGCCTGCCGCAGCACCGGCTCGGTGCGGAGCGCCGGGTCGCCGCCGATCAGGAACAGGGCGGCCTGGCGAGCGCGAGCGATCAGCTCGCCGTCGATCGCCACCCGCAGCAGCCGCAGCGATGAGCGGTCGCCGGACTGCGAGTCCCCGAGCACGTTGCCCTCCTGACGCAGCTCAAGGTCGAGTTCGGCGAGCCGGAAGCCGTCGAGGGTGGCGGCGACGGCGTCGATGCGCTCTCGGCTGGTCGACCCGGTCTTCGCGTAGGTGGCGAGGAGGCAGAGCCCCGGAACGCCGCCGCGGCCGACCCGGCCGCGCAGCTGGTGCAGCTGGGAGACTCCGAACCGGTCGGCATCCATCACGACCATGACCGACGCGTTGGGCACGTCGACGCCGACCTCGATCACCGTCGTCGCCACGAGCACGTCGATGTCACCGGCGGCGAAGGCCCGCATGGTCTGGTCTTTCTCCTCGCTCGTCATGCGGCCGTGCAGGGGTTCGATGCGCAGACCGGCCAGCGGCCGGTACTGCCGCATGCCCCCGATGAGCGTCTCAACGTCGTTGATCGGATGTTTGTGCTCGTCGGGCACCGCGGCACCCCGGCCCGCCCGCTGGCCGGGTCTCGTGGCGACGCGGGGGGCGGATGCCACGGCGCGAGCGGGAGCATCCGTCGCCGCGTTTTCGGACTCGGCGAGGAGTTCACCCTCTTCAACCAGTTTCGGTGCGATCGCCGGGCAGACCACGAAGGCCTGTCGCCCCAGCGCGACCTCTTCGGCGACGCGGTCCCAAATGCGAAAAAACCAGCTCGGGTGTTCGTCGAGCGGCACGACGACGCTCTCGATGGGCTGCCGGCCGGCCGGGAGCGTGGCGATCGTGCTCACGTCGAGGTCGCCGAAGACGGTCATCGCGATCGTGCGGGGAATGGGCGTGGCCGTGAGCACGAGGGTGTGCGGCGGGGTCGCGCCCTTCTGGCGCAGCACCTCACGCTGGTTGACGCCGAAGCGGTGCTGTTCATCAATGACGACGAGGCCGAGGTCGAAGAACTCGACGTTGTCGCTCATCAGCGCGTGGGTGCCGATCACGATGTGCGACTGCCCGCTCACGATGCGCAGCAGGGTCTTGCGTTTCTGGGCCGCGGGCAGCTGCCCGGTGAGCAGGGTCGGCATCAGGTCGGCGGCGAGGTTCTCGCCGAGCATGGCCGTGATCGAGCGCAGGTGCTGGCCGGCGAGCACCTCGGTGGGGGCGAGCAGCGCCGCCTGGCCGCCGCTGTCGGCGACGGCCAGCATGGCCCGCAGGGCGACGACGGTCTTGCCGGAGCCGACCTCACCCTGCACGAGGCGGCTCATCGGAGACGTCGACGACAGGTCGACGGCGATCTCGGCGGCCGCGATCTGCTGGTCGAGCGTGAGCACGAAGGGCAGCTGGGCGTCGAAACGGTCGAGGAACCCGCCGGGCACCGGCTCCCGCGCCGTGGTGTGGCGCTCCTTGGCCTGGGTGTGCTGCTGCACGAGGGCGCACTGCAGCACCCACGCCTCGGTGAAGCGCAGGGTGTCGCGCGCGCTCTGCCAGTCCGTCGCCGTGTGTGGCCGGTGGATGAGTTCCAGGGCCTCGGCCTGCGACATCAGGTGCTCGTCGCGGCGCAGCATCTCGGGCACCGGGTCGGGGATGGGGCCGAGCGCGCCCAGGGTCAGGGCGACCGCGTCGGCGATCTCCCAGCTGGTGATCTTCGCCGTGGCCGGGTAGATCGGAACGATGTCCTGCAGCATCCGCTTCACCTTCGGATCGCTCACGACCTCGTCGAGGTCCTCGAGGTCGCCGTCGAAGAGCTTGTAGGCGGGGTGCGCCAGTTGCACCTGATCGCCGAACTCGGTGACCTTGCCGGCGAAGATGCCGCGCACCCCCGGGCTCAGCTCCCGGGTGCGCCAGTTCTGGCTTCCGCGGGTGCCGTTTTTGCCCTTGCCGAAGAAGACCAGGCTGAGGGTATCGCGGCCGTCGGTGATCCTGACCGTGACCCGGGTGCCGGGGCGGTTCTTCATCTCACTCTCGGTCACGGAGACAACCTGCGCGATGACGGTCACGATGTCGCCCACGATCAGGCGGGTGAGATCGGTCGACTCGCCCCGCAGTGCGTAGCGGCGCGGATAGTGGCCGAGCAGGTCGGCGATGGTCTGCATGCCGAAGGCGTTGGCGAGCTCTTTCGCCGTACCGCCGCCGACGATGGTGCCAAGCGACGAGTCGAGGGTTTTCGCGTCGCTCGGAACGTCGGAGGGCTGCACACCGGTCATGCCCCAATCGTAGGCGGGACCACCGACACTCGTGGTGGGCGGGACGCGCGGGAGCCGGGCGGGGCATCCGTCGCCTGGAAGCTAGGCTCGAACGACCATGACACGCATCGTTTCCGGGTTCGCCGGCTCCCTCACCCTGAACGTTCCGAAATCGGGAACGCGCCCCACGAGCGACCGCGTGCGGGAGGCGATGTTCAGCGCCCTCGACGCGCGCGACGCCCTGCGCGGCACCCGGGTGCTCGACCTGTACGCGGGGTCCGGCGCTCTCGGGCTCGAGGCGGCCAGCCGCGGCGCGCGCATCGTGACGCTCGTCGAAAACGGCTTCGGAGCGGCGCAGATGTGCCGCAAGAACGCGGATGCCGTGCTGCGCATGGCCCCGAAAAAAGCGAGCGCCGACGACCACGCGCTCAAAATCACCGTGAGCACCCAGGCCGTGCAGTCTTTTCTCGCGGCGACCAAGGACGGCTTCGACATCGTCTTCATCGACCCGCCCTACGACCTGGGCGACGCGGAACTCGGCGCGAACCTCGCCGCCCTCGCGCCGCTCGTCGCCGAGGACGCGCTGCTCATCGTCGAGCGCAGTTCGCGCTCGCCGGAACCCGCGTGGGGCTCCGCGTTCGAACTCGACCGCCGCAAAGACTACGGCGACACGACCGTCTGGTACGCCTCCCCCGCCCTTCCCCCCGCCGCCCCTTAGTTTCGCGAGTGAGCACTTTATGCACTTCCCGGGCTCGGGAAGTGCATAAAGTGCTCACTCGCGGGGATCAGGCGGCGCCGTCCCAGCCGCGGTAGGGGTCCCAGCCACCCTGCTCGTGCGGCACGCCGTCGAGGAGCACGGCGCCGGCATCCGCGGTCACCGTGCCGAGCGGGCGAAAACCGGCCGGCAAGGGCGCGCCGGGCGGAAACGTCGCGAGCAGGCCGTGGTCTTCGCCGCCGCCGAGGGCGCGTTCGGGCGAGTCGCCGAGGTCCTTCGAGAAGAAGTTGAGGCCGACCCCGCTCGCTCGGGCGATGCGGCCGGCGTCGATCGCGAGCCCGTCGGAGACGTCGAGCATCGCGGTGGCCCCGCCGAGGGCGGCGGCCGGGCCGCGGTCGATCGGCGGCTTGGGGCGCAGTTGGGCGGCGACGGCCCGCGGATGCTCCGCCTTCAGCAGGTCTGCCCGGCCGGCATCCGGGGTGCCCGCGTCGTCGACACCGTATCGGAACAGCAGCGCGAGCCCCTCGCCGGCGTCACCGAGGGTGCCGGCCAGCGCCACGACGTCCCCGGGGCGCGCGCCGGAGCGCAGCACGGGCGCACGGCCCTCCAAGTCCCCGAAGGCCGTGACAGCGAGGGTGAGGGCGTCGGAGGCCGACAGGTCACCGCCGACCACGCCACATCCGGGAGCCAGCGCGGCGCAGCAGGCCCGCAGACCGTCGGCGATGCCCTCGAGCACCGACACCGCTGTCGACGGCGGTGCCGCGATCGCGAGCACGAGCGCGGTCGGCACGGCCCCCATCGCGGCCACATCGGACAGGTTCGTCGCCGCGGCCTTCCAGCCGAGATCGAACGGGGTCGACCAGGCGAGGCGAAAGTCCGGCCCCTGGATCATCATGTCCGTCGTCACGACGAAACGCCCGTCGGGGGCGCGGATGACGGCCGCGTCATCGCCCGGCCCGAGCAGCTGGGCAGCGGATGTCGGCAGCCGCGGAAATATCCGCTCCAGCACCGCGCCCTCGCTCAGGTCGGCCAGGGTCTCTGCGGAAGTCGTCATGCTTCAAACGGTAACCTGAATCCGTGACCCCTTCTTCTTCACCCGCACCGCGCCATCCGCTTTCCCGCTCGCGCAGTGGCCGCCGCGCCCGAACGGGCCGCGCTCGCAGCGTCGGTGCGGCGGCACTCGTGCTCGCCGGTGTGGCGCTGCTGACCGGATGCACCCCGTCGGTGCCGCTCGACCCCGCGGCCGACGCCGAGAACCCGGGCTGCGCCGACCTCATCGTGCGGCTGCCCGACACGGTCGCCGACCAGCCCAGCCGTGAGACGAACGCACAGGCGACCGGCGCCTGGGGCGACCCGGCCGCGATTTTGCTGCACTGCGGCGTCGACGTTCCCGGCCCCACGACGCTGCCGTGCGTCACCATCAACGGCATCGACTGGATCGAAGACGACTCCGAAGCGCCGCTCTACCGGTTCACGAGCTACGGCCGAGAGCCGGCAACCGAGATCGTCATCGACTCCGACCGGGTCGCCGGCTCGACGGCACTCGTCGACCTGTCCCCCGCGATGGAGTTCATTCCCGCCACCAACGGCTGCCTCGGCGCCGAAGACCTCGACATCCCCGAGTCCTGAGCCTGCCCGGCACCTCCCCGTGCGCGAGTGGGCGCAATTGGCCCCATGCTCCGCGAGTGGGCGCAGATGGCCCCTTGAACTCGATTCAAGGGGCCATTCGCGCACCCGCAGAGTGAAGCTAGCCGCGGCGCTCGGCGTGGGACAGCGCCACGTCGATGAGCTCGTCGATCAGCTCGGGATACGTGTAGCCGCTCGCGAGCCAGCAGCTCGGGAACATCGAGATCGCCGTGAAGCCGGGCATCGTGTTGATCTCGTTGATCACCCAGCCTTCCGCGGTCAGAAAGAAGTCCACCCGGGCGAGCCCGGCTCCGGAGATCGCGTCGAACGCGGCCAGCGCCAGGCGCTGCATCTCGGCGAGTTCCGCCGCGTCAAGCGGTGCCGGGCACACCAGTTCCACTCCCCCGGCGCCGAGGTACTTCGCGTCGAAGTCGTAGAACTCGCGGCCGGTGACGATCACTTCGCCGGCGACGGATGCCCGACTCGGCTCCCCCGGGCGCCCCTGCAGCACCGCGACCTCGAGTTCCCGGCCGATCAGGCCGGACTCGATGAGCACCTTGGAGTCTTCGCGCAGGGCGAGCTCCATGGCATCCGCTAACTGGGCGGGGGTGGAGACCCGGCTGACGCCGACGCTCGAGCCGGCCCGGGCGGGCTTGACGAAAGCGGGCAGGCCGAGCCGGTCGAGGGCGGCGTAGGCCGGAGCGGTGTCGGCGGCCCAGCCCTCCGCCGTGACGGTCTGCCACGGCGCGATCGGCAGGCCGGCCTGCTGAAAAACGGTCTTGGTGAAGTGCTTGTCCATGCCGAGTGCCGAGGCGAGCACGCCCGAGCCCACGAAGGGCAGGCCGACGAGTTCGAGCAGGCCCTGGATGGTGCCGTCCTCACCGAACGGCCCGTGCAGGATCGGAAACACGAGGTCGGCGCTGCCGAGGCTGCGCTCCACACCGTTCTCGACGACCGTCAGCTCACGGCTGCCGGTGCTGTCCGGCCAGCGCACCCGCGTGCCGTTGTCCACGACGACGGGAAGGTCGTCGGCGTGGGCGTCCGGGTGCAGCACGAACTTCGCCGGGTCGTCGTCTTCGAGCACGAACGCGCCCTCCCGCGTGATGCCGACCGGGATGACGGTGTAACGCTCGCGGTCAATCGCGGCGAGAACCCCGCCCGCCGTGGCGCAGCTGATCGAGTGTTCGCTTGACCGACCGCCAAAAAGCAGTACCACCGTGAGAGTCATCAATGTTCCTTTCGCCCTGCGGTTCGCTGGACTCGGTGGTGAGGTGCGGGGCGATGTCCCGCGGGTTGAGTGTGCCGTCGAGCACCTGGCGTACCTGCTCGACGATGGGCATGTCGACGCCCTTGGCGCGGGCGAGGTCCAGGATCGGGCCGACGGATGCCAGCCCCTCCGTGGTCTGCTGCATCTGCTTCACGACGTCGTGGATGCTGTAGCCCTGGCCGAGCAGGCGTCCCGCCGTGTTGTTGCGCGACAGCGGCGAGGTGCAGGTGGCGATCAAGTCGCCGAGGCCGGCGAGGCCCGACAGGGTCTCCGGCTGGGCGCCATAGGCGACGGCGAAGTCGGTCATCTCGACGAGGCCGCGGGTGATGATCGACGCCTTCGTGTTCTCGCCGTAGCCGACACCGTCGACGATGCCGATCGCCACGGCAATCAGGTTCTTGAGCACGCCGCCGAACTCGGTGCCGATGACATCGGTGTTGACGTAGGAGCGAAAGTAGCGGTTCGTGGCGAGCTTGGCCACGATGTGCGCGGTCTCCATGCTCAGTGACGAGACGACGGCGGCCGTGGGCTGTTCGCGGGCGATTTCCAGGGCGAGGTTCGGGCCGCTGATCGCGGCGATGTGCTCCGGGGCGATCGGCAGGGTCTCCGCGATGACCTCGCTCATGCGCATGCCGGTGGAGCGTTCGACGCCCTTCATGAGCGAGACGAGAATCACGCCGGGCTCGAGGAACGGTTCCATCAGCACGAGGTTGTCGCGCAGGGTCTGGCTCGGCACCGAGATGAACACGACCTTGGCTCCGGCGAGGGCTTTCTGCAGGTCGGGAGTCGCGCGCAGCCCGACGGGCAGGTTGATGCCGCTGAGGTAATCGCTGTTGCGACGCGCCTCATGGATCTCGCGTGCCAGTTCGGGGCGGCGGGCCCAGAGCACGACGTCGGCGCCGCCGTCCACGAGGATCTTCGAGAAGGTGGTTCCCCAGCTTCCGGCGCCGAGTACGGCGACGCGGGTTCCGGGGTGGATCTTAGGCTTCAAAACGGCCGGTCTCTTTCTGGTCGTGCTCGCTGGGATTCCAGCGTTTTTCGGGCGCCTTCTCACCGCGCAGGTCTTCGAGCAGGCGGGTGATGGCATCCATCACCACCGCGGTGGCTTCGTTGAGGGTGGCTGTGTCGAGGCTGCGTTCGCTGAACCGGGACAGGTCGACGGGGTCGCCGATCTTCACGGTGATGGTCTTGCGGGGAAACAGGCGCAGCTTCTTGGAGTAACGCGGCATGAGCGCCTGGGTTCCCCAGTGCGCCGCCGGGATGACGGGGATGCCCTGCTCGAGTGCGATGCGCACGGCACCGGTCTTGCCGCGCATCGGCCACATGTCGGGGTCGCGGGTGAGCGAACCCTCCGGGTAGACCACGACCATCTGGCCGAGTTCGACGAGCTTGCGGGCGGCCGCGACGGGCTGGCTGCCGCGCACCGATCCGCCGCGCTGCACGGGAACCTGGCCGGACTTGGCCAGCAGCCAGCCGGCTACGGGAATCTTGAACAGCGAGGCCTTGGCAAGGAACCGTGGCAGGCGGCCGAGCTTCCAGGCGACGACACCCATGACGATCGGGTCGATCTCGCTGTAGTGGTTCGGCGCGAACACGAGCGCACCCTGCCGCGGCATCTTGTGGCCGTCGATGATCGTGAACTTCACGGCCATGTTCATGCCGGGCAGAACGAGGGCGCCGAGGATCCAGAAGATCGAGGGCTTGCTCTTCTCGGATCGGACCCGAGCGGTCCGCGCCGGCGGCACCTGGGCGCCGCCGGCGGTGGGGCTATCCTTCGAGATCGAAATCCGCCCCCAACAGCCGCAGCTTGGTGATGAAGTTCTCATACCCCCGGCTGATGATGCCCACGTTGCTGACGGTCGAGGAGCCCTCGGCGGTGAGCGCCGCGATGAGGTGGCTGAAGCCGCCGCGCAGGTCGGGAACCTCGATGTCGGCGCCATACAGCTTCGTCGGCCCGGTGATGACGGCCGAGTGGTTGAAGTTGCGCTGGCCGAATCGGCACGGGTGGCCGCCGAGGCATTCACGGTGGATCTGGATGGTCGCGCCCATCTTGACCAGGGCGTCGACAAAGCCGAAGCGCTGCTCGTAGACGGTCTCGTGCACGATCGAGGTGCCGTGCGCCTGGGTCAGGGCGATGACGAGCGGCTGCTGCCAGTCCGTCATGAAACCGGGGTGGACATCCGTCTCGATGATGACGGGCTTGAGGTCGCCGCCCGGGTGATAGAAGCGGATGCCGTCGTCGTGGATGTCGAAGGCGCCACCGACCTTGCGGAACACGTTGAGGAACGTGAGCATCTCGGGCTGGCGGGCGCCGCCGACGAAGATGTCGCCCTGGGTGGCGAGGGCTGCAGCGGCCCAGGAGGCGGCCTCGTTGCGGTCGAACAGGGCGCGGTGGGTGTAGCCCTCGAGGCGGTCGACGCCCTCGATGCGGATCACGCGGTCGGTGTCGACCGTGATGATGGCGCCCATCTTCTGCAGGATGTGGATGAGATCCATGATCTCGGGCTCGATCGCGGCGTTCTTGAGTTCGGTGATGCCGTCGGCACGTACCGCCGTCAGCAGTACCTGCTCGGTCGCTCCGACGCTCGGGTAGGGCAGCTCGAGCTTGGCGCCCTTGAGGCCGTTCGGCGCGGACATGCGGATGCCGTTGGGCTGCTTCTCGACGACGGCACCGAATTTGCGCAGCACCTCGAGGTGGAAGTCGATCGGACGGTCGCCGATGCGGCATCCGCCGAGGTCGGGAATGAACGCCTCGCCGAGGCGGTGCAGCAAGGGGCCGCAGAACAGGATCGGGATGCGACTCGACCCGGCGTGGGCGTCGATCGCGGCGAAGTGCGCGCTCTCGACGTCCACGGGGTCGAGGATCATGTCGCCGGGCTCGTCGCCCTCGGTGACCTTGACCCCGTGCACCTCGAGCAGGCCGCGCACGATGCGCACGTCGCTGATGTTGGGCACATCCTTGAGAAGGCTGGGAGTTTCCCCGAGCAGCGCGGCGACCATGGCCTTGGTCACCAGGTTTTTGGCGCCCTTGACCTCAATGCGGCCGACGAGTGGCCGGCCACCACGGATGGTGACCTTGTCCACGTTCATGCCCACGGCTGCGCCGTGGTTCGCCGCGCTGGCGCGGTGCAGGGCATCCTCACGGGCAGCCCGTGCTTCATCAAGTACTGTGCTCACAAATTACCTACCTTGTGGTTCGTTCCGGTGCGGTTCGTGCCGGGAGAGTGCGGGGAAGAAAAGCTTCCCGCGTCGCTTCGAATTCTGCTATCCGCGCTTCTTCACGCAGGGTCAGGCCGATATCGTCGAGACCTTCGAGCAACCGCCACCTAGTGTAATCATCGATCTCGAAAGGCACTGTCAGGTCACCGACACGGGCGTGTCTTTCAACCAGGTCGACGGTGATTTCGATGCCGGGATCCGCCTCGGTGATCGCCCACAGCTGCTCGGCCGCCTCGTCGGTGATCGTTCCAGCCAACAGCCCCTGCTTGCCGGAGTTTCCCTTGAAGATATCGCCGAACCGGGGGCTCAACACCACGTCGAAACCGAAGTCGCGCAGCGCCCAGACGGCGTGCTCACGGCTCGACCCGACACCGAAATCGGCGCCCGCGATCAGCACCCGGCCGCCCTGGTAGGCCTTCTGGTTGAGCACGAACTCGGGGTCGGCGCGCCAGGCCGCAAACAGGGCGTCTTCGAACCCGGTGCGGGTGACCCGCTTGAGGTAGACGGCGGGGATGATCTGGTCGGTGTCAACGTTGGAGCGGCGCAGCGGAACGCCGATGCCGGTGACGGTCGTGAACTTGTCCATGATTAGTTGGCTCCGTTCGAGGTGCTGGCGACGCCGGCTTGATTGGTGGGGGTCGCCTGTTCGAGATCCCACGGGCTCGAGAGCGTGCCGCGGATGGCGGTGGCCGCCGCGACGAGCGGCGACACCAGGTGGGTGCGCCCGCCCTTGCCCTGCCGGCCCTCGAAGTTGCGGTTGCTGGTGGACGCGCAGCGCTCCCCCGGCTCGAGCTGGTCGGGGTTCATGCCGAGGCACATCGAGCAGCCGGCGAAGCGCCATTCGGCGCCGAAGTCGAGGAAGATCTTGTCAAGCCCCTCGGCCTCGGCTTCGATGCGCACGCGGGCGGAACCGGGCACCACAAGCATCCGAACGTTGTCCGCCTTGGTCTTACCCTTGACGATCTCGGCGGCGGCACGCAGGTCTTCGACCCGGCTGTTGGTGCAGGAGCCGAGGAACACGGTATCGACCCGGATGTCCTTCATCGGCGTTCCCGCGGTGAGGTCCATGTACTCGAGGGCGCGCTCTGCGGCGGACCGCTCGTTGGCGTCGTCGATCAGGGCCGGGTCGGGCACGCTGCCGCTCAGGGATACACCCTGGCCGGGGTTCGTGCCCCAGGTCACGAACGGCTCGAGCTCGTCGGCGTCGACGATGACCTCGGCGTCGAAAACGGCGCCCTCGTCGGTCGCAAGGGTGTCCCAGTACGCGACCGCGTCGAGCCAGTCCTGGCCCTCGGGTGCATGGGCGCGACCCTCGAGGTAGTCGTATGTGGTCTGGTCGGGGGCGACCATGCCGGCGCGGGCACCGGCCTCGATCGACATGTTGCAGATCGTCATGCGGGCTTCCATCGACAGTGAGCGGATGGCGCTGCCCCGGTATTCGAGAACGTAGCCCTGGCCGCCGCCGGTTCCGATGCGGGCAATCACGGCGAGGATGATGTCCTTCGACGTCACCCCCGGGCGCAGGGTTCCGTTGACGGTGATCGCCATCGTCTTGAACGGGTTGAGCGGCAACGTCTGCGTCGCCATCACGTGCTCGACCTCGCTCGTGCCAATGCCGAGCGCCATGGCTCCGAAGGCGCCGTGCGTGGAGGTGTGGGAGTCGCCGCAGACGACGGTGATTCCGGGCTGGGTGAGGCCGAGCTGCGGGCCGACGACGTGCACGATGCCCTGCTCGATGTCGCCGAGGGAGTGCAGGCGCACCCCGAACTCTTCACAGTTGCGGCGCAGGGTTTCAATCTGCGTGCGGCTGGTGACATCCTTGATCGGCTTGTCGATCGCGAGGGTCGGGGTGTTGTGGTCTTCCGTCGCGATGGTGAGGTCGGGGCGGCGCAGCGGCCGACCGGCGAGCTTCAGGCCGTCGAAGGCCTGCGGGCTCGTGACCTCGTGCAGCAGGTGCAGGTCGATGTAGATCAGGTCGGGCGCACCGTCTTCGCCCTTGGCGACGAGGTGCTTGGCCCAGACCTTCTCAGCCAGGGTGCGTGGCACGGTGCTCGTAGAAACTGTGGTGCTCGTAGAAGCTGTGGTGCTCGTAGAACTAGGCATCTGTGATTGTCCGTCTTCCTCAAGATTTGGTGGTCAGCCAACGACGAACTCCGCGACGAGAAGGGCTTAGAGAGTCTGAGCCTCGTCGCGGCACGGAAGAAGAAGTTGACCGAACAGCACGTCGACAGCTTAACAGGTCTGCGCAAGACTGCCCACTCGCCCGCGTTCGCCCCCGTTGTTCACGCGAGTGAGCAGTTTTTGCACTTCCCGGGCCCGGGAAGTGCAAAAACTGCTCACTCGCGGAAAGAAGGGGCCCGGGGAGGGGGGTTAGGCGTAGCGGATGTCGATCAGGAACTCGCCGAGGAACAGTTGCGCTCCCGGGGTGAGCGGCGCGCGACCACCGGGGGCGAGGTCGAACTGGGTGCCGTCGGCGGCGGTGACCATGACCCCGTTGGTGGAGTGCAGGTCGGTGACCCAGAGGGTATCCGGCAGGCCCGCAGCGCGATCCACCTCGACGACGGCGTGGGTCTTCGAGACGCTCGTGGCGGCATCCGCTACCGCGACCAGGCGCGCACCCGGCCGCGTGGGGTCGGCCGCGGGCTGACGCCCGAGCAGCACCACGCCGGTCACGGAGACGCTCTGGCCGTCGGCGCAATCGAGGTGCCAGGCCGCAGCCCGCGGCGCACTCGAGCCGAGCGGCACCGACCGAAAACTGGGGATGGCGACGGGCGCGGTCGGCTCGGCGGTCGTCGGCGCAGCTCGGGAAGGCGCAGCTCGGGAAGGCGCAGCTCGGGAAGGCGCAGCCGGCGGCGCCCCGTCGATGACGGGCGCTGCCAGCGCCGGGGCCGGTGACGTCGCGGGAAACAATCCCGGCGGCGGAACGATGAAGCCTGATGTGCTCACGGAAAAAACCCTATGCCTTTCCTCGTCGATTCGGTCGGCCGGTGCGTGGCGAACGGGTCGAACGGATGCGGAACCTCGCGACCAGACGACGGGCCCAACCGGCCGAGGCGCGCACCGCCGCGAGGGAGGCGAGAGCCTCGGTCCAGTGCCGGGTGACAGCGGCATCGTCAACGGCTTGGCCGTTGAAGACGGCCCGGTCCACCGACCGCGCCAGCGCGCTCAGCCCAATGTTCGGCGGGCCGGCAGTCGGTGCTGCGGGTGGGTCGAGCAGCGCCGTGCGGGTCCCGGCCGGCTGTGCGGCCGACTGGGCGTCGAGCTGCTCGGCGATCTGGCGGCGCGACAACCGCGCGGGCACCTCGAAGCCGAGCTCCCCGTAGCCGTCGGTCAGTTCCTCCCAGGCTCCGGCAACGCGTCGGTCGCCGGCCCCGAGGGTGCGCCGGCGCCGGCGCCGTCGGGCCTTGAGCGCGGCGATCACGAGCAGGGGCCCGAAGAAGGCGAGCAGGGGAATTCCGGCGCCGAAGATCACGGCCCAGGCCCAGGCGGGCAGTTCGAAGCCCTGATCCTGCTCATCTTCGGTGCTGTCGTCGATCTCGACGGCGGTGAGCAGGTCATCCGCTTCATTGTCGGCGCGCGGGGGCTGGCGTACCTGCGGTTGCGGTTCGGTCTTCGGTTTCGGGGTCTGGTCCTGCGGAACGTCGGTCTGGTCGGGGGTCGGGAAGAACGGGATCCAGCCGATGCCCTCGAAGGCGACCTCGACCCACGCCGTGACGTTGGTGCCGGTGACCTCCACACTGGCGCTGCCTTCGGGCACCTCGGGTGCGAAGCCCATCACGACGCGGGCGGGGTAGTTCAGGCTGCGAGCCATGAGCGCCATCGCCGAGGCGTACTGTTCCTGGTCGCCGAGCATCTGGCTGCGGGTGAAGAGTTCGTCGATGCGGTCGGCGCCGTGGCCCGCGCGCGAGGGAGCCCCGTCGGAGGCGAGCCCATGACTGAGGAATCCCTGCGTTTTCAGAGCCTGTTCGATGGCGCGCAGCTGGTCGATCGGCGTTTCGGTCGTGCCGACGTACTCGTCGGCCTTGGCGACCACGACGTCGGGAATGTTCTGCACCGTCGGCAGGGTGAGCTGGGCGACGGGCACGCCTTCGAGGTCTTCGTCGCGGTAGGTCTGCTGCAGTTCGGCGTCGATCGTGTACTCGTAGCCCGGCTGCACCCCGCTCGTGAACACGGCGGTACCGCTCGAGGCGTTGTAGCGCAGGTTTTCGGCCAGGGCCCGGCTGTCGGCGTCATCGAAGTCGACGGTGTGCGGATAGCCGATGCCGGGCAGCCAGACGTCGTCGTAGCCCGTCGCCGTGAGGGTCACCTCGGCATTCTGAACGGATGTCGCCAGCACGGGCTCCGGGATAGTGCGGCCGACGAGGCGGAAGCTCCCCGAGCCGCCCGGGCCGCTGGAACCGCTCGACCCGGCGACGTTCCAGAGCTTGCCGTCGTAGGAGTCCATGCTTGCCAGGCGCAGCAGGTCCCCGGCCTCGAGGCCCTCGACGGTGAACAGCGGGGTGTCGGCGAGGGTCTTGGTGTACATGCGGAAGCCGGCGAGCGGGCTCGCGAACTGCAGCGGGTCGAACGGCGGCTCGATCTCGTCGCGCAGCACGAACCGGTTGTCCGGCGGGGGCGTGAGTGCGGCGCCGGCGAGCGAGCCGACGAGCACGGCGCCGACGACGAGGGTCACGGTGCCGAGCAGTTTGCGGCGCAGCAGCCGACCGCTGCCGACCCGGTCGACGCGCGGGGCATCCGCTGCCCCACCGATCGAGGCAGCGGATGCCGCGGCCAGGCCGCTGCCGGAGCGCCGCCAGCCGATCCACACCAGCGCGATGACGGCAAATGCCACCCCGCGAAGGGCAGCGTAGTAGGCCTCGTCGGTACCCATGAGGATGCCGGCCAGATACAGCAGCACGGGGCCGATCAACAGCAGGCTCGTGCGCCAGACCGTGCGGCGGCGGCCGGGCAGCCAGCGGCTCGCGAGCATCGTGCTGACGAGGGCGACGAGCCAGGCGGCGAAGTACGGCAGCACCGGCATGTAGTACGGCGCCTCGACCGGGGTGCCGAGGGTGACGATGTCGGCCCAGCCGAACACCGCCCCGAGGGCGAGGCCAGCCGTGGATTCGAGGCTCGGCAGCACCACGAGCAGGCCCTGCGCGGGCATCGTGAACGGGGTACCGAGCAGGAAATAGGCGAGGATGCCGGCCAAGACGGCGGTCAGGACGCCGAGGCGCAGCCGAAAGCCGATGATGGCAACGGCCGTGCCCACGAGCAGGCCGCCGAGGCCGGCGAGCAGAAAGTTGTAGTCGCCGAAGGAGGTTTCGAGACCGAGGATGCCGAGCAGGCTGAGCACGCCGATGACGGCGACGTCGATCCACGACTGGGTCGGAAAGGCGCGGGGTGCCTCAGCAGTCACACGGGCAGCGGGAGTCGAACGGCTCATCCGTTGGCCCGTCTCAGGATCGAGGGCAGGTCAGCGAGCTGCCCGAGGGTGATCACGGTCAGGCCGCTCACCTTCGACAGCCGTGACGGCGCCCCAGCCTCAATACGAAAGGCGAGCGTTTTGGTGTCGGGGCCGAACAGGGCCTGCACCGTGCGGTACTGCAGCAGTTCGGTCTGGGAGCCGGCGATGATCATCACGACGCTCGGGGCGGGCAGGCGCCGGGTGGCGTCGCGGGCGAAATCCCGCAGCGTCGGGTAGCGGGCGTCGACGGGGTTGATGCGCGAGGAATCGTCGAGCAGGGTCAGCGGGGTGCCGGTGACGAGCTGGCGTTCTTCGGTGACGACGCTCATGTTGGTCTTCTCCCGAATCACCTGCAGCGCGAGCGAGGCCATCACCGAGACGCCGAGTTCGAATTCCTCATCGGAGGCGTAGGCGACGCTCTCGACGGTGTGGATGATCGTCAGCTGCGAGCGGCGGGTCTCCTCGAACTGCCGCACCATGAGCTGGCCGGTGCGCGCCGAGGTGCGCCAGTGCACGTTGCGCAACGCGTCGCCGGGCACGTACGCCCGCAACGCGTGAAAGGAGATGTCGCTGTTGGTGATCTTCTTGGTGATCTCCCCCTCGAGGTCGCGCACGAGGCCCGCCGCCGAGGACGCGAGCCGGGTGGTGACGGGGTGCACGAACAGTTCGACCGGGTCGGTCCAGCGCACCGTGCGGCGCAGCAGGCCGAGTTGGTCGCCACGCACCGAGATGGCCGGACCGGCCACGACGACCGCGCGACGCTCGGTGGGCACGGCGAAGAGCTCGTCGTGCACGCCGCGGGCGGCCAGTCCCGGGATCACGAATTCGGCGAGGCCCTCGCCGACGGGCAGTTCCATGCGGGCCGGCAGCAGCCCCTTCGCACCGGTGTTGGTGACGATCATCTCGCCGAGCGCGCGCTGGCCGGCGACGACCCGGTGCGGGTTGAGGGCGATCGACACCTGGTACGTTGCGCGTCCGAAGATGAAGGCGACGGCCACGAGCAGCGCGGCGAGCAGGGTCGTCGCGAGGTAGGTGAATTCGACCCAGCCGAACACGCGGCTGATCAAAAACGCGACCACGGCGGCGGCGAGGGTCAGCCAGCCGGCCGGGCCCACAACATCCGTCACCGGGCGCGCGAACCGAGCCGCGGCGCGCAGCCCGACCAGTAGCAGCCGCCACAGAGCGCCGAACAGGGCGCGCAGGGCGCCGCCGATGCTCGCCAGGGCGTAGCGCACCTGCGCGAACCGCCCCGCGACGGGCGCGCTCGCCTCGTACTGTCCGCCTGCACGCCCGGGCGCAGTGGATGCCCCGGGCCCGGCGGCCGCAGCGGCGGGCAGGGTCGTCGGGTCATCGGGAGGCAACGTGCTGGGGAGGGTGCTGCTCATGGGGCGGGTGCTCTTCAGGCTCGAGGTTCAGATCGTGGGCGGTCGGGGCTCAGACCGCGCGGAACGCCGGCGGCGAGACGGCGACCAGGATGCGCCCGACGATGTCCTCGGCCGTGACCCCGGCGAAATCCGCCTCCGGGTCGACGATGATGCGGTGGGCGAGCACCGGTACGGCCAGTTCACGGATGTCGTCCGGCGTCACGTAGATGCGGCCCTGCGACAGCGCCCAGGTCTTGGACGCCCGCGCGAGGGCGAGTGCGCCGCGCATACTCACCCCGAGGGTCGAGGAGACGTCGGTGCGGGTGAGGGTGACGATCTCGTTGAGGTAACCGAGCACGGCCTCGTCGACGTAGACCGAGGCCGCAAGCTCGGCCATCGTGTTGATCGAACTCGACGCGATGATCGGGGTGATCTTCGAGTCGCGGGCCCGGTTGGAGCTGTCGAGCAGCAGGGTGATCGCGGTGTCGTGGTCGGGATAGCCGAGGGAGGTCTTGATCAAAAACCGGTCGAGCTGCGCCTCGGGCAAGGTGTACGTTCCGGCCTGCTCGACCGGGTTCTGGGTGGCGATCACCATGAACGGGGTGCCGACCTCGTGGCTGACGCCGTCGACGGTGACCCGGCCCTCCTCCATCACCTCGAGCAGCGCCGACTGGGTCTTCGGGCTGGCCCGGTTGATCTCGTCGGCGAGCACGATGGAGGCGAAGATCGGGCCCTTGTGAAACTCGAAGAGTCCCTTGCCCTGGTCGTAGATCGTGACGCCGGTCACGTCGGAGGGCAGCAGGTCGGGGGTGAACTGGATGCGCGAGTTGGAGCCCTCGAGGGTCTTGGCGAGGGCCTTCGCGAGCACGGTCTTGCCGGTGCCGGGAAAGTCCTCGAGCAGCACGTGCCCGTTGGTGAGCAGGGCGGCGACGACGAGCCGGATGACCGGGTCCTTGCCCAGGATCGCCTGGTTGACATTGCCGACGAGCTTGTCGAACGCTTCGGCGAACCAGTCGGCCTGTTCCTGCGTGACGGTGGTGGGGATGACGGCTGACTGTGGTGCTGGCATTGGCTGGCTTCCGTTTGGTCGTGCGTTGCTGTGTTCCATGGTGCCCTACATGCCGTTCCACTGGGCACCGGAGATGGAGTTGGTATAGAAGACCGCGCCGTCGCCCTGCCGCGTCAGCTTGACGCGGATGGACTCGCCCGCTGGCCGGGTTCCCATCACGTTGGTCAGTTCGACGCTTCCGTTCGCACCGAGTGAGAAGGTGCGTTCGGAGAATCCGCCGGTGCTGTTCTCGGTGACGATGCTGTAGTTGCCGGGCACGTAGTTGGAGTAGTCGACGCGCACCTTGTGGCAGCCCGAGGAGCAGCCGTTGGCCGAGCCGGCTGAGCCCTTGTTGATGGTCGCGCTCGGCGGGGGCGGGGGCGGGTTGGGTTGGGGGGACGCGGCGTTCGAGGTGCGCCACTCGCCGCAGCCGGCCTGGTTGCAGGCCCGTACGTCGTAGCGGTATTGCCGGTCAGTGTTGCCGGTCGCTGTCGCGGAGCGGGCCGCGGTCGAAGTGGTTCCGCTCGTTCCCTCGATCCACTTGTACTCGTAGCTGGTGACGCCGCGTCCGCCGTCGTTGTTCGGCGCCTCCCAGTTCAGAACGAGCGCACCGGTGCCCTGGCCCGGGGCGGACAGCGTCGCGCTCGCCGGCCTGCCCGGCACCCCGAACGGCACCACGGCGGCACTCGCCGGGGACGCCGCCGAGTCACCGATCGCGTTGCGGGCCGTGACGGTGAAGGTGTAGCTCGTGCCGTTGGTGAGGTTCGGAATGTTGTAGGTGCCGGCCGCGCCGACATTCATCGAATCGCCGTTCCAGGCGATCGTGTAGCCCGTGATGGGCGAGTTGTTCGACGCCGGGGCGGTGAAGGAAACCGTGGCGCTCGCATCGCCGGGGCTCGCGACCGGCCGGTTCGGGGCATCCGGTACGTTGCGAATGACTAGGGTGATGCGGCCCTGCACCTCACGATTGGGGTCTTTCGTGGCGTCCTGGATGCGGTACACCGCGGTCAGGGTGCCGGTCGCGCTCGGACCGGTGTTCAGCGTGACGCCGCTGCCGGTGAAGCTGATCGAGGCGGTGCCACCCTGCACGTCTTGTTCGATGGCCGCGTCGATCACCGTGAGGGCGCGGCCGTCCTGGGCGAAGGGGTTGTAGTCGTTGTCGAGCACCGGCACGATCACCTGCGCGCTCGGCCGGGTCTCAATGCCGTTGCAGTTCGCGCCGCAGTCGGCGACGGCCTGGGGCAGGGGACGCGCCGACGACACCACGGTCACGTTCACGGAGCCCGGCACCGAGAACTCGCGGTAGTTGACCGTGAAGCTCAGTGTCGCCTTCGTGCCCGGCTGCACGCCGAGCGGCGCCGAGACCGACAGGCTCGCGCCGTCGAGAGTCGCGGCGACCTGGGCGGTCGTTCCGGCCAGTGCCCCGTAGCTGAGCTGCTGCAGGATCTGCGGGTTCGGGTGCGCGCTCGAGCTGCGCAGGTTCACGACGAGCGCGGTCTCGCCGGCCTCGATCGTGACGGTGGGCGGGGTGAAGGTCGGCGGCACGTCTTCGAAGTTGGCGTCTCCCACGGTGATCGGAATCGTCAGGGTCGCCTGGTTTCCGAGCGGGTCGGCGGCCGAGGTGCCGTCGGTCACCACGAAGGTGACGGATGCCGGACCCCGGTAATCGGTGCGGGCCACGAAACTCAGCGTGGTGCCGTTGAGGGCGGTCGTGGCGCCGTTGCTGTTGATCGCGGTGGCGCTCAGAATCAGCGGCGGCCGGCCCGACGGCACCTCGACGATATCCCCGAGGTTCCAGGTCTTCGACCCGTTCATCTTGATCACCTGGTCGCCGATGTTCTTGAGGAACGGCGGCGCAAAGGTCTCCTCCGGTTCGGCGGTCGGTTCGCCCGCGTTCGGGTCTACGGTCGGCTCCGGCGGTTCCGGGTCGGGCATCGCCGGCACGATGATGAACGCCGTGGCGCTGAGCTCGTCGATCGCGTTGGTGAGGCGGTAGGCGATCGCCTGCCGTTCACGGGTCGGCGTCACGCTCACCTGGCCGTTGTCGCCGAGGCGAGCGGATGCCGCGTTCGGCCCCTCGAGGCTGATCACCAGATCCGCGATGAGTCCGCCCGGGTTTTCGGCGCCGTCCCGCACCGCGACGGAGACGTCGTCACCCGATTCCACGTCGACGGGCTCGACGTAGTGGTCGACGGCGGTCGGCGGGTCGATGCGGGCGTCGGCGGTGACCTTGACCTGAACGAACGCGGTGTCGGCGCCGCCGTTTCCGTTGGTGATCTCGTAGCGCAGGGTGAAGGTGCCCTCGGCCTCGGGCGCTTCCACGATGACGCGGCTGCCGTCGACCGTGGCTATGATGCCCGGGTCGACCTCGGGCAGTTCCTCGGACAGGGTGAGGGGGTAGCCATTGGGGTCGGAGTCGTTGAGCACGACGGGGATCGATCCGATGCGGCCGGGTTTGATCTCGATCGCGTCGTCGACGGCGATCGGCGGCAGTAGCACCTCGGGGCGCGGGATCACGCCGATACGCACGGTGCCGGTCGCCGCGGCCCCGAAGGTGTCCTCGACCTCGTAGGTGAACTCGTCGGTGCCCGCGGTGCCGGGGTAGGCCTCGTAGATGAAGTAGTCGCTGCCCTGTTCGGCGATGCGCCCGAGGCTCGGCGTGGAATCGAGGGCCGTGAGCACCACGGAATCGCCGTCGGGGTCGATGCCGTCGAGCGGAACCTCAACCTTGATCGTCGAATCGGCGAAGGTGCGCATGGTCAGCGGCAGCGGCGTCGGAGCCCGGTTGGCGGCGGCATCCGCTGCCGTCACGGTGAAGCGCACGGTCGCCGTCGCTGTTTCCAGGAAGGTGTCGGTGATCGTGTAGACGACGCTGTACGACCCGGGGTCGTTCGGGGCCTGGTAGCGCACCTCGTTGCCGGCGACGAAGGCGAGCCCGCCCGCGGGGGCCTCGGCGAGGCCCGGCAGCACCGACATGGTTCCGGAGTCGGGGTGGTAGTCGTTGGCGAGCACGTCGACGCTCACGATGTCGCCGGCGCGCACATTGACGTTGTCGTCGATCGCGACCGGCGGCTGGTGCTTGATCAAAGGCGGCACCGGCACGACGGTGACCCCGGCGGTGGACGTGGCGGTGCCGTCGCTGATCGTGTAGGTGAACTGCACCTGCTCGGTCAGCGCCGACGAGGCGGTGACCCGCAGCACCGTGTTGGTGAGGATCTCGACCGAGACGAGGTCGTTGGCGGCGCTCGTGTCGACGGACTGCACGGCGAGCACCCGCCCGCTCGGTGACACGTCGTTGGTGAGCACCGACAGGGTCAGGGGTTCGCCGGCGCGCAGGTAGGCGGTGTCCTTCACGGCGATCGGTGGCAGCTGTTCGGCGGGGTCCTCCTTCACGTCGACGCGAATCAGGCCCACGCTCGACGCCGAACCGGCCCCGAGGCTGTACGTGAAGACGAAGCTGCCGGCCTCGGCGCTCGAGAACGCGACCGTTCCGCGGTCGAGGTTGAGCACGGCCGAGACGCCGATCGGCACCTCGTTCACGCTAATGAGCGACAGGGCAGCGCCCGACGGGGACACGTCGTTGGCGAGCGGCTCGATGAGCACGGTCTCCCCCACGAACGTCGTCGCGAAGTCGGGCGTACCGACCGGGCCAAGCGTTCCCGGTGGCTTCACGTCGACGGTGAGAACCCCGGTCGCCGTGAGCAGGCCGTCGGAGATGACGAAGGTGACCTCTTTGAGGCCGAGTTCGGCGGTGCGGCTCTCGAAGGTCACGAAGCCCTCGGGGCCGAACCGCACGCCGTCGCCGCTGGTCGGGCTCGCCGAGACGAGGTAGATGTCGTCGCCGTCGGGGTCGATCCAGTCCGAGAGCACGTTGTAGCTCACCAGCTGGCCCTGCTCCACGCTCACGGCGCCGACCCGGGTGGAGACCGGGGCCAGGTTCTGGTCGAGCGGACGCATGGTCACATTGACGGATGCTTCCGCCACCGCCCCGCGCCCGTCGGCGACCGTGTAGCGAAAGCTGACGGTGCCGGCGACGCCCTCGCCCGGGGTGAACTGCAGCGCCCGGCCACCGTCGATGAAGTCGAGCTTTCCCTGAGCGTCCGAAAACCCGTTGACGTTCACGACGGTGAGCACGTCGCCGTCGGGATCGGTGTCGTTGCTGAGCACCGGCAGCACGGTGGTCTTGCCGGGCCGCACCCCGAACTCGTCGTCCCGGGCCAGCGGCGCCCGGTTCTGCTCGGTGCGCTCGGCGAGGGTGTCCTCGAACGACTGCTGCGAGGCCTTCTCGTCGCCCTCCTCGGAGTCCTCCTCCTCGGGCGGGGTCACCTCGTCCCAGTTCTCGACCAGCCGCATGTTCGCATCGACCAGCCAGACATTGCCGTTGCTGAGGTTATTCAACGCGATGACGCTGCGGTTCACCCGGAACTCGAGCACCGAGCCCAGCGTCGGCTGCTCGATCGCCTCGACCGTCACCACGGGATCACCGCCCGACTCGTCGTTGAGGCACGCCGAGATATACCGTTGGGCGCCCGCCCAGGCGCCGTGGGCGCATCCGTTCAGCCAGACCGGCGCGGAGACCGCGGCCGGATCCGTGATCGGCGTGTCAATCTGCGCCGGCACCTGCAGCACATCACCGCCGTCAAGCGGCACCTGCAGCAGCGAATCCCCGGTCGCGACGACCGCGAAACCGTTCTCGGCACCGGGCTGCTGCAGCTTCAGCGCGTCTCCCGGAAGCTCGACGACCGTGTCGCCCACGACCAGGGTGCCCGCATCAGTGTCGAGCACCACCGCCTGCTCTCCCACGAACGCGACCTGGTGCGCACCGAGGCCGGGCAGCGCGGTCTCGGTCGCTTCGGCCCCGAACTCCGCGATCGTGACGATCGTCTCATCCACCACCGACGTGCCCACCAGCGCCCCCGACGACGACAGCGCAATGTGGCCGCCCTCGCCCAGTTCCATCACGGGTTCGGTCGTCAACCGGTCGAAGTTCAGCTCCCCGGCGGCCAAAAACTGCCAGACCTCACCGGTCGGCGCCATGGCCGCGATCAGGTCGCCGCCATAAGCGAGCACCGACCCCGGAACCACGTCGACGCGCTGCCCGAGGGTCGTGAACGCGGGGTCGACCCGCTCGAGGGAGCCGACGCTCTCATCGATCATGAAGACATCGTCGCCGTGCTGCAGCACGTCGAACGCACTCGACGCGGCGTTGACCGAGCCGTTGAGCTCCTCGATCTGCCGGTTCAGGCGGCCGGCGAGCAGCTCCTGGCCATTGGTGACCCAGACATCCCGGCTGGTGAGGTCGACATCCGTCACCGGAAAACCCTGGTGCAGCACCGCGAAACTCAGCGGCACCCCCGCCAAAACCGCCAGCGCGACGACGGATGCCGTGGACTTACGCCACGCGGACGGCCTCAGAAAGGACGGTGCGTGCAGCCGATCAGACCAGGCCCCCACGCAACTCCCCCGGCTCGCCCGCACCCCCGACCAGGGGCGCGCAAATACTGATTCACCGTAACACGACCCTCTAGCCGCCCGAGCGCGGCCGTCAGCCGAACGCATTGCCCCCGCGCAGCGGCGCAACTACCGCGCAGCGCGCTCCCCTGAGCCGCGCCCGCACCATCCTGGGTCGAGCGCGGGTAGTGCGCCGCTGCGCGGTCGGCACACCCACCGCGCAGCGGCGCAGGTACCGCACCTGCCGGCCGGCCTGCGGGACAGGTGGCGCAGGTACCGCGCAGCGGCGCAGCTACCGCGCAGCGGATGCCGGCGCGCCAGCCCTGAGGCCACGTATTCAGGCGGGCGCTCAGGCCGGCGGCGGCGCATCGAGCAGGTCGACGTCGTCGGCGCTCACGAGGTGGGTCGCCACCGCGTACTCCACCAGGCGCGCCCGCCGGTTGACGGCGAGCTTGCCGCGGCCGCCGCGCAACCCGTCGACGCCGAGCTTGTCGAGCTTCTCGCAGACGTTGTCGAGTTTGCGGTTGAAGGTGGTGCTGTTCCAGCCGAGCCGGGCCGCGGCTTCGGCCGAGGTCGGGATCGTTCCCCGGCCGGGAACCTCCTGGCGCAACACCTGCTCGGCGAGCGCGACGACGAGCATTCGCTGGCTGGTGGTGAGGGCCACCGGCAGAATCGTGGTGCTGCCGTCGGACTGGGCCGCCGAGACCGAGGTGTTGAAGTAGTCCTCCTCGGCGTGGATGGTGAAGTCATAGGTGGTCGAGCCGGCGGTGAACGAGACGCGCATCCGCTGGAAGACGATCGGCAGCTTGGCTCCGGGGGCGAGCCAGGCCTGCACCGACCCCGTGGCATCTGTCACCGTGGCGGACAGCAGGTTGCCCACGTTGGCGATCCACCACATGCCGAAGTCCTCGTAGAGCCGCAAGAAGGTGCGGTGCAGGTAGGGGTTGTCGTCGATGGAGAGGTCGGACTCCCGCCCGATCGAGAAGTCGGTTCCGGGCGGGGTCGTGTACCACTCGCCGCAGAACTCGATCTTGAGGGGCTTCACGCTGCACCCGTCACGGCGATCATCACTGCCCACATCACTGGTTGCAGGCCGGTTCGGCCTCGCTGAGCTTGCCGTCGCTGCGCTGCAGGTAGACGTCGATGCAGACCCGGGCGCCGGGGGTCACGCCCTCGATCACGATGGTGTTGGTCTGGCTGAGCTGCGGCTGCGTCGGGGTTTCGGCCCGGGCCCAGCGGTAGACGTCGGTGTCTTCGGGGGCGGAATTGCTGACCGTGAACGTGACGACCGTTCCGTCGACGGATGTCTCCACCCCGTCGAGCGTCGGCGTCGGCACCGCGCCTCCCGCGCTCGCGCCGCCGCCCTGCGCGGTGGTCGGCCGGGCGCTCGGCGTGATATCGGAGTCGGGATTGCCGACGATGGCCACCGCAGCGATCGCCCCGGCAAGCAGCGCGACCCCGGCGGCGATCCCGATGACCCGGGCCAGCAGGCGCGGGCGGCGGGCGGGGGCCTGGGCCGTCGTCTCGGTTCCGGCGTCGTTACCCGTCACGGTACCGGCGATGTCCGGGGCCGTTTCCGGGCGAGCGGATGCCGCACCCCGCGGCCGCACGACCGTCTCCTCCCGTGCGCTTGAACGCAGAACCGTGCCCTCGACGACGGCCGCTGCGTCGCTCGCCTCATCCTGCGACCCGCGAGCGGTGCTGTCGGTGTGTTCGCGGTCGGCGAGCACCCCGTCGGGCACCGTGGCGGTCGCATCAGGCGCGGCAGCCGCGGTCGGTGCCGGCGCCTGCATGGGCGGCTGGGCGGCGATCGTGACGACCGTGCGGGCGCGGGTCTCGGCTTCCTCGGGGGTCGCGGCGGCCTTCTCCGGAGCCTGCTGGCGCAGGTTCGGCACCTCGATGCCGGTCGGCGAGTAGCCGAGCTCGAGTTCGACGCGCTGCAGGGCACGCGCGAAGTCCACGGCCGTGGCATAGCGATCGGCGCGGTCGGTGGCCATGCCCTTCTGCAGCACGTAGGTCAGCGACCGCGGCATGTCCGGCCGGTCGATCGGCGTGATGGCACCGTGTTCGATGCGGCCGATCAGGTCGAGGGTGCCGTTGGAACGCCCGCGAATCTCAAACGGGGTGCGGCCGGCGAGCAGCGTGTGGATGGTCGCGGCGAGCGAGAAGACGTCGCTGCGCACATCCGCTTTCGGATCGTCGTCGAACATCTCGGGCGGCGACCACGGCACGCTCATGCCCACGGCCTGGCTCTCGCTCGTGGCCGCGGTGTCGCTGGGCCGGCCGCCGGTGACGCCGGTGATGGTCTGCACCGGCAGCTCGTCGTCGAGGGTTGAACTGATGCCGAAGTCGGTCAGGGCGGGCCAGCCGAAGTCGTTGGTGAGCACGTTGGCGGGCTTGATGTCGCGGTGCAGGATGCCCGCGCTGTGCGCCGTCGCGACGGCTCCGCCGAGGCGCACCCCGATGCGCAGGGCGTCCTCGACCCCGAACGGCTCGCGCTTGTACTGCTCGGCGAGGCTCGGCCCCGGGCAGTACTCCATGACGAAGTAGGGCCGCAGGTCACTCGCGACGTCGGCGTGGTAGATCGTGACGATGTACGGATGCGTCGACAGCTGCGCCATGAGGTTGGCTTCGGCCACGAACTGGGCCCGGGTCGACTCCCCGAGCTGCTCGGTCAGCAGCACCTTGACCGCGACGCGACGCCGCGGCAGGCGCTGCTCGTAGAGGAACACGTCGGAGAACCCGCCGGATCCGAGCGGCTTCACGTAGGTGTAACCGGGGAGTTCGGGGGGAACCGAGGGGGCGCGCCGCATCGTCTCAGTCCCCGGTTATCGTGTGCGGAGCCACCGTGTCGTCGCAGACCGTGATGGTGATGCCGCTGCCGAGGTCGACGACCGTGCCCAGGATGATCGCGGTCGGCTCGCCCTGCCGCAGCCGTTGCGGCGCCTTGCCGGGGAGCACGATCAGGATGCCGTTGCGGGAGTGCAGGTCGGTCACGACCACGGTGTCGCCCTCGAGGGCGAACCGGGCGTGGTTGCGGGAGATGTCCTGGTCGCCGGCCCCGATGCTGATGAGCTTCGGGATCTGGCCGCCGAGCACCTGGCTGACACTCGGCGCCCGGCCGAGCACCACGGGCTGCCCCAGCGTCTCGTGTGCGCCGTTCGGCAGCAGCAGGTACAGGCTGTTCGCCACCGCAACGGGCGCGGCGGGCGCCCGGCGGTCCAGCCGGCGCGAATCCCGGAGCTTGCGGATGTCTCCGCTCATCACCGTGAGCCCGTCGTGATCACCCTCGGCTTCGATGTGTTCCGGGGCTGCAGCTTCGGACTCTGCGCCTTCGCTGCCCTCGGGTCCGTCATCCTCGCGCACGGCGGCCTGCTCCACGCCGCGCATCATGGTGGCCCCGAACAGGTGGTCGTACTCCGAGGCGCCGCTGACGACGGATGCCGGCGGCCCGGCGATCGCGGCTGCTGCGCCCGCCGGCGGGGCGTCGATGAACGTACTTTCCACCAGCGTGTTCTCGTTGACCGGCGCTTCAGCCGGCTCCGCGGCCGGCACTGCGGCTGGCGCTTCAGCCGGCACCGCGGCCGGCTCTGCGGCCGGCACTGCGGCCGGCACTGCGACGACCGGCTCACCGGCAGTGGCGCCGGCCCCGGCGCTCAGCGTGCCGTTCAGGCGCCGGGACCAGGCAGCACCGGCGAGCAGAGGAAGGTCTGCTCCGCGGGTGCCTCCGGCCCCGCCGCAGACGATGGAGAACGCCGTGGCCCCGGTGAAGGACTGTTCCACCCAGGTCGATACTCCACGTCCGGAGATTTCGATCGTCGCCTCGCCGACCGTGACCGTCACGGTCACGTCACCGCGCACGATCGCGTGCAGGGCCGCCGCGCCGTCGCCAAGCCAGGTGAGCAGCACGAACGGCGGCGTCTCGAAGAGGCCGTTACGGGTTAGTTCTCCGAGCAGGCTCTCAGCCGGGTTACCGCGGTGCAGGCTCTCCCACACCGCGTTCGCGGTGGGGCTCGTGGTGGTGAGCTTCAGGACAATGAGACGATCGACATCCGTCGCCGCGAGCCATTCACCAGCGGTACCCGGTTCGTAGCTGAGGCCCGGCAGGTAGTGAGACATGTCACACGCCTCGGGGATTGGTGTTTTCGACGTCGTCGAGTGAGCGCTCCTGCGTCACACCCGTCTGGTCGGCGTCGTCGGCCTGGCCGAGCGTGGCTTCGATGTAGACAACCGAGACGTTGTCGTGGCCGCCGTGCGCGATCGCGGCCTCAACCAGAACGTCAGCGACGGTGTGCCCGGCCGCGCCGAAGCCGAGTTCGGCACCCTCGACCGGGTCATCGTTGAAGCCGGGGCCGCCCTGGTGCTCGGCCAGAACCCGCGCGATGTCGGCGGTGTCGAGCTCTTTGGTGAGGCCGTCGGAGCAGATCAGGAAGCTGTGGCGTCCGGCGGCCGGCAGCAGCCAGACGTCGGCGTCGACGAACTCGTCCGCGCCGATGGCCCGGGTGATGACGTTGCGTTCAGGGTGTTTCTCGGCATCCGCTGCCGTGATGAGACCGGCGTCGACCATTTCCTGCACCGCGGAATGGTCGACGCTCAACTGGGTGAGCGTGCGGCCGTTCCAGGTGTACACGCGGGAGTCGCCGATGTTGAAGGCCATCCAGTGGTAGCCCACGTCATCGCCGGCGTCGACGAAGGCCACGCCGGCCAGCGTCGTGCCCGACACCGCGGTGCCGTAGTCGTCAACGGCGCTGAGGTCGCGCACGGCGTCGTTGCTCGAGTGGATGGCGTCGAGGATCCGTTCCGGCGTGGACGGCGTGTTCTGCTCGATGTGCTCGTCGAAGACACGCACGACGGTCTGGCTGGCCACGTCGCCGTGGGCGTGGCCACCCATTCCATCGGCGACCAGAAACACAGGGGACTGGGCCATCAGGCTGTCCTCGTTGACCTTGCGAACCTTGCCGACGTCGGTGCGCGCGCTGAACAGCAGGGTCGCGGTGGCGTTCGCCAAGACAATTTCGCTTCGGCCGTTCACCGCCATGCGTACCCCACCGTTCGCGTCACCACTTCGCACGCGAAGCTTCGCGCCCCTCGGGGCGTCGGCCAAAACCAGTGCAGGCGAAACTCCTGCAAGGCTCTACCGTATCAAGTCTGGGCGGATGCCTACTCGTCGATGTATTCCGGGGTTTTCTGGGCCGGGGCGGCCTCGGGGTTGGCGGCGCGTTTGCGGTCGTCGCTCTTGGCCTTGATGAGGCTCGCGATGGTGGCAACGGCCATTGATCCGATGATCACGCCGAGCGAGGTCCAGGTATCGATCTCGGGAGCCCAGGCCACGCCCTCGCCGCCGTTGATGAAGGGCACCTCGTTGGTGTGCAGGGCGTGGAAGAAGAGCTTGACACCGATGAACGCGAGGATGACCGCGATGCCGTATTTGAGGTATTCGAGGCGTTCCAGCAGTCCGCCGAGCAGGAAGTACAGCTGGCGCAACCCCATCAGGGCAAAGATGTTGGCCGTGAAGACGATGAACGGACTCTGGGTGATGCCGAAGATGGCCGGGATCGAGTCGAGCGCGAAGATGAGGTCGGTGGTGCCGATCGCGAGGAACACGATGATCATCGGCGTGAAGACCTTCTTGCCGTCGACCATGGTGCGCACTTTGGAACCGTCGAACTCGCCCGAGATGTGGATGCGACGACGGAGCAGGCGGATGAAGCCGTTCTCCTTGTTCTCGGTGTCGTCTTCTTTCGCGGTGGCCTGGTTGAAGGCCGTGTACAGCAGGAACGCGCCGAAGATGTAGAAGATCCAGCTGAAGTTCTCGATCAGCTGGGCGCCGAGCAGGATGAAGATTCCGCGCAACACGAGGGCGATGATGATGCCCACCATCAGCACTTCCTGCTGGTATTTCCGCGGCACCGAGAATCTCGCCATGATGATCACGAAGACGAAGAGGTTGTCGATCGACAGGCTGTACTCGGTGAGCCAGCCGGCCAGGAACTGCCCGGCGTGTTCGGCGTCGCCGAGCAGCAACATGAGCAGCGCGAAGATCAGCGCGAGTCCCACGTAGAAGGCGACCCAGAGGCCGGCTTCCCGCATCGACGGCACGTGCGGACGCTTGTAGACGATCAGCAGGTCGGCAACCAGAATCAGGGTCAGGACGACCAGCGATCCAACTTCGAACCAAAGCGGCAGGGCGAGTTCCATGGGAACCTTTCACGGTGACAGTGCGGGGTGGGTGGCCGAAACGGCCGGAACCCGAAAGTCTCTCCCGCACCATCATGGGTGCCACCGTGACCGGGGCCCCGCCAGTGCGGCCCGTATTGACGATCACGACATAGGGCTCACTGAGCCCCTAGGGATACTCCCCTTCGCTTGCAGAACTCTATCAGCACAATCGTGCCGAACCCGGTCGCAGCCTCGCGGGGTTATACACAAACTGAACAGGAGTTAAGGCAGGGGTTAAACAGAGAAACCCGGCACCTCGCGAGCGAGGAATACCGGGCTGTCTGTTGTGCTCTGTGACCCCAGCGGGATTCGAACCCGCGTTACCGCCGTGAGAGGGCGATGTCCTAGGCCGCTAAACGATGGGGCCGTTTTTGCAACTTTACGAGTATGCCACACGAATGCGTCGTGAGACAAACTGAGCCGAAACTGAGCGTGTTGCGGGCGACGGATGCCCTCGCCCGCCGGGCCACGCGCTGCCCCCGGTGGGTAACATTGCGCGTATGAAGCTGACCAAACTCGAGCACGCGGCCCTCATCCTCGAACTCAACGGTCAGAAGCTGTTCATCGATCCCGGCTCGCTCACGACGGCGCTCACCGAGACGACCAATGCCGTCGCCGTGGTGCTCACCCACGAGCACCCCGACCACTGGACGCCGGCGCAGCTCGATCGCATCCGGGACATGAACCCCGACGTGCCCATCTACGGGCCGCAGGGGGTAGCCGATGCCGCGCCGGAGCATCCGATCACCGTCGTGCAGGCCGGGGACACCGTGGCGGCCGGCCCGTTCACGCTGCGCTTCTTCGGCGAGAAGCACGCCGTGATCCACGCGTCGATCCCGGTGATCGACAACGTGGGAGTTCTGGTCAATGACGAGCTCTACTACGGCGGCGACTCCTTCACCATTCCAGCGGATGTCCAGGTCGGCACCCTCGCGGTGCCCGCCGGGGCGCCGTGGCTGAAAATCAGCGAGGTCATCGATTACGTGCTGGCCGTGAAGCCGCAGCGCAGCTTTCCGACGCACGAGATGGGCCTGTCCCGCTTCGGCAAGGACCTGTCCAATGCTCGCATCGCGGCGGCCACCGAAGAGGGCGGCGGCGAGTACTTCGCGCTGGAGCCGGGAGACTCCCTCGACATCTGACCCAGTTCGAGGCAAACGCCCTCATCCCAGCATTTTTGCAGCTTCTGCATCGTAAAGTGCAGTAACTGCAAAACATGGCTCCCCGCCGTGGCGGTCGAGATGAGGATGGAACGAGATGTCAGCCGACCTGGTAATTGACGCACGTGACCTGGAGAAATCCTATGGGTCGGGATCGAGCCGCTTCGACGCGCTCAAAGGGGTATCCCTGCAGATCGCTGCCGGCGAGACCGTCGCCATCGTGGGCAAGAGCGGATCGGGCAAGTCGACCCTGATGCACCTGCTCGCCCTGCTCGACGAGCCCGACGAGGGCACCGTTCAGGTCGCCGGCAAGGAGGCCAAGGCCCTCTCCCGCCGGGAGATCAACGAGCTGCGCAACAAGGAGTTCGGTTTCGTCTTCCAGCAGTTCTTTCTCACGCCGAACGTCTCGGTGCTCGACAACGTGATCCTGCCCCTGAAGATCGCCGGCATCCGAAACAAACAGCGTCGGGTGCGTGGCATGGAGGTTCTGAACCAGCTCGAGCTCGCCGACAAGGCCGACAAGAAGGCCACGACCCTCTCGGGCGGACAGAAGCAGCGCGTCGTCATCGGCCGTGCGCTCGTCAACAACCCGCGCGTCATCTTCGCCGACGAGCCCACCGGAAACCTCGACACCGCCACCGGCGCCGTCGTCGAGGACATCCTCTTCGCCCTCAACCGGGAGCAGGGCATCACGCTCGTCATCGTGACCCACGACGAGGACCTCGCCGCCCGCTGCGACCGCCAGATCTACATTCGCGACGGCCTGATCGTGCCGGGCGGCGCCATCCACAGCACCGACCACACAACGGACCATGTCGGATCCCACACCGGCGCGCACAATCCGACCCACGCGGCGGCCCACACCGGTGCCCACTCCGGAACCCACAACCCCTCCCACGCGGGCGCTCCCACCGGCGCACACGCCATCATCCCGGCCAGCACCACCAGCGTTGGAGACGCGTCATGAGAACCCAGGACCTCGTCGCCACCGCGATCTCGAACACGTTCCGCAGCAAGCTGCGCACGACCCTCACCGTGCTGGCGATCTTCGTCGGCGCCTTCACCCTCACGCTGACCAACGCCGTCGGCGCGGGCGTGTCCCAGTACGTCGACGCCCAGGTCGGCGCCCTCGGCTCCCCCGACGTGTTCATCGTGGCCCAGGCCAGCCAGGCGGCATCCGCTGATGACGGCCCGGTCGAATACGACCCGAACGGCTCCGCCATGGTGTCAAGCAACCAGGGTCCTCCCGGCACCACGACGCAGGCGCTGACGGATGCCGACCTCGAGACGATCGGTGACACCGCCGGCATCGAATCGGTCGACCCGGTGCGTTCCGTGCAGCCGGACTACATCGAAAACAGCGGCAGCACCCAGTTCGAATTCAGCATCAACGCGACCTCCGCCGTCACCACGGCCGACCTCACCGCCGGCGCGCAGCTCGACGGCGGCTCGACCGAACCCCAGCTCGTGCTGCCGGACACCTTCGTCAGCCCGCTCGGCTTTGCCTCTGCAGAAGACGCGGTGGGGGCATCCGTCACCATCGGCATCACCGACATTCTCGGTGAGAAGCACACCGTGGACGCGACCGTCGTCGGCGTCTCGCTCGAGAGCCTGCTCGCCGCCGGCGCGGGCGCCAACGACGCCCTCATCGCCGAACTCGCCGACGCCCAGTCCGGGGGAATCGACACCGCCGTCACCAGCTACGGCGTGGCCATCGCCCACTTCGACGACACCCTCTCGGCCGAGCAGATCACCGCCCTCAAGGCCGACCTCGCCACCGACGGCTACACCGCCAGCACGATCGAAGACCAGCTCGGCGCCGTGCAGACCGTGATCACCGGCATCGTCGGCGTGCTCAACGCCTTCGCCGTGATCGCACTCATCGCCGCCGCCTTCGGCATCATCAACACGCTGCTGATGAGCGTGCAGGAACGCACCCGGGAGATCGGCCTGATGAAGGCGATGGGCATGAGCGGCGGCAAGGTCTACACCCTGTTCAGCCTCGAGGCCATCGTCATCGGGTTCCTCGGCAGCGCCATCGGCGCCGGCGTGGCCATCGGGCTCGGCTCGATTCTCAGCAACGTGCTCGCCGACGGACTGCTGTCTGGCCTGCCGGGCCTGAACATCCTGCTGTTCGAGCCGACATCCGTCGCCTTCGTCATTCTGCTCGTCATGCTGATCGCATTCCTCTCCGGAACGCTTCCGGCCCAGCGCGCGGCGAAGCAGAACCCGATCGAGTCGCTGCGCTACGAGTAGCGTTCACGACCCGACCGAAGTAACGAACACACGATGACAGGACACGGCGTGCCCGAGACCACCACACCCACCACGCGCGAGAGCAAGCACCAGGCGACAGCCCTGCGCGTGGAACGGAACGCGGTGCGCCTTGTCCTGCGGCACGGTTTCGACAACGTCACCGTGGACATGATCTGCGAGGCGAGTGAGATCTCGCAGCGCACCTTCTTCAACTACTTCAAAACGAAGGATGCCGCGGTGATCGGCGCCGACGTGCCCCACGTCGACGAGGCCAAGGCCCGGGAGTTCATCTCGTCGGACTCCGACCTGCTCGCCGAACTGCTCACGCTGATGATGACGATGGCGGCGAACCTCAACTTCGACGAGAAGCTGATGACCGACCGCATCATCGTCTTCGGGCAAAACCCCGACCTCATGCACAAGCAGATGGAACGGATGACCCGGGTCACCGCCGAGGTCACGGAGCTCGTCTACCTGCGGATCAGGCGGGCGGCGGGCCAGCCACCTGTCGAGCAGGCTGGTGTCGAGCCGGCCGTGCTCGAGCAGGACCTGCGCGACCAGGCCGAGTTGCTCACCAACGCGATCATGGGGGTGCTGCGGTTCGTGGCGACGCGCTGGATTCCGACGCCCGACTCGGCGGCGATGCCCGGGGCATCCGGTTCAAGCGAAGGTCAGGTGGCCCCGAGCCGCGAGCAGGTGCTCGAGCACGCCCTGTCGCTGCTGCGCCGCACGCTGCGCACGCCCTAGCGCGCTCGCTCGGGTCGAACTCTAGTCGTCGACCGTGCCGCACGGGGAGAAGGACTCCAGTACGACCAGTGGCGCGCCCGCCTGGGTTTCATTTTCCGAAATGTGCAGAGTGATACCGCCGGGACTGACCAGGGTCACGGTCACCTCACCACTATTGCTCCGCGTCTCGATCGTGCTGGCCCACTCACGGTCGTCATAGTCGCGCTGCAATGTCTTCAACCATGCCGGTCGATCGAAGTCGACACTCACCTCGATCAGACGCTGGCCGGTGTAGAGCAGCCCGGTTCGATTCGCACAAGGAAAAGAATCGCCCTTCGTGTTTTCTTCCACCGAGACGACGTCGAGGGGGTCGAGAAGCGCCTCGACGAGATCCACCTCGTGGATCGTCTCCGCTTTCACACTCTCATAAGACTGCATGAATAGTCCTCCCGAACATCCTGTGAGCAATACGCTGAGGGCCAGCACGAAAACGATCGACGCTGCGTACTTCATCTTGTGTCCACCCTCATTGTGTGTCCGTCACAATCTCTCGAAGCCCCAAGAGGACGGTCGCGTTGTCGGTATCGCCAGCGATAGTGAGGTGGTTCTGGACTCCCCACCCAGAATCCAGCCAGCTTCCGAGGACGGGAACAGCCTTCGAGACGTTCTCTTGCCAGCTGGCGCCGAGGCCGCTGTCATGAAGTTGGTAACCGTTCGCTTCGGAGGGGGCCTGCCCATATCCAATTTCACCAATCTGGCTTCCGCGCACCGAACGGATGACGTCGTTCGACCCCGTGAAGTCTGAATACTGAGTGCCCGGGTTGGCCGACCATTCCTCGGTCATGCCAATTCCAGAAAGCGACACCCGATGGGCGAACTCGGTTCCTGCCGTCTCAGCCTTGCCGGCAATGCTCGTACCGAAACTGTGCTCGATGGAGATCACGGGTTTTCCCTCGCCGTCAGCTGTCCGGAGTCCCTCGTTGAAGTCGTGGTAGGCCGGGCCAAGGCTCGTAGCCCACGTGTTGTCTGGCGAGTGGACAACCGGGTTCGGGGGAAAGGTACCGTCTTTGTAAACGAATGCGACGAGCCCCGCTGCAGGCACGGAATTATCGATCAACCACTGAGCGACTTCCTGCACGCGCCCGCTCGTGAACGACTCCATGCTCGCGGCCGTTCCCGGCACGTAATTCACGGTCGTGCTCGCTCTGTCAAAGTCACCGATCATTTCGATGATGCGGTCGGCGTCCTTGTCGTAGAGGTAGAGCTGGACCTCACCGTCTACCGCGCGCTGTAGGTATTCGGTCTCAGCGTCCAGCTCGGCGATCTCGGCCTCAAGCTCGGCGACCTTCTGTGAATCATTTGCCGTCGCGCGATGCGACCCAGGATCCGGCATTTTCCTCAGGGCCTCGAGGCGCTCGATCTCGACATTGTTACGCTCGATCTGCACCTGCGCGAGCGCCTTGTTCGCCTGCACCCGCACCGCCGGTGGCAGCCCGTTCAATGCGCCGACCACGGCCGGCGCCCCCACGATCAACGCCAATTGCCCTGCCGAGAGCTCACCAGACCCGGTCGTGCCCCGGCCAGCCCACCACACGGCCACGGCGTCCGGATCAGCCCCCTTCAGCCGATCGACGAGGCCGGGCTGGTCGGCCAGCAACACCGCCAGATCCGTCGCCGACAGCCCGGACAGCTTGTCCAGTAAAGCCTCCGGCGTCAGATACCGTGCGGAGGCCCCGGCGAACACTGCCGTCGCGCCGTGAACCGCGCGCGACGCTAGATCGCCCGCGCACAGGGCATCCGCTGCCCGGCGACGGGCGACGAGCTCGTCCCATCGCGTTGCGTTGCCGCTCAACAGGGCCTGCTCGTCATCGATTCTGCGCTCCAGCTGACCGTGATCACGCGTAGTCAGCATGTACAGGGCCTCGGGAGCGTCCTCATCCGTCGAGGTACGCAGCTGCCGCTGGTAAGTCCACAGCCGCGACTGGGCGTCATCCCGCTGCGCGGTCAGGGCGTACTGCAGGTCTTTGATCTGTTCCACCTCGGCCGCATACTGAAGCAACGCCGCCGCCTGAGCGTCGAGGCCCGCGATGACCAGTTTTACATCGGGCACAATCGTCGCGAGCTTCGCCACGAAGGCGTCGCGCGACTTCGCCGTCCACTCGGCGCTGGCCGCCTGGGATTCGGCGTCGCGCAGGGTGACCTGCGCCGCCCGCAACTCCTCAGCCCGCGTTGTGCGCCGCGTCGCCTGAAAGCGGATGCCCCACGGCTCCCCCGCCCCCGGATCCTGCTCGGTCCACACCACGCTCAGAACACCACGCTCAGAACACCACGCTCAAAACGCCAACCGGGCGAGCCGGGCATCCGCCGATGCGAGCTCCGCCGCCACCGTGCGCGGAAAACCACCGGCCTCGGTCGCGACGACGGCAATCACCGAACATCGGGTCTGCTGCTGCGCGGTGCCGGTCTGCAGGGCTTCTGCAACGCTGGCCGACTGCAGCACACCCTCCACAGACCCCGACAGACATGGATCCGCACCGAGAACCGTCGCAGCGCCCGCCACCGACACGGCCAGGCTCGACAGCAACGATTCCACAACCTTCAGCTCAGACATCGCATCCCCCAACTTGTCGGCTACCCCCGTATAGGGCCCAGCTTAGTGGTCGGCCTGATGAGGCCCCGAAAATGCGTGGTCCGGGGCCGTGAGAAGTGTGCACAGTCGGGGTCTGACCGGGCGACAACAACATCGGCCGGGCACGAGGCTAGCCGTGGCTGCGCACGGTCGCCGGGACGGCATCCGCAGCCACGCGCGGCGGATCGAGCTGTCGCAGCTGCCGTTCGAGGGCGCGCATGGTGCGCCCGAAGGCAGCCGCGTCGGCGGAGTCTTGCCCCGCCGGCATCGCCTCGCGCCAGAACGCCTCATCCAGGGGCGGGCCGGGCTCCGAAACCGTCGCAGCGTCATCGACCACGAGCGCTCGGGTGGCGAGTTCGTGAGCCGCGTCGCCGATCGCCGCGAGCATGACCTCGCGCATGCGCTCTGCCCAGGCGAACCGGGTCGGGTCCCTCGACGCCAGCGGAGCGCCCGTCACCAGACGGATGGCGCGGGCCAGGTCGGTCGTGCTCGTCACGGTCACGTCGGGGCCGACCAGGGCGACGAAGTCGTCCCAGTCGCTGCGCACGCCCGCATGCAGGCGGCGATCGTCGAGACCGACCAACGGCAGGAACAGGGCCCCCTCGTCGTCGCTGCCGAGCCAGGCTCGCGTGTGCTTCATCAGGGCGTTGCGGTTGTGTTGCGCGCGCACTCCGGTCGGAATCTCGGTCGGCCAGAGCGCTTCGTGCACCTCGACCGCGCTCGCGGTGCGGTTCAGCGTCAGAAACGCGACCAGCTCGACGGCCCGCGCCGCCCACTCGTTGCCGGGTTCCGGTGCGGTGCCCTTCGCACCGGTCACCGCGGCAGGTCCCAGCAGCCGCACGTACGGCGCCAACACCGGAGCGTCGCCGATGAACGCTGCGTCGCCGACGAGCGCTGCGGTGATGGCTGCCGGCAGCGGCACCATCCGCTCGGCCGGCCGATCGGCGACATCGAGCAGATCGAGGATGTGCGTCGTCTCCTGAGCATCAACGAGCTGCGGTACCAGATCGAGCCCGAGTGGCGCGAGGGTTGCCTGGCTGTGGGAATCGATGCCCAGAACCCACTCACCGTGCCGGGCGTCGGCGGGCGTCCCGGGCGCGCAGTCCACGATCGCGAAGCCCCCGCCGCGCAGTGCGAGGAGTTCACGCCGCGCGTCCCCCTGCAGGCCCGAGTCGCTCAGAATCAGCACTTCCGTCTCGGGCTGGGAGTCGACCTCGGCACGTGTCCGCAATGCGGCCAGCGCCGCATCGGGGCCGAGGTGACGCACAGTGCCGGTCTTCAGGGCGATCGGAAGCCCCTCGGCAATTCCGACAAGGGTCACCCGCGCGCCTGGCGCCGAATTCGTGGCAATTTCGGCTGCGAGCGCGTCGACCGCCGGCCCGGTGAGTTCGGTCGGCCCGGTCACGGCCAGCAGGCCGATCTGGGTCAGATTCAGCAGCACGAGCGCGCCGCCGCAATCGCGCCCGACCGTGACGAGAGCCGGATACCCGGCGGCACCACGCGCATCCGCTTCGGGCAGCTCCGCCGGATCAACGCTGAACGCGCGGTTCAGCGGCTCGTCGGTAACGGCCACGAACGGAGCACCCAGCGCGCACGGCCCGGCCAGGTACAGGGTGATCAGGTTTTCGGTCAGGCTCACCCGCACCAGCGGGGGCAGGGTCGGGCTTGCGGCCGCAAGTAAGTCGAGCACCCGCTCGAGGTTCCGGCGAGCGCGGCGATCCTGCACCGACCGCAGCTCGCTCTCGAGCGCGCTCGAGGCATCTCCCGGCAGGCTGATTTGCTCCCCCGACGCTCGCAGGCGGCGCTGACGCAGGCGACGGATGCCGAGGATCCCCACGAGGGCCGCGGCCAGCAGTCCGCCGATGCCGCCGGTGGTGCCGAGGCTGACGGGTTCGACGAAGGCTCTGGCCTGTGTCGCCGCCTCCGCACCGGCTGCGTCAGCGACCTCGGCGGCCCCGGCGGCGGATGCTCCCCCCGGGTCCAGACTCGTCGCACCAACACTCGCGGTCGCCATTTTCGTATCGGACGAGGCCTCAGCGCTGACCGCGGTGGGTACGGCGGGCACGGCGACACTGCCCGGCACGAGCACGGTCTGGCCCGGGTGGATCAGGTTCGGGTCGGTGATGCTGCCCCCGCCGGGCTGAACGACCGCCTCACTCGCGGAGAAGATCTCCGAGTAGCGGTCGCCGTCGCCGTAGGCCGTCGCGGCGATGTCCCACAGGGTGTCACCCGCGACCACGACGTGGTCTGCGGTGCCGAGCAGGGCGGCGCCGTCGGCCGTGTCGGCGGCGGGCACCGCGGCATCCGCCGGCAGGGTGAGCACCCAACCCGAGTTCAGCCAGTGATCGGCGGTGAGGGAATGGCCGTCGGCCTGGCTGCCGCCGTAATTGAGCTGCGCGATCTCCAGAAAGCGCTCGCCGGCGCCGAGGTGCTGCTCGGCTATGCGCCAGAGGGAGTCACCGTCGACAACTTCGTAGGTAGGCGCCGCCGCAACGGCAGGGGCCACGCCGACGGCCGGGGTGACCTCGGTGACAGCGGCGGGGGCGGATGCCGGCGCCGCCTCCTGCGCGACGCTCACGGGTGCCTGGTCGAACCCCGGGGCACTCGCCGACGCCGGCTGGGCGATGGAGCTGAACCCGGTGATCATCACGACGACGGCCACGATGAGCCCGGCGGCCCACTTCTGTTGCCTGCCGAGGCCGGGAAGGCTCGGGCTCGGAAGGCGGCGCAGCTGGGCGGGGAGTTCCACGAGGAAGCCGAGGGCGAAGGTCGCCCAGGCGACCCAGGCGATCAACGGCAGTACGGTTCCCATGAGGAACGCGCCGCCGTAGTCGGGCGTGGTCAGGGCGCGGCCGAGTTCATCGCCGGAGGGAAACGGGTTGCCGGCCAGCAGCAGAAGCGCTGCGGGAATGCCGGCGAGCAGGGCCGCCAGGACCAGTAGCGAGCCGATGCCACTCAGTACGGTCGTCAGGGGTCGTGTCGTCATGACTGCTCTCGCGTTTCTCTGTCTAGCCGAGTCCTGAGCAGTCGACTCACGGCGCTGAGCGCCGCTGCCGAGCGACCCAACGGGTGCCTCGCTGCGTGCGTGAGTGTCATGGGATCTCCATGATGACGCCGTCCGGAAGCACCGGGACGTCGCCCGGCCAGCCGCCGAGACGGTCGAGGGATTCGGGTCCACCAATTTCCCCAGCATCGACGTTGAGCATGAAGCTGCCCGGATTCTCCGGATCCTGCCCGTAGGCCCCGGACCAGCCGCCGTTCTCGGCGGCGGTGTACAGGTCGACAATCTGACCCTCCGGAACGATCAGGTAGATCGACAAAAAGCTGTTCGGCTTCGTGTCGGCGACCGACCAGGCCGTTTCCAGGAGGAACGAGGCCAAAGCCTCGTCGTCGGCGACCTGAAAGCCGTCGTCGACGGTCAACACTGCTCGTACGAGTGTTTCCTCGGCGAGTCCGGACCTGTGGGATTCGCTCACGACCTCGGCTTCGGCCACGCCGGGAAGGGCGGAGAGGGCCTTTGACGCGCTCTCGGGGGTCTGGCCGCCCGTGACGCCGCACCCGGCCAGCGCCCCGGCGATCACCGCTGCCGCTGCGAGACAAGCCCCGGCGCGGGGCCCAGACAGTCGTTTCCGTTCAGACAGTCGTTTCCGTTCAGACAGTCGTTTCCGTTCAGACAGTCGTTTAGGTTCAGGCATCACTATTTCCTCACCGCATAATAATCGTCGACCTGCACCGATCCCCCGACGGGAACGTTGAGCCCCCCGGCGGCGTGGACGGCCGGGTTGGCCAGCGCCATCACGCCATAGCGATCAGCGTTATGCACCGTGGCCGGGTCCATGATCGGCGCCGTTTCCTCACTTTCAAGCTTGTGCCCAGGCTGGAGCAGCGTCGTCCAGTTCGTCGTATCCGGGTTGGGTTTGCCGTCGGAGCTGGGGATGAGGTCCTCGTCGGCTTCGAGGGAGAACACGTCGATGTGGGACGGAATGGCCATGTCCCCGATTGGCGATCCGGCGGTGTTGACTCCGACTATGTTGTACCCGTTGCTCGTGTTCTGTGCGATCGCTCCGGCCGTGATGCCGCCGAGGCTGAAGCCGTCGAGGGTCACCGGCAGACCTCCGGCGCCCGTCGTGATGCCCGCTGTGTCCATCGCCGCATAGACCGCCTGTGCCATGGCTGTTTGATCGCCGTAGGTGAGGGCATAGAGGTCACTCGTCAAGTCGTTCGGAACGGTGCCAGCCACCGGAGCGAATGTCGCCGTGCTGGTGCTCTGAACCGTATAGCCGGTCGGCACGCCCTGCGCGTCGAGCAGGGTGAATACCCGTATCACGCCCATGTCTTCGCCGCCGATTTGGTCGATCTGGGCCAGGCTGGCCATCATCGACGCGGTATCCGTGGGAATGATCCTGCCGGACCCATCGTGGGCGAACGGCGGCGCACCCTGGCCGTAGATGTCCGTGCGGCTGTCCTTCTGGCTCTCTTCGCCGCGCAGAAGGATCGTCTCGAGACTGATCGGAACATCGTCTCCGGTGACCAGGTGCGCTTGCCCGTCGTGAAAGAGCCCGAGGGTGCGACCGTCGCGAATGATCATGGTCAGGATGTCGTCGAAGTACGGGCCCGTGGCGCCGAGGGCACCCTGCACGTTCGTGGCCATGTTGGCCCAGACGTCGTCGAGCGAGAAGTTGCGCGGAAACGCCGCTCCAACCCGTGCTCCGAGCAGCGTCAGGCCGCCCGGAAGCGCCAGCGTGGCGAGCATCCGGGGATCGGCGGCATAGTCCCCGACCGTCTCCCGTACCGCTCCCAGCAGCGCGTCGGCTCCTTCCTGCGTAGACGCCAGAATCCCCGATCCCACGGCGACGGCCGCACCCACGCCCAGAACGGTCATCATGCGGTCTATTGCGGCGTGCTCTTCGAGCAGGGCGACGCCGGTCTTGGCGCCCCCGGCGATCACCGTTCCCCACCAGCCGAAGGCGCCCTGAACGTGGGCTCCCAGCACACCCGCGGAGCCGCTCAGGTACGCGCCGCCGAAACCGGCACCGGCTGCGAGGGCCGCAGCCGACGCGCTCAGCGTGCCGTCGGCGAGCTCATAGGTCCTGACGACGGATGCTGTCACGTGCGCGAGTCCCGTTGAGACGACGAGATCGACACTGAGGCGAGTGACCGCCCCGAGCACGGCCGCTTCGGCATTGATCCCCGTCACCGGCGACAGAATGAGCGAATCCGTGATGTCTGGATCGGTCACCAGCCGAACGACCGAGGCAATCACCGGCACGAGGAATGTGTTGAGTGACGAAATCGATGTGGTCATGGCCTCGACGTCGGAGAACGTCACGGCCAGGCTGGCGCTGCCGGTCGACACGGCGGCGCCGACGTTGACGACACCCTGCGCCGTCTGCGTCAGCATGCCCAGAGCCGAGTCTTCGCTGGCCGCGTCGAGGTTCTCGATGTACCGGTCTTCCGCGGCTGCGACGTCGGCCTCTGCCTCGGCATGGGCAACCGCCGATGGATTGAAGGGGTTGGTGGGCAGGTCGGGCATGCCGGGGGCCGGCTCAACGGGCGGCATAGGTATCCCTTACGAGTGTGGCCACGATGCCGAGCAGGTCGACGCGGATGTCCTCACGCCGCGCGCGGGTGAGGCGCACCGTGCCGCCGTCGACCACGTCCGTCGCCGAGATATCAGCCGCCGCACCCGAAACCGAGAGGCGCACGGTGATCCACCCGCGCGGCCCCAGAAACCAGTCGTGGCTGTACACGCATCCGGTGGCCGTGAAGGCCTTCACCCGAAATCCCGTGTCCAGCGAACCGGACAGGTCCTCGAGCAGCTGCCGCGCCGGTCGCTCCACGTGCAGTTCGGTCGCCAGCGCGTCGATCACCGACCGGTCGTGCGCTCTCATCGCCGCGATGAGCGCCCGCGATTCGACGAGGCCGATCGCGACCGAGGGTACGGGTGACGGGGCAGCGGATGCCTCGGCGGCGGGGTTCGCGACGGCACCCGGCACCAGCTCACCCGGCACCAGCTCACACAGTGACGTCCACAACCGGTCCACGGGCGTGAGGGCCACGACGGCGCGCGCGGCGGCATCCGTCGCCGAAAGACGCGGGGTGATGACGGTGAGGCCGGAGCAGGCACCTCGCGTGACCGTGCTCGCATGGTCGGTGCGCTCGGCCGGAGTGAAGGCGCTCACCTGAAAGACAAAGTCGCCGGCCATTTGCAGGGCCAGCGGCACGCGCAGCGCCGGCATCACCGCGTCGGTCCAGTCCGGCTCAGCCAGTGTGGCGGCAGCAGTGACCAGGCCCGCGGCCCGCAACCTGTCAAGAGCCTGCCCGCTAGCGGCGGCCGCCGCTGTCTCGGTGGCGGCCGGTGGCAGAAAATCGGGCAGCAGCAGCCCGGGAATGTGATCGCGAATCAGCCTCAGTTCGGCCACCGTCAGGTCGACGCGGGAGTCGTCGTCGCTCATCACACCCAGCCTCTCGCCGCGTAGGTCGACCGCACGTCGAGCCACTCGCGCCGTTCGCCCACCGGCAGAACGGGGATCGTGGTGATGACTTCGTGGGCGTGGTCGACGGCCGCGGCCGTGACCTGCACGCCGGCGACGGTGAAGACAGCGATGCGCACCATTCCGGTCTGCAGGTTTGCCGCGGTGTCGACCATGACGCGCATGAAACGTGTCACGGCGGCATCGGCGACGTCCTGCACGGTTTCAACGGCGGTCGCCGCGACGGTCTGGGCCTCTCGCCATCGGTCTTCCACCCAGAGCTGGGCGTCCCTGATCGCCTGCTTCACATCGTCGACGGAGTGCGCGTGGGCCTCCAGGGCCGTCGCCGCGTCGTCGAGCGCCTGGGCCTGGCCGCCGAGGCTCGTCGCGACCTCCGTGATGCGCTCTCGCAGCGCATCGCCCGCCTTCGAATTCCACCCCATTGCGCCGCTCTGTTGCAGCAGGGACGATGCGCGCGCCCGCAGCTCCGTGGCATCCGCGCGCACGGCCGCAGCCCGTACGCGTACCTGATTCATGTCGCCATACATTGTCTACCCCCAGATGGGCCCAGCCTAGCCGGTTGATTCCGGTCGGTCATTCGGTACGTTTCCCTCGAGAGGTGTTGCTCAGAAGGTGTCACTCGGTGATGAGCTGGGCAGACGCCTGCCCGCCGCCGGGTAACGAGGTGATGCCGATCAGGCTGACGAACTTCGTCGCGTATTCCGTCGCCACCGCGACGTTCACGATCTCGCCGTCAAAAGTCACGGTGCCGGTCATGCCCGCCGCGTCGACATAGGCCAGGGCGGCGGCCTGCGCCGCATCCCGGTTCAGCGCCAGAGCGCCGCTCAGCACGGTCTCCCCGCTGACCGAATTCGTCGCCGCGCGCGCAGCGGATGCCGCCACCTGCCCGGCGCGTTCGTTCGCCTGGATCTTGCCCGCACCGTCGACGACGAGTCCGATGACGACCACGAGGGTGAGCACGATCATCACGAACGCAATCGACGCCGACCCGCGCTCACTCTCGTTCCCCCTGTACAGCCGGTTGTTCCAGAATCGCTTCACAGCTCGATCACCGTTCCCGGTAGGCGTCGACCGGCGAGGTCGCCGTCGTCGTCATTGTCTTGGTGCCCGGAAGGCCCGGCAGTGCGATGTCCGTCAGGTCCAGGGTGCAGCTGAGTGTCGCCGAGACCAGGCCGACCTCGCCGAGCGGCACGCTCAGGCCGGAGTCGTCGATGACGACCGTGAACGACGCGCAGCTCAGCCCCGCCTGCGCGATCGACGTCTGCGCGGCCTGGGTCGCATTGAGCTGCGCAGCGGATGCCGTGCGCGACAACGACGCGTCCCTCGCCGCGGCCGCCGCGGCGCTCTCGACCGAGTTACCCGCCAGCGCGAGCCGCGCTCCCGCGACGAGCAGCAGAATGACCAGCACCAGCGCGGGCGCGATGAGCACGAGCTCCACACTCATGGAGCCCTGCTCGTGCCGCAGCACCTGTCGGAGGCCGCGGCGCAGCATCCGCCGCCTGGTCGGAGGCACGGGTTACCGCGCCGATCCGACGTTGACCGACTGGAGTTCGTTGATGTCGACCGTCGTCGAACTCTCGGTCGTGAGCGGAATCACGCCCGACTGGCCGCCACCGCTCCACGTCACGCTCCACTGGCTCGTCGCCGTGACCGTGTATTCGCCGCCGGGCTGGGCGTTCGACGTGCGCGCGTAGCGATGCCCGCAGGTCGGCGAATCAACGGCGCCGTACGCCACGACGAACGGCGTGCCGACGCCGGCGCAGGCGACCGTGGTGCCGTCGCCCATATTCCAGAGGATCGACGTGACCTGGGCGGTCGCGGTAACGCTGAATCCACCCAGCGGCGTCACCTGCTCGAGGGGTCCAAAAGTATCCTCGGTCGGCGATTCCACCCACATCCAGATCGGCACGCCGACGTAGCTGCGGGAGTCCACGATGTCGGGGTCAGGTGCGAAGCCGATGTCGATGGCGTGCAACTCGAAGGAGTTCGCCATCGCCTGGCCCGCCTGGCCCGCGGTCAGTGTTTCGATTCCCGGCGGCGGGTTTTCCAGCCAGCGTGAAATCGCACCGGACGCACAGGGGCTCACGTCGCAGATAACCTCCGCATAGTCCCCTCCGGAGAGCGTGCACATGTACCAGCCACCTTCGCCGGCGCCTTCGGGAGGCAGCTTGGGCCCGATGAAAGCGCCCATGTAACATTGCCAGTAATTGCTCCAGTAGGCGACCCCGCTCGAGCAATCCACGACGTAGTAATCGCCGTCGGCGCGCTGATCCAGGCACTCCGGCGGGGACGGTGTCAGTCCGGTGCTGGGATTCATGGGGGGATCTACGGGAGCGGCCAGGCCCGTACCCGAGGTGTCACACTGCTTCACCGACAAGCCCCCGCCCGTGCACACAACGTAGGCCTCGGCGGACACCGGGGAGACCCCCACCAGCAGGCTTACGCCGAGGATCACCGCAACGAGTCGAGCAACCATCTTCAGCACGGCTCAACCACGTCCGGGTCGATGAAGTCCTTCACCATCCAACGTTGTTCGCTCTCGAGATATACCAGGACCATCCTGATCAAGCCGCTCCTGATCGGTTGCATCTGCACCACCGATCCGTCCGCATGGGTGAAGTTCGACCCCGACGTGTCGAAACAGCCCACGAGGGTGGCCGCGCTGAAGGGAAGAGAGGTCTCGCCCAGGGAATATTCACCGACAGTGGATTCGGGGAGGACCTGGTAGCTGCTGGCACCGGTGGCGACCAACCCATCACTGGCCTGGCGCTCCGAAAGCTCGTGCACATGCCGTGCGGCCTGCTCGATGGCCACGTCATCGATGGCACTGCTGTCTGCCGGGTTCTCGACCTCGATCTCGGCCCACACGCGCAGGTATTCCTGGGCTGCCGCCGTGCTGTTCGTCATGGCGTCCTCGTAGCTCGTCGGCGGCGCGCTCTCCCCCGTCGCGAGGGCCTCGGGCGTTGGCGTAACGGATGCCTCGGGGCTCGCGGTCGGCGCCGACTCGCCCGCGGTGCACGCCGTCACTCCCAACAGGCCCACCGAGAAGAGGCCGATGAGCGCGAGCCTGCGGCTGGCCCTGGGCGATCTCGAGGTATACGTGGTCATGCGGTCTCCTTCAATTGCGTGCTGTTGGCCCTGGGTGCGATCATCCGATCCACCGTTCGACCGGTCCGGTCACCGACCGTTCGACGGCGGTGTTCCAGCCGGGCACCAGAGTCGGCGCGTTTCCGGTCACCGTCACGGATACCTCGGTGGGGGTGCGGCCCACCGTCACGACCGCGCCGCTCAGCACCATTCCGGATCCGGTCGCCGTCGCGTTGCCCGCGGCGATGCCGTCGTCGGGCGTCGCCTCGAACAGTCTCGCCGCGTTGTACGCGCTCGACGCCGCTGCCTGGGCGATGTTGCCGGCGTGCACCCACACCGCCCCCTGAATGATCACGAAGAAGATGCCGAACAGCACCGGCAGAATCAGCAGGGCCTCGATCGTCTGCGAGCCGCGCTCGGCCCCAGACCCACGGCGTGGTGCCGTGGTCCTGCGGATGCCGCGGGCTCGCTGCGTCACGGTGAGCTTACGTTCCGGGCAGCAGGGCGACCTGCCCGTCCACGAAGGTCGTGACGGCAGCGATCACGATGCCGGCGATCACGAGGATGCCCACGACGAGAAAGATCCACTCGACCGTCTGCAGGCCGGCCTCACTCTGCTCGCGCAGCAGGCGGATGCGGCGACCCAGTCCCGTACGAAACTTTCGGCTCAGTGTGCTCATGTTCTGCTCCTATATATAGGGGTGTAGTGACGGAAAAATCTGGGTGCTACGACGCCAACAGGTTCATCACGAGCGGCGTAAGGATCAGCCCCACGAAGACCATGGCCAGCATCGTCATCGGGATGGTCATCCGCTCGCTGATCTCGTTGGCCCGGGTGTGCTCGTTGTTGAGCAGCTGCACGCGCAGTGACTTGCCGCGGGCCCGGAGGGTTTCATAGACGGATGCGCCCTCCTCGCCGGACAGCCGCACAATCTTGGCGACATCCGCCAGTTCGGGCACGCCGATCTCCTCCGAGAAGGTCGTGAGCGCGTCCCACGGCGGGGTGCCCGCATATTGGGCCCGGGTGAGTTCCTGCCGAATGCGCACGAACACCCAGGATTTGCCGACCTGGGCCGCCGAGAGCAGGGCGTGGCCGGCGGGGGCGCCGCGGCGCCGTTCGGCCGCGACGAGTTCGAGATAAACGGCCACCGCCCGAGAAAACTCCTCCCGGGCCCGCGCCGCTTTGGCCTTCAGGTCCTGGTCGGGCCCGAACCAGAGCAGTGCCGCGAGGGGAATGCCGAGCAGCGCCGGCAGGTAGAACGGCAGCACGCCGATGAGTTGCAAGAACAGCCCGAACAGGCTCGGCATGACCAGGCCGAACGCGGCGAGCAGGGCTTTATCGGAGAGGTATTTGTTGACCGGAACCCCGACCAGGGCGAGGTTCGTGGTCGGGATCGTGAACCCGGGCAGGTCGGGCAAGCGTTTGTGCACCCAGGTGCCCACGCGCACCTCGAACGAGGCATCGCGGCCGAGCCCCGCGACCGAGGTCGTGCCGAGGCGTTCGATGGCGGCCGCCAGCTGAGGCTGTTTCGGCATCAGCTGCGAGATGACCAAGGCGACGCCGAGGCCGGCCAGGATTCCGGGGATGAGCGCGAGCTGCCACATCTCAGGCCCCCTGCGTCACTCGAACGGCAGCCGGCGCGGCCTCGAGCGGGTTCTCGAGAATGCGTGGCGTCGGGGTGCCGACCGTGATGCGCTTGAGCCAGATCAGCAGCACCACGTAGAGGGTCAGCCAGACCGCGAGGGCGACCTGGCCGAGAAAGCTGCGGTACGGCGCCATGAACTCGCCCATGAACGGAATGAGCAGCAGCAGGGCGAGGGTCACCAGCGTGATGATGCGCACGCTCGTGCGGGGCTTGGCGCGGTCGGTTTCGATCTCGCGACGCACCCGCACCTCTTCGAACACGATCTGGGCGAGGTCGTCGAGGGCGTTGACCAGGCCCGGGCCGCGCTGCTTGTCCGCGAGCAGCAGGTGGGCCACCACGAGGTCGGCGGTCGGGTCCTTCAGATCGTCGGCGAAACCCTGCAGCGCCGCGGCCGTCGCCCAGCGCGCGTTGATGCGGGCCGTGAGCATTGCGACCTGCGGTTTGATCGCGCTGGGAGTGCTGCTGAGCGAGGCCGTGACGGCCTGTTCGAGGCCGGCGCCGGCCACAATCAGGCCCGACAGGCTGCGGGTCCAGGTCTCCAGCGCTTCAAGCCGGGCGATGGTGTCGTTCTCGTTGCCCGTGCCGAGCAGCAGCGGCACACCGATGGCGGCGACGGGCACGGCGATGAGCATCACGAACCAGCCGGTGATCACCCAGACGAGAATGCCGACGACGAGACCGGCGAGGGCCAACAGCTGCCGCTCTCGGCTGAACTGGCTGCGGTAGGCCACGAGGCGCAGCAGAACCACGCTGGGCATCCGCTCACCGCGGGCACGTTCCTGGGGAAGAAAACCGAGCACGACGACGAGCAGCCCGAGCAGGGCCGCGATCGTGCAGACTGCCAGCAGGGTGGCACTCATACCGACGCGCCCGAATGGCCGGGCAGCAGCAGGTTCGCGTCGAACCCGGCGTGCACGAGCTCGGCGAGGGTCTCTTCGCGCGGCCGGTTCAGGGCCACCTGCTCGTGCGTGTACGGGTCGGCGCGAAAGATGGGCGTCGCGATCGGGCGGGCCTGCTCGCCCGGGCCGACCTCGGCGATCTCGGTGACGATGCGGCGCACCAGGCCGGTCTCGGCGTCGCGCACCTTGCTCACCTGCACGATGAAGTTGATGTGCTGGGCGATCTGCCGGTACGCGTAGGCGTCGGAGGTGTTGAGGCTGCGCTGAGTCAGCGTCGCCATGCGCTCGATCGCGTTCGCCGGGCTCTCGGCGTGGAGGGTGCTGAGCGAGCCGACGCCGGCCTGCATGGCTTGGAACATGGCGTCGATCTCCCCGCCGCGCACCTCGCCGACGACGATGCGCTGCGCGTTCAGGCGCAGGGCCTCCTCGAGCAGTTCGACCATCGTGATCTCGCCCGGTCTGCTGCCGTCGACCGTGCGCTCGCCCTGGCCGGGGCGGTACTGCAGCGCGGTGATGATGTGGTGCCGGTCGTTCATGCGGTCAAGGTGCAGCTCGCGCTCCTTCTCGATCGTGACGATCTCCTCGAAGGGGTCGATGCTGTTGCAGAGCGCCCGCACGAGGGTGGTCTTGCCGGCGTTCGGATGCCCGGCCACGACCATCGATTTGCCCGCCTTCACCGCGGCGTCGAGAAAACCGCTCATCGCCGGGGTGAGCGTGCGGTGGTTGACGACGAGGTCGTCGAGGGTGATGTCCACGAAGCGGTGGATGCGGATGACGATCTTCGGCCGCGGGGAGATGGGCGGCGCGACCGCGGCGAGGCGGGCACCGCCGGGCAGGTCCATGTCGAGAATCGGGTTCGTCGCCGTGAACGCACGGCCGGTCTCTCCGCCGCGCGCGGCGAGAAAGGCGATCTCGGCCATCAGCTCGGCGTCGCTCGAGGCGACCGGCGCGTGCCGCTTCTTCTCCCCCGACGCGTAGGTGACCCAGACGTTGTCGAAGCCGTAGATGTCGATGTTCTCGACCTCCGGCTGGTCGACAAGGGGCTGCAGACGGCCCAGTTTGAACAGCGAGTCGAAGATGGCCTTCGCCATCGCGTTCTGGGTGCGTGGGTCCCAGGCGCTCGTTCCGCCGGCCAGACGCACCATGTCGTCGACCTGCGAGCGGATCACGTCGGCAATGTGGGCCTGGGCGAGCGCGTGCCGGGAGGCATCACTGAGCCCGGGCGACGACAGCTCCGACTGGGCCAGCAGGTTCGCGACCTGTTCGCGAAGGCCCGCCACGACGTCCCACTGCAGGGCGACGGATGCCGCACCCGACTCGTCCAGCCCGGCCGCGGCCAGCGCGCTCCGCGATGCGGGCAGCGTGTGGGTGGGGGCGGCGTGCGCGGGTTCGGGAACGGGCTCGGGCTCGGGGGGCGCGGATCGGCGGCCCGACGGCGGCGCGAAGGGGCTGCGGAAAGGGGCATCCGTCGACGCCTCGTCGGTCTGGGCGGCGAAGAACGGAAGCTGGCCGATGTCCCGGGTTCCGGTGGTTGTGTCTTCGGTCACAGCGGGACCTCCGTTCGAATCTGTTCCGACAGCGCCGGCTCCTGGCGCGAATCGGATCGAGCGTTGGCGGGCGCCGGTCGCACCCCCAGGCGGGTCGCGCGCTCCTCCATGGCCTGCACGAGGGCGAGCGACGTGGAGTGCACCGACCGGCGGTAGGCGCTGCGGTCGTATTTGGGCGGTGGCGTCGCGCCGAGCGAGTGCACGGCGGCGGCGCGCACGTCCCACTCGATGCGTCCGACGATGGGCACGCCGAGCACCCGGGTTATTTCAGGCGACGTGTAGCCCTCGACGGCGGAGTCGACGAGAAGCAGGTGCAGCAGGTCGGCGTGGCCGGCGGCCGTCATCGCCGTGACCAGCTCGCCGACGCGTGGCGCGAGGGCCGCGATGTCGGGCAGTACCGGCCGAGCCACGACGACGACGCAGTCGGCCTGCTGCAGCAGCGGAATGCGGGCGTCGTTCTGGCTGATCCGGCCGACATCGATGATCACGTCGATTCCGGCGCCTTCGAGGCCGGCCAGTGCCGAACCGAGGGCGGGCCAGAGGGTGGTCGTGCCACGCGCGGCCTGCAGGCTGGAGAACCCGGGAATCAGATACCGCTCGGGGGCGAGCTCGATGGCCTGGGCCCAGAGGCTCTGCACCGTGAGGTCACCGCGCAGGTGGTCGACCGAGAGCGGGGTGAGCCCGCGCGAGTGATCGACCTGGCCGCGCAGCAGGCCGGGCAGGATACTGCTCGATTTGGAGGTATCCGCTTCAACCAAAAACGCGGGGCGATGCCAGCTGAGGGCTGCCCCGACGGCCGCGGTGGTGACTCCGGGCGAACCGGCCAGGCTCGCGAGCACGATGACCGACACGGTTACTCCGCCGCGACGGAGTCGAGAATCAGCGCGACACGGCCGGTCGCACCCCGGGCGGCGATGTCGGCGGCCTGACTCTGCGGCACCACGAGGTCGACGATCCAGGTACTGGATCCCTCGTCGAACCGGGTCGTGAAGACGGTCGCTTCGAAGGATTCCGGTGAGCTGGCGGGCGGGTCACCCTGCGAGACCGGCGTGTCGACCAGGCGCACCTGATCGCCGGCGGCCAGCGGGTAGCTGGGCAGCTGGGCCACCGACAGTGCAACGCCGACGATGGATTGGCCGGTCTCGACGGCGATACCGGCGCCCACATTGTCGCTCGTGATCATGGTTCCGGTCGGGAGATCCACGGTGGCCGTCTCGCCGATGACACTGGCGGCTTGCTCGGCCGCGACCGCTGTCGTGTCCTGCCCGCCCGCGATCTGCAGCGTCGTCAGATTCTCACTCGTGATCGTCGCGCCGCGGGCGATGTCGGCACTCGTCGTGAGCACGGTGACCGTGTCACCGACGGTCGACGCGTAAAACCAGCTGCCGAGGCCACCCACAATGGCGAGGGCCACGCCGGCGGCGATGACGGCCGGGCGGCGGCGGGATTTGGTCGGGGGCTGGCCTGCCTCGCGGCCCGGCGAGGCCGGCGCATCCGCTTTCTTGAGCGCGACAGGGCGGCGGCGCGGCGTGCGCGCCGTCTTCGCGCGAGTGGATGCCTCGTTGGTGTTGGACATCTGTGCTCTGTTCCCCCAGCTTGCGGTGTTCACGCCGATGGCGCGGTGATTCTCGATCCCCGACGGAAGGCCTCGATCCCGACGGGAGGAGGCGGCGTGCGCGGGTTAGCGGCCGAGGCGCGAGGCGAGCTGGGCGTCGACGTCGCCGAGCGTCGTCGCTGTGGTGCGCAGGAAGAGCGAGAGGTCGTCGAGCCCGCCGATGGTGTTCTGGGCGCCGGTCGTGAAGCGGTTGTAGGCGTCCGAGAACGCGCCGGAGGACTTGTCGGTCGAGAAGCCGGAACTGATCAGCGCGGCGATCTGCGACTGCAGCTTGCCGAGCGTCGCGTTGATCTCATCGCGGCCGACGATCAGTCGATCGGCGTTCGAGTTGATCTCCTGGTATGACACATTGATGTTCGACATAGTTCTGCACCCCTCAGTTTGTCGAAGCAGACTGAGCGTCCACCCCCATGTGGGGCCAGTCTATGGGGTATCCCGGCTCGGGCAAGACCACCCCCGGCCGGGGACGCCGGCGGCGCTGGTCAGGGAAGGTCATCCAGGTCGACGTCGAAACACGGACTTGAGCCGCTGATCGTCAGGACTGTCGGCCTGCCCTCGTAAGCACCCGTTGACATCTGCACTCCGTAGCCGGCGCGGTCTTCTTCGGGCGCGGACAGGTTCACCCGTTGCCCGGCACCGTCATTGACGTCGCTGCTGGTGGCCAGCGTCCACCCGTCGGTTTCGACATCCGCAACGAGTCGATCGAGCAGCGTCAGGGCGTCGGTCCCGTCGACAAAGGTGACGTATCGCGTGGTCACCCACTGCCGAACCAGTCCCTGCGGGTCGACGTCGCTCCCCCGGCATCCCGACGACTCATCCCTGACGTCGTCGATGCGGGCAACCGTGGCCGGGTCGATGGCGGAGATGAATCCGTCGACGACGGCTGCGGTCTTCTCCTGGGCTTGGTCCAGCGTTATCTCGGGCACTGTGCTTCCTGTCTGAGTGCAGCCGCCGAGCAGGAGGGACCCGAGCAGTATCAACGTGACCAGGGTCAAGCGACTGCATGATGATGTGCCGTGGAATATTCGTTTCATTTGTCGTCCCCATCGCTGTCCGCCATCGTCGTCTGTCAACGTGACAATGCTCGCGGCGATATTCGCCCGGTTCGCCTGCACCCGCGTCGCGTACGGCACGCCGTCGAGGTTGCCGATCACCGTCGCGCCGTCACACGCCAGCGGCGGCTGCGGCTGCGGCTGCGGCTGCGGCTGCGGCTGCGAGCAGAAGATCGCGCGCAACACACTCGATATAGAACGGATTGATCACGAGAAGAGACATTGGCGTCGGTCCCCCCGGGGTTGTGACCGCACACACGAACGAGCCGGAGTGGACTGGAAGTCCACCCCCTGCGTGGGGCCAGTCTACGGTGTCGGGAATGCCACCTGCACCCGCGTCACACGCCCGGAGTCCACGAGAATTCCGCGGCCCGGCGGAAAGTCGCTGCGGGTGACCCGGGGGAACGGGGTGCGGAACAGGCTGAGGCCGTCGGTCTCTTCGGGCTGCAGCACGATCCCGGCGCGGGCGGTCTTCAGCTCGCTGTAGATCTGCCAGGCGCTCGCGGCCGTCACCGTGTCGGTCTCGGCGATCACGGGCACGCCCGCGCGGCGGGCGGCCTTGATCAGCTTGGCCACCGCCCCCTCGGCGGCGAGGCCCTCGAAGTCGCCGACATTCTCGATGACGATCAGCAGCTGTTCGGCGTCCCCGCTCTCGATCAGGGCTGCGAGGCGCATCGCGAGGGCGTCCGCCTCCTCGGCATCCGTCGACCGGTCGGCCCAGTCGGTGACGGTGGCCAGCGCGCTGCGCCGCCCCACCAGCAGGTAAGGCTGCACCTCGCGCCGGGCGGCGCGCACCGACTGCACGATCGTCGTCATCGTGGTCGTGCGCCCCGACCCGAACGGGCCGGTCACGACGAAGAGCCCATCGAGCGGAAGCCCGGTGGCCTGCAGGGTGTCATCGCTCACGCCGAGCGTCGGGCGACCGTCGACGGTGCCGGGCAGGTCGGCGAGCGAAATGTGTTCGGCCAGCCGGGCGATCCCGTTCGCGGTGGCGACTCCCGCTGCCCGCAAGGCGGCCGCGAGCTGGTCGACGCGCAGCGACTGGCGGGCCACATCGGCGCTACCGGCGGCCACCGCCAATTGCAGCTCGTGGCCGCCGACGAGGGCGCGGCCGGGCGCGGCCTCGGCGAGCACATCCGCTTTCACCCCGGCGGACGCATATTCGGACTCCCCGGAGAGCCGCAGCACCAGGCGCTGGCCCACGTTCGCCAGCAGCGGGGTGGGAAAGGCTCCGGCCCGGTCGGCGGTCATCACGAAGTGCACGCCGACCTGGCGGCCGGTCGCCGCGAGCCGCGCGAACCGGTCGAAGACGTCGCCGGCCCCGGCGAACTCGAATTCCGATCTGAACACGCCCATGCCGTCGATCAGCACGAGGATGCGCGGCTCGGGCAGCCCCGACAGGGCGCGGTAGTCGCCGAGCGAGCCCGCCCGACGCGCGGCGAACCGGGCGGCCCGGTCATCGATGACCGCGGCGAGGTCCTTGAACAGGCGCGTCACCCGCTCGACATCGTCGCCGCTGACGATCGAGGCCACGGTCGGCAACGATTCGAGCATGCCCAGCCCGCCGCCGGCGAAATCGAGGCCGTAGACGAGAAGCGGATACTCCCCCGCCACCGCCGAGGCGGCCACCGCGATCGTGCGCAGCGCACTGGTCTTGCCCGAACCGCCGGTACCGATGATGGCGAGGTTGCCGACCGTGTCGAGGTCGAGCAGAAACGGAGTCTGGCTCTGGTGCTCCGGCTCGTCGAGTAGTCCGATCGGAATCAGCCGCTCCCCCGCCGCCGGCAACCCGCCCAGATCGAACAACTCGGGAAGCTGGTCGAGCCACGGCTTGCGGGGAACCTGCACCGAACGGGCGTCCGCCGCCCGGGCGATGGTTGTCGCGAGGCGCTCGATGTCCCGGGCGCCTGCGCCGCGCGGGCCGCGCGCGGCATCCGTCGCCCATTCGGCACCGGGACCGAAGGGCAGGTCCTGCACATCGACCTCGGGCGCGGTGACGGCGCCATCGGTGTGGCCGCCGAGGTAGGCGGCCTGAAAGTCGAGTACCCGGCCGGGGCCGAGTTTCGCGGCGGCACGGCCTGGGGTGCCCGGGTCGAAGCCGGCGGCGGCGGGAATGCCGAGCACGTCGAGGCTGTCGGCCTCGTCCGCGACGCGCAGCGCGACCCGCAGGTTGGTGTTCGCGCGCAGGCTGTCCTTGATGACGCCGGCCGGGCGCTGCGTGGCGAGCACGAGGTGCAGGCCGAGCGAGCGCCCGCGCTGGGCGACGTCGACGACGCCGTCGACGAACTCGGGCACCTCCCCGGCGAGCGCCGCGAACTCGTCGATCACGATGATGAGCACCGGCGGCGCGTCGGGGTCCGAGCGCTTCTCGAGGGTTTCAAGGTCTTTGGCCCCCTTGGCGTTCAGCAGGGTCTCGCGGTACTTCAGCTCGGCGCGCAGCGAGAGCAGCGCTCGCCGCACGAGGTGCGGGTTGAGGTCGGTGACCAGGCCCACGGTGTGCGGCAGGTCGACACACTCCGCAAACGCCGCACCGCCCTTGTAGTCCACGAGCAGAAAGGTCACCCGGTCGGGCGCGTACTCGGCGGCCATGCCCATGATCCAGGTCTGCAGAAATTCACTCTTGCCCGACCCGGTGGTGCCGCCGACCAGGGCGTGCGGGCCGTGGGCGCGCAGGTCGAGGTAGAACGGCTCGCTCGCGCCTTGGCCGACGAGGGCACGGATGCCGCCCGCCTCACGCTGCGATCCCGGTACCCATCCCCCGGTCAGGCTGTCGTTCTTGACCCAGCGGCGGATCACCGCTCCGGTGTCGTCGGCGACGTTGCCGTCGTAGAGATCGAGAAAGTTGACGCTGCGCGGCAGGTCGGACTCGTCCAGGACCCGGGCGCCGATGTCTTCGACCGGGGCGAGCGCGCGGGCGGCCGTCGCGGCAGCGCCGGCATCAACCCGGTCGAGCTCGGTCAGGTCAACCGTGCGGCCGGAGCGCACGAAGCCGACCTGCACCCGTCCCGCGTCGGGGTCGACGTCGAGGTAGGTGCGGCAGACCACCGGCAGCGCCGTGACGGAGTGCGCGAGCCAGACCAGGAACACGCCGTAGTCGGCGCCCTCATCACCGAGGGCGACGAGCCGGGAGCGGTCGGCGGGCGCTTCAGCGGTCACGAGCACCACGATGGCGGGGCTGGCCGGCAGCCGTTCGACGGCCTGGCCGCGATCGATCGAGTCGGCCGTGTCGGCCTTCAACCGCGAGCGCACCTTTTCACCGGCGCCTAGGCCGGCGGTGCGGCGAGCCGCGATGAGGCCCTCGAGCGCGGCCAGCAGCGCGGTCGCAGCGTTGTAGTCGGAGGCCAGCCCGTTCAGCCGCAGGGGGCTGTAGGCGGAGTTGACGTGCGGCATCCACTTCAGCCAGGACCAGTCTGCGGTGGAATCGCCGCCGGCGAACGCGGTGACCACGAGGTCGGCGGGTGAGTGCAGCCCGGCCAGCTGGGTGAGCACGCTGCGGGCCGCGTCGAGGGCGACCGGGGAGGTGCCGGCGATGCCGAGGGCGCCCGAGCGGGCCAGGTTTTCGATCACGGGAACGTCGCTCACCGGCGTGAAGCGGTCGACGATGCCGTTCACCTGGTGCCATTCGGCGACGCTGCCGCTGTTCTTGCTCGGCAGGGTGACGGTGTTGCGGCTGGGCAGGGTTCCGAGGCCCAGCCGCACCTCGAGAAAGCTGGCGTGTTCGGGTTTGCGCGTCCAGAGCAGCGCGGAATGCTCGCTCATCGCGGCGCTGACCTGCGTCGCCGAGGGCGATTCGTTGACGCGGGCGGTGACCTCGAGCGTGCGTTCGGTCACGAGGGTCTCTTCGAGGTCGGTGATCGCCGCATCGAAGCGTGCGGTGTCGTCGCGGGATTTGCGACGGTTCTGGATGCGGGAGTCGATCCAGGTGCCGAGCATGATGAGCGGTGACAGGGCGATGAAGATGAGCATGTAGGCCTGCCCGGTCACGAAGAACAGCACCGCGCCGAGAATGATCGGGCTGATCACCGCGAGCACGGGAAACCGGGCCTTGTCGGGAGGGGTGGGCAGCTCCGGCGCGGTGAACGTGCGCCCCGCGTAGACCGGGTCGACGCGCGGCGACCGCGAGAAGTCGGTGGCCTCGGCCTCGGCCGCCCGGCCCCCGCCGCCACCCGGGGCGGCCAGCGGCACGATGACGAGCACGGTCTCGCCCAGGCGGATGCGCGCGGTCGCCGACACGAGGGACCGATGGAACAACACCCCGTCGACGGTGACGCCGTTGGCGGAGTTGAGGTCGGTGACGCTGATCGTCTCGCCGACGGTGATCACCGCATGGCGGCGTGAGACCTGCGGGTCGGTCAGCTGCACCTGGAAGTCGGGTTCGCTGCCGACGTAGTTGACCCCGCTCGCCAACGTGAACTCGCTGCCGGCGTCTGGCCCCTCGAGTACCCGCACGATTGCGGCGGCATCCCCGAAGAAGTCGTCGCCGGTGCGGCGTTCGCCCGCGCCGACGACCTCGACGGTGCAGCCGGAACGCAGGTTGGACTCGTGCACCGCCGCCGACGGGTTGAGCAGCCGGGCCTGGCTGCGCCCGGGATATTCCACCCGCAGGGTGAGTTCCGCGGAGGATTCCGTATCGGTCCCGCGTGGCCCCGACCCGCCGCCGAGGTGGCGGGCCACATCGTTGACGGTGGCCGTGACATCCGCTGTCACCAGCACGTCTGCCACGGTTCCGGTGGCGTTTCGCAACGCTAGCCGTAGTTTCATTTCCTGGTGCCCCCGACGTCAGCGCTTTTACAACTAGACCCTACGCTAGCGAATCGGGTCGGGTCAGGTCGGGTCGGGTCGGGTCAGGTCGAGTCAGACAGCGGACGCCGCGAGGCCCACCCGACGTTCGTTCCACATCGCGATCCAGCCGACCAGGTCTTCGGCCGGCATCGGCCGGGCGATGAAGTAACCCTGCGCGATGTCGCAGTGGGTGCGCTGCACGAGGTCCCAGTCGTCGCGGTCTTCCACGCCCTCGGCCACGACCTCCATGCCCAGCTGCTTGCCGAGGTCGAGGCTCGCGTGGTACATGGCGAGCGCGGTGCGGTCCCGGGTGGCACCGTGCACGAAGCTGCGATCGATCTTCAACTCGTCAAAGGGGATGTCGCGCAGCTGGGTGAAGGAGGAGTGCCCGGTGCCGAAGTCGTCGATCGACAGGCGAAACCGTTTCAGGCGCAGCCGGGTGAGAATCTCGAGCGGCGCCCGCTGGTCGAGCATCAGCCGGCTCTCCGTCACCTCCAGGATCACGTCCTGGGGTGCGACGCCGGCCGAGGTGGCCGCGCTCGACACAAAATTGGCGAAGGTCACCGACGAGAACGTCTCCATGGACAGGTTGACGGCGACCCGCAGGTGCAGACCCTGCTCGTGCCACAGATGTGCTTGCTGCATCGCGGCGGCCAGCACGACCCCGGTGAGATCGAGAATCAGCTCATTCTCTTCGGCCAGGGTGATGAACTGGTCCGGAAAGACGATCCCGTCCACCGGATGCTGCCAGCGCACGAGCGTCTCCACACCCACCACGGCCCCGCTCTGCACGTCGACCTTGGGCTGGTAGTAATTCACGAGTTCACCGTTGTCGATGGCGGCACGCAGGTCGGCCGGTTCGTAGACGCGGTCGGCCGCGAGCGGGGCAACCGCGGGCATCCACTTGTCGATCATCGCGGACAGCTGGGCCAGCGACACCGGCTTGCCCAGGTGCCCGAGCACCGAGATGCGGTGCGCCAGGACCAGCTGCACGGTGGTCTGCAGCACCCGCTCGTCTTCGCCGCTGACGAGGATGACGCTGCCCGTGTAGTGGTGATCGACGAGTTCGCGCACGAATTCGATGCCGTCCATGCCCGGCATGTTGAGGTCGAGCAGAATCAGGTCGGGCGGTTGCGGCGAGTCGACGAGCACGAGCGCATCGATCCCCGATTCCCGTGCCGAGACGTTCGTGAAGCCCAGGCCGCCGAGCATGTGGGACAGCAGCTTGTGCATGAACGGCTCGTCGTCGAGCACCAGGATGCGAATCCCCGCCGTGGCCACTCTGTCCGCTGTACTCAAGCGGTCACCGCCGGGGGCACAGCGGTGCGCGCGTCCAGGTAGGCGAGCACCAGGTGAAGGTCCCGTTCGAAGACCGGGCACAACACGCCGAGGGTGTCGAGGCGCCCTGCCTTGGCTGCCGCCTCCAGCCGCTCACACAGGTCGCCCAGCGCTTGCGCGCCGACCGAGCGCGCTGACGACTTCAGCTTGTGCGCCTGCGCCCCGACCGTCACGGCATCCGCGCTGCGGCAGGCCGCAAGCAGCGCGGTACCGATCAGCTGCGCACTGGCGCGAAAATCGGTCAGGAAGTCGAGGATCACGACCGGGTCGCTGCCGACGAGGCTCTCGAGCATGCTCACATCCACCGGCGGTGGCCCCGGCCCGCGGGCGGGTGAGTCCACGGTCGTCTCCTCGCGCACGAAGAGGCTGGGCACGTGATGGGGTTCGGGCTGCTGACCGGCGGCCTCCACCCGGCGGTTGACCAGCAGCGTATCGATCGCCGCGTACAATTCCTGGTAGCGCAGCGGTTTCGTGATGTAGCCATCGCAGCCGGCGAGGCGCGACCGGTCCTGGTCGGCCTTCATCGCCATGGCGGTGAGCGCGATGACCGGAATCCCCGCGGTCGCCGGGTCTTGCTTCAGCAGCGCCGTAGCCGCCAGTCCGTCCATGCCGGGTAGCTGAATGTCCATCAGGATGAGCTCGGGCTTCTCCAAGTGGGCCAGGGTCAGCCCGGTTTCGGCGTCGGCGGCCGCCAGCACGGTGTGCCCGGCGCGGGTGAGCAGCAGCGTCGCCAGCTTCAGGTTGGTGGCGTTGTCTTCGATCACGAGTACCGCGGCCATCTCAGCCCAGACTGATCGTCAGGAGGGCCCGCTTGACCTCGGCGATGAAGCTGACGCGGTTGAAGTCGGCCTTGTCGATGACCTGCACGATCTGGCCGCGACTCTGGGTCAGTGTGGCGTGATCGGCCGCCGTCACCTCGCGTGCCGTGATGACGAGGATCGGTATCCGCGCCGTCTCGGGACTGCGCTGCATTGCGGCCACCACATCGAACCCGTTGACTCCGGGCATGTTGAGGTCGAGCAGGATCAGGTCCGGGTGCACCCGTCCGGCCAGGGCGATGGCTTCGCTGCCGCCAAAGGCCCGCACGACGGCATAGTCCGGGCTCGGCATGAACGCGGCGAGAATTTCGACGGCGTTGGGGTCGTCATCCACGACCAGCACGGTGTGCGTGCGGCCGACGGTCGGCCCCATTCCCAGGGAGGCCAGGGACTCCTTCAGGGCCAACCGACCGATCGGCTTCTGCAGCACGGCCGATGCCCCGCGCGACAGGGCCATGTTGTTGTCGGCGACCCCGGAGACGACGACGACCGGAATGTGGGCCAGTCGCGCATCGTCGCGAATTCTCATCAGGAATTCCCACCCGTCCATCCCCGGCAAGCGGATGTCCAGGGTGATCAGCACCAGGGGTTGCTGCTGGGCGATCACCAGGGCCGACTCAGCGCTGTCGGCGACGACGACGTCGTAGCCCTCGGCTTCGAGCAGGAGCCGCGCCAGATCGGCCGACGGGGCGTCGTCCTCAACAACCAGCACTGCTGCCCGCGCCCCAGCGGAGCCAGCCGGGGCGGACCGCGAAGCCGTCACGGCCCCGGTCGCCTCAGCGGATCGATGCACCGGCAGCCAGGCCACGAAGCGTGCACCCTCGCCCTCGGAGCTGGCGACCGCCACGGAGCCGCCGTGCAGTTCGGCGAGCTGCTTCACCATCGCCAGTCCGAGCCCGGTGCCCTCAAACCGTCGCGCGAGCCCGCTGTCGATCTGGCTGAACGCCTGGAACAGTTTGGTCATGTTGTCGTGGGAGATACCGATGCCGTTGTCGTCAACACAGATTTCCAGGAATTCGTCGTAGTCGCTGTCGTTGAGCTGAAAATTGTGCACCGGCCAGCCACCGGCGAGGGTGCCCACCATGTTGCGCGGCACCCGGCGGGCACGCAACACGACCCGGCCGCCGGGGTGGCTGAATTTCACGGCGTTGGAGAGCAGGTTGTAGACGATCTGCTTGGTCTTGCGCAGGTCGAGATGCGGCACCCCGAGGTTGTCGCCGATCTCGACATCGAGCTGGATGCCGTGTGCGGCGGCCTTGTCGCGCACGATCGACAGGCTGTTCAGCAGCAGGCTGTGCACGTCGACCTCTTCGAGTTCGACGGCCATCATGCCGGCCTCCACCTTCGACAGGTCGAGAATGTCGTTGATGAGCGACAGGAGGTGTTGCCCGCTCGTGAAGATGTCCCCGATGTACTCGTACTGGCTTTCGGTCATCTCCCCGAGGAGGCCGTCTTTGAGGGCCTCCGAGAACCCGATGATCGCGTTCAACGGGGTGCGCAACTCGTGGGACATCGTAGCGAGAAACTCGCTCTTCATGCGGCTCGCATGTTCGAGTTCGATGTTCGTTTCCTGAAGCGCCCGTTCGAAGCGCTTCACCTCCGTGACATCGCGCGCGGCCGCGAACACGCCCTGCAGGTTGCGGTCCCGGTCGTGGAACGTCGCCGCGTTGTACGACACCACGGTTTCCACGCCGTTCTGGGCCCGCACCGTGAGTTCGTAGTTGCTGACCTTGTTCTCGGTCAGCACCCGTTTGATCGCCGCGTCGGCTCGCACCGGGTCGGTGAAGAAGTTGCGGCAGGGAGCTCCGATCAGTTCGTCGCGAGTGCGCCCGGTCAGGGCGATCATCTGCTGGTTCACGTCGGAGATGATGCCCTGGGGGTCGGTCGTCATGAGGGCATCGATGTTCGACTCGATCAACGACCGGGTGTAAAACTGCTGGTCGCGCAGCCGCTGGTCGAGCAGCGCCTGGGTGGCCTCCACCTGTTTGCGCGCGGTATTGTCGGTGCCGATGAGCAGGTAGCCGATGATGTTCTCCTGCGCGTCCCGCAGTGCCGTGACCGACACGATGGCCGGAAACCGGCTGCCATCCTTACGCACGTAGGTCAGCTCGTAGATGTCCTCGATGCCGCGGGAGGCCTTGAAGACGAGCGCTTCGAATCCGGGTGTGATCGGGGTGTCGAGCTCGAGGCTCAGTTCGGAGGCCCGCATGATGAGCTCCTGCGGGTCGGAGATGTCAGCCGGGGTGATGCGGTTGACGACGTCGATGGCCCCGTAGCCCAGCATCCGCTCGGCGCCCACGTTGAAGATCTGAATGACGCCGTGCGCGTCGGTCGCGATACTGCTGAAGTTGGCGCTGTTGAAGATCGCGCTCTGCAGGGCGCCCGCCTTCAGCAGTTCCTCCTCAGCGAGTTTGCGGGCCGAGTTGTCGGTGCCGATCACGAGGTAGCCGATGATGGTGCCGTCGGCGTCGCGCAGTGCCGTCACCGACACGATCGCGGGAAACCGGCTGCCGTCTTTGCGCACCTTGGTCAGCTCATACATGTCCTCGAGGCCGCGAGAGGCCTTGAACACGAGCGATTCAAAGCCGGGGGCGATCGGCTCGCCGAACTCGGCGCTCAGTTGGGCGGCGCGCTCGATGACTTCGTGGGCATCGCAGAGGTCGTCGTGGGTGAGGATGTTGACGACCTCGTCGGCCGTGTAGCCCAGCATCCGCTCGGCGCCCACATTGAAGATCTGGATGACGCCGGCGGCGTCGGTGGCGATACTCGAAAAATTGGCACTGTTGAAAATGGCTTCCTGCAGGGCACCCGTCTTCAGAAGCGCGCTGTGCCGGGCCGCTTCAACCGGGTCTTCAGCGAGCATCGACTACAGCGAACATCAGGGGCCTTCCGCGACGCGACCTAGGGAGCGAGGGTCCGCCCCACACCGGAGCCGATCAGGGCAACGGATGCCGCTCCTTTTTTATACCACGGATGCCCCCCATTCGGGGGCTCCTGGCCGGAACACAATCCGCCGCCACACGCCGCATCGTTCAGTCCGCTGAGCCGGCGAGCTCGCGGAGCGCGGCCAGATGACCGTCGATCGCCGCTTTTCCGTGCGGGGTGAGGGCGACGGTGGTGGTGCGGCGGGCATCCGCTCGGTCAGGGGACGCCTGCTTCGACGTCTGCACGTAGCCAAGATCGGCCAGGTTGCGAATCGTCTTGGACAACGTCACTTCGCTCAATTGCAGCGACGCGGCAACGGTACTGAATTGTGCCGCACCGGTCGCCCGCAGCAGCGCGCAGAGTCGCAGCCGGGTGGGCGCGTGAATGGCTTCGTCGAATCGTGCGTCAGTGGGCACGACGGAGTTCCCGCGCATTAGCCAGGTCGTACCCGACCGAACCGATGAGGGCCACGACGAAGCCGACGGATGCCGTCACACCCAGCCAAAAGCGCTGGTCGTGGACCTCGAAAACGATCGCGAGAATGAAGCCCGCGATCACGGCCGCGCTGATGGCGATGAGGATCGTCAGGCTCAGCGGTCCCGTCGGCCCGGGAAACGTCATCAGCCGCAGGCGCCGGCGCACGACGCGGTCCACGCCGAGAAGCCCCAGCGACGCAAACGCCGACACCATCGCCATGCCGAAGGCGATTCCCGCAGCCGGAGAGGCGATCACCGCCGTGATCAGCAGGGCCTGTGCCGGCGCACTCCACCAGGTCTGCGACGTCATCCATTTTCCCAGTCGCTGGCGATCCGTCGCAACGGCGGCGAGTGCGGCACGCGCTGATGCTGCGGCGTCCGCCCTCACATTTTCACTTTCCATGTAAGCAAGTCAATCACTTGCCACCCCGTCATGCAACCAGCAGACGGCATTCCACGGGCGGCACAGGTCCACGTCAGGGAAACCCCTATTCGGGGTTGTCGGATTGCTGTTCTCGACCATGTGAGGCCACGGCGAGTTGTTCGGCGAGCCAGAGGTTCACTGCACCCCGAAGGGTAAAAGCGTGCCCACCCGTGACCACCGCACGGTCTTAGAAAACCGGGTCAGGTGAATCAGGTTGTCGGTGTCGTCTCGATCGTGATTTCCCACTGGCTTGCGTCCCATGGATCAGCTGGAACTCCCAGCGGGGCGCACTGGGCGTCGGACAACACCAGCCGCACGAACCTCGTCACATAACTCGCCGACTGGTCACACGACCACCGCGATACCATTGGACGTTCCGAGCCAACTCCGACGCCCCACCCTCACCACGAAATGAGCTAGCGCGCAAATCGAGTTTTCTGGCAGACGCGTCAGGAGGTTTTGTAGCCGAGGATGGTCATCATTCCGGACTCGGCGTGGTAGATGTTGTGGCAGTGCGCCGCCCACAACCCCGGGTTGTCCGCGTCGAAAATAACGGACAGCGATTTGCCCGGCAGCACGATCGAGGTGTCCTTGCGGGGCCCTGCCCCGGAGTGCTGGTAAGTGTGCCCGTGCAGGTGGAACGGATGCCACATCTGAGTTTCGTTGGTGATGTTCAGTCGCACGCGTTCGCCCTGGCTCACGCCGAGCGCGCCCGCCATCGGGTTGGCGGCATCAAAGCGACGACCGTTGATGGCCCAGTCGTACGCCATCATCGAACCGGATAGCGTGGCCGAGAGCTCACGGTCGACGGCGCGCGTGCTGAGTGTGACCTCCGACGAAGCTGCCAACGCCCCAGCAGTGAGTATCGCACCCGTCAGTGCAGAGACAGCGGATGCCGCGGTCGGAGCCTCGCCCGACCCGGTCCGAACGATGGCCAGCGCATTGTCGTCCTTGCCCTCCGCCATCGCCACCAGGGGGAAGGCCCCATCGCCCAAGGTCACGAGAACGTCATAGCGCTCCCCCATGCCAATGAGAACCGCGTCAGTGTCGACCGGGTTGACGGGGTATCCGTCGCTGTGGGTGACGGTGAGTCGGTGTCCACCGAGCGCGACCCGAAATGCGGTGTCGCTGCCGGCGTTGATGAGCCTGATGCGCACCCGTCTGCCGGGTGCGCTGGCGAACGTCTCCGGATCAGTGGGTGGGCGCCCATTGATGAGGAAATGCGGGTAACGGACATCACCGGCATCCCCACCGAGCAGATCCGAGCGTGCGCCCATCATCATGTTGCCGCCCATGCCGCCCCCGCTCATCATCCCGCCCATCCCCCCTTTAAGTTCTTCCAAGACCTCGTCGGGTGTGGCGGTCACGCCGTCGAGCCAGTCATCGAGGATCACGACCCACTCGTCGTCATAGCTCAGTGGTTCATTCGGGTCCTCGATGATGAGGGCGCCGTAGAGGCCGCGATCGAGTTGTGGACCGACGTGCGGGTGGAACCAGTAGGTTCCCGGTTGAGCGGTGACAAACTCATAGGTGAACGTCTCGCCGGCCCCGATCGGAGCCTGGGTCGCCCCGGGGACCCCGTCCATGTCGTTACGAAGGGCCAGGCCATGCCAGTGCACAGACGTGTCGGCGGGCAGATCATTGCTCACCGTTGCTCGCAGTGTGTCGCCGGCCGTCATCCGAATCGTAGAGGCCGGAACCGGACCGAAGCTCCACGTTTCTGCGGTGGTGCCGGCGAGGTCCAGCTGGGTCTCGGCGGCCCGGAGGGCGACGCTGGTCACCCGTCCCGTCCCGGCTCGCGCGAGCTCTGCTTCACGCACCGGCGCACCGGTCGGCGTCACATAGCGCGGCGGTGTCGGCGAGCACGAGGCCAAGGCGAGCGCCGCCAGACCGCCTGTCCCGACAGCGATGAAGCCTCGCCTCGAAAGTGTGGTGCTGATAAGAGAGGATGTCATGGCTAGTCCAATTCCGAATCGGCGTGGATCTCATGGGTGAGCCCACTTCACTTTTGCTGAAAGTCTGAACGTGGTGCCAGAGGCGGAGGTCCCCGAGCTATCTCCTTCTGCTTCCGGCGTGCGGGCGGGCGGATTACGTCAGGTGCCGACTCCGACCAGCGTGGTCCAGGTCGCCCCGTCGTCATCGCTGGCGACGATGCCGCGCGCATCCGCAACCAAGATCCATGGCGTCGCACCGTCAACGACATTGAGGGCCTCGGGGATACCATCGGTCGCCCCGGTCTGCACCCAGATTCCCGACGCGCCATCCTGTCGCCAGATCGCCCCCTCAGGATCGACACCGACGAGGCCGGCACCGCCTTCCACGCCGACTGCATCGATGAGGATCAGAAGTGGCGCGCCATCCACCAGGGCGAAGGTTCTCCCGGCATCGGTGCTCACGGCCAGCCCCTCGGCCGTCGTCGCGAAAACGCGGTCGGGGTTTGTGGGATCGGCGGCCAGATCGCGCAGAGGCAGAGCGGCGCCTGAGGACCAGGTCATCCCGGAGTCATCACTGATCGACACGGTACCCGCGCCGGAATCGTAGCCGTACACACGGAAGGTCTCAGCGTCCTGGACGGCAGCGCTCAGGGGAACGGTATCCAAATCATGTAAGTCGGTCACACCCCGCAGGGAAAGCCTTGTCCAGGTTTCCGCGCCGTCGATGCTGGATTCGAGCCCCAGATTCGGCAGGGGCAGCTCGGTCTCTTCGTCCGGGTCAGGATGCCCGGATGTCAGCAGAATCCCGGGAGCCGCCACAGTGAATCCCATCGCGTCTTGGGCCCGCCCCCCGATCTGGGCCGGCGCGTCCGTCGTGCCGCGCGGTGCTCCGGCGAGATAGCTCTCGGGGAGCATTCCGGTCGGGAGGAGCCACACCCCGTGGTGTGTGGCGGCATAGGTGTTGCCGGTGAGAGGATCTGCCCCGAGACCGTGGATGTGCTCGAAAGCACTGCCGACCGATTGGGTTTCTGTCGCCTTATCCGCTGTGGTGCCAGTGGTGCATCCGGTGAGAACGACCAGCACGACGAGTGGGCCGATGACAGCCCGCGCGAGAGTGCTCGGCAAGACCTGATCAGCCAAGAGTGACTCCCCGTTCGCTCAGGAAGGTTTGCGGATTCACACGGGCACCATCGACCCGTGCTTCGAAGTGCACATGGCAGCCCGTTGAGGCGCCGGTCGTTCCGACCAGTGCCACAGTTGCTCCTGAGGACACCTGCTGGCCTCGGTTGACCAGGATGGTGCTGTTGTGGGCGTACCCGGTTTGAGTGCCATCGCCGTGGTCGATGAGGACCCAGTTACCGTAGGAGCCGAGCCACCCGGCATAGACCACGGTTCCGCTGGAGGCAGCGTAGACGCCCTGGCCACATCCGGCGGCGATGTCGGTGCCGTAGTGGAAGGCGCCGACTCCCGCGACGGGTTTGTAGGGCCGCGGGCCGTAGGTCGAGCTGATCCAGCCCGACACCGGCAGCGACCACCCCTGGCCGCTCGGCCCGCGAGGAGGCGGAGCGGGTGAACTCCCTGAGTTTCCCTGGGCTGGGGCCGCTGCCGCCGCAGCCGCTGCCTGCGCGGCAGCGGCTGCCTGCGCCGCCCGGGCGGCGGCCGCCGAGGCCTCGGCAGCGATACGTACCTCTTCTCCCTTGGCGTAGTCGGCCTCGGTTACCTCTCGGTCCTCGGTGAGTACCGCAAGCTGCGCCAGCAGGGTCCCTTCGGTGCGCTGCTGCTCAGCAAGTGCCGATTCCACTCGCTCGCTGGAGGCGACCGCGTCCGCAAGAGCTGTCTCGGCGTCCTCCGCCAGAGCACCCAGCGCGGCTTGCGCGACCTTCGCCTGGTCCGTCAACGATGTGGCCGCATTGCTGTCGGCGGCCGCTGACTCATACACGAGACTCGTCCGCTCGGTCAGTTTGCTCATCGAACCAAGTTGGTCCAGCAGGTCATCGGCGGCGTTTCCGTCAAGGAACAGGGTCATCGCCAGATCGCTGTTGCCGGTCCGTGCGAGCATTGCGGCGAACCGGCCAGCGCGCTCGCTCGACACGGATGCTTCGGCGGTCGCCGCATCCGCCTGCGCCTGCAGGTCCATGGAACGAAGACTCGCAGCGTCCAAGGCGCCCTGCGCGGCCTCATAATCGCTCGCGCGCGCTTCGGCCTCGGCCCGGGCCGCATCCACCTCGAGAGTGAGGCCAGCGATCAAAGCCGTCAACTCAGCAATCTGTGCTTGCTTGCCAGTCTCAGAGGACCGGGCGCTCTCCACTTCAGCCCAGGACGGGTACTCGGCCGCGGCCGCAGACCCGGCCACACCCACCATCGCGAATATGGCTACCATCGCCACGGCGGCGCGCGTCGCGTAGGTGCGACGCCGCTGAGTCAGTTGTCTAGTCAAGGGACGCCCCTCTTTCGCTCATGAACGGTTCCGCATTGATGCGTTCGCCGTCGATCCGGGTTTCAAAGTGCACGTGGCATCCGCTGGAAGCGCCCGTCGATCCCACGAAGGCGATAACCTCGCCGGCCACGACCTGTTGCCCGGGAACGACCAGGACCCGACTGTTGTGGGCGTATCCTGTTTCGATTCCGGCGCCGTGGTCGAGGAGGACCCAGTTGCCGTAGGAACCTTGCGACCCTGCTTCCACAACGATGCCCGCGGTCGCGGCGAACACGGGCTGACCACACGACGCGGCAATGTCGGTGCCGTTGTGATACAGACCAACACCGTCGACGGGCTTGTTCGGACGGGGACCAAAGGGGCTGGAAATTCTGCCCAGAACCGGCAGCGCCCAACCCACGTCACTGAGCTGGCTGGCGGTGAGGCTGGCCCAGGATCCGTCGCTGGCGGTCTCGGTGTACGAGGCAGGTTCAGGAGCCGCGGTGACCGTAAATCCATCACGCTCGAAGGCCACTACCGGCCCGCCCGCGACGTTCAGGCTCTGCGCGTCCCCACCGCCGCCCGCAGCGCTGATCGCTGCCTGCACCGCTGACGGGTTCACGGCGATAGCGGGGAGGGAGACGCTGATAGCGAAGAGTCCAATCGCCGCCATGGCGCACCCGCTGACCAGGCGCTTACGGAGCGGAACCGGCCGCAGAGCCAATCGACTGGTCGCAGCGGCAGGTGGGGCTGGTGGGGCGTCGCGTGCAACATTTTCGCGTGCTCGCAGTTCACGGCGGGTCAGGACGGGTAAGGGCCCAGAAAGCTGCTGAGCCGTTGCGCGATGTCCGGCGCTATCCACGCGAAGCGACTAAACGTGATTGGGGTCGTGGAAAAAGGATAGGGGTACGCATGTAGATAAGTTCCTTGACATTAGTTCGGGTTACGGGTTCCGTGCACGGGATCACCTCACTACCGGCTGAGAGCCGGTGGTGGTCATCCTCCGTAACCGCCTACAGAGTGGCGAGAAGATCTGCCATGACGGCGATTTCCGCCGTCTGCGTCGTGACGATGGTGGCCGCCATCGCCTGCGCATCTGCGTTCTGTCCTTTGTCTATTTCACTCTGCGCCATATCGACGGCGCCCTCGTGGTGCACCGTCATTTGCTCGAGAAAGAGCTTGCTCGCCTCTGCTCCAGCGGCGTCCTGCAGCATGGCCATATCGTCGCTGGACATCATCCCGTCCATGCCATTCATGCCGCCCATGTCCGACATGTTGTGCTCCCCGGTGCCCCACTGGGACAGCCAGTCCTCGAGCTGGGCGATTTCGGGTTCCTGCGCCATTGTGATGTCCGTGGCGAGGTTTCGCACGTCCTCGTCGATGTCGTCCTTGGCGAGCACGTCATCACTCATCTCCACGGCCTGCTCGTGGTGAGGGAGCATCGCCTGGGCGAATGTCACGTCGGCATCATTGAAAGTCGCCGTCGTCTCGCTCGCGGCGGGCGTCGACGGAGACGCGGCCGGGCTACCCCCGGCGCAGGAGGTCAACGTGAGGGCTGCTGCGAGAGCGGCGGCCGTGTAGAAAAAGGTGCGTCGTTTAATCATTGTTCATCCATTCATCGAGTCTGAAGAATCCGAGACGCCGGCCTGAGGCACGGCAAAGCTCAGCGACCAGGGATTGGCCGCTGAGCTACATCACGGTCTAAACGCGACTGATGGAAAGGAAAACGAGGCTGGGGCGGTGCACGTGCACCGCGACAAGGGTCATCACGCCGAGGGCAGCGCCTCCAGCGTCAAGCAGCCGGTGGAAAACGGCCGGACGTCGCGTGAAGAAGACAACCGTCACGAGGACCAGGAGAAGAACACACGCCATGGCCAGCAAGGCGCAGTCCATCGCTCCGCCATGCGGACTCGCAGCCAACACAGCGGAGTCTGGAGCCACGACACCCGAGGCCGCAGTATCAACATGTGAGCCAGCGGACGACGACGACATGGGCGCCGCAACATGCATGGCATGCCCGGTGACTTCTGAATGAATGGCAAAAAAACCCAACAGGGTCATCGCCAGAGCGAGGAGAGCGACCAAGGGTGACATGGTGAAGGGTTTATCCGTCCGCCGTTGAACCCGATACAGCGTCACGTCACCTCCGTTCGAACCTCCGGCCAGTCAGTCCGGCATCTGGAGGCGCTCTGTGCAGGATAACGCACCGACCCCGCTGAACTGAAAACCGATTGGGGACATTCCCCGCACGGGAAGGTACCCCCATGGGGTATGGTTGGCCTTGATACCCCTAGGGGGTACCTGGCCTGGTCCGACGGACCAGGCGAATCGAAGGGAAGAACTTCTCATGTGCAACACAAATGCGAAAGACCTCGGATTGACCGACGCGACCTGCGGCTGCGGGTCTCACGCTCACGCGCCGGCGAATCCCGTCGCGGCTGATGCAGCACCGGTGACATCCACCTTTGAGGTGTCCGGAATGACGTGTGGGCATTGCGTGTCCAGCGTGACCGACGAGGTCAGCCGCCTGGAGGGCGTCAGCAACGTAAACGTTCAGCTCGTCGTCGGTGGAGCATCACGCGTGACCGTCTCCAGCACGGACTCACTCGATCACGATGCGGTCGCAGCAGCAATCCACGAGGCAGGCTACGAGCTGGTGTCAACGTTCCGATGAGCGAGGCAACGGTCGGGGCCGGGCAGCAAGTCGTGCTCGAGGTGGGGGGAATGACCTGCGCTTCGTGCGCGGCGCGGATCGAGAAGAAACTCAATCGAATGCCGGGCGTCGAGGCGACAGTGAACTACGCAACCGAGAAAGCCAGCGTCTTCGTTCCTGCGGGTAGCAGCGTGTCTGACGCGATCGCCACGATCGAGGCGACGGGGTACACCGCCGTCCTCCCCCGTCCGCTGGTCAGCGATGTTGAACTGTCCGACGAGCCGACGGCGGCCGATCGGGAGGTTTCCAGCCTGCGCAGCCGACTGTTCATCTCGGCGATGCTTGCGGTGCCGGTCGCCGCAATGTCCATGATCCCCCTGCTCCAGTTCACGAACTGGCAGTGGCTCGCCCTCACCCTTGCGGCGCCCGTGGCCGTCTGGGGCGCCTGGCCATTCCACCGTGCAGCATGGATCAATCTCCGCCACGGCGCAGCGACGATGGACACCTTGATCAGCGTCGGCGTCCTGGCCGCCTTGGGCTGGTCCCTCTACGCGCTATTCTTCGGCACGGCCGGCATGGCCGGAATGACGATGTCATTCAACTTCGCCATCGCTCCGGGCGGTGGTGCCCATGAGATCTACCTGGAAGTGGCCGCCGCCGTCACGGTATTCCTGCTCGCGGGCCGCTATTTCGAGGTACGCGCGAAGAAACAGTCGGGCGCAGCTCTGAAGGCCCTGCTAGAGCTGGGGGCAAAGGAAACGACGGTACTGCGCGACGGGCTCGAAGTTCTCATCCCGACCGAGACCCTCGTGGTCGGCGACCTGTTCGTTGTGCGCCCCGGCGAGAAGATCGCGACCGACGGTGCGGTTGTGGAAGGCAACTCGGCCGTGGACGAGAGCATGCTCACCGGAGAGGCCGCACCCGTCGAAGTCGGCCCCGGCGATACTGTCGTGGGTGCGACGCTGAACTCCGGCGGACGATTACTTGTTCGCGCGAACCGCGTCGGCGCGGACACTGAACTGGCCCAGATGGGGCGACTTGTCGAGCAGGCACAGACTGGTAAAGCCGAAGTGCAGCGGCTAGCTGATCGCTTATCGGCCGTCTTTGTTCCCGTCGTGATCGGGTTGTCACTGGCCACCCTCGCGGTCTGGCTCATCATCGGCGCCGGCCCGGAAATGGCGTTCACTGCCGCCGTCGCAACGCTCATCATCGCGTGCCCGTGTGCGCTCGGGCTGGCCACTCCGACAGCACTGATGGTGGGAACCGGCCGGGGAGCCCAACTCGGCATCGTCATCAAGGGACCACAGATCCTCGAGTCCACGCGCCGAGTCGACACGATCGTTCTCGACAAGACCGGAACCGTAACCACGGGCCGAATGACCTTGATCGCCGCGCAGCCCATCGACGGCGTCAGCGAAAAAGACCTCCTCCGACTCGCCGGAGCAGCAGAAAGCGGTTCGGAACACCCCATCGCCGCGGCAATCGTTGCCGGCGCGCGGGATCGTCTCGGCTCACTTCCCGCGCTGGAATCCTTCTCTTCCGAGCAGGGACTCGGCGTCCAGGCGGTCGTTGAGGGACAGCTCGTGCTGGTAGGACGCCCACGTTGGCTGGCCGAGAATTGGAGCATCGACCTCCCCGCCGAACTCACGACTGCACTCGGCGCCTTCGAGGAGCAGGGACAGACCGCGGTCGCGGTCGCCTGGGACGGGCAACCGCGTGGCGTATTGGCCGTGTCCGACGTCGTGAAGGCGACCAGTGCGGATGCGATCAAGCAGTTCCACAAGCTCGGCCTGCGCCCGGTGCTCCTCACCGGCGACAACGCGCGCGTGGCCCAGTCTGTTGCGGCGGAAATTGGCATTTCCGATGTTCGGGCCGAAGTGCTCCCCGCCGAAAAGGCCGAGATTATTCGCTCCCTGCAACGGGATGGCCGCGTCGTGGCCATGGTCGGCGACGGGGTGAATGACGCCGTGGCGCTGGCTACGGCCGATCTGGGCATAGCGATGGGAACAGGAACTGACGTCGCCATCGAAGCGAGCGATCTCACCCTGATCCGGAGCGACCTGCTGGCGGCAGCGGATGCCATCCGACTGTCGCGACGTACGCTCGCCACGATCAAGGGAAACCTCTTCTGGGCCTTCGCTTACAACATCGCCGCAATCCCACTCGCGATGCTCGGTCTGCTGAACCCGCTGATAGCCGGCGCGGCCATGGCCCTGTCCTCTGTCTTCGTGGTCAGCAACAGCCTCAGGCTACGTCGGTTCGCCCCACTCAATACAGGAATAACCAACCACGGCGATGATTCCGGCCATCCCGTTCGCGATCTCGCGTCAGCCGTTTGATCGCGATGTACCGCTTCGTACCGCGGTACTCCATAGCTCAACGTGTGCGCCCAACTGGCGCACGGTCCGGACTACAGATCCGGTGACAGCGACGGTTAGGAATTGAGCCACTATCGACCGTGACAATTTAGCCACGTTTTGTGCGCTCATTGTGCCGCGTTTTCGGCTGGCCCAGTACTTTATGCAGGACTCCGTCGGACTCGAACCAAGAACAATGCGTTCTTTAGTCATCCGCAACCGGAGATGGGGAATTTGCCGCTCAGCCCGCCTGACGAGCCTGACTCGCTAGCGGAAATCGGACACCAGGCGGCGCGTGCCATTTAACACGAAAACCCCCGCGTGAACGGGGGTTTTACTTCAAGCTGGGGTACCTGGACTCGAACCAAGAACAACTGAACCAGAATCAGCCGTGTTGCCAATTACACCATACCCCAATGCCCGGTTCGAAAACCGGGCCGGATCCGAAGATCCAAGGCCCGTTAGATCACCGGGCCGACTCGTAACTGTAACCCACTTTTGGAGGGCCGCGAAACCACTCCCGCTTTCACGGCTGGATTTCGCGGCCCAGTGAGGCCGAGAAAGGTCAGGCGGTCGCGGCCGGAAGCGCCTCGACGAGCCGGTCCAGACGGGCGAGCGTGTCCGCCCGACCCAGGATCTCCATCGACTCGAACAGCGGCGGCGAGACCTTGCGACCCGACACGGCGACGCGCAGCGGGCCGAACGCGACCCGCGGCTTCAGACCGAGGCCCTCGATGAGGGTTTCGGTCAGCACGACGTGGGCGCGTTCGTGGGTGAACTCGGCCTGGGGAATCGCCGCCAAGGCCGCAGAAGACGCGATGAGGATGTCGCGGGCCGTTACCGGGAGGGAGGCGAGGGCATCCGTTTCATGCACGAGCTCGGCGCTCGTGACGAACAGGAAGCCGAGCATGGCCGGCGCTTCGCCCAGCAGCGCGATGCGTTCCTGGATGAGCGGGGCGGCGGCGGTGAGGATCGCCTGCTGTGCGTCCGTCAGCGGCTCAGCCAGCACGCCGGCGGTCACCAGGTAGGGAACGAGACGCTCAGCGAAGTCAGAGGCCTCAAGCAGGCGGATGTGGTCGCCGTTGATGGACTCGGCCTTCTTCAGGTCGAAGCGGGCCGGGTTCGGGTTGACGTTGACCACGTCGAACGCGGTCGTGAACTCGTCGATCGAGAACACGTCACGGTCGTGCGAGAGCGACCAGCCAAGCAGCGCGAGGTAGTTGAGCAGGCCCTCGGGAATGAACCCGCGGTCACGGTGCAGGAACAGGTTCGCCTCGGCGTCGCGCTTCGACAGCTTCTTGTTCTTGTCGCCCATCACGTAGGGCAGGTGGCCGAAGCGCGGCACGAACGTGGTCACACCGATGTCGATGAGCGCATGGTAGAGGGCGATCTGGCGCGGAGTGCTCGAGAGCAGGTCCTCGCCGCGCAGCACGTGGGTGACGCCCATCAGCGCGTCGTCGACGGGGTTCACGAACGGGTAGAGCGGATGCCCGTTCGGGCGCACGACGACGAAGTCGCTGAACGACCCGGCGGGAAAGGTGATCTCTCCGCGCACGAGGTCGTCGAAGGAGAGCTCGCTGTCGGGCACCCGCAGGCGCAGGGCCGGAGACCGGCCCTCGGCGCGGTACGCGGCCTTCTGGTCGGAGGTTAAGTCGCGCTCGAAGTTGTCGTAGCCCATCTTCGGGTCGCGGCCGAGGCTCACGTTGCGGGCTTCGATCTCTTCGCCGGTGACAAAGCTCTCGTAGATGTGGCCGCTCGTCTTCAGGCGTTCGATGATGCCGCGGTAGATGTCGTAGCGCTCCGACTGACGGTACGGCTCCTGCGGGCCGCCGACGTCGACACCCTCGTCCCAGTCCAGTTTCAGCCAGCGCATCGCTTCGACGAGCTGCTGGAAGCTCTCCTCGCTGTCACGGGCAGCATCCGTGTCTTCGATGCGGAAGATCATCGTGCCGCCGGTGTGCCGGGCGTAGGCCCAGTTGAACATGGCGGTGCGGATCAGGCCGACGTGGGGCGTGCCGGTGGGCGAGGGGCAAAAACGAACCCGAACATCGGTTCCGGTTGCCGTGGAAAAGGGGTGCGCAGTGGTTTCAGACATCGAACCGAGTCTACTTTGTCGACTTCGCCGGTGACGAAAAGCGGATGCAGCGCGACAGACCGTTCATTATCTCCGCTGTTGGGCACTTTCAGCCCGTTTCATCCGCTTTTCGTCACGCCGCGCGGGGTCAGGCGGCGCGGCGCACCGGGTTGGCGAGCACGCCGATGCCGGGAATCTCGACCTGCACGGTATCGCCGGCGGTGACCGGGGCGCCGAGCGCACCGGACAAGCCCGGAGACCCGGTGAGAATCACGTCGCCGGGAAGCAGCGTGAAGACGCTCGAGGCGAAGGCCACGATCTCCGCGATCGAGTGAACCTGCAGCTCGGTGTCGCCGTTCTGAAACTGGGCGTCGTTGATGCGGCCGTGCACGACGACCTGGTCCACGTCGAACTCGGTCTCGATGACCGGGCCGAGCGGGCAGAACGAGTCGAACGCCGTGGCGCGGGCCGCGTTGCCGTCGGCTATAGCGAGGTCCTGGGCCAGGACATCCGTCGCCACGGTGTAGCCGAAGATGACGCTCTCGACATCGTCGACGGCGACGTTCTTTGCGAAGGTGCCGATGATGATCGCGAGCGACCCGGCCACACGCACGTCGGTGGACTGCGCGGGCAGCACGATGGCGTCCCCCGGTCCGACGACGGATGTGTTGGGCTTGATCACAAAGGTCGGCTCGCGCGGAATCGACTCTGCTTCGGCTTCCGCCTCGGCGGCCGCGCTGGCGAAGAAGTCGCTGCCCATCACGACGACCTTCGACCGCGGGATCACCGGGGAGAGCAGCTTCACCGTGTTGATGGCGATGCGCTCCCCCGTGGTGCCGTAACCGGCGAACATCGGGTCTTTCTCCAACACGACCAGCTCGTCGTCGTCGACAATGCCGAAGGCAATGGCGCCCTCGTGGCTGAATCGTGCAATCTTCATCGGTGTCCCATCATTCGCGGTTTCAGAGCAGAGCGCTCAAATAGTGCAGAAACCAGCCTACGCGTCGAGGCGCGTGAGCCAGCCGTGCCGGTCAGGAAGTCGCCCGTATTGGATGTCGGTGAGTTCCTGGCGCAGGGCCAGCGTGATCGCGCCGGCGGGGGCATCCGCTTCGCCGATCTCGAAGCCCTTGCCCTTGAGCTGGCCGATCGGGGTGACCACGGCCGCGGTGCCACAGGCGAACACCTCGGTGATCTCACCGGATGCGATGCCGTCTCGCCACTCGTCCACGGTCACCTCGCGCTCTTCCACGGTCATGCCGCGGTCGCGGGCGAGCTGCATGATGCTGTCGCGGGTGACGCCCTCGAGGATCGAGCCGGTCAGGCGTGGGGTGACGAGTGTGTCGGTGCCGTGCACGAAGAACACGTTCATGCCGCCGAGCTCGTCGATGTGGGTTCCGGTTTCGCCGTCGAGAAAGAGCACCTGGGCGCATCCATTGTCGTAGGCCTGCATCTGGGGCAGCAGCGATGCGGCGTAGTTGCCGCCGCACTTGGCGGCGCCGGTTCCGCCGCGGCCGGCACGGGAGTAGTCGGTGGAGAGCCAGATCTTCACCGGGGCGACGCCGTCGGCGAAGTATGCTCCGGCGGGGCTCGCGATGACGTAGTAGCCCACGCGGTGGGCGGCCCGCACGCCGAGGAAGCTCTCGTTGGCGATCATGAACGGGCGCAGGTAGAGGCTCGTTTCGGGCGCGGAGGGCACCCAGTCACCGTCGACGGCGATCATCTGCTTGATCGACTGCACGAAATCTTCAACCGAGAGCTGCGGCAGGGCGAGGCGCGCGGCGGAGCGCTGCATGCGCTCGGCATTCTTCTCGGGGCGGAAGGTCCAGATCGAGCCGTCGGCATGGCGGTACGCCTTGAGACCCTCGAAAATTTCCTGGCCGTAGTGCAGAACCGACGACGCCGGGTCGAGCTGCAGCGGCCCGTATGGCGTGACGCGGGCGTCGTGCCAGCCCTGGTCGACGGTCCAGTCGATCGTCACCATATGGTCGGTGAAGTGCTTACCGAAGCCCGGATCGGCGAGGATCTCGTCGCGCTCGGCCTCGGCGCGCGCGTCGGTCGACGGCGTGAGCGCGAAGCTCAGCGGGTAGGTGCTGGTGGCGGTACTGGTGTCAGTGCTGGTGGCGGTGCTCATTAGAGTCCCTTGCTGGTGAGGAGGGTCACGATCGCGTCGCCCACGGCGGCGGTGCTGCGGGGTGCGGTCTCGAGAGAGTGACTGTTCGTGCGGGTCGCGATGTCGGCGGTGACCGCCGCGCTCACCCGGGCTGCGGCATCCGCTAAACCGAGGTGATCGAGCAGCAGGGCAACCGAGAGAATCGCGGCTGTCGGGTCGGCGAGCTGCTTGCCCGCGATGTCGGGGGCAGAGCCGTGAACCGGTTCGAACATGCTGGGGAATCGGCCCTCGGGATTGATATTTCCCGATGCCGCCAGCCCGATGCCACCGCTGATAGCGGCCGCCAGATCGGTCAGGATGTCACCGAAGAGATTGTCGGTGACGACTACGTCAAACCTACTCGGCTTGGCGACCATAAAGATCGTCGCGGCGTCAACGTGGAGGTAATCCACGCTGACTTCGGGGAACTCGGCGGCGACGGCGTTGACCGTGCGCTGCCAGAGGCTGCCGGCGAAGACGAGCACGTTGGTCTTGTGCACGAGGGTGAGCTGTTTGCGGGGGCGGCTCGCCGCGACGCCGAAGGCAAAGCGGACAACCCGTTCGACGCCGAACGCGGTGTTGACCGAGACCTCGTTGGCGACTTCCTGCGGGGTACCCTGACGAATCGCGCCGCCGTTACCCACGTACGGACCCTCGGTTCCCTCGCGCACGACGACGAAGTCGATGACGCCGGGCGCGGCGAGCGGGCTCGGCACACCGGGAAAGAGGATGCTCGGGCGCAGGTTCACATAGTGGTCGAGCGAGAAGCGCAGGCCGAGCAACAGGCCACGCTCGATGTTCGCGTCCTTGAGCCGCGGATCGCCGGGCACGCCGCCGACAGCGCCGAGCAGGATGGCGTCGTGCGCGGCGATCGCGGCGAGGTCCTCGGCGGTGAGCACGTCTCCGGTTTCGAGGAACCGCGCGGCTCCGAGCGAAAACTGGGTCTTCTCGAAGGTCACATTGTCGTGCGCGGTGACGGCGTCGAGCACCTTGACCGCTTCGGCGATGACCTCCGGGCCGATCCCGTCGCCGGGAATGACGGCGAGCTTGATCGTTCGAGATGCGGCTTCAGACACAACTTCACGGGACATAACACTCCGAACTGTGGACTCGGCGATCTGCTGAGTCGATACCAGGCTGTCGATACGCGGCCGTCTCTGCGGGGCTGTGGAATCAAACCCGCCAAAACAAACCTGTACTGAAACCCTACTGCGCGACTTTGGGTGCCTATGCTGGTCAGAACCGTTCGGCCCGGCGCAGCGACGCCACCCGCGAAACGCCACCTCAGTGAAACCAACTCAGAGTGAAAGCAGGCTGCCATGAGTATCGGACTCGGAATCTTTCTTATCGTCGTGGGCGCCATCCTCGTCTTCGCCCTTGACTTCAGCGTCACCTGGATCGACCGCGACCTCGTCGGCTACATCCTGATGGCTGCCGGCGCGGTGATCTTCGTGCTCGGGCTCGTGCTCGTCGTCCGCGGCCGCAACAGCACCACGACAACGCGCACGATCGCCGATCCGGTCAACGGCGAGCAGGTCACCCGACGCCAGACCAATATCGACGACCGCGACCTGCAGTAGCCGCGTCGATCCTCCAGGACGCGCCTAGCGCGCCCGGCGCAGCGCGAGGGCTCCGACCAGGGCTGCCGTCACGACGAGGGCAACCCCGATCCAGGCACTCACGCCGACTCCGCTGTCGAACGCGAGGCGGGCCGAGTCGAGCAGCTGCGCCCCGGCATCCGCGGAAAGTTGGTTCGACACGGTGACGGCTCCGCCCAGGGTTTCGCTCGCTGAAAGCTGCTGCGCCGGGCTCAGCCCGTCGGGCAGCACGACATTCGTGCGGTAGGCCGCCGTGAGAATGCTGCCGAGAATGGCCGTTCCCAGCACCGCGCCCAGTTCGTAGGCGGTCTCGCTGACAGCGGATGCCGCCCCCGCCTTCTCCGCGGGCGCGCTGGCCACGATCAGTTCGTTCGACACCGTCTCGGCCGCGCCGATGCCGACGCCCAGCAGCACGAACGCGAGCGCCAGTCCGGCGGCATCGATCTGGCCACCGCTGAGGGCGATGAGCGCGAAGCCCGACGCCGAGACGGTCAGGGCGAGTGGAACCACGATCGAAGGCCGCACCCGCTTGGCGATCGGCACGATCAGCAGCCCGGCCGCGATCATCGCGGCGAGGCCCGGCACGAGCACGAGGCCGGCGTTCAGCGGGGACATGCCGAGCACGAGCTGCAGGTGCTGGCTGATGAAGAACAGGCAGCCGACGAGCGCGGTGACGGCGAGCAGGTTCACGCCGACGGCTCCGCTGAAGGCGCCGCGCTGGAACAGAGTCATGTCGAGCATCGGGCTCGCCAGGCGCTTCTGCCGGCGCACGAAGAGCGCGCCGAAGACCAGCCCGACCGCAATCGGGGCGACGGCAGCGAGATCGGGTCCGTTTTCGGCGATGGCCTTGATGCCGTAGACGATCGGCAGCATCGTGACGAGCGACAGCGCGATGCTGAGCGGGTCGATGCGGCCCGGATGAGGATCCTTGGATTCCGGCACGAGCAAGGGAGCGCAAATCAGCAGCGGCAGCAATAGCGGAACCGCGATCAAGAAAACGGAGCCCCACGCGAAATGCTCGAGCAGGATTCCCCCGACGAGCGGGCCGAGGGCGCTGCCGGCGGCGAAACCGGTCGCCCAGACCGCGATCGCCAAGCGGCGTTCGTTGCGATCGGTGAAGATCGAGCGCAGCAGGGACAGGGTCGAGGGCATCAGCATGGCGCCGAAGAATCCGAGTGCGGCGCGGGCCATGATGAGGCCTTCGATGCTCGGAGCGAACGCCGCGATGACCGACACGACGCCGAATCCGGCTGAGCCGATCAGCAGCAGCTTGCGACGGCCGATGCGGTCGCCGAGGCTGCCCATCGAGACGAGCAGGCCGGCGAGCACGAGCGGGTAGATGTCGACCATCCAGAGCAGCTGCGTGCCGGTCGGCTGGGTCGCCTCGCTGATCGCGGGCAGGGCAAAGTTCAGCACGGTGTTGTCGATCGAGACGAGCAGCACGGGCATCATGAGCACGGCAAGAGCCCACCAGCGGCCGGCGCTCCCCCGGCGGGGTTCGCCAGGGTCGCCGGTCAGGCCGCGGGTGTGGCGCAGATCAATTTCGGTGGTGGGTGTTGACACGATCGGAATCGCTTTCTGATTAAGGACGTGATTGCACTATACCGTCCAGACGGTACAGTAATCCACACTCCCCCAGATATTCTCGATACCATGGCGCAATGTCGTCCCCCGTACAACCGCCTGTCCAGCCTTCGACACGCGATCGCCTGCTGGACGCGTTCGAGCACCTGCTGCTCGAGGGTGGAGAGCGTTCCGCCACCCTCGACGCGGTCGCGGCGGCCGCGTCGGTCTCCAAAGGCGGCCTGCTCTACCACTTCGGATCGAAGGAGGCGCTGGTTGAGGGCCAGCTTGCCCGGCTGGCCGCGTTCGCGGCGACGGATGCCGACAACATCCGCTCGGCCGAGGCCGGCCCGGTGGACTACCTGATCCGTACCTCGATCGACACGGGGAGTCCCTTCGACCGGGCCTACATCGCCGCGACCCGGCTCGGCCAGGGACAGCACCCGAAGGCCGTCGAGCGGCTGGTCGATATTCGGCGCGGCTGGCTCACCGTCATCGAGGAGGCCGTCGGCGACCCGGACGTGGCCCAAGCCGTGATGCTCATCAGCGATGGTCTGTACAGTAACTCGGCCCTGGTAGGCATGCTCGCGGCTCCCGTCGATCTCGAGGGTGCGGAGAGCATGGACCGCCTCCTGGCCGTCATCGCCCGCCTGACCTGAGCACCGTTTCGCGCGCGGATGCCGGGGCAAGGCCCGGGGCATCCGTCGCCGTCGCGCGGGTGCTGCGCGGCTGCGCGGGGAGTGCGCGCCACCCGCGCAGCGGCGCAGTACCCGCGCGGCGCCCGGGTGGCACACCGACGTTCGCGCTGGGCACTGCTGGTAGTGCTGCTACTCCGTGATGTCGATCTCGACCATGACGTCGGCGTCGATGGCGGCCCGCACCGAAGCGAGCAGTCCGGCGGGAACCTCGGAGTCGACGGTCAGCACGCTGAGTGCCTTGCCGCCGGCCTCGTGGCGGGCGATCTGCATGCCGGCGATGTTGATGCTGGCCTCGCCGAACTCGCGACCGTAGACCGCGACGATGCCGGGGCGGTCGGTGTAGATCATCACGATGAGGTTCTTCGCGAAGGGAACCTCGACGTCGTAGCCGTTGACCTCGGTGATCTTCTCGATCTGCTTGGTGCCCATGAGCGTGCCGGAGACCGACACCTGCGAGCCGTCGGCCAGCGCGCCGCGCAGGGTGATGACGTTGCGGTATTCCGGGCTGACGGCATCCGTGATCATGCGCACGGCGACGCCGCGCTGCTCGGCGAGCAGCGGCGCGTTCACGTATGAGACGGTCTCGCTGACGACGTTTGTGAAGATGCCCTTGAGGGCGGCGAGCTTGAGCACGCTCACGTCATAGTCGACGAGTTCACCGCGAACCTCGATGTCCACGCTCGTGAGCGGGCTGTGGGCGGCCAGTCCGGAGAAGACCTGGCCGAGCTTCTCGACGAGCGGGATGCCGGGGCGCACGTAGGGGTCGATGACGCCGCCGGCGACGTTGACCGCGTCGGGAACGAGCTCGCCGGAGAGCGCGAGCCGCACGGACTTGGCGACAGAGACGCCGGCCTTCTCCTGTGCTTCGTCGGTCGAGGCGCCGAGGTGCGGGGTGGTGATGATGTTCTCGAGGCCGAGCAGCGGCGAGTTCGTGGGCGGCTCGCTGACGAAGACGTCGAGGCCGGCGCCGGCGATGGTTCCGGCGACGAGGGCCGCGTGCAGCGCCTCTTCGTCGACGAGGCCGCCGCGGGCGACGTTCACGACGAACGCGGTCGGCTTCATCAGCTTGAGCTGGGCTTCGCCGATCATGCCGGTGGTCTCGGGGGTCTTCGGCATGTGGATCGTGACGAAGTCGGACTGCGCGAGCAGCTCGTCGAGGGACACCGGGGTGACGCCGAGCTGCTGGGCGCGAGCCGAGGTGATGTAGGGGTCGTAGGCGATGACGTTGACGCCGAAGGCCTGCATCCGCGCAGTGATGAGGGCGCCGATGCGGCCGAGGCCGATGATGCCGATGGTCTTTTCATAGAGCTCGACGCCGGTGTACTTGGAGCGCTTCCACTGTCCCTCGGCGAGGGCGCCGGAGGCGGCCGGGATGTGACGGGCCAGGCTCAGGATGTGGCCGACGGTCAGTTCAGCGGCGGAGATGATGTTCGAGGTCGGGGCGTTGACGACCATGACGCCGGCCGCGGTGGCGGCCTTGATGTCGACGTTGTCGAGTCCGACTCCGGCGCGGGCGATGACCTTGAGCTGCGGGGCGGCCTTGATCGCTTCGGCGTCCATTTTCGTCGCCGAACGCACCAGAATGGCGTCGGCGGTGGCCAGTTCGGCGAAGAGCGCGGACCGGTCCGTTCCATCTACGTGGCGCACGTCAAAATCGGGCCCGAGGGCATCGACGGTAGCGGGCGATAGTTCTTCGGCAATCAGGACAACGGGCTTCGACACGAAATCGGATCCTTCGATAGCGGTAAACAGGGACTGGTAAACACTGCACTAATGCCGCAGCGGTGAGGCGCCAGATACCTTTTCACCTTACCGGCTGCACAATAGAGCCATGAGCACTGCGTCGGTAGAAGGCATCCAACTGGTTCTGCGCGTCATCCTCGCGGGGGTGTTCATCTTCATGGGCGTGCTGCATTTTCGAGCGGATGCCCAGCGCACCATGGCCAAGATCATCCCGCCGCGGTTGCGCTTCACCGGAATCGCGAACCCGCGCAACCTCGTGATCTTCACCGGGGTGTGTGAGATCGCCGGCGGCATCGGCCTGCTCCTGCCGGCCACAAGCGTCGCGGCAGCGATCGCCCTCGCCGTGTTCCTCGTGGCGGTGTTTCCCGCCAACGCCTTCGCCGCGGCACACCCCGAACGCTTCGGGCGGCTCGCGATTCCGTTCGGCCCCCGGTTGACGGCGCAGATCGTGATGATCGCGCTCGTGCTGTTCTCGGTCTGGAAGTGGTGACCGTCTAGACGATCAGGTTGCCGAGGCTGAACATCACGTAGACGTCGAGCGAGAGCACCGCGACCAGGCACAGCCCGGTGATGTACATGAGCGCCTGCACGCCGACCGCGCGGCGGCGGCCCAGCCAGAACGCGAGCCCGTATACGGCCAGGGGAATCAGCACGCCGATGATCAGCACGGCCCAGCCCCCGCCGCTCAGGCTCGTGTCGAGGTCTCCGGCGGCGATGTTGAGGCCGACGAGGTTGCCCACGGCCTCCCAGAGGTCGTAGGCGTAGAACAAGCCGAAGGCGATGGCCACGGTGACGGTGAGCCAGGAGGGGGCGCGGCGCGGGGCATCCGTTGTGATGGGGGCAGTGGCGCCGGCCGTGTGTGCTTCACTCATGCGCCTGCCCCGCTTCCGAAGATGAAGGGCACCGGGGCCAGAAGTACGACCCCGAGCAGCAGCCAGAGCAGGCGGATGCGCGGACGACTCGCCGTGAGCCAGTACGTCACCCCGAACCAGACGATGGGAGCGGCGACGGCGAGCCAGGCGCCGAGCGAGAACATGAATTCCGAGACCGGGTCGGCGATCGGGTTCGTGATGCGATTCACGCCGATGAACCAGCCGATCGTGTAGAGAAGGTAGACGCCGGCGAGGATGCCCATGATGACGAGCGTCGCGGATGCCCCGGCGCTGGCCACCTGCGCGGCCTGCGGCCCCGTGACGGCCCGCGAGTCGTCGCGAAAGCCGTCGGGAGTGGTGCTCGGTGTTGCGGGAGTCGACCAGCCATCGGCCAGCTCAGGGCGGCTTGGGGTGTCCCCCGGCGCGAGCGTCGGATCGTTCTCACCGGCCCAGCTCAGTGCATCGTCATCCGATTTGGCATTCATACCCCCAGATTATCCCGATTCGTCGGGGATTCCGGCAGCGACGACCCCGGGGTCCTGCGCGGCCGCAGCCTCGCCGCCCAGGTCTGAAACACCGTCGCGGCAACCGCTACCGCGGCGATCCACCCGGGCCACTCGAGCCCGAAGCCCCGAGCGATGGCCAACAGGCCCCCGGCCACCAGGGCGGAGACCACGAACGTGAGCAGGAGTCCTCGGTCAATCCGCGGCGGAGCGCCGCGCAACCAGTTTCTGCGCGTCATGCTGTTCCTCACTGTGGGGCGAGACGGTGCGGCAAGCGGATGCCGTGGGTCACCCAGAAATCTAGCGGCATTAGGGCCCCAGTCCCCACCCCAGGAGGGGCACTGAGCGAGAGCTGCGGCATGCGAGCGTCGAACCATGTACATGGCGATTCTCGCCCAGAACCAGTACCTGGTGCAGAAACTAACCCGACCTCGGCATCACTTCTTTCAGAAATAAATACTAATCTTGTTAGCTCTACTCATTTATACTCTTGAATCTCAGTTCTATCTGGCTATACTGAGAATATGTCATTGACACTCCCGTCGGACACAGAATCCGACAATGAAGCGGTAGAGGCCCTCACTGAGATCCAGGAGCGCCTGACCGAAGTTCTTGCTGGGTTCAGCGTCTCACGAGCCTCTGACATGGGAGCAGTTGGGGTGATGGACCGGGTGGAGGACCTGGGCCGGTGGTGGATGCCGCCCGGGTGATGCTCGCCCATGACGTGGAGCGGCGGGCGGCGATCGATGTCGGCCCGGGCAGCCTGGTCAAGAAGCTCGGCTGCCGCAACACGGTGGACGTGATCACCTCCGTCACCCGGGTGTCAGTGCGGGAGGTGAAGCGGCGCCTCGCGTTGGGTAACTTCACCCGGGTGCGGGCGGGCGTGGGGTCGCCGTTGCCCGCGCTGTATCCGACCGTCGGCGCGGCACTGTCGGCGGGCGCGATTGGGGTCGACGCGGCCGAAATCATCGTGAAAGGCCTCGACGAGGTGGCGCGGCGGGCCGACCCGGGCCAGTTGGAGGCGGCCGAGCAGCACCTGGTGGATGTGGCAACAGGCGCTCCCAATATTGATGCCAACGGCAGCCCGGGCCCGGGGTTCGCTTTTCCCGCTGACAGTGTCCGCGGGCTGCTTGCGGTCTATCAGGCCCACCTGGACCCGAACGGTATCGCCCCGCAGGACCGCGCCCGAGAGGCTAAGAGCAGCATCGGATTCGGCCAGTTGCGCGACGGCCTTTACCCGCTGATTGGCGGCATGACGCCGCTGGATCGCGGCATCATGGAAAAGCTCTGGGCCGCCCACTTCACCACCACCACCCCCACTTTCATCACCACCGACCCCACCGACCCCGCCGACACCGCCGATACCGCCGATACCGCCAGCGCGGCCGACGCTGAGGACGCTGAGGACGCTGAGGACGCTGAGGACGCTGAGGACGCTGAGGACGCTGACGAGGACCGAAAGATCATCTCCGTTGACACTCGCCCGGCGGGTGAGAAGCGGGCCGACGTGCTGCGGGCCCTGTTCATAGCCGGTGCCCGCGATCCCGGAGCGCCGAGCATCGGCGGGGCCGCGCCGACGGTGATGGTGCACGTGAACGCCGCCGACCTCGAAACCGGCACGGGGGTCGGCTGGATCGATGGCCTTGACGCCCCGATCAGCCTCACCACCGTCACCGACCTGATGAAAATCAGCAACGTCGAACCCGTCGTGTTCGACCTGAGCGGCAGGATCGTGCAGGTCGGCAGCGTGCAGAACCGCCGCAAACGCGTCTTCGATCATCTGCAACGGCGGGCGATCACCGCCCGCGACGGCGGCTGCGTCATACCCGGCTGCACGGTGCCCGCCTACTTCTGCGAGATTAATCATGTGGTGCCCTACAGCGAGGGCGGAGACACCGTCATATCCAACGGATGTTCGATCTGCTGGTGGCATCACGCCGGCCTCGACAACATCGGCGGGTGGCGCGTCCGCATGGTCAACGGGCGACCCCAGGTCAAAGCACCGCACTGGCTCGACCCCACCGACAGCTGGCGACCACCACAGAAACACCGCGCCCAAACACCCAGCACCTAGGCTCGAACCGGGCACCACCCGTGCGCGACCGGGGCACGACGGGCCACTGATACGGGGGAATCATGAAGAAGAGCTACAAGGCGGCTGCCATCCTGCTGATTGTGCAGGGCGGCCTGATGGAATTCGGCGTCTTCATCGCCGTGATCCCGCTGGTCATTCTCGGGGTGCAGCAGCACCAGATTTCCGACCATTTCTCGTTCATCGTGCCGTACCTGCAGCAGAACCTTTACCTCATGATGGTGATGAGCGGCGTGTTCGGTGCGGTTCGACTGATCGGCGCCATCGGTCTGCTGCGCAATCGCCTGTGGGGACTCGCCCTCTCAGTCATCAATTGCGTCGTCACGATGGCACTGATGATTTTTCTGCTGCCTGCCGGAATCCTCGACGGCCTCTTCTCCTGCACCGCCCTGATCCTCATGCTGACCGCCTACTTCGGCAACCGCACGATCGTTGCCGAACCAGCCTCACAAGCCGAGCGCGCGAGTGACCTCGCTCGCTGACAAGGGCATGGTTGCGACCGGAGTGGAGACCGACCGGTCATTCCAGGGCGATCCGAACGTCCTCGGTATCCCCCATCGACTCGTTCTCCCCCGTTCTTAGGACGGGCTGGCGCAGGATCGTGCGGAGCTTCTCGGGCGCGGTGCGACGGGCATCGCTGAGGTAGATCTCGTGGTGCTTGCCGGTCATGCGCAGCGACTGCGAGGGGATGAAGTCGTTGTGCATCGCCTCGAGCACCGGGCCTTCGTCATCGTAGGCGCCGATGTGCAGGGTCTGAACGACCAGGCCCTCGTCGAGGGTGTCCACCCGAAGCGCATTCAGGGCCGGCGCCCCGCCCTTCTTCTCCACGGCCCTCCGCATGGCCTCAATGTGTTCGCCCGAGAACCAGTCCGGAACCATGATCATCGCGGTCCAGTCCCAGCGCGACTTGTCCCGCGCCGCAGTGAACGAGTCCATATCCTCAGACCACCAGAGGGCCTCGAGCGGCATCACGGTGTAGTCCCGGCCGAGCTCGTTCTTGCTGAGGAACTTGAGTGCGTATGCCATCGGGTAGATCGTCGTGAGCGCATCCGCCCAGGCCTGGGAGGTATTGGGGTCACCGTGCCCGTCGAGCATCAGGAACCGCGTCGCAGGCACCGAGACGACCTCGAATCGTCCCTTCGGTGCCGTGTACGTTGCGATCTGCTTCTTGAAGTCGACTTTCACGACAGCAGTTTAGGGGGACATCAGTTTATTGGCACAGCAGGTTACTGGAACAGCGGCGCCACCGCCGTGACGAGCTGGTGCACACCGAGTGCGATGAACAGAAACGCGCAAATGCCGAGCGCGGTGTTGGTCCACCACCGGTTGCGCCACTCCCGCGGAATGTGCGACCGGTTGAGCAGCCCGAGCAGGGTGATGGCCAGGAACGGCATGAACAGCGAGCCCAGGATGCCATAGGCCAGGATCAGGCCGATCGGCTGGCCGAGCAGCAGCAGGATCATCGGCGGGAAGGTCAGCCACAACAGGTAGAACTTGAAGTACTTGCCGCCGACGCGGGTGTCGGGGTGCCCGGAGGGCTTGCCGCGCATGTTGCCCCAGAAATCGGCGAACATGAGGCTGACCCCGTTCCAGACGCCGATGATCGACGAGAAGGATGCCGCCCAAAAGCCCACCAGAAATCCGGTTCCGACGACCACGCCGTACTTCTCGTTCAGCACGGTGGACAGGTCGAGCAGGCCGCGGTCGCCCGCGCTCAGGGTGACGCCGGCGGCGCTGACGACCTCGGCACCGACGATGAGCATGGCGATCACGAAGATGCCGGTCATGACGTAGGCCATGCGGTTGTCGATGCGCATCACGCGCATCCAGCGGGGCGTTGACCAGCCCTTTTCCCGCAGCCAGTAGCCGTAGGCGGCGAGCGTGATGGTGCCGCCCACACCGCCGGCGAGGGCGAGGGTATAGAGCACACCACCCTCGGGAATCAGGGGAATGAGCCCGGCGGCCATTGCTCCGAAGTCCGGCCGAGCGATAACGGCGAGCCCGACAACGGTGACGAACATGAGCGCGACGAGCCCGGCCGTGATCTTCTCAAACACGTCGTAGCGGCCGAACCAGACCATGACCAGCCCGGCGAGGCCCATCAGCACGGCCCAGACCGGCAACGGCAGCGCCGGGAAGAGGGCGGCCAGCGGCAACGCCGCCGAGGACATGGCCGTGGCGCCATACACGAAGCCCCACAGCATGATGTACGGGCCGAAGTACCAGGTGGTCCACTTGCCGAGCGACCGCCAGCCCTCGAAGATGGTCTTGCCGGTCGCGAGCGTGTAGCGGCCGGCGCCCTCGACGAGCACGATCTTCAGGATCACCCCGAGAATCACCGCCCAGAGCAGCCCGTAGCCGAACCGTGAGCCGGCCACGAGGGTGGCGACCATGTCGGCGGCACCGACGCCGGTCGCCGCGACGACGAGGCCCGGACCGATGATCCTGTACTTGGGGGCGGGGCCGTCATCGGCCAGGGCTCCAGTTCCGGTGCCGACTGTGGGCGGAACGAGTCCGTCGGAGAGGTCTTTCGTCATGTGTCACCTGCTGCACCATTGCGAGCGAATGGCCCCACACGTGAACGACCACCGTGGCAAGCTGTGCATTGGAGCACAGGACCTCATGAATCAGGACGTATAGCCCCAAACACGGGTCAAGCCTACGTCACGCCCCAGCCCCTTAGGTCGTGACGGTGGACGCCGGCGGAATGTTGTGGTTGAGCCGCAGCACGTTTTCGGGGTCGTACTCCCGCTTGAGGGCGCTCAACCGTTCAAACTTGCGCTGACCGTACACGGCTATCGCCTGCTCGCGGGCATCCTGCACGCCGGCATCCGTGCCGCGTTCCTCCCCCATGAAGTTGACGTAGAGCCCGCCCGAGCCCAGCGGGGCCATCTCCGCGGCGAAATTGCGCACAAAGCGGATGCGCTCGGCGTCGTCGCCGGCATCCGCCCAGAACCCGTAGATGTTCAGCCAGAACTGAGCCGTGCGGCTCGGAAACGGCGTCGCCGATTCCGGAACCCGGCCAAAGGCTCCGCCCAGGTGGTGCACGTCGAACCCGGTGCCGCGCCAGGTCTGTTCGGCGCCGCGCCGCACGAGCACGTCGATCACGTCTTCGTCCAGGTGGTCCAAGGAAGTGTTCTTCCAGTACCCGCGCACCCCCTTCGGAAACAGTTCATCGGCGGCCGACTGCCAGGTCGTCCACTTCACCGGTTCCACGATCTCGGCGTCGGGCGGCGCGGCCCGCCGCAGCTCGTCGAGGGCGCGGGCGCCCTCCTCCAGGAACGGCGTCGCCCAGGCGAAACCGAAAAGCATCCGCGGGTCATCACCGAGCCCCCAGTCGTGCGGCGGCACCAGGAACGACATGATCGAGGTCAGGGCATCCGGCAGGTCGTGCGTCCAGCTCGCGTACGCCCGCAGCGCGTCGCCCCAGTGTTCCTGGCCGTAGACAAAATTCCCTGAGAACACCTCCGGGGGCAAGGGATGCGCCTGGAACGTGAACGACGTCACCACGCCGAAGTTGCCGCCGCCGCCGCGCAGCCCCCAGAACAGTTCGGCATTCTCGGTGGCGCTGGCGTGCACCACCCGGCCGTGCACCGTCACCATCTCGACCTCGAGCAGGTTGTCCACGGTGAGCCCGTGGGCGCGGGTCATCCATCCGATACCGCCACCGAGGGTCAGCCCGGCAATGCCCGTGGAACTGACGACACCGCTCGGCACGAAGAGTCCGAAGGGCTCCGTGGCGGCGTCGATGATTCCGATCGTCGCGCCGGCCTGCACGCGCACGGTTCGAGTGCCCGGCAACACCTGCACACGGTTCAGGGCGCCGAGGTCGAGCACGAGCCCGTCGTTCACGGTGCCGTTGCCCGCCACGTTGTGCCCCCCACCCCGCACGGCCACGGGCAGCTGCCGTTCACGCGCGAAGCGCAGGGCCGCCGCGATGTCATCGGCATGCGCCGCCTGCACCACCAGGGCCGGGCGGCGGTCGATCATTCCGTTCCAGACCCGTCTCGCCTCGTCGTAACCGGCCTCACCCGGCACGATCACGCGTCCGGCGACCGCCTGCCGCAGGTCCGCGACTGCCCGGGTGAAACCATCCGCTGAGTTCATGACCTGTACCTCCGCCTCGGGTTTTCTCCCAACCACGTTACGACCGTCTGGGCGTGGCGTATACGGCCGGGACGAAACCAAACCGGGCAAACTAGCGCCGGCGACGGATGCCGCGGGCCACCGAGAAGGTCCAGCCCAGTATCCCCACCAGGCAGAGGCGTTCGGCGAGGCCGAGGAGCGCGGGCACCACGGTCAGGGTGAGCCCCAGGAAGACCAGTCCGGCGGCGGCGACCACGGTGAAGGCGAGGGCGCTGCGCCGGGCCGCGGGGAGGCATCCGCTGCGAAAGATCCAGACGGTGAGCAGCACGATGGCCAGCAGGGCCGCGCTGAACCCGATAATGGCCGAAAGCAGGTGCACGGTGCCGACGACGGATGTGGCGACCACACTCTGTCCTGCCGGTGCGATCTCGGTCGGAAAGAACGTGAGAACCGCCGAGCAGACCCCGCCGAGGGTGAGGAGCGCGAGGCCCGGAACCAGCAGGCGGGGCACGGGCAGGCTGGGCACGGGCAGGCTGGGCACGGGCAGGCGACCCGACGAGCGTGCGGCGCCGGCCACGCTCACCAGCGCGCCGACCAGCGCGAAGGACGTGACCGCGCGGCCGAGAAAGTTGAGGTTCATGATCCAGCCGAAGGGGCCGGCGGCGAGGTTGCTCTCGGCCTCGCTGATCGGGCTGTAGTGCGGCGGCAGAAACTGCAGCACGACGTCGACGGCCACGTAGACCGCGACGCCGATCATCACGATTAACGCAAGAACCCGCCCGCTCCCCGCTGCCGGCCCACGGTGGTCGTGGGCTCCGGCGGCGGAGTGCGGGCGGGACTCAGTCAAGCTGGCCTAACTGGAGAAAGAACGAGCAAAAAAAATCGAGGCTAGCGCGAGACCGAGCCGTCGGTGTAGTCGTCGTCGTTGGACGCGTTCCACGCGAAGAGCTTGCGCAGGCTGCGGCCGGTGGCCTCGATCGGGTGCTCTTCACCCTTCTTGCGCAGCGCGAGAAACTCGACTCCGCCGTTGTCCTGGTCGGCGATGAAACGCTCGGCGAACGCGCCGCTCTGGATGTCGGCGAGAACGGCCTTCATGTTCTCCTTGACGCTCGGGTCGATGACGCGCGGGCCGGAGACGTAGTCGCCGTACTCTGCGGTGTCGGAGACGCTCCAACGCTGCTTGGCGATGCCACCCTCCCACATCAGGTCGACGATGAGCTTGAGCTCGTGCAGCACCTCGAAGTAGGCAACCTGCGGCTGGTAGCCGGCCTCGGTGAGAACCTCGAAGCCGTACTGGATCAGCTGCGAGGTGCCACCGCAGAGCACGGCCTGCTCGCCGAAGAGGTCGGTTTCGGTCTCTTCGGTGAAGGTGGTCTTGATGCCGGCGGCGCGCAGGCCACCGATCGCCTTGGCGTAGCTGAGCGTGAGCGGCCAGGCGTTGCCCGAGGCGTCCTTCTCGACGGCGACGATGACGGGGACGCCACGGCCGGCTTCGAACTCGCGGCGCACGGTGTGGCCCGGTCCCTTGGGCGCAACCATGACCACGTCGACGCCCTCGGGCGCCGTGATGTAGCCGAAGCGGATGTTGAAGCCGTGTCCGAAGACGAGGGCCTTGCCGGCCGCGAGGTTCGGAAGCACGTCGTCCTTGTACAGGTGACGCTGCACCTGGTCGGGCGCGAGGATGACGATGACGTCGGCCCAGGCGGCGGCCTCGGCGGTCGAGAGAACCGTGAAGCCGGCTTCCTCGGCCTTGGCGGTCGACTTCGAGCCGGCCTTCAGGCCGATCTTGACCTCGACACCCGAGTCGCGCAGGTTCTGCGCGTGGGCGTGTCCCTGCGAGCCGTAGCCGATGACGGCGACCTTCTTGCCCTGGATGATCGACAGGTCGGCGTCTTTGTCGTAGTAAATCTCAGACAATTTTGTTGCTCCTTATTGTGTTCGGTGTCAAAAGTATTGTGTTCGTTGTCACAAGTTCAAGACTCGAAAGTCTCGGAAGAAATCACCGGTCGGTGGTCGAGCTTGTCGAGACCTTGAAGACGCGTTCGGTGATCGACTTCGATCCGCGGCCGATCGCGAGCAGGCCGGACTGGGCGAGCTCCTTGACGCCGTAGGGTTCGAGCACCCGCAGCAGGGCCTGGGTCTTGCCGCTGTCGCCGGTGACCTCGATGACCACGGCATCCGTCGCCACATCGACGACGCGCGCGCGGAACAGGTTGACGGCTTCGAGCACCTGCGAGCGAGTCGCGTTGTCGGTGCGCACCTTCACCAGCAGGTGTTCGCGCTGCACCGACTGTGAGAAGTCGAGCTCCACGACCTTGATGACGTTGATCAGCTTGTTCAGCTGCTTCGTCACCTGCTCGAGGGGCACGTCTTCGACGTCGACCTGGATCGTGATGCGCGACAGGCCGGGGATTTCGCTGTGGCCCACGGCGAGGCTCTCAATGTTGAAACCACGGCGGGCGAACAGCCCGGCGACGCGGGTCAAGAGGCCCGGTTTGTCTTCGACAAGCAGGCTCAGTACGTGCGTCGTCACGGTTATTCTTCTCCCCAGGTCGGTGCGTGGTCTTTCGCGTACTGCACATAGCTGTTGCTGACGCCCTGCGGCACCATCGGCCAGACCATCGCGTCGCGGCTCACGATGAAGTCGATCACCACGGGGCGATCGTTCGTCGCGAGGGCGAGCTTGATGGCGTCGTCCACCTGGTCCGCACTGGTCACACGGATGCCCAGCGCACCATACGCCTCGGCCAGCTTCACGAAGTCGGGCACCATCGCGGTGCCGTGCCCGGTGTTCAGGTCGGTGAACGAGTGGCGTCCGTCATAGAACAGCGACTGCCACTGGCGCACCATGCCGAGCGAGGAGTTGTTGATGATCGCGACCTTGATCGGGATCTTGTTGATCGTGCAGGTGGCCAGTTCCTGGTTGGTCATCTGGAAGCATCCGTCGCCGTCGATCGCCCAGACCACGCGGTCGGGCTGCGCGACCTTGGCGCCCATCGCGGCGGGAACCGAGTAGCCCATGGTTCCGGCGCCGCCCGAGTTCAGCCAGGCGTTCGGGCGTTCGTACTTGATGTACTGCGCGGCCCACATCTGGTGCTGGCCGACCCCGGCCGCGTAGACGGCTTCCGGGCCGGTGAGCTCGCCGATGCGCTTGATCACGTACTGCGGGGCGAGCAGGCCGTCGGCCGGTTCGCTGAAGCCGAGCGGGAACTCCTCCTGCAGGCCGTTCAGGTAGGTCCACCAGTCGGCGGTGTCCACACTCTCGGTGCCTGTTCCGGTTCGAAGGGCGTCGGCGAAGGCGATCGTCAGGTCGGCGATGACCTCCTTGGCGTCACCGACGATCGGCACGTCGGCGTTGCGGATCTTCGAGATCTCGGCCGGGTCGACGTCGACGTGCACGACGGCTGCGTGCGGGGCGAACTCGCTGATCTTGCCGGTGACCCGGTCGTCGAAGCGGGCGCCTAGGGAGACGATCAGGTCGCTCTCCTGCAGCGCGAGCACCGCCGGAACGGTGCCATGCATGCCGGGCATGCCGAGGTGCTGCGGGTGCGAATCGGGAAACGCGCCGCGGGCCATCAGCGTCGTCACCACGGGGGCACCGGTCGCTTCGGCCAGCGCGAGAAGCTCGGCCGAAGCCTGCGCGCGAATGACACCGCCACCGACATAGAGAACGGGCTTCTTCGCGGACCGGAGCAGCTGAGCGGCGGCCTGAACCTGCTTGCCGTGGGCTTTGGTGACCGGCCGGTAGCCGGGCAGGTCGAGCTTCGGCGGCCAGATGAACGGCGCGAGGCCCTGCTGGGCGTCCTTGGTGATGTCCACGAGCACCGGGCCCGGGCGGCCGGTCGATGCGATGTGGTGCGCGGCCGCGATGGCCGCCGGGATATCTTCGGCGCGCTTGCAGAGGAACGAGTGCTTGGTGATCGGCATCGTGATGCCGATGATGTCGGCCTCCTGGAAGGCATCCGTTCCCATCAGGGTGGAGAAGACCTGGCCGGTGATGCAGAGCAGCGGAACGGAGTCCATGTAGGCATCCGCGATCGCCGTGACCAGGTTGGTCGCGCCGGGGCCGGAGGTCGCGATGGCGACGCCGACCCGGTTGCTCGACGAGGCGTAGCCCTGGGCGGCGTGGCCGGCGCCCTGTTCGTGGCGCACCAGTATGTGGCGAATCTTGTCCTGCGTCATGAGCTCGTCGTAGAGCGGGATGACGGCGCCACCCGGGATGCCGAAGACGTCGGTGACGCCCAGCAGCTCCAGGGTGCGAATGATCGCGCCCGACCCGGAGAGGACCTCGGGTTGGGTCGAAACGGGGGCCGTGGGAACGGCAGACGGCGCTCCGGCCGGGGAGTTCGCGCTGGCAGCGGGCAATGGCACGGTTGAAGATTCCGCGTTCATGAAAGGAAGATCCCTACGTCGGTGATTCGATGGGAGGTGCAGTCAGCCCGAAAGCGTGTACCAGCCGGTGACTTAGCCGGTGATGGCGCCTTCGGCGGCAGAGTGCACGAGCTTGGCGTACTTGGCGAGAACGCCGCGGGTGTAGCGCGGCGGAAGCGGGGCCCAGCCGATGCGGCGGGCGGCGAGCTCATCAGGGGCGACCAGTAGGTCGAGCGAGCGAGCTGCGATATCGACCCGTATCAGATCACCATCGCGCACGAAGGCGATGGGACCTGCGTCCACCGCTTCGGGTGCTATGTGGCCGATGCACAGTCCGGTTGTGCCGCCTGAGAATCGTCCGTCCGTTAACAGTAGTACATCCTTACCGAGCCCCGCGCCCTTGATGGCGGCGGTGATCGAGAGCATCTCGCGCATGCCCGGGCCGCCCTTGGGGCCTTCATAGCGAATGATCACGACGTCGCCGGCCTTGATCTCACCGTCGGTGAGGGCATCCATGGCGGCGCGTTCGCGTTCGAACACGCGTGCCGGTCCTTCGAAGACGGATGCGTCGAATCCGGCCGTCTTCACGACCGCGCCCTCGGGGGCGAAGCTGCCCTTGAGGATCGTGATGCCGCCGCTCTTGTGGATCGGGTTGTCGAGGGTGCGCAGCACCTCGCCGTCGAGCTCGGGCGGGTCGATCTCGGCGAGGTTCTCGGCGACGGTCTTGCCGGTCACGGTGAGCGCGTCGCCGTGGATGAGTCCGGCTTCGAGCAGCGCGCGCATGACGGCCGGCACGCCGCCCTGGCGGTCGACGTCGTTCATGACGTACTTGCCGAAGGGCTTGAGGTCGCCGATGTGGGGAACCTTGTCGCCGATGCGGTTGAAGTCGTCGAGGCTCAGTTCGACCTCGGCCTCGCGGGCGATCGCGAGCAGGTGCAGCACGACGTTGGTCGAGCCGCCGAACGCCATCGCCACGGCGATCGCGTTCTCGAAGGCCTTGCGGGTCAGGATGTCGCGGGCAGTGAGGCCGAGGCGCAGCATGTTGACGACGGCCTCGCCGGAGCGGTGCGCGAAGTAGTCACGGCGGCGGTCGGCGGATGCCGGGCTCGCCGAGCCGGGCAGGCTCATTCCGAGGGCTTCCGCGACGCTCGCCATGGTGTTGGCGGTGTACATGCCGCCGCAGGCGCCCTCGCCGGGAGCGAACGCGCACTCGATGCGCTTGGCATCCGCTTCGCTCATGCGGCCGGCCTTCACGGCGCCGACGGCCTCGAAGGAGTCGATGATGGTGATGTCTTTTTCGGTGCCGTCACTGAGCTTGACCCAGCCGGGAGCGATCGAACCGGCATAGAGAAAGACACTCGCGAGGTCGAGGCGCGCGGCGGCCATCAGCATGCCCGGCAGGGACTTGTCACAGCCGGCCAGCAGCACGGAGCCGTCGAGACGCTCGGCCTGCATGACGACCTCGACGGAGTCCGCGATGACCTCACGCGAGACGAGGGAGAAGTGCATGCCCTCGTGGCCCATCGAAATGCCGTCGGACACCGAGATGGTGCCGAACTGCAGCGGATAGCCGCCGCCGGAGTGCACGCCCTCCTTCGCCGCCTGCGCGAGGCGGTCGAGGGAGAGGTTGCAGGGCGTAATCTCGTTCCACGAGCTCGCGATACCGATCTGGGGCTTGTCCCAGTCGGCATCGCCCATTCCAACGGCGCGGAGCATTCCTCGAGACGTCGTGGCTTCAATGCCATCGGTGACGTCGCGGCTGCGTGGTTTCAGATCGATCTCAGACATGCCACGAGTCTAGAACGCCTGACCCGCAGGTCTGTTCACGGGCGACGTTCGGCGACACCTGCAGCCCCACTATGAACTCGTCGGCCGCGCCGCTTCCCGCAGGTCGGCCAGCAGGTTCAGCACTTCGGTGACCTCCTTGGGGCTGCGCACACGGTGGCCGGCCAGCGACGGGCCGGGCCCGATTTTGAGGCCCAGATCGAGGTCGCGCAGCACCGCGAAGGCGTCCTCGTCGGTCACGTCATCGCCGGCGTATAAGACCCGCTCGGCGCCGGTGTGGGCCCGCAGCACGTCGAGGGCGTCACCCTTGGTGCGCGACCGCACCGAGAATTCGAGCACGTTCTTGCCCTCCCGCACGGTCAGACCGGGCAGTTGCTCGCCCAGCTGTTCGCGGGCCTCGCGCTGGGCACGTTCGCCGTCTTTCGTGGTGGCCAAGCGGGTGTGGATGGCCATCCCGGCCGGTTTGCGCTCGATCGTGGTGCCGGCCACCGATCCGGAGATGCCCTCGAGAACCCGGGCCAGGGTGTCGAGCTGTTCGACTTCACCGGCGAGGAGGTTGATCTCGACGTCGGGGGTGTCCAGGCGCATTTCGATACCGTGCGAGCCGGTCAGCAGCACGTCCTGGTGCGGGTCGGCGACGTGCTGCAGGCTCGCGAGGGCGCGGCCGGAGACGAGCGCAACGCGCACTCCGTCCTGGTCGAGCAGGCGCTGCACGGCCTCCCGGGTGCCGGCGACGGCGCGGGCGTCTTCGGGTTCGTCGACGTGCGGTGCGAGCGTGCCGTCGAAGTCGAGCGCGACGAGCAGCGAGTCGGCGGCGGCCATCTCGCCGAGCGCCACCCGCAGGGATTGGGGTATTCCAGCCTGCACGGCGGCTCCTCCGGTGAGTGTTCTGAGGAACGATGCCGACCAGGCGGCCACATCGTTGTCGAAGACCTTCTTGCGCAGTGCCCGCATCCGCCGGGTGCGTTCCCGTTTGGGCATCACCACGGCACGTTCGATCGCGTCTTTGGTGCCCTCGATATCGTGCGGATTGATCAGGATCGCCTGCTTGAGCTCGTCGGCGGCCCCCGCGAATTCGCTCAGCACGAGCACGCCGTCGCCGTCGAAGCGCACGGCGACGTATTCCTTGGCGACGAGGTTCATGCCGTCGCGCAGGGCGGTGACGAGCATCACGTCGGCGGCGAGGTAGAGCGCGACCATTTCTTCACGCGGGTAGCCATGGTGGTGGTAGCTGATGGCGGTGTGGCTGATGGTGGAGAAATCCCCGTTCAGGCGGCCCACGGCCAGTTCGATCTCGTCGCGCAGGGCCTTGTAGGTCTCCACACGCTCACGGCTCGGGCTCGCGACCTGCACGAGGGTGACGTCTTCGACGTTGAGCCGCTTGTCGGCGAGCAGTTCTCCGAAGGCCTTGATGCGGTGGCCGATGCCCTTGGTGTAGTCGAGGCGGTCGACGCCGAGCATGAGGGTCTTCGGGTTGCCGAGGTCCTCGCGAATCTGGCGGGCACGCGCCTGGATCTCGGGGCGACGGGCCATCTCTTCATAGGCCACGGCGTCGATCGAGATCGGGAAGTGTTTGGCGATCACCCGGCGGGTGGCTCCTGAGCGGCCCTGGCCTTCGCTCGTGGGCACGTCGATGACCACGCCGCGGGTCGGGTAGCCGTAGAGGCGACGCACGGCGCGGGAGAAGTTGCCGGCATCCGCCAGCCGCTGAAAGCCGATGACGTCGGCGCCCAGCAGGCCGTGCAGAATCTGCTTTCGCCACGGCAGCTGCGCGTAGATGCCATATGGCGGAAATGGAATGTGATTGAAGAATCCGATCACGAGGTCGGGGCGGGCCTCGCGCAGCATGCGGGGAACCAGCTGCAGTTGGTAGTCGTGCACCCAGACCGTGGCACCGAGGGCAGCGGATGCCGCGGCGGCCGCCGCAAACCGCTTGTTCACGGTCACGTAGGCTTCCCAGGTTTCGCGGTGAAAGGCAGGGGCCGCGATCACGTCGTGGTACAGCGGCCACAGGGTGTCGTTGGAGAAACCTTCGTAGTACTCCTCGAGCTCCTCTGCGCTCAGCCGCACCGGCACGATGTTGATGCCGTCGTTGGTGAAGGGCTCGAAGCTGCGGTCGGCGACACCGGGCCAGCCCACCCACGCTCCCCCGGAGCTGCGCATGAGCGGCTCGAGCGCGGTGACGAGGCCGCCCGGGGAGGTGCGCCAGACATCCGTCGCCGTGCCATCGGGGGCTTCGGGGCCGTCTTCGTGATCGACCGGCAAGCGGTTGGAGACGACGACGAGCGAGAAGGTACCCACCGGCGACTCGGCGCTGGCGGTATCAGTGGCTGGGGATTCGGCGGAGAGTGAGATAGATGATCCGTTCCGGGCGCAGCGGCGGCGCTCCTGCCATGGGCTCTCAGGATACCGCAGCCACCCGAACGTGCCCTGTTCGGGAGCCGGCCGGCAGCGAGAAACAGAGACAGCGAGGTACAGACGAGCGGCGTACCGATACGAGCCGGGTGCAACCACGACCCGTTGCCCAACGGTTGCCAGCCGTTCACCGGCGATACCTAAGCTCAGCCTCATGATCCGCGTCGGAATGAGCACGACCTGCGTCTCTCCACTGCCCCCCGAGCAGGCGTTTCGACTGGCCCGGCAGGCCGGTTTCGACGGCCTCGAAATCATGGTCACCGAGGACTCGATCACTCAGGATGCCGGTCGGCTGTGTGCCCTGTCAGAGCGCTTCGAGCTGCCCATCCTGTCCATCCATGCCCCGGTCCTGCCGCTGACGTACTTCGTCTGGGGTGTGGATGCGCGGGTAAAGCTTGAGAAAAGCGCGCAGCTGGCGGTGGAGGTCGGCGCGACGACGGTGGTCGTACATCCTCCGTTCCGGTGGCAGGTCGGCTATGCCGTCGATTTTCTCGATCAGCTGCGGCAGATCACCGCCGCGACCGGCATTGAGATGGCGGTCGAGAATATGTTCCCGTGGCAGGTGGGCCGCCGCAGATTGCAGGCCTATGCACCCGGCTGGAATCCGAGCACCATCGACTGCGACGCCGTGACCCTCGATTTCTCGCATGCCGCGCTGAGCGGGGTGAACAGCCTGGAGCTCGCGACGGCGCTGGGCGATCGGCTCCGCCACGTGCACCTGTGCGATGGTTCGACGTCGTCAGACGAGGGCAGAATCTTCGATGAGCACCTGCTGCCGGGACGAGGCAACGAGCCGGTCGCCGAGGTGCTGCAGCACCTCGCGGCGACCGGCTGGACGGGGCAGATCGTCGCGGAGGTCAACACCCGCAAAGCGAAGACCGAACAGGAACGCCTTGAGCTGCTGCTCGAGACCGTCGCATTCGCTCGGTTGCACACGGTCGAGCCGCGCCAGCAGCGGATTCCGCGGGCGCGCCGGGCGATTGAGGCGCTCGGCCGCCGCGCGTAGCCCGCCTCCGGCGGCCCCCACGACGTTTCTGGCAGGACCGCGCCCGATATCGGTGTGCGCTACCGTAACGGCCGTAGTGGCTGCCCAATTCGGGCGCGGTCACGCGGCCGCACCCTGGCCAATGCGCGTACCTGGCCTATGCGCGCACCGGGGCCAGCGCGAACGAGCGGGCACCACGCTTGCGCGCGATCGTGAACCACGAGAGCAGAACCGCGCCCACCAGGAACAGGGTCAGCACGGCCGCGGCGGCGCCGGCATCCACTGCCGCGTTCGAACCACCGCTGACGATGGCCTGCATCCCCTGCACCGCCCAGGTCAGCGGCAGCAGCGGGCTCACGCTCTGGAACGGCCCGGCCACGATCTGCAGCGGATACAGTCCGCCCGTCGCGACGAGTTGCAGCGCGAGCAGCACGAGCGACACCACGATGCCGACCCGGCCGAAGGCGACCGTGAGCAGGTGGTGCACCGCGACGAACACCGCTGCGAGCAGCACCGCGAAGCCGAGCGTCGCCGGCAGCAGCGTCCAGGACACGCCGAGCGGGCCGTGCAGCAGCAGGGTCACGAGCACAGCCTGCGCCGCGGCGAGCCCGAAGGCGCGGCCGAGGCCCCGAAACAGCAGCCGCCCGGTGCTCGCCGTCGAGGCGAGCGCCACGGCGGTCAGCGGCCTGAACACGAGGAAGATCGCAAGCGCCCCGATCCACAGACCCACCGGCACGAACAGCATGCCGATGATCGGCCCGATCGAGTCGATGGCATTGTTGCGTTCGGTCGTCACGCCGACCGGTGCGGAGACCACGGCGGCCGTCGCCTCGGCGTCGGTCTCGGTGAGAACGGATGCGCTCTCCGCCCCCTCCGCGAGTCCGGTCGCCAGGGCGCTGGCCCCGGTTTCGAGTTCGTGGGCACCGTCGGCTGCGGCCGACGCCCCGGTTGCCAGTTCCGCAACCCCGGACGAGAGCGAACCGACGCCGGTCGCTACCCCGCTCGCGCCGAGGCGTAGCTCGGCCGACCCGGCCGACAGCCGGGCGGCGCCGCTCGCGCTGGCTGCAATCCCGCCCTGCACTCCGGCTACCGCACTCGTGGTCTGCTGGCTCAGGCCGGCGCCCTGCGCGGCGAGGGTGTCGAGGCCGGCATCGAACTCCGCGAGAGCCTGCGCGAAGCCGGCATTGGTGGGGTTCTGCAGCAGCGCGGCGCTCAGCCCGTCGAAGCCCGTTGCGGCGCTGGTAACGCCGCCCGTGTACGAGCCCCAGCCCTCGGCGAGCGGGGTGAGCCCGGCCGCGCCCGTGCTGAGGGTGCCGAGGCCCGTGCTGAGCGAGTCGACGCCGGTCGTGTACCCGCTCACGCCGGTCACGAACGACGCTGCACCGGTCGCGGCGGCTGTCGCGCCAGTGGCGGCCTCGCTGGTTCCGGCGGCAAGCGAGTCAAGCCCGGTGGCGACGCTGGTGACCCCGGTCGACACCTGGGCTGCCCCGTCGGCCGCGTCGATGAGCGAACCGCCCAGCTCGGCAAGGTTCGTGTACAGCGCGGTCAGGTACTGCGCGGTGATCGCCTGCCCGAACGCGCTCGTCATGGCGGTGCCGACCGACTGCGCCGCCGACCCGGCCAGGTAGGAGTGGGCGTCGTCGGTACGGATGTCGAGGTCGGCCTGGGTGGGTGAAGCTCCACCCAGCGAGGTCACCGAGGCCGAAAAGTCGGCCGGAATGGTGAGCACCGCGTAAGCGTCGCCGCGTTCGAGGGCGGCCGCGGCATCCGCCGAATTGGAAATGGTCCAGTCGAAGCCGGCCGCCGAACCTCCGTCGGCGGCGGACGCCGTGAGTTCGGTGACGAGCTGGCGACCGGCGAGCACCTGCTGCTCGGTGCCGTCGGGCAGGGTCGTGGTGACGAATTCGTCGTTGTTCACGACGATCGCCGGGATCGTGTCGATGCGTTCGTCGGCGGCGGAGAGAGCGGCGGTGAACAGGCCGGCCACGAAGAGCGGCACGACGATGAGGCCGGCGACGAGGCCGTACAGACCCCGGCGGCGCTGGCCCGAAGTGCGGCGGAACAGATTGTCGACCGCGTTACTCATTGCTGCGTTACTCATGGCTGCGTTAATCATGGCTGCAGGGCCTTTCGGATTGGCATGCTGGGTAACGCGAGCCGGGTCAGGTCAAGGTGCTGCTGGGCGCGGAGCCCCGCGGCGTCGCCCGTGGGTTCGAATCCGAACGACGTCGCCCCGAGCACGAGAGTGGTCGTCGCCGGGGCGAGGGCCGCGAGCACCGTGACGAGTTCTCGACCAGCCGAATCGGCCGGCGGTCCATCGCCGAGATCGACAAAGACGACTCCGGGTCGTTCGGCGAGCGCCGCCGCCACGATCACCGCGGCGCGTTCGAGCGCGGTCAGCGACGACAGGGTGGTTGCTTCGCTGAGACGGATGCCCAGCGCCGCATTCAGCCGGTCGATCCAGCCCGCGAGCTGCGCGCCGGCGCGGGCCACGCGCAGTCCCGGCAGCGGCAGATTCGGCCGGCTCGGCCGGGTGAGGCTCAGCCGGGTGCCGATCAGATCGCCGACGGTGCCGCCAAGGCCGGCACCCCCGCCGACGTCGGCGAGCGCGACGGTGCGGAGCGCCCGGGCGCGTTCGCTGGGCAGCGGCGCGCGCAGCACCTGCAGGCGACCCGACACGGGGTCGAGGCGGCCGGCGAGGGTGGCGGCGAGCACGCGGCGATCCACGGTCTCCCCGGCCATCGTCACGATCGATCCTGCCGGCACCACCAGGTCGATGGGCCCGAGCTGGCCGACCGGGCCGACCTCAGCGGCCCCCTCCGGCGCGGGCAGCCCCACGACGAGCGCCTCGGCGGTGATGGCGGCCTGCTGCCGGCCGGCCCACTCGCTGTCGGCGAGGTGCTGGCGCAGGCCGACACCCTCGATGTCGACGTTGGGCAACACCCGAGCAAGCCAGCGCGGCAGCCACCAGGCGGCGTTGCCGGCCAGGGCCATCGCGGCCGGCACCAGGGTCATCCGCACCAGGAACGCGTCGAGGAACACCCCGACCGCGAGCGCGAAGGCGATGCCCTTGATCGCTCCGGTGCCCTCGGGCACGAACGCGAAGAAGACGAAGAACATGATCAGGGCCGCGGCCGTCACGACCCGGCCGGCGTGCGCGAAGCCGAAGATGATCGACTCGCGCGCCTTGCCGGTCTTCACGAATTCCTCGCGCATCCCGGACACGAGAAACACCTCGTAGTCCATCGCGAGGCCGAACAGCACCGCCATCAGCAGGATCGGCAGGAAGCTCAGGATCGGGCCGGGGTTTTCGACGCCGATCACGTCCGCGAACCAGCCCCACTGAAAGATCGCCACGGTCGCGCCGAGCGACGCGAACACCGACAGCAGAAAGCCGAGCGCCGCCTTGATCGGCACGAACACCGAGCGGAACACCATCATCAGCAGCACGATCGAGAGCCCGACCACGATCAGGGCGAACGGGATCAGCGCGTTGGTGAGCCGGTTGGAGATGTCGATGCCGACCGCGGTCGCGCCGGTCACCGTGATCGGTGTGCCGAGCTCGGTGTCGATGCCGGGCGCGATGTCGCGGATGGCCTGCACGAGGTCTTTGGTCGCCGGGTCGTCGGGCGCGGTCTCGGGCATGACCTGGATGATCGCGGTGTCCACGGTCGGGTTCGGGGTGCCGTCGCCGACGTAGGCGACGCCCGGCAGGGCGCGCAGGTCGGTGGCGATCACGTCGAGGTCCTCGAAGATCGTGGTCGTCTGGGTGATGTCGACCACCACGATGAGCGGCCCGTTGTAGCCGGGACCGAAGTTGGCGTCGATCATCTCGAAGGCCTCGCGCTGGGTCGACCCGGCCGGTTCCGAGGCACCATCGGGCAGGTTCAGGTCGAGACTGAGCGCGGGAATGGCGAGCGTGCCGAGAATCACGACGACCGCGACGAGCGCCACGATCGGGGCCTTCAACACCAGGCCGACCCAGCGCCGTCCCATCGTGGGCTTCCCGGTGTCGGGCGTGGTGGCGCGTCGGTGCGCGCGGCCGCCGGGTTTCGGCGCGAGCCGCGCTTTCGCCAGTCCCAACACGGCGGGCAACAGCGTGATGGCAACGCCGATCGAGACCAGCACGGCGAACGCCGCGCCGACGCCCATCACGCTCAAGAAGGGAATGCCGACCACGAGCAGCCCCAGGAGGGCGATGATCACGGTCACGCCGGCAAACACAACGGCGCTTCCCGCGGTGGCGACGGATGTCGCGGCCGACTCATGCGGGTCGGCCCCGTTCGCGAGCTGCGTGCGATGCCGCGACAGGATGAACAGGGAGTAGTCGATGCCGACCGCGAGCCCGAGCATCAGGGCGAGCATCGGCGCGGTGCTCGACACCGGCACGAACGCGCTGATCGCCGAGATGCCGCCGATCGCCACGCCGACGCCGATCAGCGCCATCAGCAGCGGCATCCCGGCGGCCATCAGCGACCCGAAGGTGATCATCAGCACGACCCCGGCGAAGAGCACCCCGAAGACCTCGGTCACGGTGATGCCGAAGGTATTGTCCTGAAAGACCTGGCCGCCGAAGGCGACGTCGAGGCCGGCGTCGGTGCCGACGGACTTCGTCGCGGTGAGCTCCGCGAGCGTCTCGGGGGTGACATCCGTCGACTGCCCGGCGAGCTGAACCTGCGTGAACGCGGCAGAAGAGTCGGCGCTGATCGCGTTGGAGGCGTACTCGGAGTAGGGCAGGATCACGGTGTCGACGCCGTCGACGCCCTCCATCGCCGTGCCCATCGCTTCGATCGCGGCCTGGTAGACCGGGTCGGTGACGGATGCCCCCGCCGGCGTCTCGTAGACCACCTGCACGGCCGCGCCGGCCGCCGACGGGAACACCGCGGCCAGCTTGTCGATGCTGTCCTGGGATTCGGTGCCGGGAATCGCGTAGGACTCCTGCGTCTGCCCGTTCAGGGCCACGCTGCCGCCGAGGATGCCGCCGAGCAGCACCACCCAGATTCCGATGACGAGCCAGGCACGGCGATAGGCGAAGTGTCCGATGCGATACAGAAGGGTGGCCATCAGGGCTGCTTTCTCGACAGGGTGTGCGACACGGGGGCGAGCAGTTCGGTGAGCACCGTCACGAGGGCGGGGCGCAGGTCGTCATCGGCGGCGAGGTCGTCGTCGAGGTAGGTCATGCCGGCGACGAGCGTGTACGCGGCGCCGCCGAGGGCGATACCGAACCGCAAGCGGTCTTCCACACTGGCCTGCTCGTCGCAGATCGATGCGGCGAGCCGCACGACGAGCGCGCGGGCCCGGTCGACGACCTCGATGCCGACCAGGGACTGGCCCTGATTGATGAAGGTGTGCAACTCGAAGCGATAGTGCAGCACGAAGTCGATGAAGTCACCCACGAAATATTTCCGAGATTCGACGCTGTCAGGCTCTGCCACGAACCGGTCGAGGATCTTCTCGAGATGATCGATTGCCGGGGTGAGCACCTCGGTCAGGATCGCTTCCTTCGAGGCGAAATGGTAGAGCACGCTGGACTTCGAGAACCCCGCCGCATCGGCGATGTGCTGCAGCGATGTCGCCGCGAAGCCCACCGACGCGAACTGGGCCAGGGCGACCGCGCGCAGCTCCCGTCCCGTTCGCGAGCGGATGCTCTCGGCGGGCAGGTTGGCGTGTTCGGTTTCAGTCACGACACGATCGTAGCTGTCCGATCGGTCAGAATCTGCACGATCGGTCAGATTGCCCAGATTGCCCAGATTGCCCAGATTGGTCAGACAGATTCGGCGCCCAAAATTTCGACACCCAAATCAGGCTTCGGTAGAATCAGGACTCGCGACACCCTCGCGGCACTCCCGGGAGGACCAGCATGAGCCTGATCAGGCTGAACGACGTCAGCATCAGTTTTGAAAAAACCCAGATCCTGCGCGAGGCCTTCTTTCGCCTCGAACCAAAGGACCGGGTCGGGCTGATCGGCAAGAACGGTTCGGGCAAGTCGACGATGCTCAAGCTCATCCTCGAGCAGGTCTCCCCCGACACCGGCACCATCACCCTCGAACCGGGCGTCAAGATCGGCTACTTCTCGCAGTTCTCCGAACTCAACGGGCAGTCCACGATCACCGAGGTGCTCGATGCCCTGTTCGTGGAGGTCAAGGCCGTCGAGGCCGAGCTCGCCGCCATCGACGTGGCCATCGCCGCGGATTCCTCGGCGAGCGCGGCCCTCGACACGCTGATCCACCGCCAGTCTGAACTCTTCGAAGACATGGACCGCCTCGATGGCTGGGACTACAAGCGCCACATCGACACCGCGCTCAGCACCCTCGGCTTCAACGCCGCCCACCGGGTGTGCGCGATCGACGATCTCTCGGGCGGATGGCGCAACCGGGCCGCCCTCGCCAAGATCGTGCTCGAGGCCCCCGATATTCTGCTGCTCGATGAGCCCACCAACTTTCTCGACGTCGCCGGCGTCGAGTGGCTTGAAGCCTGGTTCCGCGACTTTAAAGGCGCGGCCATCGTCGTCTCGCACGACCGCAAGTTTCTCGACGCCGTCGTCACCCGCATCATCGAGGTCGAAAACTTTCACCTGCACGAGTACCCCGGCAACTTCGGCGAGTACATCGTGCAGAAGCAGTTCCGGCTCAAGACCCTCGAGGCCCAGTTCGTGCACGAATCCGAGCTGCTCGCCTTCGAGGCCGAGGGCATCGCCGACCGCCGTGAGGCCGCGAAGGCCGAGAGCCGGCAGCTGGGCAACCAGCTCGCCCACATCAAGAAGAGCCGCACCCCGCGGCCAGTCGACACGATCATCACCGACATCTATGGCGGCCTGCACGTCAAGGACGTGCTCTGCCGCGTCGAAGGCCTCGCCAAGAGCTACGGCGACAAACTGCTGTTCGAAGGCCTCAGCTTCGAGGTGCGCCGTGGCAACCGCATCGTCGTGCTCGGCCCGAACGGCAGTGGCAAGACCTCGCTGCTGCGGGTACTGACCGGCGAAGAGAAAGCCGATGCCGGGGAGGTGGCGTGGGCATCCGGTGCCGCCGTCGTGTCGTACAACCAGGTGCTCGACGAGCTCGACGAGACCGACACCGTGAGCCACGCCGTGAACGCGATGCCGGGCAGCCTCGCCCTGACGTCGACGCGCAAATCGGTGAACCGGTTCCTCACCATGTTCCAGTTCAGTGAGGCCGACCTCAAGCAGAAGATCGGCAACCTCTCGGGCGGGCAGCGCGCCCGCGTAGCGATGGCCCAGTGCCTGCTCTCGGGCGCCTCTGTGCTGCTGCTCGACGAGCCCACCAACCACCTCGACATGTCGAGCACCCAGGTGATGGAACGCGCCCTCGTGCACTTTCCCGGCGCCGTGATCGTGGTCAGCCACGACCGCTTCTTCAGCGACAAGATCGCCAACCGCTACCTGGTCTTCGGCGCCGACGGAGCGGACGTCGGCGAGATCGACGTGCGCGTCGCCTAACGGCGCACACCGGCGGGCCGTACAGGCTGCACGCAGGAGGGAACCGTGCAGACTGGGTCCATGAAAACAATGACGTTACGCAACACGAACCTCGAAGTCTCCAACATCATCCTGGGGTTGATGCGCATCGTCCCCCTGGACGACGAGCAGATTCGCTCGCTCGTGGGTGCCGCCCGCGACGCCGGCATCACCCACTTCGACCACGCCGACGTCTACGGCAGCCACCCGCACGAGTGTGAGCAGCGCTTCGGCGACGCGATCACCTTCTCGGCCGCGGAACGAGCGAGCGTCACGATCCAGTCCAAGGTCGGACTGCGCGCCGGCTTCTGGGACTTCTCGACCGAACACATCCTGCGCACGGTCGACGAGTCCCTTGCCGCGCTGGGCACGGACTACCTCGACCTGCTGCTGCTGCACCGCCCCGACGCCCTCGTGGAGCCCGACGAGGTCGCGGCCGCCTTCGACGAGCTCCACAGCACCGGCAAGGTGCTCAACTTCGGCGTCTCCAACCACACGCCCGGCCAGATCGAGCTGCTGAAGCGCTCGGTGACCCAGCCGCTCATCGCCAACCAGGTGCAGCTGAGCATCACCCACGCGCCGCTCATCGCCGCCGGCGTCGCCGCGAACATGGCGGGCCTCGACCAGTCCGTCGACCGCGACAACGGCATCCTCGACTACTGCCGCCTCAACGACATCACCCTGCAGGCGTGGTCGCCGTTCCAGAAGGGCTTCTTCGACGGGGTGTTCCTCGGCGACCGCGTCGGGTACCCCGAACTCAACACCGCGCTCGACGAGATTGCGACCGCGTACGATGTGTCCCCGGCTGCCATCGCCGTCGCCTGGATCACCCGCCACCCGGCCCACATCCAGGTCGTCCTCGGCACCACCAACGTGTCGCACCTGCTCGACTCCGCCGCCGGCTCCGATATCCCCCTCACGCGTCCCGAGTGGTACCGCCTCTTCACCGCAGCCGGGCACCAGCTGCCCTGACCCGCCGCATCCGCTGCCCGCCAGTGTCGTGGGGAGGACGATGTCACCGGTTGTCGTCGCAGGGAGGACGATTCGACCAATTTTCGGCGTCTCATCCTCCCTCGGCCGCACACGCGTCCGCCGACACTGGCAGGCTTGTCGAATGGCACATACCGAGACAAACACCATGATGGCCGTCGTACTCACGAGGTTCGGCGGCCCAGAGGTACTCGAGCTCCACCAGGACTGGCCTCGGCCACAACCCGCACCCAACGAGGTGCTCGTCAAGGTCACCGCGGCAGCGGTCAACAACACCGACCTGTGGACCCGTCAGGGCGCCTATGGCCGGCCCGAAGACCCGAAGGCGCTGGCCGGCTGGCTCGGGGACTTCGACTTTCCGCGCATCCAGGGCGGGGACATCTGCGGCGTCGTCACCGAGGTCGGCGCGAACGTGGGCGACCAGCTGCTCGGCCGCCGGGTGCTCATCGACCCCGCGCTGTACCCGACCGACGACGAGAATGCCTCCCCGACCGGCTACCTCGGCAGCGAAGCCGACGGCGGTTTCGCCCAGTACGTCGCCGTCGACGCGGCGCACGCCCACGACGTGCACGACTCGCCGCTGACCGACGAACAGCTCGCCTGCCTGCCGGTCGCCTTCGGCACCGCAATGGCCATGCTCGACCGCGCCAGAGTCCAGCCTGGCGAAACGGTCCTGGTGACCGGGGCATCCGGCGGGGTCGGCCTCGCCCTCGTCCAGCTAGCGTCGGCTCGCGGCGCCCACGTGCTCGCCATCACGAGCGGTTCCAAAGCGGATGTCGTGCTCGCCAACGGGGCAGCCCTGACGTTCAGCCGAGACTCCCGCCACGTTGCCGACCAGATCCGCGCCGCGGCCCCCGACGGGCTGCACGTGGTCGCCGACATCGCCGGCGGCCCGGGCGTCGCCGCGCTCATGCCGTTGCTGCAGGACAACGGCCGTTGGGTGATCGCCGGCGCGGTCGCCGGGCCGGTGATCGAGTTCGACCTGCGCCGCCTCTACCTGCACAACATCCAGCTGATCGGCTCATCAATGCACACGCGGGTGCATTTTCGGGGTCTGGTCGACCTCGCTCGCATCGGCGGCATCCGCCCCCAGATCAGCGCAACTTTTGCCCTGACGGCGATAACGGATGCCCAGGCCGAGTTCTCCGCCCGCCGCCACGTCGGCAAAATCGTGCTCCTCCCCGAGTAGCCACCGTGGACCTGCACGAGATAGGCCCCATGACCAATCCTGACCGTGTCGAGTGGTCCGGGAGCGATCCTCGGTACCGTCGCTCCGAGGCGACCTCGGTCGTCGGCACTGGCGGCGCCCTGTGGGAGCGCGCCTCCCACGGCGTGCTGCGCTGGGGAGTCAAGACCGCGAGCGGGTTTTCCGTCGACTGCACCGGCGCGGTTTCGCCCGGTGACCGGGTGATCGTCACGGCCCGGGCCTTCGGGGTGACCGTCGTGGAGCCGGTGGAGGTCGTCGCTGTCGTCGTGGAACCAGACCGGGTCGGCTTCGCTTACCGCACCCTGCCCGGCCATCCGGTCAGCGGTGAGGAGGCGTTCATTGTGCACCGCCACGAGGACGAGGTGCGTCTCACCGTGCGATCGCTCACCCGGGCGGCCCCCCAGCAGCCATGGCGAGCCCTCTACCCGCTACTTCGGGTCGCGCAACGGGTCGCGCGGAGACGTTACCTACGGTCGCTCGCCTAAGGTGCCGGCCTCGTTTCGGACTTCGACGTCCTCGCGCCGCGACTCGTCTGCATCGCGGATTCCGGCCGCGACGGCTTTTCTCACCACGACGTACAGCACGTAGAAGAGCACGGCCACCAGAAAGAGTCCGAAGAAGAATTCCATGCGTCAAGGGTAACGTCCCCGGCGCGGTCGCAATGGGTGCGCCAAGGCCTTGGGTTTTCGGCTCAAACGGGTACGGTGGACGCGGAGGCCCACATGCGAAAGTTTTTGTTTAATAGTGCGATGATCGGCGTAATTGCCGGTGGCTGGAACACCATTCAGGCCACCCGCAGCGGCCCGCGCGACTGGCGCCTCGCGCTGCTCTGGGCCGGTTGGCTGCTGAGCGTCGCCGCAGCCGTCGGCACCGTCATCGACGAGTCCAACGAGCGCCGCGCGGACACCGAGAACAAGAAGCCGCTCAAGAAGTAGCCGCCCGGCACACGAGGCTCGGTACGCGGGGCTCGGGACACGAGGCCCCGACAAGCGAGTGCTGAGTATAGCCACTCGCGGGTCGGCGCGGCGTGTCTGCCGTCCCTGAGGCATCCGTGGCGCACACTGGGACACAGTGGTTATCTGCCGCGTGAAAGGGGTCCCTCATGTTTGGTCGACGACGACGAGCGGCCCGCGCGGCCGAAGCGCGGGAACTCGAGCTGCGCGCCCTGAACCTGGGCGCGCTCAAGCTCACCGAGCCGGAGCCGCCGGCATCCGCTTCGCCGGCATCCGCTTCGCCTGCATTTGCTTCGACGGTGCCCGACCCGGCGACCGTGGATCTCAGCGCCGACGCCGTCACCGACCTGTTGCACCGCCAGCTGAACCACCTCATCGGCACCGACGGCATCTGGACGCTCGTTCCCCGCAGCAGCGACGACACCGAGGTCTTTTTTCACGAGCTCCAGGCCCAGGAAATCGCTCGTCTGCTCAGCTCCGCCCTGCAGACGGCTACCGCGCGTGCCAGCGCTGATGTGGCTCCGGCCCCCGCTCTCTCCGCCGCGGTGCCAGCCCGCGACACCGCGTCAGACGCCGTTCCCCCCACTGCGGCGCCCGTCTCGACGTCGACCCTGACGACCCCGATCACCGAGCCCGCCGAGCCGACAGCCCTGCCGTGGGCCCCGCGCCCGGTCACGCACTGGGCCGAACCGGATTCGGCTCGGGCCCTCGCTCCCGTGCGCGCTGGGGCGACTGGGCGCTAACGGTGGCAGGCACCGCGCACGAGAAGCGGATAGGCCGACAAATACCCGCCAGTTGAACCGCTATTCAGCGACTTGGCGTCGAATTCACCGCTTTTCGACACGGGCGGGCCCCGCCGCATCGCTCACGGTGCCCCCTGAGGCACAATAGCTGCATGGCACTCAACATCGAGGACTATGCCCTGATCAGCGACTGCCATACGGCCGCCCTCGTCGGGCGCGACGGCAGCATCGACTGGCTCTGCCTGCCCCGCTACGACTCCGCCTCGATGTTCGGCGCCCTGCTCGGCGACCCGAACCACGGGCGCTGGCAGCTCGCGCCAACCTCCGCCCTGACGACGGATGCCGCCGCCCCGCCCGCGGGCACCACCGCCACCCGCGCCTACCGCGGCACCACCTTCATCCTGACCACCGTCTGGACCACCCCCGCCGGCCGGGTCGAGGTCACCGACTTCATGCCGCACGGCAACGGCCGGGCCGACGTCGTGCGGCGCGTGCGCGGCATCAGCGGAACCGTCGAGATGACGCAGGACCTGCGCATCCGCTTCGGATACGCCACGAGCGTTCCGTGGGTGCGCCAGCTCGACCACAGCGAAGGCGCCTCCCCGGGACCCCACGGGCACGGCCTGATTGCCGTCGCCGGCCCCGACGCGATCGTCGTGCGCGGGCCGAAGATGCACGCCGACGACCACCGGCACCGCTCGACGTTCACGGTGACCGCCAACGAGACGGTTGATATCCAGCTCGCCTGGTATCCCTCCCACCAGCCGATCCCGTTCCCGATCGACGTCGACGCGGCCCTGCGCACCACCGCCGCCTGGTGGGAAGGCTGGGCCCGCACCTGCAGCCACGATGGCCCGCTGCGCGACCAGGTCGTGCGCAGCATGCTCGTGCTGCGCGCCCTGACCCATGAGGAGACCGGCGGCATCGTCGCCGCGGCGACGACGTCTCTGCCCGAGCAGGCCGGCGGCGTACGCAATTGGGACTACCGCTATGTCTGGCTGCGCGACGCCAGCCTGACCCTCGAGGTGCTGCTCTCCCACGGCTACGCCGAGGAGGCCGAGGAGTGGCGGGCCTGGCTGCTGCGCGCGATCGCGGGCGACCCGAACGACGTGCAGATCATGTACGGGCTCTCCGGCGAGCGCTACCTGCCCGAGCGCTCCCTGACGAGCCTGCCCGGGCACCGTGGCGCCGCGCCCGTGCGGGTCGGCAACGGCGCCGTCGACCAGTTTCAGAGCGACGTGATCGGGGAGGTCATGGTCGCCCTGCACTCCGCCCGCGCCGCCGGAGTCACCGAAACGAAGTTCTCCTGGCCGCTGCAGCGCGCCCTGATGAAATTTCTCGAGGACAACTGGCGCCGCCCCGACCAGGGCATCTGGGAGGTGCGCGGCCCCGCACGCCACTTCACCCATTCCCGGGTCATGGTCTGGGCGGCCTTCGACCGTGCGGTGCGCGGCATCACCGAGTGCGGCCTGCCCGGCCCGCTGGAGCGCTGGACGGCCCTCCGCGACGAGGTGCGACGCGACATCGACGAGAATGGCTTCAACACCGAACTGAACAGCTTCACGCAGTACTACGGCAGCACCGAAGACTCCGGCAGCACCGAGGACCCCGGCAGCACCGAAGCGGATGCCGCCCTGCTCGTGCTCGCCCAGGTCGGCTTCTGCGCGCCCACCGACCCGCGCATGCTGGGAACCGTCGCCCGCCTCGAGCGGACTCTGCTGCGGCACGGTCTGCTGCTGCGCTACCGCACCGACTCCGAAACGCAGCCCGACGCGACCGTCGACGGCCTGCCGCCGGGGGAACATCCGTTTCTGGCCTGCTCGTTCTGGCTCGTCGAGCAGTACGCCCGGTCCGGGCGCGCCGACGACGCCAACGCGCTCATGAGCAGACTGCTCGGGTTCGTCAACGATGTCGGCCTGATCTCCGAGGAGTACGACGTGCCGGGCGGCCACCAGATGGGCAACACCCCGCAGGCCCTCTCCCACCTCGCGCTGGTGCGGGCAGCGGATGCCATCGCCGCCGGCGCCGCTCCCCAGATGACGACCTCCACAGATCAGCACCTTTTGTTGTAGGTATTCTTCAGCGGCGGGTGCCGGTCGAATTCTAAGTTGGAAACCATGACCGACACCATCCACGCTCGCAGTGACCGCCCCAGCCGCGCCCGCCGCGTGCTGCCTGCCCGCGACCTCGCCCAGATCGCCATCTTCGCCGCTTTGATCGCCGCGCTCGGTCTGGCCGGCCCCCTCAACATCGGCCCGGTGCCGATCACACTGCAGAGCATGGGCGTGATGCTTGCCGGCGCGATCCTCGGACCGCGCAAGGGCACGCTCGCGCTGCTGCTGTTCCTCGCCCTGACCGCGGTCGGACTGCCGTTGCTCGCCGGTGGGCGCGGCGGAATCGGCCCCTTCACCGTCAGCCCGGCCGCCGGCTACCTGTACGGCTGGCTGCTCGGAGCCTTCGTGATCGGCCACCTCACCGCCCGGCTGATGCCCAAATACCCGTTCTGGCCGGCCCTCGGGGCCACGATCCTCGGCGGCATCGGCGCCGTCTACCTGCTCGGCATCCCCGTCATGGCCTTCAACCTCGGCCTGCCACTGTGGACCGCGGCCAGCCTCAACGTCGCCTTCATCCCCGGAGACCTCATCAAGGTCGTCGTCACCGTGCTCGTCGCCGGCCAGGTGCACCGTGCCTACCCGGGACTCATCGCCCGCATCGGCCGCCCCCGGAACCCCGCCGACGCCGGCAGTACCACCGGCAGCGCCAGCACCACCGGCAGCACAAGCACCACCGCGTGAGTTCGATCACCTTCGACCGGGTCTCGCACCGTTTCGAGGGCGCAGCCGCGTCCGGGTACACGCTGCGGGACATCCGCCTGACCCTCACCGAGAGCCGCATCGGCATCGTCGGTGCCAACGGCTCGGGCAAGTCCACCCTCGTGCGCATGATCAACGGCCTGGTCACACCGACCGAGGGCAGCGTGACCGTCGACGGCCTCAGCGTGAAAAAGCAGGCCCGCGAGGTGCGGCGCCGGGTCGGCTTCATCTTCACCAACCCCGACAACCAGATCGTCATGCCCACGGTCGAAGAGGATGTCGCTTTCACCCTGCGCCGCCGCGGCCTGAGCGCCGCCGAGATCGCCGAACGCACCGCGCGCACGCTCGACAGGTTCGGCCTCACCGCGCTGGCCGACCGCCCCGCGCACCGGCTCTCCGGCGGACAGAAGCAGCTGCTCGCCCTCGCCGCGGTACTCGTCGCCGAGCCCGCGATCGTGGTCGCCGACGAGCCGACCACCCTGCTCGACGCCCGTAACACCCGTCGCATCCAGGAACTCCTGCGCACCCTCAGCCAGCAACTCATCGTCGTCACCCACCAGCTCGACCTGCTCGACGACTTCGACCGCGTCATCGTGGTCGAGAACGGCGAGGTTGTCGCCGACGACCGGCCCGCGATCGCCCTCGGCGCCTACCGCGCGCTGCTGTCGTGACAACCCTGCTGTCGTGACAACCCTGCTCTCGTGATCGGCCTCTACAGCCCGGGAACCTCCCTGATCCACCGGGCCCCCACCCTGCTGAAACTGCTGCTGCTCTCCCTCGGCGTCGGAGTCGTCGCCCTGTTCGGCGATCCCCGCCAGCTCGGCGTCGCATTGATCGTGGTCGTCGCCCTGTTCATCATCGCCGGGGTACCGCTGAAGGCATCCGTTCGCCAGATCGCCCCGATTTTATGGATGCTGCTGCTCGCGGTCCCCGTTCAGGCCCTGCTCGCCGGGTGGCTGGTCGCCGGGTTGATGGCCGGGCGGCTGCTGATCGCCGTCGCCCTCGCCGCCCTGTTCACCCTCACGACCACGGTCACGGCGGTGCTCGAGGCCTTCGACCAGCTGCTGCGACCGTTTTCGCGCTGGATCGACGCCGAGCGGGTGGGTCTGCTGGTGGCGCTGACCATCCGCTGCATTCCGCTCGTCACCGAGATCGTGAGCGAGGTTCTCGAAGCCCGCACAGCCCGCGGCACCCGCGGCACCCTGCGGGCCCTCGCCGTTCCGGTGATCGTGCGCTCCCTGTATGCCGCGGATGCCCTCGGCGAGGCCCTCGCGGCCCGGGGCGTCGACGACTGACCCACCCCAGCCACCGCCCCAGGCACCCTCAGCCCACTCATAGCCAGAACGTGACAGGGTAGTGGAGCCTCACCCGCCCTCTGCAGAGAGAATGTCGTGCCCAAACTTGCCCTAAAGATTTCCGCCATCGCCACCATCCTCGGGGTGGCTCTCGTTCTCACCGGCTGCACCAGCGACACCGAGAGCACCGACACCACGACGAACGCGGCCGCGAACGCGTCGACCGAGGAGTGCACCGAGAGCGGCTCCGCCTCGGACTCCATCGACGTCACCGGTGACTTTGGCGCCGAACCGGTCGTCAGCTTCGAATCCCCGCTGACCGCGACCGACACCGAGCGCACGGTCACCATTGCCGGCACCGGCACCGAAGAGGCGTCGACCCACCGGCTCGTCGAGGTCTCCCTCATCGGTTTCAGCGCCACCACGGGCGAACCCATCATCACCAGCGGCTGGGACGACACCGCCACCTCGGCCTACATCAACGTCGACGAGACGCAGGAGCTCGAGGGCCTCGCCCGCGCCGTCAACTGCGCCGTCGTCGGCGACCGCGTGACCGTGGTCATCCCCCCGGCCGATGCCTTCGGCACGGCCGGCCAGACCGACCTCGGCATCACCGCCGACGACTCCATGGTCTTCGTGATGGACGTCAAGAGCATCGTGCCCCAGACGGCGACCGGAACCGACGAGGCCGCCGTTGACGGCCTCCCCACCGTGGAACTGGCCGAAGATGGCGCACCGAGCATCACGATCCCCGACGCCGAGGCACCGACCGACCTGAAGATCGAGACCCTCAAGACCGGTGACGGCGCCGTCGTCGCCTCGGGCGATACGGTCGCCCTCGAGTACACCGGCGTGCTCTGGAAGAACGGCGAAGAGTTCGACTCGTCCTGGGCTAACGCCGGGCTCGTGCAGTTCCCGACCACCGGCGTGGTCGAGGGCTTCGGCGCGGCCATGGTCGGCCAGACCGTCGGCTCGCAGGTGCTCGCCGTCATTCCCCCCGACCAGGGTTACGGCGAAGCGGGTTCCGGCGACCTGATTAGCGCCACCGACACGCTCGTCTTCGTGCTCGATATCGTGGCTGTCACGTACCCTGCCGCCACCACGGAATAACAGCCGGCGAAGAGCCACACGACCCGGCGCGTGAGCGCCACTCCGGGCCGCCCGCCGTGACAGGCGGCCCGGAACGTGACAGGGTGGAGAGACGAGCGCGACCCATTCGGGTGCCGCGCCAGTCACTCTGTAATACCCTGAAACACTCTGAAAGAGGCAACCCCCTGAGCTCCAACGTCACGACGACCCCGACCCCGACCACACGGACTGAGACCATGAACGCAATCCCGGCCACCCCCAAGCCCGAGACGATCGACGAGTATATCGCCGCCATCGCCGAGCCGCTCGGTTCCATCGCCGCAACGCTGCGCGCGAAGTTCGATGAGGGACTGCCGGGAACGACCGCGCAACTGTGGCATGGACATCCGGTCTGGCTGGCTGACGGAGTTCCCGTCGCGGGGTTCAAGGCGTACGCCAACTTCGTCACCCTGCTGCTCTGGCGCGGCCAGCGCATCGAGGATGCCTCGGGCAAGCTCGATGCGAGCGGCGGGGCCGAAATGGGTTCGGTCAAACTGCGCGTCGCCGACGACGTCGACGCGGCCCTGTTCGATGACTGGCTGCGCCAGTTGCGCGAGCTCAACGCGTCCTAGCGGCTCGCGCTCACTCGGGCAATACTGTCCTCTTGACGAGTTCCCGAGAGGATCATCATGGACCGCATGATTGACGAGGACCTGCGGCAGAGCGCCGCTGCAACCGCCCCGATCACGGACTGGCGCATCGAGGTCGTCTCGATCCCGGTCACCGACGTCGACCGGGCCAAGGCCTTCTACGTCGACCAGGTCGGCTTTACCGCCGACCACGACCACCAGGTGAACGAGAACCTGCGTTTCGTGCAGCTGACCCCGCCCGGTTCGGCCTGCTCCATCGTCATCGGCACCGGCCTGACGACCATGACCCCCGGCTCGCAGCGGGACCTCATGGTCGTCATCCCGAACGCCGACGACGCGCGCGCCCACCTGCTCGCCCGCGGCGTCGAGGCGAGCGAGGTCGACGAGCAGGAATGGGGCCGTTTCGTCTACTTCGCCGATCCTGACGGCAATACCTGGGCCTTGCAGGAACTGCCGAACTACGCGCAGTCGTAGACCTGCGCGTTGGCCCACGAGTAGGCGTAGGATTCGGCGATGGCAACATGGCAGCAGGTAGAAGCGGATGCCCCGGCGTTCGCCGCCCGGGTGCAGGAACGTTTCGACGCGGGCACCAACAAAACCATTGCGACGCTGCGCAAAGACGGCGGGCCGCGTATCAGCGGCACCGAGCTCCTCTTCAGCGACGGGCGCATCACCCTCGGCATGATGCCGCACTCCCATAAACTGCACGACGTTTTGCGGGACCCACGCGTCGCCATCCACTGCCCCACGCTGGAGCCGCCGGCCGGTGAGCCCTCGGCGTGGGAAGGCGACGCCAAAATCGCCGGACGGCTCGTTGCGATTGCGGCCCTACCGGACGAACCGCCCGGGGCGTCGAGCTTCACCGTCGACCTCGACGAGGTCGCGCTCACCTACGTCGACGCGAGCAACACGCACCTCGTGATCGAGTCGTGGCACGACGGGCGCGGCTGGAGCAAGGTCGTGCGCGAGTAACCGCGCCCGAGCACGCACGAAAAGGCCCGCGTCACTCGACGCGGGCCTTTTGATTGAGCTACGAACGGTGACTAGCTGGTGAGGCCGTCCACGTACTCCTGGTTGTCTTCGATCCACTGCGCGACGATGGGGGCATAGTCCGAACCGTCGTAGTCGACGAACATGGCTTCCTCGAGCGTGTACAGCAGCTCGAGGTCCATCTCGAAGCCTTCGATCCAGCCGCTGGCTTCCGGGAAGTTCTCGGAGAAGTCGGCGCTGCCGAAGGAGTGCAGGCTCTCGACGGACTCGAGGGTGCCTTCGGGGTCTTCGAGGTTCTTGATCGGGAACGAACCGTATGCCCAGTGCGGCTCCCAGAGGGTCACGACGACGTTCTCGCCGGCGTCCGTGGCTGCCTTGAGCTCGGTCAGCATGGCCGCGGTCGACGAGGTCGTGAACTCCATGCCCTCGAGGCCGTAGCTCGGAATGACGCGGTCTTCGGTCGCGGCGGTCAGGCCGGCCCCGGCCTCGATGCCCACGATCTGGTTGTTGAACAGGTCCGCGTTCTCGGCGAGTTCGGCGAGCGAGTCGATGGGAGCATCCTCGTTCACGGCGATGGTCAGCTTGGATTCGTTGTTCCAGGCGCCGAGGTCGGTGATCTCGTCGCCGTAGGTTTCGAGGTACTCGCCGTGGGTGTCGGGCAGCCAGATGTCCATGGTGAGGTCATAGTCGCTCGAGGAGAGGCCTTCGTAGACGGCGGCGACGTCGGCGTACTCGAGCTCGACGTTGTAGCCCTTCTCGTCGAGAATGGCCTTCCACAGTTCGGAGACGGCGATACCCTCGTCCCAACCGTTGAAGACAGCGAGGCTCATGTCCTGCTGGTCGCCGTTGGACGCGGTCTCCACTTCGGCTTCCGCCGATGACGAGCAGCCCGCGAGGGCGAGGAGCGAGACCGCGCCAAGCGCGATGAGGGGTGTTGAACGAATTTTCATGTGTCTACCTTTCGTGCCACCCGCTGCGGGTGACTGGGGATTGACTCTTGGTGCGTACGCCGGTTCGCAGGGAGCCGGCGCACAGGGGAAACGGATGCGGGGCATCCGTCAGTATGGGAGAGGCTCGATATCGCGCTCGAGACCAGGGCTCTAGACCAGGGCGGGTGCGGGTGCCGACACGGATGCCGCAGGCAGGCCCGGAGCCTTGCGCCGGGCGAGCATGCGCCCGAGCGGGGTGTCCCCCGTGCCGAGCGCGGCCGTAATGCGGTCGAGGTAGATCGCGAGGATCACCACGGCGAAACCGGCTTCGAACCCAAGGGCGACATCGAGGCGCGACAGGCTGGCCACGATCTCGCCGCCGAGCGCGCCCGCGCCGACCATACCGGCGATGACGACCATCGAAAGCGACAGCATGATGACCTGGTTGATGCCGGCCATGATCGTGGGCGTCGCCAGCGGCAACTGGATCTGACGCAGGATGCGCCACGGGCTCGCGCCGAAGGCCTGGCCGGCCTCGACGACCTCCTTGTCGACGCCGCGGATGCCGAGTTCGGTCAGCCGCACCCCGGGGGCCATGGCGAAGATGATGGTCGCCACGATGCCGGGAACCTCGCCGACCCGAAACAGGATCAGTGCCGGAACCAGATAGACGAAGGCCGGCATGGTCTGCAGAAAGTCGAGGATCGGCCGGATGATGCTCGACGCGGCGGAGGACTTGGCCGCGAGGACACCGAGCGGGATGCTGATGGCGATGGCGATGATACTTGCCACGAGAACGAGAGCGAGTGTGGCCATCGCGTTCTCCCACTGGTTGACGCCGAGGATGAGCCCGAGGCCGATCACGGTTCCGACCGCGAACTTCCAGCCGCGGGTCGCGAGCCCCAGGGCCGCCGCGAGCGCGATGATCACGTAGAACGGCGGGGCAACGAGCAGAAAGTTGACGCCCCCGAAGGCGCCGTCGACGATCACCTTGATGAAGTCGAAGACGAACCCGAAGGTGACCGTGATCCAGTCGATGAAGCTCGCGATCCACGTGCCGAGGGGAATTCTGAAGTCGTTCACGCTTCGGCTCCTTCCAGCGCGGTATCGCGCGGAGTTTCTGTGACGCGGGGTGTTTCGGTCAGGGCTTCGGTATGGGTTTCGGTGTGGGTTTCGGTATCGCGCAGGGTTTCGGTGATGATGCTGATCGACACCGTCGACGGCGGTTCGACGATGGGCAGGGTGCCCGTGTTGGTCGTGACGTTGCCGATGGCGGCGAGCAGGGTGACGCGCGGAATGACGCCGAGCAGGCGGTTTTTCGCGTCGACGACGGCGATCGGCAGGTCGCTGCCGACCGAGGGCTCGACCAGGTCGACGAGCGCGGTGTCGGGCGAGACCGTGGTGGCGTCGTCCCGAATGATCGTGCGCAGGTCGGTGTCGCCGGCCTTGACCATCTTCAGCACGTCGCGGTCCCGCACGATGCCGGCGAAGCTGCGATCACGGTTGAGCACGAAGACAACGGATGTCTGCAGGTCGCGCATCGTGCGCAGTGCGGCCCGGGGTCCGGCGGTCTTGGTGACGACGGAACGCACCGGCTCCATGACGCTCGTGGCGGTGAGCACCCGTGCGCGGTCGACGTCCTGCACGAACTGGGCGACGTAGTCGTTGGCCGGGTCGGTGAGGATCTCTTCGGGGGTGCCGATCTGCACGATGCGGCCGTCTCGCATGACCGCGATCCGGTCGCCGAGGAACATGGCCTCGTTGAGGTCGTGGGTGATGAAGATGATCGTCTTGCCGAGGGCTTCCTGAAGCTCGATGAGCTGTTCCTGCATTTCACGGCGGATGAGCGGGTCGAGAGCGCTGAACGCCTCGTCCATCAGCAGCACGTCGGTGTCGGCGGCGAGGGCCCGGCCGAGGCCGACGCGCTGCTGCATTCCGCCGGACAGTTCCGAGGGCAGGTTGTCGGCCCAGCCGCCGAGTCCGACCAGGTCGATGATCGTCTGGGCCCGGGCGAGGCGTTCGACGCGCCCCATGCCCTGGATTTCGAGGCCGTAGGCGACGTTGTCGATCACGGTGCGGTGCGGCAGCAGGGCGAAGTGCTGGAAGACCATGGAGATGCTCTGACGGCGCACGTCGCGCAGTTCGGCGGCGGAGATACCGGTGATGTCGGTGCCGCCGACGGTCACGGTGCCGCTCGTGGTCTCCCACAGGCCGTTCAGCATGCGGATGAGGGTCGATTTGCCCGAGCCGGACAGGCCCATGACAACGAAGATCTCGCCGCGCTTGACCTCGAAGGAGGCGTCGATGACGGCTGCGACTCCGAGGTTAGAGACGTCGGAGCGGCTGGCGCCGGCGGCGATTCTCTTCACCATCTCGTGCGGGCGTCGCCCGAACGCTTTGTAGAGGTGATCCGCTTTCACGGCGATCTCCGATGGTGCAACAGGGGTCGCGGGCACGGTTTCGGGAGTGTGGGTAATGTCGCTCACGGGTTTCTGAGGGCACGCAGACAACCCGTGTGCGGGTGTCGCGGCATTCGCTCGTGTCGGACGGGTAGGCGCTGACTGCCTCGGCGCCACCGGCGAAGCAGGAGCGATCATGGGATCACTTCATCAGGTCCTCACCATACGCATACGGCTGTTCCATGAAAATGGGGGCTACGCCTGCGCGTCCTCGGTGAATTCGTGTTGGTACATATATAAGTTAGCACAGTCACATTTCGACGCCGGGAAACATTTTCGGTGCACCGAAAAAATGGGTGCCTCACGCCGACAGAGCGGATGCCGCCCGGGTCACTGCACCGGACGGCATCCACTGGTCTTACGGGGTTCGAGCGCGGGGCGTTTACACGCCGGCGGTCACCTTCTTCGACGCGGCGGAGGCATCCGCTTCGGAGGGCTCGGCTGCGGCGTGCGCGGCCGGCTCGGTGAAGTGGCTGTGCGCGAGCATCGTCGACTCGTCGAAGGGCTCGAGCTTGTTGAGCACCCGGTCGACCTGGGGCATGTCGATCTCCTTGGTCCACTTGCCGATGACGACCGTAGCCACCGCGTTGCCGGTGAAGTTGGTCAGCGCGCGGGCCTCGCTCATGAAGCGGTCGATGCCCACGATGAAGCCGACGCCATCGACGAGCTGCGGGGCGTGGGCCTGCAGTCCGGCGGCCAAGGTGGCGAGGCCTGCACCGCTGACGCCGGCGGCACCCTTCGACGCGATGATCATGAAGACGAGCAGGCCGATCTGCTCCGGCAGGCTGAGCGGCTGGCCGAGCGCCGTCGCGATGAACAGCGACGCCATGGTCAGGTAGATCGCCGTGCCGTCGAGGTTGAAGGAATACCCGGTCGGAACCGTGATTCCCACCACCGGCTTCGAGACGCCGAGGTGTTCCATCTTGGCGATCAGGCGCGGCAGGGCTGCCTCGGACGAGCTCGTGGAGAAGATCAGCAGGTACTCGCGGGCGAGGTAGCGCATGAGCTTGAAGATGTTCACGCCGGTGACGATCTTGAGCATGCCGCCGAGAATGACCACGATGAAGAGGATGCAGGTGATGTAGAAGGCGATCATGAGGGTGAAGAGACTGATGATGGCCTGGATGCCGGTCGCGCCGACGACCGCGGCGATCGCACCGAAGGCGCCGATCGGGGCGAGCCACATGATCATGATCAGGATGCGGAAGACGAGGGCCTGCAGGTGGGCGATGCCGCGCAGGATGGGCAGTCCGGCCGGGCCCATCTTCTGCAGGGCGAAGCCGGCGATCAGGGCCACGAACAGGGTCTGCAGAATGTTGCCCGCGGTCAGGGCCGAGACCAGCGTGGTCGGGATGATCCCGAGCAGAAAGCCCTCGGTGTCAGCCGCTTCGGGCGCTTCGTAGGTCGCGCCCTGGATGTTGAGTCCCTCGCCGGGGTGGATCAGGTTGCCGACGACCAGGCCGATGCCGAGTGCGAAGGTCGACATGACGATGAAGTAGCCGAGCGCGAGCCCGCCCACCTTGCCCACGGTCGCGGCCTTGGCGATCGAACCGATGCCGAGAATGATCGTGCAGAAGATGATCGGCGAGATCATCATGCGGATCAAAGCGATGAACGCGTCGCCGAGGGGCTTGAGGCCGACGGCGAAGCCCTCCGGGCCGCCCCAGATGAGGCCGACCGCGATGCCGAGCACCACGGCGACGATGACGGCCATGTAGAGAAAGTGTGACGAGTCGAGGCGCTTGCGGGGTTTCTTGCCGCCGGTCTCGGTCGTACGAGCGGATGCTGACGATGCCATGGCAGACTCCTTTGTCTAGGCTTGAGGGCGTTCCGAGTGGAACCTCCATGCTGTGCTGCTACTGGGTTATACAGTGGTCGAGGTGGCGGCATCCGTCACGGTTGCGGTCGTATTGGTCACGGCGGACAGTTTCACGCGGGCACGTTCGGCGGGCACGTTCAGTCGGGCACGTTCAGTCGGGCACGTTCAGGCGGGCACGTTCAGGCATAGGGAGCATCGTGGTGAAGGGCTGGAGCATTGCGCGCCGCCTGTTCTGGGCGCACGCGCTGTTCATCGTGGTGCTCACGGCCTTCGTGGGCACGGCAGCCTTCGTGGATGCCCGCGACCGCGGCTTCGACGACGCCGAGAGCCGCATGCTCGCGATCGCGACGTCGATCGCCGACAGCCCGCTGACCCTCGCCGCGAGCCAGTCGAGCGATCCGAGCAGCACCCTGCAGCCCTACGCCCTCCAGGTCACCCGGGATGCGCGGCTCGACTTCATCACGATCATGGCCCCCGACCGTACCCGATGGACGCACCCGACGGCATCCGAAATCGGCAAGCCGTACATCGGCGCGATCGACACCGCCCTCGCCGGAAATCCGCTGACCGAGGTCAGCACCGGCACGCTGGGGCCGTCGGTACGAGCGGTCGTGCCGATCGTCGATGACGCCGGGATCGTGCACGGCCTGGTCGCAGCGGGCACGACCACAAGCAGCGTGACGATCGCCCTCAACGCCCGGCTTCCAGCCGTACTCGGCCTGTCGCTCGGCCTGCTCGCGGCGGGGTCGATCGTGTCCCTGCTGCTCGGCCGCTACCTGCGCCGGGTGACTCTCGGGTGGGGGCCCGAGCAGCTCGCGCAACTCTTCGTCTATTACGACTCGGTGCTGCACTCGGTGCGGGAGGGACTCGTTCTCGTCGACCCGAACGGCACCCTGCTGCTCTATAACGACCAGGCCGCCCGGCTGCTCGGAATTGCGCCGCGCACGCCCTCCGCGGGCATTCCGGTCAGCCTGCCGCACCTCGGCCTGCCGGCCAGCCTCGACGAACTGCTGCGCAGCGGACGGGCCGCCCACGACGAAATCCATCTGACGGCGACCCGCGTTCTCGTCGTCAGCCAGGAACCCGCCGAGACGTCGGGCCGCAGCGGCTGGGTCAGCGGCTGGGGCTGGGCGAAGCGGATGCGCCGTGCCCCGGCCCCGATGGGCCGCGTCGTCACGATCCGCGACCACACCGACCTGCAGTCCCTCGGCAACGAACTGCAGTCGATGCGCACCCTGTCGGAAGCCCTGCGCGCGCAGACCCACGAGCACTCGAATCGCCTGCACACGATCGTGTCGCTCATGGAGCTCGGGCGCACCGAGGAAGCCCTCGAGTTCGCGACCCAGGACCTCGAGCTCAGCCAGCAGCTGACCGACGAGATGCTCAGTTCCGTCGATGAACCGGTCATCAGCGCCCTGATCATGGGCAAGGCCGCCCAGGCCAACGAACTGGGCATCGCGCTGAACGTCACCGCGTCCGGCAACCTCACCGATTCGGGCCTCTCGGTGCAGGACCTCGTGACCGTGCTCGGAAATCTGGTCGACAATGCGCTCGATGCCGCCGCATCCGCTGCCGCCTCGGGGGTCCGGCCGCGCCGCGTTGACGTCGGGGTGAGCGAAACCGACGGCGCCGTCATCATCGAGGTGGGCGACAGCGGGCCGGGCGTCGATCCGCAGGCGGCCGAGGACATTCTGCGGCTGGGGTTCAGCACGAAGGAGCCGGGAAGCTATGGCCGCGGGCTGGGCCTCGCGCTCGTGCGGCAGGCCGTGGTTCGTCTCGGTGGCACGCTCACCATCGGCCGCGGAATGAGCGACGCCCTGACGGGTGCGGTCTTCACGGTCACCATCCCGGCGGCGGCCCGCGTCGGCGTTCCCGAGGAGATCCCCCATGTCTGACGACACGTCTGACCCCACGTTGTCCGCAGCGGCCGGGACCGCCGGCGTTTCCGGGTCAGCCGGAACGGCGGGCGCGGCCGACCTGATCCGGGTGCTCGTCGTCGAAGACGAACCCCTCGCCGCCGAGGCCCACGCCGTCTACATCGGGCGCCTCGAGGGGTTCGTGCTGGCCGGCTCCGCCGCCACCGGGCAGGCGGCGTTGCGCCAGCTCGCCGCCGCCGAGGCGGCCGGCACGCCGATCGACCTCGTGCTCATGGACATGAACCTGCCCGACCAGCACGGCCTCGACATCAGCCGACGGATGCGCGCGGCCGGCCTGACCACGGACATCATCGCCATCACCGCGGTGCGCGAACTCGACAATGTGCGCAACGCCATCGCCGCGGGTGTTGTGCAGTACCTGATCAAGCCCTTCACCTACGCGACGTTCGCGAAGAAGCTCACGAGCTACCGCGAGTTTCGCACGCAGCTGAACGCGCACGCAACGGTCGCTAACCAGTCCGAGGTCGACCAGGCCTTCGCGAGCCTGCGCTCCCCCGCGAGCGCGACCCGGCCCAAGGGCCTCGCCGATGACACCCTCGCCAGGGTCGTCGCTTTCCTGCAACAGCAGAACGAACCGTTGTCGGCGTCGGAGATCACCGACCAGCTCGGCATGAGCCGGGTCACGGCCCGTCGCTACCTCGAGTACCTCGCCGATTCGGGCAGCGTGCTGCGGTCGCCGCGCTACGGCACCCCGGGCCGCCCCGAGAACGAGTACCGATGGCGGGCCTGAGGGCCACTAACCCGCCTGGTGAATGATCTGGATGAGGTTACCGCAGGTGTCATCGAGCACCGCGATGGTCACCGGCCCCATGGTGAGAGGCTCCTGCGTGAAGCGCACCCCGAGGGCGAGCAGCCGCTCGTACTCGGTGGCGACGTCGTCAACGGTGAACTGGGTGAAGGGGATGCCGTCGGCGACGAGGGCGTCCTTGAACGGCTTCGCGGCGGGGTGTCCGCTCGGCTCGAGGAGCAGTTCGGTGCCCTCCGGGTCGTCCGGGGACACGACGGTCAGCCAGCGATCCTCGCCCAGGGGAACATCGTGCTTCGTCACGAAGCCGAGCTTCTCGGTGTAGAACCGATGGGCTTTCTCCTGGTCGTCGACGAGCACGCTCGTGATGGTGATTCTCATGGGGACTCCCTCTGACCTGCTCGTGGTGGTGCATCCATTTTCGCAGGGTTGGCGGCCACCTGCGGGCTCGGTTGAGATCAGTGTGATCGGGCAGGTCGGGCAGGTCGGGCAGGTCAGGCAGGTCGGGCAGGTCAGGCAGGTCAGGCAGGTCAGGCAGGTCAGGCAGGTCAGGCAGGTCAGGCAGGTCAGGCAGGTCAGGCAGGTCAGGCAGGTCAGGCAGGTCAGGCGGATCACGGTGGTGCGCGAGTCCTGGCCTGGAGCAGGAACGAAGGGCGCTGGGGATTCGCTCGCCGACGGGCCGGAGCGTTGGCCCAAGTACCGCGACCAACGGGCTGGTTCGCGGGCTCGCGGGCACGAGGTGTCACAGATTGCCCCATGGTGCTCGTGAGGTGTCACAGATTGCCCCATGAAGGCCAACGAAGGGGCCATCTCTGACACTTCGCGGCCGTATTTCTTCGTCAAGGGGCGTTCTGTGACACTTCGCGGGCGAAGTGGCAGAGATCGCCCCTTGGCGATGAGCTCGAGCCACTCTGAAGGGGCCATCTGTGACACTTCGTGGCCGGAGGCCGACACCATGGGGCCATCTGTGACACGTCGCGGCACGAGTCTCGTTCTGATCGGCCCGTGCGCCTGAAAACTGCTCGTGCGCCTGGCCTGCCACCCGCACGAGCAGTTGTGAAGCGCATGAACCCGTGAGCAGGCCCGTATCGGGCGCAGGAGCAGGTTTCGAGCGCACCAGAGTGTGCACGTGTGCGGAGCACCAGCAGCTTTCAGGCGCACGACCGCAGAAGCGCGCAATTTTCGGGCGCACGAGCTAAGTTTCGAGCGCAGAGCGACGGGGTCTCAGACCCAGCCCGGGCGTGCAGGCACGAAAAAGCCCCGTTTCAGCGGCGGCATGCCGATGAAACGGGGCTGGTGGTGCACCCCCCGGGACTTGAACCCGGAACCCACTGATTAAGAGTCAGTTGCTCTGCCAATTGAGCTAGAGGTGCATGTGAGGCAGCGATTCAACCCGCGGCAACGTGTAACCCTAACACCCCGAAGCGCCACAATGCCAATCGAGCCGAGAGTGCGGCGTGTGGAGCCGTCATTACTATCCTTGAGAGGGTGACCGAGCCCCTGCAGCACCCCCAGATTCCCCGCCCACACGCTACCGATATCGCCGCCGACCTGCGGCTCGCCCTCGAGCTGGCCGATGCGGCCGACGCGATCTCCCGTGCTCGGTTCACCGCACTCGACCTCGTCATCACGACGAAACCCGATCGCACCCCGGTGACGGATGCCGACCAGGCCGTGGAGCGGGCCATCCGTCTGCTGCTGGCCGAGCGGCGCCCCGGCGACGGGATCCTCGGCGAGGAGTTCGGCACCGAGGGCTCCACCGAACGCCAGTGGATCATCGACCCGATCGACGGCACGGCCGGGTTCCTGCGCGGCATCCCGATCTGGGCGACCCTGATCGCGCTCGCGGTCGATGGGGTTCCCGTCGTGGGCGTCGTGAGCGCACCGGCCCTCGGAAAGCGCTGGTGGGCATCCGTCGGCGCAGGCGCCTGGTCGAGCGATGAGCGCACGCCGCACGCCGCACCCAGCCGCCTGCAGGTGTCGGCCGTGGCCGAGCTCGCCGACGCGTCCCTCAGCTACAACAGCATCCAGCAGTGGGACCAGACCGGGCACCTCGACGAGCTCGTCTCGCTGTCGCGACGGGTGTGGCGCACCCGCGCGTACGGCGACATGTGGTCATACATGCTGCTCGCCGAGGGACACCTCGACATCGTGGCCGAGTTCGACCTGCAGCCCTACGACATGGGCGCGCTGATCCCGATCGTGCAGGAGGCCGGTGGCGTGTTCACCTCGGTGGATGGCCAGCCGGGCCCGTGGCACGGCAGCGCGCTGGCGACGAACGCTCCGCTGCACGCCGTGACCCTCGCCGCGCTCGCCCCGAGCGCGCCCGTCGAACGCACCGCGCTGGGCTAGTCTTCGTCGAGGTCGTCGGCGCGGGCGCGGCGGCGGCGTTCGCGCCAGGCCCGCGGGTTCAGCAGCAGGATCGGCTTCGGAATGCGCAGCGCGTAGCCGGTCGGCAGAATCCAGCCGTAGCGTTTGGCCAGCAGCGACAGCGCCGCGCCGCTCAGGATCGCCACGAACGACCCGACGACCACGAGCCCGAGGGTGCTGAGCACCCACATCAGGCTGCTCGCGAGCAGGGCGCTCGTGGCGTAGAGGGTATTGCCGCCGAAAATCGAGGGCACCTTGAGCAGCATGATGTCCCGCACCATCCCGCCACCGACTGCCGTGATGATGCCGAGCAGAATCGCGGGCATCCAGCCGAGACCCGCCTCGAGGGCCCGCTGCACTCCCACCGACGACCAACAACCCACGGCGAGCGCATCGAGCAAGAGCAGCACCCGCCGCGACCAGCGCCCGTTGAACGTCACGAAGTAGGCGATCACCCCGCCGAAAACGGCCGTCATGAGGTAGGCCGGGTCGCTGAGGGCGACCGGCATGCCCTGCTGCAGCAGCGTGTCGCGAATCATGCCGCCGCCGAGGCCCGACATGATCGCGAGAACCACGAAGCCGACGATGTCGAGCCGGGCCGTGCGTGCGGCAACGCCACCCAAAATGGCGTTGGCGAAGACCCCGGCCAGGTCGACGGAGAGAATCACGTCGTTCAGGGCGGCGGTGTCCAGGGTGAGAGCTGCAGGTGTCACTTGCCCTATTCTCTCGCACGTCCTGCTGTCCCCGTGCGCGGGCGACACCCCGCGACACACAGATCTAGGCTGGAGTCATGAGAATCACCGCGTTTTCCGACGTCTGCCTGCGCGTGGTCATGCTGCTCGCGGCGGTTCCGGATTCCGCCCTGACCACCGCGCAGGTTGTCTCCGACGGCGTCGGCACGCCGTACAACCACGTCAGCAAGGCCATCATCCGGCTGCGGGAACTCGGCCTCGTCACCGTCGTGCGCGGCCGGGCCGGCGGTGTGAGTATCAGCGAGGCGGGCCGCACGGTGACGGTCGGCTGGCTGCTGCGCCGCCTCGATACCAGAACGGATGTCGCGGCCTGCGAATCTCCGAACGGCCCCTGCCCGCTGTTGGCCGGCTGCGGCCTGCGCGGGGCGCTCAGCCGCGCCCGGGAGGCCTTCTACGGCGAGCTCGACGGCCTGGTCATTGCGTCCCTCCCCCACAGTCGGGTCTCCGGCCCGGTCCTCGTCGGGCTCAGCACCGGTCCGGCCTGAAGCGACCGCCCGGGCGCCCACAGCCGCGCCTGACGGCATCCATTTTCTACGCAATGTAGAAGAACGTGCTTATTCTGGCATATTTGATGCTACTTTTAAAAAGTACCGCGACATTCCGACATAAGGAGAACGCATGCTTTCGACATCATCCACAGCCCTCATCGAAGCGACCCTGCCGACGGTCGGTGAGCGGATGCCCACCATCGCGCGCAACTTCTACGGCCGGATGCTCACGGCACACCCCGAGTTCTACGATGGACTCTTCAGCCGCTCCAACCAGAAGAGCGGCGCTCAGCAGCAGGCCCTCGCCGCCAGCGTCGCGCACTTCGCCACCCACCTGCTCGCCCACCCCGGAACCTTGCCGGAGCAGCTGCTCGGCCGCATCGCCCACAAGCACATCTCGCTCGGCATCCGCCCCGAGCAGTACGACATCGTCTACAAGTACCTCTTCGAGGCCATCGCCGATGAACTGAGCGACGTCATCACCGCCGAGATCGCCACCGCGTGGACCGAGGTCTACTGGCTCATGGCACACGCCCTGATCAAGCTCGAAAACGGTCTCTACGCCGGGCTGGCCAGCGACATCGCTCTCGCCCCCTGGACCGTGACCAAGCGGGAAGCCGCCGGCACCGACGCCGTGACCTTCACCCTCGTGCCCGGCGACGACACCCCGGTCACCGCGTCCCTTCCGGGCCAGTACGTCGGCGTGTCGGTCGTCATGCCCGACGGCATCACCCAGGTTCGGCAGTACTCGCTGTCGGCCGGTACCGGCACCGACGTGCGCGTCTTCACGACGAAGCTCGACCCCGCCGGCGAGGTATCCCCGGCCCTGCACCGTGACGTGCAGGTCGGCGACACCCTGATTCTGTCCCACCCCTGCGGCGATGTGACGCTCCCCGCCAGCGACGGCCCGCTGATCCTGGCCTCGGCCGGCATCGGCTGCACCCCCGCCGCCTCGATCCTGCGTTCCCTGGCCGAGCAGGACTCCAAGCGCCAGGTCACCGTGCTGCACGCCGAGAGCACCCTCGACCGCTGGGCCCTGCGCGAGCAGATGAACGACGACGTCGAGCAGCTCGATTTCGCGGCCATCGAACTCTGGCTGGAGAACCCCGTCGCCGGCGCCGACGACGGCGCCCACCTCGGCTACATGTCCCTCGACAACGTGACCATCCCGACGGATGCCACGGTCTACCTGTGCGGACCGCTCCCCTTCATGCGCGCCATCCGCACGCAAGCGCTCGAATCAGGCGTGCCGGCCGCCAACATCCACTACGAGGTCTTCGGCCCCGACCTGTGGCTCGCGTCTGCCTGACAAACCTGACCCGGCCCGCGGGTCGCGTCATCGGTGCCGCCGTCCACGCCTCCACGTGGCCGGCGGCACCGTCGTCGTCTCACCCGGTGCAGGGCGACCCGGCGCAGGGCGACCCGGTGCAGGGCGACCCGGTTAAGCTGCAGCTATGACCGATGCAGTGAATACGACCGGCGATCACGCCTCAGTCGCCCCGCGACGACCACGCCCTGTCACCCGCGAGGGTTCGGCCGGCAGGGCGCTGCTTCAGTACCTGCACGAACAGGTGCACGTGCTGCACGAGCAGGATCCCCGCGTGCGCGAGAACGCCCCCGACGCCGTGCACACCATGCGCACCGCCACCCGGCGGTTGCGCTCGGCGCTGGCGAGCTACCGCAGCCTGCTCGACCCCGAGACCGCCGATCGGCTGCGCGACGAGCTGCGCTGGCTGGCCGGTGTGCTCGGCATCGCCCGCGACGCCGAGGTACTGCACGAGCGCCTGCGTGATGAGGTCACCGAGGAGCCGGCCGGGCGCGGCGCGCGGCTCGGCGCCGGGGCCAGCACGGGGGCCACCGCCAACGCGATCGATGAGCTCCTGGCCTCCGGCGTGCAGAGCGCGCAACTGACCGTGCTCGACGTGTTGAACTCGGAGCGCTATTTCCAGCTGCTCGCGTCCCTGGCCGAGCTGCTCGAGAACCCACCGCTGAGCTCGGAGGCGAACCTTCCGTCGCGTCGCGTCGCCCGCAACGAAATCGACGCGGACGTCACACGCCTGCGCCGTGCCGTCGGCACCGCGCAGGCCCTGCCCGCGGGCACGGAACGGGACCGGGCCCTGCACGACGTGCGCAAACGTGCCAAGCGCCTGCGGTACGCCGCGGAAGCTGCGGTCACGGTCGACCCCAAACGGGCATCCCGCATGGTCGCCCTCGCCCGGGGCCTGCAGGAGGCGCTCGGCGAGCACCAGGACAGTGTTGTGGCCCGGACCGTGTTGGTTCGGCTCGGCGCCGAGGCCCACGCTCGCGGCGAGGACGCCTTCGGTTTCGGCCGGCTTCATGCCCTCGAGGAGATGCGCGCCACGGCGGCCGAGGTGCGTTTCCGCCGGCACTGGCGTGCGCTCCTGCGCGCCCTCTGATTGGTCGTCTGATTGGTCGTCGGCACATGATTGGTCGTTGACACAACCTCAGGTTCAGAGCATGATGTGGCACGGTTCCGGCTTCCGGGCCCGATCCTTCGATTCGCGGAGGAACCTCAACGATGAGGAGTGAACTGTGCAGATTCCGGCCGCCTTCGACTATGTGCGGGCCAGCACCGTCGACAATGCCCTGGCCCTTCTCGAGCGACACGGACCCGAGTCACGCATCCTCGCCGGTGGTCACAGCCTGCTACCGATGATGAAGCTGCGGTTGGCCCGGCCCGAATGGCTCATCGACATCAACGACCTGTTCGAGCTGGACTTCGTCGTGCATGACACGAGCGGACCGGACGCGGGCACCCTCCGCATCGGCGCCCTCACCCGGCACACGACCCTGCTCGAATCCGCCCAGATCGAGGCGCTGTTCCCGATCATCACCGACGCCGAGAAAGTCATCGCCGACCCGATCGTGCGCAACCGTGGCACCATCGGCGGGTCGCTCTGCCAGGCCGACCCGGCCGAAGACCTGTCCACCGTCTGCGAGGTGCTCGGAGCGATCGCGGTCATTCGCGGGGCCGGCGGGCAACGCCTGCTCTCGATGGACGAGTTTCACCGTGGCCCCTACGAGACCGCCGTCGCGCACAACGAGATCCTGTGCGAAGTCCGCCTTCCGGTGCGTTCCCGCACCGGAAGCGCCTACGAGAAGGTCGAGCGGCGAGTCGGTGACTGGGCCGTCGCCGCCGCCGGCGCATCCCTCACGCTGGCCCCCGACGGCACGATCGAGGCTGCCGCCATCGGGCTGACCGCGGTCGGACAGACCGGCACCGTGACCGAAGCGGCCGCCGTACTGGTGGGCCGGCAACCGACCGAGGCACTCTTCGTGGAGGCCGGGCGCCTCGCATCCGTCGCCTGCGACCCCATTGCCGACCAGCGCGGCCCGATCGACTATAAGCGGCACCTCGCCGACGAACTCACCCGCCGGGTGCTGCGCCGGGCCTTCGCTCGCGCGGCCGCCAGCGAAGGCCCGAACGCCCCCGCACCCGCGACTCAGGAAGGCTGACACCATGCAGGTCACCATGACGGTGAACGGCACCGACATCACCGAAGAGATCGAACCGCGAGTACTGCTCGTGCATTTCATCCGCGACGTGTTGCGCCTGACGGGCACGCACTGGGGCTGTGACACGTCGAACTGCGGCACCTGCGTGGTGCTGATGGACGGCCAGCCGGTGAAGAGTTGCACCGTGCTCGCGATGATGGCCGACGGGCATTCGATCACGACGGTCGAGGGCCTCGCGACCGGGGCGGTACTCGATCCCGTGCAGCAGGGCTTCATGGAGGAGCACGGCCTGCAGTGCGGATTCTGCACCCCGGGCATGATGCTCACCGCTCGCGCCCTGCTCGACCACAATCCGCACCCCGACGACACCGAGATTCGCCAGGCGATCTCGGGCCAGATCTGCCGCTGCACCGGCTACGCCACCATCGTGCGCTCCGTGAAATGGGCCGCCGAGCATCCGGTCCTCTCCAACGCCGACACCGACACCGACAGCGACGCCGACGCCGACAGCGCGCACGGCGCGACCGCGGACGAGGTGCGCGCATGACCCTCCTCGAAGACCGCCCGACCAATCCGGCGGCGGGAGACGACAACCGGCCCATCGGCTACGGCCGCATACAGCGCAAAGAAGACCCCCGCTTCGTGCGCGGCAAGGGCCACTACGTCGACGACATCGTGCTGCCCGGCATGCTGCACGGCGCGATCCTGCGCGCCCCGGTCGCCCACGCCCGGCTCGTGTCGATCGACACCAGCGAGGCCCTCGCCCACCCGGGCGTGCACGCCGTCATCACCGGAACAGACCTGCAGGCCCTCGGCCTGGCTTGGGCGCCGACCCTGTCGATGGACGTACAGGCCGTGCTCGTGACCGACAAGGTGCGCTTTCAGGGCCAGGAGGTCGCGTTCGTCGTCGCCGACGACCGCTACGCCGCCCGCGACGCGCTCGAACTGATCCGAGTCGACTACGACCTGCTGCCCCCGGTGATCGATGCCCGCACCGCCCTCGACCCCGGTGCTCCCGTCATTCGCGACGACCTCGAAGGCCGCACCGACAATCACATCTTCGACTGGGAGGCCGGCGACGCCACCGAGACCGACGCCGTCTTCGCGGCAGCGGATGTCGTCGTCAGCCAGGAGATCATCTACCCGCGGGTGCACCCCGCGCCCATGGAAACGTGTGGCGCCGTCGCCGACTTCGATCCCATCGACGGCCGACTGACCCTCTACGAGACCACCCAGGCCCCGCACGCCCACCGCACGCTGTTCGCGATGGTCGCCGGCATCCCGGAGCACAAGATTCGCGTCGTCTCCCCCGACATCGGCGGCGGCTTCGGCAACAAGGTGGGCATCTACCCCGGCTACATTCTCGCGGTCGTCGGCTCGATCGTCACCGGCAAACCGGTGAAATGGGTCGAAGACCGGTCCGAGAACCTGATGTCCACCTCGTTCGCCCGCGACTACATCATGCAGGGCTCCATTGCCGCCACGAAAGACGGCACGATCCTGGGCCTGCGCACGAACGTGCTCGCCGACCACGGCGCGTTCAACGCGACGGCGCAGCCCACGAAATACCCCGCCGGCTTCTTCCACATCTTCACCGGCAGCTACGACCTCAAGGCCGCACACTGCACGGTCACCGGCGTCTACACGAACAAGGCCCCCGGCGGGGTCGCCTATGCATGCTCGTTCCGGGTGACCGAAGCGGTCTACCTCGTCGAGCGGATGGTCGACATCCTCGCCGCGAAGCTCGGCATGGACCCGGCCGAGCTGCGCCTGAAGAACTTCATCAAGCCCGAACAGTTTCCCTACGCCAACAAGACCGGCTGGGAGTACGACTCGGGCAACTATGAGCCCACCATGCGGCTTTCCATGCAGATGGCCGGCTACGACGAGCTGCGCCAGGAACAGAAAGAGAAGCGTGAGCGCGGGGAGCTGATGGGCATCGGCATCTCGTTCTTCACCGAGACCGTCGGCGCCGGACCCCGCAAGCACATGGATATTCTCGGCCTCGGCATGAACGACGGCGCCGAACTGCGCGTGCATCCCACCGGCAAGGCCGTGGTGCGCATCTCGGTGCAGAGCCAGGGCCAGGGCCATGAGACGACGTTCGCCCAGATCGTCGCCGAAGAGCTCGGCATCCCGCCGGAGGACATCGACGTGGTGCACGGCGACACCGACCAGACGCCGTTCGGCCTCGGCACCTACGGCAGCCGCTCGACCCCGGTCAGCGGCGGGGCCGTCGCCCTCGTGGCCCGCAAGGTGCGCGAGAAGGCGAGGTTCATCGCGGCCGCGATGCTCGAAACCCGGCCGGAAGACCTCGAGTGGGAGAAGGGCCGCTGGTTCGTCAAGGGCGACCCGAGCATCGGCAAGACCGTCGCCGAGATCGCGATGGGCGCCCACGGCACCGTCGCCCTGCCGGAGGGCATTGACGGCAACCTCGACGCGGAGGTCACCTACGATCCGCCGAACCTGACCTTTCCGTTCGGTGCCTACATCTGCGTCGTCGACATCGATCCCGGCACCGGGCACGTGAAGGTGCGCCGCTTCATCGCGGTCGACGACTGCGGCACCCGCATCAACCCGATGATCATCGAGGGCCAGGTGCACGGCGGGCTGACGGATGGCGTGGGCATGGCCCTGATGGAAATCATCGAGTTCGACACCGAGGGCAACTGCCTCGGCGGCTCCTTCATGGACTACCTCATTCCCACCGCGATGGAGGTGCCCGACTGGGAGACCGGCTTCACCGTGACCCCCTCGCCGCACCACCCGATCGGCGCCAAGGGTATCGGCGAATCGGCCACGGTCGGCTCCCCGCCGGCCATTGTCAACGCGGTCGTCGACGCCCTCGCCCCGTTCGGGATCACCCACATGGACATGCCGTGCACGCCGGCCCGGGTGTGGGAGGCCATGCAGGGCCGACCGCGCCCGCCGATCTAGAAGGGGCCCGATGTCGACAATCCTGCATGCCGAGCAGCTCGCCGCACGCCGCGAGCCCTTTGTGCGCGCGACCGTGGTTCGTGCGCAGCGCCCCACGAGCGCGCACGCCGGCGACACGGCCCTCATACTCGGCTCAGGCGTCATCGACGGGTTCGTCGGTGGTGCCTGTGTCGAGGCCTCGGTGCGCACCTACGGCCTGCAAGTGCTCGCGTCGCGGGAGCCGCTGCTGCTGCGGGTTGTGCCCGGCCCCGGCGGTGGTGGTGCCGCGGGGTCCACGGGCGGGTCGGTCACCGCGGATGCCCCGGCGGAGGACGGCGCGGTGCAGGACGGCGCGGTGCAGGTGACGAACCCCTGCCTGAGCGGCGGCACCATCGAGATTTTCCTGGAACCGCAGATCCCGCTGCCACGCATCATCGTGGTCGGCGCCACCCCCGTCGCGCAGGCCCTGGCCGCGCTCGGTTCCGCCCTCGGCTTTGATGCCGTGCTCACCGACGGCGCGGCAGCCGCGCCGCTCGGCGACGATGCGGCACTCATCGTCGCCTCCCACGGCCGCGAGGAAGAACCCGCCCTGAGCAGGGCCCTGCGTGCGGGAGTGCCCTATGTTGCGCTGGTTGCCAGCCGAACCCGGGGCCGCGCGGTTCTCGATTCTCTCGACGTCACCGACGAGCAGCGCGCTCAGGTTGTCAGCCCGGCCGGTCTCGATCTCGGGGCGCGCACCGCTGCCGAGATCGCCCTGTCCGTCTTCGCCCAGCTCGTGCAACTGCGCGCCGCCGCGCGCGCCCACGACCACTCCGGGCCTGCACCGGTCCGGCCCGCCCCGTCGTATCCGTCGCCCGACGCGATCGACCCGGTCTGCGGCATGTCCGTCGCCGCGGTGCCGGCCTCGATCCATCTCGAAACCGAGACCGGCGCGGTGTATTTCTGTTCCGACGGATGCCGCACCGCTTACGTCACCCGTGGGGCCCCGCTCGAGCACGCCACATGAGCGGTTCCGGGCACGACGACCGGCCGCGGCGCGGGGCGGGGCCCGCGGTGCGCCGCCTCATCCCCGACGTCGAGGCCCTGCAGCGCGCGTTCGATGCCGACGACTACCTGACCGACGAGGGCCTCGCTACCGCGGTCTTCCTGGCGCTCAGCCTCGCACAGCCGCTGCTGCTCGAGGGGGAACCGGGCGTGGGTAAAACCGAGGTGGCCAAGACGCTCGCGCGGGTGCTTGGCACGCCGCTGTTTCGCCTGCAGTGTTACGAGGGGATCGATGCCGGTGAAGCCCTCTACGAGTGGAATTACCCGCGCCAGCTTCTGGGCATCCGGGTCGCGGAGGCCCGCAGCGACACCCTGACCGAACACGAGCTGTTCAGCGCCGACTACCTTCTGCACCGCCCGATGCTGCAGGCGGTCGAGCATGCCGGCCCGCTCCCCGCGGTGCTGCTGCTCGATGAGATCGACCGGGCCGATGCCGAGTTCGAGGCCTTCACGTTCGAGCTTCTCGCCGAGGCCTCGGTCACGATCCCCGAACTCGGCACCGTACGCGCGTCGCATCCGCCGATCGTGATCCTCACCTCCAACCGCACCCGCGACCTGCACGACGCCCTCACCCGGCGGTGCCTCTACCACTGGATCGACTACCCCACACCGGAGCGCGTCGCGGCGATCGTGCGGCGCCGGGTGCCGGGCAGTTCGGCGCCACTTGCCCTCGAAACGGCCGCCGCCATCACCAGGCTGCGCTCGCTCGACCTCGTGAAGCCGCCCGGTATCGCCGAGGCGATCGACTGGGTGTCCGCTCTGGCCGTGCTCGGCGTCGACCACCTCGCGGCGCCGCACGTCGAGCAGACCTGGGGCATGGTGCTGAAGAACCGGGACGACCTCGAGCTGGCCGGCGCGCGCGGCGCGGCCTGGCTGGCCGGCGCTCCCCTGCATGCTCCCGGTGGCGAGCGTGGCTGACCGGGCCGCGCTGGCGGTCGGGCTGACGACGGCGCTGCGCCGGGCGGGGCTG